>NZ_JBFUGI010000019.1:0-95474 GCF_056402995.1 Mesorhizobium sp. P3_A8 | reverse complement strand
CGGTGCCGGTCCAGTCCTCAGCCATACTATACTGGCGCTGGCGCCGGAGATCGGGCAGGCCTCGCGACGCGAGATTGCAGCGCTTACCGGTCTGGCGCCCTACGACTTCGATACCGGCACCTTCAAAGGTCGCCGCGTCATCTGGGGCGGCCGGCATGCTCTGCGCAGGGTGGTCTACATGGCAGCGCTCACCGCCAGCCGCTCAAATCCCGTACTCAGAGCCTTCCACCAGCGTCTCATTGCCAACGGYAAGCAACCAAAGGTCGCCATCGTCGCCGTGGCCCGAAAGATTATGACCATCCTCAGCGCCATGCTTCGACACAACCAACCCTGGTGTCCAGACAAAGCCTGAAAACACAGTTGCTCATCCGACCTCGCTTCGCGAGGCCACCTTCTCCCACAAGGGGAGAAGGAAGAGGCTCTCACCGTCCCTCGCGGTACCACATCGAACCCATCGCCAGCAGCAGCAGGCCGAGGCCGAGGAAGCCGCCGAACAGCGGCACGCGCGAGACGGCCTTCAGCACGCTGTCGTCGGTGGTGCGCAGGCCGATCCAGTCGCTGCCCGAGGCTTCGCCGGCCGAGCGCACCGGCACGATGGAAGGCAAGGTCACGTCGCTGCCGAGGGCCGTGGACGAGGCCAGCCGGCGCACGCTGCCGCCGGTGGCCTCAGCCGGTGCCCTCAGCCGGTTTTCGGTGGAGACGACGTCGGCGAATTCCGGCGCGTTGACAGGCCCGACATGGGCGAGCGCGGTGAGATCGCCATTGGCGACCTGGAACAGGCCGATCTCGCTGGTCTGGACGCTGCCGAGGAAGACACCTGGTTCGGATTTGTCGAGCTTGACGGTCACGGTCTTGCCGGAGGGGGTGATGATCTGCGCCGGGCCGGGATCGTCAGCCATGGTCTGGCGACGGATCTCCAGCACCATTCCGCGTCCCTCGGCGGTCAGCCGCTCTTCCTCGAGCTCGGGTTCCTTCATCAGCCAATGGGCGATGCGGCGATAAAGCTGGACATGCGGACCGCCGCCCTCGAAGCCGCGCGCCCACAGCCAGCCCTGGTCGGACAGAAGCATGCCGACGCGGCCTTCGCCCTTGCGGTCGAGCAGCAGCAGCGGCCGGTTGTCGGCGCCCTTCATCACCACTTCGCCTTGCGGATTCTGCACGCCGATGGTGCGGAACCAGCGGCTCCAGTGCGGCGGCTCGGTGGCCGAACCGTCGAGGCCGCGGGTCACCGGATGACGCTGGCCGAGGTCGGTGAGACGCGGGTAGAAAGCCTTTTCAACCACTTCGCCGGTCGGCATTGCCGGCAGGGCCGACATCAGCGGGGTGCGCGCGATCGAAGCCTCGCCGGCATATTCGGGGCCGGCGGCGATCAGCAGCGCGCCGCCCTTTTCGACATATTCGGAGATGTAGTCGTAATAGAGGATCGGCAGCACGTCGCGGTGCTGGTAGCGGTCGAAGATGATGAGGTCGAAATCCTTGATCTTCTCGACGAACAGCTCGCGGGTCGGGAAGGCGATCAGCGACAATTCGTTGATCGGCGTGCCGTCCTGCTTCTCCGGCGGCCGCAGGATGGTGAAATGGACGAGATCGACCGAGGCGTCGGATTTCAAGAGATTGCGCCAGGTGCGCTCGCCCGCATGCGGTTCGCCCGATACGAGCAGCACACGCAGATTCTCGCGGATGCCGTCGACCAGCGCGATGGCGCGGTTGTTGGTGTCGGTCAGTTCGCCCGGTTCGCGGTCGATGGCGAGTTCGATGATGTTGCGGCCGGCACCGGGGATGGTCACCTGCAGCGGCATGGGCTGGCCGACGGTTGCATGCTCGACCGAGACCTGCTCGCCATTGACCGAGACGCGCACATCGACCGGGCCGGTCTCGTTTTCCGTCGAGATGACGCGGTAGGTCATGTCGAGCGGCTTGCCGACGATGCCGAAACGCGGCGCGTTCTCGAAGCGGATGCGGCGGTCTTTTTCGTGGTCGTTGCCGGTGATCAAAGCATGCAGCGGGGCGTTGAAATCGGGCGCGGCCGGGGGCGCGTCATGCACCTCGCCGTCGGTGATCATGATGGCGCCGCCGATGCGCGATGGCGGCACGTCGCGGAAGGCGCCTTCCAGCGCGCCGAACAGCCGCGTTTCGGTGCGCTCCTCGGCGGCGTCGGGCTTGCCGGCCTCGACGACGCGGACGTCGAACTGCTTGAAGCGGCCAAGACGCTGCTGCAGCCCGGCCACCGCCTCATCGGTCTGCCTGGTGCGATCGCCAATGTCCTGGCTCTGGCTGCGGTCGACGATCAGCGCGACGACGCTCTTCAGTGGCTCGCGCTCCTCATTGAGGAACACCGGGTTGAACAAAGCGGCGGCGAGCGCCAGCAGGGCGACGAAGCGCAGGACACCGCCGCGCTGGCGAAACCACAGGCCTATAAGGGCAAGCAGCGCCAGCGGCACCAGCACCAAAGCGAGCAGCGGCCAGGAGATCAGCGGTTCGAAGGAGATCGACCAATTCATATCTTACTGCCCCAGCCGTTCGAGCAGTATCGGCACATGCACCTGGTCGGATTTGTAGTTGCCGGTCAGCATGTACATCATGATGTTGACGCCGGCGCGCAGCGCATAGATGCGCTGCATCGGGTCGTTCGGCACGGTCGGCAGCAGCGGGTCGCCATTCTCGTCGACCGCCCAGGCGCCGGCGAAATCATTGGCGGTGATCATGATCGGCGAAACACCGTCGCCGGTGCGCACCGGACGGTTGTCGGCATTGCTGGCGTCGAGCGATGCCTCGACCCAAAGCGGGCTGCCGGCGAAGCGGCCGGGAAATTCCGGCAGGATGAAGAAGGATTTGGTCAGTACATGGTCCGACGGCACCGGCTCCAGCGGCGGCACGTTGAGGTTACCCAGGATGTCGCGCAGCCGCTCGGTCGCCGGGCTGGTGGAATCGGCGCCGATGCCGTTGGCGAACTGGTCGCGGGTGTCGAACAGCACCGTGCCGCCCTGCTGCATATAGGCGTCGATGCGGGCGATAGCCGCCTGGCTGGGCATCGGTGCGGCCGGATCGATCGGCCAGTAGATCAGCGGATAGAAGGACAGTTCGTCCTTTGAAATATCGACGCCGGCCGGTGCGCCGGGTTCGAGCGCGGTTTTCTCGATCAGGAAGCGGGTCAGGCCTTCGAGCCCGGCGCGGCTGATCGAATCGTCGCCCGGCACGCCGGTCAGCACATAGGCGATGCGGGTCTTCGAAATCGCCTCGACGGCCGCATCGTCGCCCGGCTTGGCATCGTCGGCGCGGGCGAAATCGGCATGGCCGAACAGTGCGCCAAGCGCAATCAGGATCGCTGCGGTGGTTGCCACGGCACCGGCGCGGCGCGGCCGGCGCGAGAACAGGCCGCCCATCCAGAACACCGCCAGCGTGTCGAGCAGCATCAGCACCAGGGCGGCTGCGACCAGCGAACCCTTCAAATTGCGCGATTCGTCGAAGGCATACTGGATCGTGGTGACCGGAACAGCGATTTGCGGGCGCGCCAGCGGCGCAAACGTGCTGGCAGCGTCGAGCAAATTATGGGCGAAGACGCCGGTCTCGGAGCCGTAGAGGCCGGGCGGGTTCTCGAAGGTCACCGGCAGCGCGCCGGCGCCGGGCACCAGCGGCCGCGCATCCGGCGTCGGCGGCACCAGCGAGCCGTCGGCCGCGACCATGCGGTAGGGCGCCAGCGACGTGGCGGCAGCTTCGGCATTGGCGATCGCCGCGCCCTGGTTGCGCGACAGCTGGACGATGCGGCGCAGCATCTCGACGAAGCTGCCGGAGATCGGCAGGTTCGACCATGTCGCCTCGGGCGTGACGTGGAACAGCACCAGCGTGCCCTTGCCTTTCTTCAGTCCGGTGACCAGCGGCGTGCCGTCGGCAAGAGCCGCCCAGGTGCGCTCGACGATATCGGGTGTCGGCTCGGCCAGCACCTGCCTGCTCACGGTCACCTCGGTCGGCGGCGCCAGATCGGCGAAGGGGCCTGCCTTGGGAAATTCGGTGACCGGCTGCGGCGAGGTCCATGACAATGCGCCGCCCAGCGAACGCTCGCCGGTGCGCAGGCGGACCGGCAGCAGATCGTCATCATTGCCGGCGGCCGCGAGCCGCGAGCCGGCGAAACGCACCAGCGTGCCGCCATTGTCGACCCAGTCGACCAGCCTTTGCCGGACTTGTGCGGGAATGGTGCCGACGTCGGCCATGATGATCATCGCCGGCTTCTGGTCGAGGATCTGCGGGATGGCGTCGGCGAGGTCGGCGCTGGAGGGCTCGACCAGATCGGCGAAAGGCTGCAGCGCCCGCCTGATGTAGTAGAGCGGCGACAGAAGCGGCTGCGCCTGGTCGGCCTCGGCCTGCGACAGCAGCCCAACGCGGCGGCGCTTGGAGCTTTCGTCGAGCACGCGCACCGCACCCGCCTGGCGCTCACCGTCGAGCGCGATCGAGGCGAAGTCGTTGCGCAGTTCGAACGGCACTGCCATCGTGCCGGTGGCGGTGGCTTCGCCCGGCGCGAAGGTCAGCGTTGCATCGGCGATGCGGCGGCCCTTGTCGTCGAAGGCGCCGGCGGTGACCTGTTCGGGCGCCGGGTCGCCGGGCGCGCGGATGGCGGTGAGCGCAAAGCCGTCGACCTGGTTGTCGGCGCTGGTCAGGCCGGTCAGCGAAAGCCGGTCGGCAACGGCCCAGACGACACGGGCGGCATTTTTCGACAACAGCGTGTTGAAGGCTGCCTCGTCGCCCTTGGCCGCGAGGCCATCGGCCAGCACTGCGACGCTGGCGCCGGGCAAGCTCTCCAGCACGCCGGCGACGCGGGCATATACGGCGGGCCGGTCGGTCGGGATCGGCCGCGGTTTGGCGGCGCGCAGCCGGTCGAGTGCGGCGGCGGCATCGAAGGGACCGATCTCCGCATTGGCCTTTTCGGCGGTGAAGGCGATGATGACCGGCACGCCGTTCGAGCCGGCGTCCTTGATCAGCCGCTCGGCGGTGGCGACGCGCTTGTTCCAGTCGGCGGCGCTGGCCCAGTCATTGTCGATGACCAGCGCAAGGGCCGCACCCTCGGCCGGCAGTTTTTCGCGCGGGTTGAACACCGGTTCGGCAAGGGCCGCGACGATGAGCCCCGCCATCAGCAGCCTGAGCAGCGTCAGCCACCAGGGGCTTTGATGCGGCGTCTCTTCGCGCTTCAGCACGCGCGCCAGGATCTTCAGCGGTGGGAAGATCTCGGCCTGCGGCTTGGGCGGCGTCAGCCTGAGCAGCCACCAGATTACCGGCAACGCCAGCAGGCCCCACAGCACCATGGGGGCGCCAAAGGAGAGCGGCAGCCAGCTCATGCGACCGCCTTTCCTGGCTGATCGCCGCTGGCGATCATGCCGGCACGACCACCACTGGCGGTCGGCCCGGGCTGACCGGTACGGCCGCTACCGGCATAGCCGCCATCGGCGGTCATTGCCATGTGCAGGCGCACCAGCGCGTCGGACGCCAGCCGGTCGGTGTGGTTGACGGTAAAGCTCCAGCCGAGGCGCTTGCACCAGGCGGCCAGCTCCTGCCGGCGGGCGGTGTAGAGCAGGCGGTATTCGTCGCCGAGCATTTCGGCGCGGCCGGCGGTCAGCTTGTCGCCGGTCTCGGGATCGGTGAATTCGGTGCGGCCGGCATAGGGGAAGGTTTCCTCGGCCGGGTCGGCAACCTCGATCAGATGCGCGCGCACGCCATGGCGGGCGAGCACGTCGAGCCATTCCATCGTCTCCTCGACGGGATCGAGGAAATCGCTGGCGATGACGATGTCGCAGAAGCGCCTGATGTCTGTGAGGTCAGGCTTGGCCGGCAAGTCGCCGGCATGCATCAGTTGGGCTGCGATACGCTCGGCGCCGTTGCGGGCGGTGAAGGGGTCGGTGAGGCCAGGCCAGGCGATGCGCTCGCCGCTGCGCGACAGCAATTCGGCCATGGCCAGCGCCAGCACCAGCGCGCGCGATTGCTTGGAAACGCTGGCGCCGGTCGATTTATAGAGCATGGACGGCGAGGGGTCGGCCCACAGCCAGACCGTATGGGCGGCTTCCCATTCGCGGTCGCGCACATAGGTGTGGTCGTCACGGGCCGAGCGGCGCCAGTCGATGCGCGAGGAATCGCCTTCGACATAGGGCCGGAACTGCCAGAAATTCTCGCCGATGCCGCGCTTGCGGCGGCCATGCCAGCCGGCGATCACGGTGTTGACGATGCGTCGGGCCTCGACCAGCAGGTCGGGCACAAGCGAAGCCCGCAACCGGCCACGGGCGAGCGCGTCGCGCGTCGCTGCCGGAGCCTGGACCTCGCCGATGCGCGCCATCAAATTCCTTTCACGAGCTTCGCCACCACATCGCGTACGCTGGTGCCTTCGGCGCGGGCGGCGAATGTCAGCGCCATGCGGTGCTGCAGCACCGGCTCGGCCAGCGCCCGCACATCGTCGACCGATGGCGCCAGCCGTCCATCGTAGAGCGCGCGAGCGCGCGTGCACAGCATCAGCGCCTGGCTGGCGCGCGGGCCGGGACCCCAGGCGACATGCTTGTCGGTCTCGGCATTGCCTTGCCCCGGGCGCGCCGAGCGCACCAGGGTCAGGATCGCCTCGACCACGCTTTCAGGCACCGGCATGCGGCGGATCAGCGTCTGGATTTCCTTCAGCCGTGCCGGCTGCAGCACGTTCTGCGCCTTGGCGTCCTCGATGCCGGTGGTCTCCAGCAGGATGCGGCGCTCGGCCTCGATCTCGGGATAGAGGATATCGACCTGCATCAGGAAGCGGTCGAGCTGGGCTTCGGGCAGCGGATAGGTGCCTTCCTGCTCCAGCGGATTTTGTGTCGCCAGCACATGGAAGGGCGCCGGCAGGTCATAGCGGGCGCCGGCAATGGTGACATGGTATTCCTGCATGGCCTGCAGCAGCGCCGACTGGGTGCGCGGCGAGGCACGGTTGATCTCGTCGGCCATCAAAAGCTGGGCGAAGATGGGCCCGGAGATGAAGCGGAAGGAGCGCTTGCCGGTTTCGTCCTGCTCCATCACCTCGGAGCCGAGGATGTCGGACGGCATCAGGTCGGGCGTGAACTGGATGCGGCGCGAATCGAGGCCGAGCACGACGCCCAGCGTTTCGACCAGCTTGGTCTTGGCGAGGCCGGGAACGCCGACCAGCAGCGCATGGCCACCGGCCAGCACTGCCACCAGCGTGCGCTCGACGACGTTCTCCTGACCGAAGATCACCCGGCCGACCCCGTCGCGGATCCTGGAAATGTCGGCCAGCGCCTTCTCGGCCTCGGCGACCATGTCCTTCTCGCTGATCGGGCTTTCCTTGACCATCACGCTCATGCCGCATCGATCCCTTTGGTTGGAAATACCGGCCCGCATCATATCATAGGTTGCCGCGATTCGGCCTCGCGTAGCGCCTATGGTCGAACTTAAATCACAGACTTAGGCTGACAAGCGGAACAACAGTGACTATTTCGTGACGATGGCGGAACACGACGAACATCGCGAACAAAGCCTTACGAGCGCCACCGAGGCGCGCGGCCTGGAGGCGTTGATCGCGCGCGCGGCGCGTGCCGGCAAGGGCGCGGCGCCCGTCGAGCGCTGGAATCCCGACTTTTGCGGCGATCTCGACATGGAGATCAAGGCCGACGGCACCTGGTTCTACCTGGGCACGCCGATCGGCCGCATGCCGCTGGTACAGCTTTTCTCCTCCGTGCTGCGCAAGGATGCGGACGGCAGGACCTATCTGGTGACGCCTGTGGAAAAGGTCGGCATCCGCGTCGCCGACGCGCCTTTCATCGCCGTCGAAATGGATGTTTCGGGCAGTGGCGATGAACAGATCATCACCTTCCGCACCAATGTCGGCGACGTGGTCGAAGCCGGGCCGGAGCGGCCGCTGCGCTTCGTCGATGAGAACGAGACCGGCGGGTTGAAGCCCTATGTGCTGGTGCGCGGCCGGCTGGAGGCGCTGGTCGGGCGGCCTGTCATGTATGAACTGGTCGGGCATGGCGAGGAGATCGAAATCGGCGGCAAGACGATGTTTGCCGTGCGCTCGAAAGGCGCGGTGTTTCCGATCATGCCGGCGGACCAGTTGAAACGGCTCAGCGCATGATGGACCAGGTATCACTGTCGCCGTTTTCATCGGCGGATTTTCGTGCGCGCTTTGCCGCGCAGCCGCAGGCGCATGCCGGCGACGACTATGGCGACCATCGCTTCAATCCGGGTCATCCGCGGCTCAACCAGGGCAAGGCGCTGCGCAATGCCGCGGTGCTGATCCCGGTGGTCGATCATGACGGCGAGGCGACGGTTTTGCTGACCAAACGGGCCGAAAAGCTGCGCAGCCATTCGGGGCAGGTGGCCTTTCCCGGCGGCACCATCGACGCCACCGACGCCAGTCCGGAAGCCGCAGCATTGCGCGAGACCTTCGAGGAGATCGGCCTTGACCAGGACCGTATCGAGATCATCGGCCGCATGCCCGACTACGTCGCCGGCAGTGGCTACCGCATCGCGCCGGTGCTGGGCATCGTGCGGCCCGGCTTCCAGCTGAGCTTGAACGCCGAGGAGGTCGATGCCGCCTTCGAAGTGCCGCTGCACTTCCTGATGGACCCGGTGAACCACAAGCGCGACAGCCGCATGTGGAACGATCTCGAATGGTTCTTCTACGACATGCCCTATGGCGACCGGCGTATCTGGGGCGTCACCGCCGGCATCATCCGCACGCTCTATGAAAGGCTCTATGCGTGAGTGTTTCGATCGCGGGCAGGGCCGACTGGCTCGCCGACAAGCATTTGCAGCGCCTGCTTGCCGCCCTAGCTGAAGGCGGTGAGGAGGCGCGTGTCGCCGGCGGCGCCGTGCGCAACACGCTGATGGGCCAGCCGGTTGCCGATATCGATATCGCCACCACCTGTTTGCCTGAGGAGACCATCCGCCGCGCCGAAGCGAAGGGCTTCAAGGCGGTGCCGACCGGCATAGAGCACGGCACGATCACGGTGGTTGCCGGCGGAAAACCCTATGAAATCACCACCTTGCGCGCCGATGTCGAGACCGACGGCCGCCGCGCCAAGGTGTCGTTCGGCCGCGACTGGAAGCTGGATGCCGAGCGGCGCGACTTCACCATCAATGCGCTCTACGCCGAGGCCGACGGCACTGTCGTCGACCTGGTCGGCGGCATCGCCGACATCGAGGCGCGCCGGCTGCGCTTCATCGGGGATGCGGAAGCGCGCATCCGCGAGGATTATCTGCGCATCCTGCGCTTCTTCCGCTTCTTCGCCTGGTATGGCGAAGGCCGGCCGGACGCCGAGGGGCTGAAGGCCTGCGCCCGGCTGAAGGAGGGGCTCGGACAACTTTCGGCGGAGCGTATCTGGTCCGAACTGAAGAAGCTTTTGTCGGCGCCCGATCCGTCGCGGGCGCTGCTGTGGATGCGGCAGGCCAGCGTTTTGACCACCGCGCTGCCGGAAAGCGAGAAATGGGGCATCGACGCCATCCATGGGCTGACCAAGGCCGAGAAGGATTTGGGCTGGGTGGCGGATCCGATGCTGCGGCTCGAAGCGATCGTGCCGCCCGATGCCGCGCGCATGAAGACGCTCGCCGAGCGGCTGAGGTTTTCGACCGCGGAATCAGACCGTTTGCGCCACTGGGCACTCACAACTGCCGTCGAGTCGAAAACGACCGAGGGCGAACTGGCGAAAAGGCTCTATCGTGGCGACCGGCAAGGGTTTGTCGATCGCCTGCGGCTGTCGCTTGCCGCGGCGCGGGTGCGCGCGGTCGAGGACAATGACGCGCTGCTCGAAGCGGGCGGCTTTTCGCGCCTGCTTGCCTTTGCGCTCAAATGGGAAAAACCGGTGTTTCCGCTGAAAGGCGCCGATCTGGCGGCGCTCGGCGCAACGCCGGGGCCGAAACTGGGCGAAATCCTCAAGAACCTCGAGGCGGAATGGATCGAAGCCGGATTTGCACCGGATCGCGGCGCGCTGCTCGAACGCGCCGCAAAGGCACTTGAAACCTAATCAAATACCAGCGTCGCTCCCCTACTTGATGGCCAGGGGAGCCAGGGCGCGCGAAAGGCTTGCCTCGCCCTTGCCATAGACGGCGGCGCTATAGTTGGCCAGCGTGTCGGTACGGGCCGTGTTGAGCAACTGGTTGGTGATCTGGGTCGGCGTTGCCTTGGTGAACTTGCTGCCAACGATCGCCGCGTAGCCGGAAATGATCGGCGCGGCGAAGGACGTGCCGTAAAGGCCGGTCTTGTCGCCGGTGACACCCACGACGAGGAAATGGCTCTGCACAGCCGTGTTGGAGCCGGCGTAGTTGGAATACCAGGCAAGCTGGGCCTTGTTGGAGGTCGTGCCGTTGGTGGACAGTGCGCCGACGAAGATCGCCGAGGCTTTGCCGACCAGAGCAAGGTCGAGATAGTCCTGCTGGCCGCTCGTGACGCCGCCCACGGCAACCGAGTCGTTACCCGCTGCCTTCGAGACAACGGCTGTTCCTTTGGTGGCGTATGAGATGATGGAGGCTTCCTCAGGAGCCCATCCGATCTGGTTCGGGCTATAGCCCGCCTTTGCGTACATGCCATAGCTCAGATTGAGCACGTTCAAACCCGGCGCCAGCGCGACTGACGAACTCGTGGTGAAATCTTTCGACCTGATGGTCGCCAAGGGCGCGATCATGCCGGCTTCTTCGCGCGTCCATTCACCGTGGCGCTGGGTTTGTGTCCCGACACCGAAATTGCCGGAGAAGCGCGATGTGCTGGAGAAATCGTCGACGATCGTTATCGTGACGCCCTTGCCCTTGTATCCCGCAGCCCAAGCGGCGCCGACGTCGGGGCTCATCCAACCCTGTGCCGCCTGCGTCGCCGGCGCGGCCGGGATCGTCGCGCTCACGCATATGGACCCGCCACCGTGGCAAAGCGCGGCCATTTCATCGACGTCAAGGGCGTCCTGCGCCAACGCGAATGGCGCCGAAAGGATGACAAGGGCGGCAGCGAGGCCGAACTTCATGCAAGTACCCGACATGTTCCTACTCCAGTCAGACAAGAACCAGGATGAACGATCGCTTTCGGAGCGAGATGAATTCCGCATTCGCAGCCTCGCGGCGATCAGAAAGTAACACGGTAGTTCAGCCAGAGATGCTGGCTTTCCGGTTTAGCATTAACCAGATATTTCAAGGTTTCCTCAGGCGCCATCTCGCTGGCCGCGAGCCGGCAATTGACGCTGTAGCTGCCCAGATCGCCATAGTCGGCTTCGCAGGACTTTTCGCTGAGCTTGCCGCCGATGGTCGTGGTGAGCGACAGGGACAGAGTGCTGTTCGGGTTCGGATGTATCTGGGTGAGGAACCCAAGCTTGAGGCTGGGCTCGATCCGATACTTCTCGCCCTCTTCTCCGGTCCCGAAACCCCAAAGGATGCCGGTATCCTCGGTGATCTGTGTCAGCAGGTCCACATGCATGTCGACCCAGCTTGCGCGGTACCACTGGTTGAACGAGACAAAGGTTCCGTTCTGCAGTTCGTAACCGCCATTGCCCAGGCTTCTCGCGCGGTCACTGAGCAGCGAACCCTGGTGGATGTCGACCAACGATGTCGTCATTTCTTGCGCAAAAGCCGGGTACGTCCCAACCAGCCCCCACACCAGGAGCGCCGCCGTGCGGAAACCCACTCGATTGCCGGACTTTTCGCGCATGCGCGAAACACCTCGCCCCACCGTTCCGGATCAGTGCCTGGTGGCGCCGGGCTTCAGCCCGCTGTAACCGGATTATCCAGACAGACAGTCGCACGGCCCGGTTACCGCTGGGTTTATTTAGCTGAGGCAAATGTAACTTTGAGCGCGCAGGGTCTGGGGCGCCCGCATCGAAGCGAATTCATGCGCCGCGATCGACATTTTCGCCTCTATGCGCAGTCTCCCGATGCCCGGGAGCTACTCTTGGGCGATGTTTGCACAAGGTCGCCGGCGACGGCGTCGAACGCCAATCGCCGGCATTATGGCCCAATGTTCTTGACATGCTGATCCGAGCGAAACCTAGGCCGCGTCGCGGACCTTCTCGATGCGCGAGCGGATCGCCTCGATCATCGTCTCGCGGATAACAGTCTCGCCATGTGTCTCGCGCATATGCTCGACGGCACGGCGCATCACTTCGGCTTCTTCATCGGCACGGGTGTGCCACTCACAGCCGGGCACTAGCGACCCGCAGTGAAATTCCTTCATGAGATGTCTCCTTTTCCTCCGGGGAGCCGGTCGAGGCTCCGCCACCTTTTTTTGGCTCACGGTGCATTCCAGGTTGAATTCCCTGATGTGAGCGGGGCGAAGACTATAACACGGGAGGAGCGGTGTGGTTGCATCAAAGCATCGTGCACCGCCGGCTCTGTCTCCTTGATCTGACGCAATTCCGGACGGAACTGCTCTGGCTGATGTTACGGCCAGCGCACCTCAGGCGGCAGGCTGGAGAGGATCGCGGCGACATTGCCGCCGGTCTTCAGGCCGAAAATGGTGCCGCGGTCATGAAGCAGGTTGAATTCGACGTAACGGCCACGGCGGATGAGCTGTTCGTCGCGGTCGCCGTCGGTCCAGTTCTCGTTGAAGTTGGCGCGCACGAGATGGCCGTAGACGACGAGGAAGGAGCGTCCGACATCCTGGACGAAGTTGAAGTCGGCGTTCCAGCCGCCTTTGTCGTCGCCCGAATGCAGCCAGTCGAAGAAGATGCCGCCGGTGCCACGCGGCTCGTTGCGGTGGGCTAAGAAGAAGTACTCGTCGCACCAGGCCTTGAATTTCGGGTAGTCGGCGACATCAGCATTCTTCTCGCAAGCGAACTGCATGGCGCGATGGAAAGCGACGGTATCCGGATCATCCCGGGTGCGGCGGCGGTCGAGCACCGGCGTCAGATCGGCGCCACCGCCGAACCATTGCCTTGAAGTGACGACCATGCGCGTGTTCATGTGCACGGCCGGAACGTTGGGGTTCCAGGGGTGCGCGATCAGCGAAATGCCTGAGGCCCAGAAGCGCGGGTCTTCCTCGGCGCCGGGCATCTGCTTCCTGAATTCGGGCGAGAACTCGCCATAGACGGTCGAGGTGTGGACGCCGACCTTCTCGAAGACACGGCCATGCATCATCGCCATGGTGCCGCCACCGCCCTTGCCCTGGTCACGCTCCCAGGGCGTCTTTTCGAAATGGCCCGGCGACCAGGAGGCCAACGGACCGCCAAGATCCTGCTCGATCTGTTCGAAGGCGCCGCAGATGCGTTCGCGCAAGGCTTCGAACCACAGGCGCGCCTTCATCTTCTTCTCTTCGATGTCGGCGGGCAGGCCAGCTTGTATTTCAGGTCGTTCCAAAGCGCCGTCTCCGGTTGCGGGGCGGTGAGTCGACAAAAGACTCGTCTTTTCCGGGCGCGATCCCTAATCTCTTAAGAGACAGGGTCAAGTCACTTTGGTTTTGCGCATGATCCTTTCCGAAATCCGGTTTCGGGGTCATGCGCTGCGGTGCAAGGAGTTGTTTCGTGCGCACGCCGGCAAGACCGCCGCTGGATGGCCTGAAGAAAAGGCTCGACCAAAGCCGTGCCGAAAGCGCGCGCATGCCGCGCGACGGTTTCCTGCGCGAGACCTTCGTCCTGCCGCGCTCCGATGCCCGCCTCAAAGCCAAGGAATGGTTCGAGCGCTTTCCCAAGCAGGCCTATTGGACCGAGATCGAAAGCTGGTTCGAACGGCCGGGGGATTTGATCGAGTTCACGATCAGGCGGTTGCCGGCGGCGGACTAGGATAGGTCAGGCCCTTTCTTCGGTCGGAGCTGTTTCCCGCTTCCCCCGCGCTTGTACCGTCACGGCTGCTTGGGCGCGACCGGGGGAGGTTGTCGTCGTTTCGTCACCCGCGCTGTTTTCCTGGCCTCGGCGACCTGCGGGCCAGCGGGCTGCGGGGCGGCCGCAACCTGCCCGATCGAAACGGAGATGCCGAAGAGCCGCCATTGGCCGTTCACCGACGCAAAGGCGAGCTCGAAATTGACCGGTGCGGGGATGGAGGGAAAGAAGCCCGCCATGCGCATCAGGCCGTCGGCCTCGATCTGCGGTAGCACGGAGAGCTGCGGGTCGATCGCAGCGACCCCCGACAAATCGAGGTTTTCGCTGCGTTGCTTGGCGAAGATATCGCCCAGCCGCGCCGCCGTATTGACCTGGAAGCCGGGGGCGCCGAGGTCGCGCAGAACCGTGTAGTTGCCGGTCTTGTTGGCCTGGTCGAGGGCGAGCAGCGCCGACCGGATCAGGATCAGCACGCCGTTGCGGTCGATCTGCGCCGGCTTTGGCGGCTGCGTCTCGGCGCGCCCGCCGCTACAGCCGACGACAAGCACCAACGCCAGTGTCGCCAGCCGCAGCGTGAAAGGTCTGGCGCTCACCACGCGAATGTTACGCCCGCGCGGGTGCCGATGCCGCCTTGCTGAAATCCGCCGCCGAGACCGAAATTCACCACGGCATAGTCGGTGAGGCGCATCTGCGCGGCGACGCCGATGGCGTTCTGGCCGCGGAAATTGCCCCAATTGGTGGAAATCGCGAATCGCTTGTCCGAGGGCAGGGCGCTGGCGCCCATGGCAATGGCGACCGCGGTGCCTTCGAAGGCCTGTTTCATCTGCGTCTGCAAATTGCCGACGCTGGACTCGAGCGCGGAGATGTCCTGCGGACCGAAAGCCGTGGTGGCGAGATTTCCCGCTGAATCGGTGGTGACGAAGGTGGCCGGCCCGGATTGCGCGGCGAGGCTCGCCGCCGAGCCGATGCCGGACATCCGGTAGGTGTTCGAGGCCGTGCCCAACGACATCTGGTTAGCGGCCGTGGTCGTCGCGCCGACGCCGATGGCGGTCGAGTTGGCATAGGCCGCGCTAGCGCCGGTGCCAAGTGCGGTGGCACCGTCCGCGGCGGCCTGGCTGCCTTGGCCGATGGCCGTGGTGTTGTCACCATCGGCATGGCTGTTTTGGCCGAAGGCGCTCGCGGTGGTGCCATTCGCCACACTGAGTTCGCCTACCGCCGTGGCCGCATTACCGGTCGCGGTGCTGCCAGCACCCATCGCGCTCGCGAAGTCGCCGCTCGCAGTGGCCTTCTCGCCCGTCGCGGTCGCGGCGGCGCCGTTCGCGACGCTGTGGGCGCCCGTTGCAGTTGCGGCGTCGCCGCTTGCGTTGCTGGCCTGGCCGGTTGCGGTCGCCGACGCGCCATCGGCCGTGCTGCTGTCGCCGGTCGCGGTCGCTGCGGCACCCGTAGCATTGGCGAAAGCGCCCGTCGTGGTGGCATTGTCTCCATTGGCGGTGCTGCCGGTTCCCGTCGCGGTCGCTTCAACGCCGGTTGCGGTACTGCCGGAGCCCAGCGCGGTGGCATCGGTGCCATTGGCCGTGCTGTCGACTCCCATCGCGGTCGCCTGAGTACCGATCGCGTTGCTGGCCTCCCCGGTCGCTGTCGCGGCGGTGCCGTTCGCGACGCTGTGGGCGCCGGTTGCGGTCGCGTCGTCGCCGGTTGCGTTGCTGGCCTGCCCTGTCGCGGTCGCGGCGGCGCCGTTCGCGACACTGTGGGCGCCGGTTGCAGTCGCGTCGTCGCCGGTTGCGTTGCTGGCCTGCCCTGTCGCGGTCGCCGACGCGCCATTGGCCGTGCTGCTGTCGCCGGTCGCGGTCGCTGCGGCACCCGTTGCATTGGCGAAAGCGCCCGTCGTGGTGGCATTGTTTCCATTGGCAGTGCTGCCGGTTCCCGTCGCGGTCGCTTCAACGCCGGTTGCGGCACTGCCGGAGCCCAGCGCAGTGGCATCGGTGCCATTGGCCGTGCTGTAGACTCCCATCGCGGTCGCCTGAGTACCGATCGCGTTGCTGTCCTCCCCGGTCGCTGTCGCGGCGGTGCCGTTCGCGACGCTGTGGGCGCCCGTTGCGGTCGCGTCGTCGCCGGTTGCGTTGCTTCCCTGGCCAAAGGCACTCGCAGCCGCGCCATTCGCTGCGCTGTACTGCCCCGTCGCGGTGGCATTGTCGCCATTCGCGATGCTGCCCTGGCCCGTCGCTGTGGCGTTGGTGCCGGTTGCATTGCTGAGGACGCCTATCGCTGTTGCGAAAGTGCCGTTTGCGCTGCTGATCGCGCCGATCGCCGTGGCGCCGTCGCCGGCCGCGCTGCTGTTTACGCCGACCGCCGTGGCCTCCAGACCGGTCGCGCCGCTAGCATCTCCTACGGCTGTTGCGTCTGTGCCATTGGCTTGACTGGAGGCTCCCACGGCGCTCGCGGAGGCGCCGATGGCGTGGCTGTCGAAGCCTGCCGCGATTGCCTCCGAGCCAGTTGCGTTGGCGCCATCGCCTACGGCTGTCGCCGCCGCGCCATTGGCTTGACTGGAGGTTCCCGTTGCGGTCGCGGAGGCACCGGTGGCGGTGCTGGCGGCGCCTACCGCGACTGCCTGCGCGCCGGTCGCGTTGGCGCCATCGCCAAGCGCGGTCGCATTGCCGCCATTGGTTATGGTGCCGCCGCCTGCCGCATAGTCGCCGGCTGATGCGATCCCAGTGGCGAACGACACCGCCGCAACCACGCCGGCGGCCAAAGCAAGGCTTCGTAGCCCGCCACCCGATATGGCACCGCGGTCAAACAAGGATTCATGCGCCTGTGCATGAACCGGCACCGATATCTTCTTCACGAACCACCCCGCTGCAATCCGCCGGACCTGGGAGAGCCGGCACCCTTGCACATTGATCCGCGAAATCTGGCGTGGCCGCATTGCCCATATGGGCAATGTCTTGCAACCGCTGGTCACGGTGTTGTGCAAGCGCCACGGTTGTATCCGTGCTATTTGCGCGGGGTCAGGTTCTCGGAATGTGGCCAGCAGGGGCACGATTTGGACGCTGAAGCCCTTGCCCTCATCGACATGTTCTACCAGGCGACTCTCGAGCCGGGCATGTGGGCAACCGCCCTGGCGGGCATAACCGGTTTGCTTCGTGCCGATCATGCCTATCTGGCCATGAACAACCAGCCAACGTCCGCGACGCCGTTCATCGCGCGGACCGGTATGGGTGATGCCGACGTTCAGCGTTTCCTGTCGCCGCAAGCCTCCAGACTGCTGGCGCCGTTGCTGAACTCACATCTTGCCAGTTTGCCACCGGGGGGCGCGGTCGTTAGCAGCAGCGAAGTTCACACGGACACCGATTTTGAGCGAAGCGGCTACTACAATGAAATCGTGCGGCCGCTGGGCACGTTCTACGCAGCTGGCATATCGCACGACGATTCGCGCTTGCCACTCAGCATGTGGGTCTGCCGCTCCCGGCAGAAGGGCGGGTTCGTGCAAGGGGAAAGCCAGGCTTTGGGGCAACTTTTCCCACACTTGATACGCGCCCAACTGCTGCATCAAAGGCTGCGGATCAGCAACGAACAGGCAGTGGGACTGACAACAATTATCGAACGATTGGGCGAGGCGGCGATCGTGCTTGACGCGACGGGCCGTTCGTTGATCGTCAACGCGCGCGCTACGGGAATTCTCCGCCAAGGCGACGGGCTCGTGCAGGTCGCGGGCCAGTTGCAGGCTGTGACGCCGGCGCTCACCGAGCAATTGCGCAGGGCTGTCGCCCTGGCGGCGGTCTCCCCGGCGGATTGCGGACAAAGGCTGCATCTGCCGCGCCGTGACCATCGCTTGCCGCTGCTGCTCGATATCATGCCGGCATGGCGGCTCGGCATCGCGGAACCGGGATTGCGGGCGCCACGCGTCGTCATCTTCATCAAGGAACCGGACGCGTCCCTGCAATTCGATCAGGTCGCCTTGATCGAAACATTCGGCCTGACGCGGCGCGAATGCGAGATCGTCTGCCTGCTGGCGGGTGGCATGAGCGTCAATGCCATAGCCGTCCATTTGACGATCAGGCCCGGGACGGTGCGCCACAACCTCAAAAGCGCGTTCGAAAAGACCGAGGTCCACAATCAGGCGGCCCTGGTCGCGCTGGTTCGCAGCTTCGCCTCCTGAATTTATCCTGGCTCTCCGGGGAAGGCTCAGCGTGCCACCAGCCTTCTCGCGCCGGTGCCTTCCCTGGCCAGCCGGTCGCCCTTGTTCCTGAGCGGGCATTTGTCGATCGACATGCAGCCACAGCCGATGCAGTCGGTCAGCCCGTCGCGCAGTTTCTTCAACTGGGCGATCTTGTGGTCGAGCCCGTCGCGCCAGGCGGTCGACAAAAGGTTCCAGTCGTCGCGCGTCGGCGTGCGGCCCTCGGGCAGTGATTCAAGTGCGTCGCCGATCTCGGCCAGCGAGATGCCGACCTCCTGAGCGACCTTGATGATTGCCACCCGCCGCAGCACGTCGCGGCCATAGCGGCGCTGGTTGCCCGACGTGCGGTGGCTGCGGATCAGCCCGCGCGCCTCATAGAAATGCAGCGCCGACACCGCGACGCCGCTGCGCACAGCCACCTGGCCGACCGTCAATTCCGTTACTGGAGCCATTTCCCATTTTCCGCTTGACCTCAAGTTAAGTTGAGCTTGTAGCGAAGAAACGTTGATTGGGCAAATGACAGGAGAGGGCGATGTGCGCCTGGGTGAGAATGACGGAAAACGGAGTTGCCGGCGAACCGCTATCCGAGTTGCCGGACAGCTTCGCCCGCCACCATGGCGACGGAGAGCGCGACATTGATGCTGCGCGCGCTGCCCTGCATCGGGATGGTCAGCCGCGCATTCGCCGCCTGATGGACCGCATCCGGCACGCCTGCGGATTCGCGGCCGAACAGCAGGATGTCGCCGTCCGCGAAGCTGAAGTTGGTGTAGGGGGTCGTCGCCTTGGTCGACAGAAGCACCAGCCGGCGCCCGTCTTTCTTGCGCCAGTCCTCGAAGGCGTTCCAGTCAATGTGCCGGGTCAGGGCAGCCATTTCGAGGTAGTCCATGCCGGCGCGCTTGAGCGCTTTGTCGGAGAGCGGAAAGCCGGCCGGTTCGATGATATCGACGCCAAGGCCGAGGCAAGCGGCGAAGCGCAGGATTGTCCCGGTATTGCCGGCGATGTCCGGCTGGTAGAGCGCGATGCGGAGACGACAGTTCATTTCCGCGTCCTTCTAATAAGTGGCAGATCGGCAACAGCGGGGTCGTGGTTTTGGAAATTGCGGGACCTGCGGGTGGCCATTTTTTTCGAAGTCGGGTATACGGCCAGCATTGTCAACCCGAACCGATGGAGGGGAAACTCATGATGACCATGCACATCCAGCGCCCCTCTCGTGGGCTCACCTGCCTGCCGGCGGTTTCGGTACGACAATTCTCCTAGTTCTCTAAGACTTGAGCGCACCGATTCCCGCCGAAACGATTTTTCGGCTGTCGAAGGAATCCTGCGATGTTTTTCAAAAAGTCAAAAGGGCTGAACGCCCGAACTGAACATGTCCGGACCGATGCCGAGCGTCGGTTGCGGACAGACGCAATCCGTGCCTCCGGCCGAATGCCGGCGGACGATGTTGCTTCGCCTTTTCATCTCTATTTTCATGCGGAGGACGGACCGATGTTCGATCCCTACAGAATACCTGGCTCGAGGAGCCTGCATATCCACCGGCTGCCGACCTGGGCGCTGCTGATCGGCGACACCTATTCGTCGGCGGTCCATGCCGAAGTCCGCCGACGCCCGCATCGCGGCATGCTGCCGGATGTCGATTTTTCGCACGCGGTTCCCGATCCCAGCCGGCCTTCGCTGGTGCGCCGGATCATCCGGCTGATCCGGCCGGGTGCGAAAATCCGGCTTGTCGACACCGCACCGTCAGGATCGGCAAACGAGCCTGTCGGCGAAAAGCCCGAGAACCCCTATATAGCGCGAAGCAGGGCTGACGGTCCGGATGAGTCCGGACCGCCAGCCCTCGGCGCTACACAGTCCGGGGACTTCGTACGTTCACGCGCCGCGTAAGCGGAAAACAGATTTACAGGCATGACCCATGTTGTTGTTTAACTGGTTTGAAAGAAGGCTCGATCCGTTCCCGGCAGAGGAGCCGGTCGAGCCGCCCAAGACGCTGGTCGCCTTCTGCCTGCACTACACGCGCGGCGCTTTGCCCTACATCATTCCGGACGCGGTCCTAATGACGTCGATCGCCATTGCCGAAGTGTGGATGTTCGGCTTCATGGGCCGCATCGTCGACTGGCTGTCGGCGCAGAACCGCGAGACCTTCCTTCAGACCGAGAGCTGGAAGCTCGCCGGCATGGCCTTCATCGTGCTGTTCGCGATGCCGAGCACAGTATGGCTGCATTCGCTGCTCAACCAGCAGACGCTGATGGGCAATTATCCCATGCGCATCCGCTGGCAGGTGCATCGCTATCTTTTGAAGCAGTCGATGGCCTTCTATCAGGACGAGTTCGCCGGCCGCATCGCCACCAAGCTTATGCAGACAGCGCTCGCCGTGCGCGACTGCGTCATCAAGCTGATCGAGGTTCTCAACTACGTCATTGTCTACTTCCTCGGCATGCTTTTCATCGTCGGCTCGGCCGACTTGCGGCTGGCGGCACCACTCGTGGTCTGGCTGGTCGGCTATATCGCGCTGTTGCGTTACTTCATTCCCCGGCTCGGCAAGGTCGGCGAGGAGCAGGCCAATGCGCGCTCGATCATGACCGGCCGCGTCGTCGACAGCTACTCCAACATCCAGACAGTCAAGCTGTTCAGCCATGCGCGCCGCGAAGCCACTTTCGCCAAGGAGGGGATGGCAGGCTTCCTTGACACGGTCTATCGTTCGATGCGGCTGGTGACGGTGCTCTACGGCCTGCTTTACATCCTCAATGCGCTGCTGCTGTTCTCGGTGACTGCGCTGTCGCTGTGGCTGTGGCTCGGCCAAGTGGTGACGATTGGCGCCGTCGCCGTGGTCATCAGCCTGGTGCTCAGAATGTGGGGCATGTCGCAATGGATCATGTGGGAAATGTCGGGCCTGTTCGAGAATATCGGCACGGTGCAGGACGGCATTGCCTCAATTTCGCTGCCGCGCCTGGTCGAGGACAGGCCGGATGCGAAGGAGATCAGCGTTGCCAGGGGTGGGATCCGCTTTGAGGACATCCGCTTCCACTACGGCAAGCAGAAGGGCGTCATCGAAAACCTGTCGCTGGCGGTGAAGCCGGGCGAGAAGGTCGGCATTGTCGGCCGCTCGGGAGCCGGCAAGTCGACGCTGGTCAATTTGCTGCTGCGCTTCTACGATCTGGAAAGCGGCCGGATCCTCATCGACGGCCAGGAGATCGCCGGTGTGAAGCAGGATTCGCTGCGCGCCCAGATCGGCATGGTCACGCAGGACACCTCGCTGCTGCATCGCTCGGTGCGCGAGAACATCCTTTATGGCCGCCCCGATGCGACCGAAGAGATGCTTGTCGAGGCAGCACGGCGGGCCGAGGCGCTGGACTTCGTCGGCGGGCTTTCCGACCACAAGGGCCGCAAGGGTTTCGATGCCTATGTCGGTGACCGCGGCGTCAAATTGTCCGGCGGCCAGCGGCAACGCATCGCCATTGCTCGCGTTATGTTGAAGGATGCGCCGATACTTATCCTTGACGAGGCGACGTCGGCGCTGGATTCCGAGACGGAAGCGGCCATTCAGGAGAACCTCTACAAGCTCATGCAGGGCAAGACCGTCATCGCCATCGCCCACCGGCTGTCGACCATCGCGGCGATGGACAGGCTTGTGGTGATGGACCAGGGGCGGGTCATCGAGGAAGGTTCGCACGAGGACCTGGTCGCCAAGGGCGGGCTCTACGCGCAGCTCTGGCAGCGCCAGTCGGGCGGCTTCCTGCTCGAGGACATCCCGGCCGACGTCGCCAACGACGTGATCGCAAAGGGGCAAGCCGCAGAATGATGGCCGCCGCATGATGACAGCCATCTATCGCTGGTTCGAGAACTGGGTCTATCCGTTCAGGGAGCCGGCGAATCTTCGGCCACCGTCGAGCGTCGGCGGCTTCATCTGGCACTATGTCGGCCAGGCGAAGTTCGCCTTCTTCGCCATGCTGGTCATCGGCGGCATCGCGCCGCTGGTCGAGGCCGGCCTGTTCTATTTCGTCGGGCGGCTGGTCGACATCCTCGACCAGCTTCCCGGCCAGCGCAGCTGGCATGCGCTGTGGACCGCCGCCGGCCCGGAGCTTGTCTTCATGATCGCGGTCGTGCTGGTCATCCGTACCATCGTCGTCGGCCTGTCGGCGCTGGTCGACGAGCAGACGATCACGCCCGGCTTCTACAATCTGGTGCGCTGGCAGGCGCACCGGCACGTGTCGCGCCAGTCCTACGCCTTCTTCCAGAATGATTTCGCCGGCCGCATCGCGACAAAAGTCTGGCAGGCGGGGCAGGCCACCGGCGATTTGATGGAAAGCTTCATCGAGGTCGTCTGGTTCATGCTCGTCTATACGGTGACGACGCTGGCGCTGGTCGCCGGACTGGATCTGCGGCTAGCGGCGCTGGTGGTGGTCTGGATCGTGGCCTTCGGCTTGCTGGCAAGACTCTATCTGCCTGATATCCGCAAGAATGCCGAGGCCACGGCCGAAGCAGGCTCGATGATCAATGGCCGCATCGTCGATTCCTATTCCAATGTGCAGACGCTGAAACTGTTCTCGGCCGACGGCGACGACCGCTACATCAGGAACGGCTTCGACATCTATCTCGACGCGCTGCGCCCCTTCACCCGCCGGCTCACCGGCGTGCGCATGGCGCTGACGACGCTGTCGGGCATCATGATCACGGCGATCGGCTGCTTTGCCGTCTATCTCTGGGTCGAGGGCTCGATCACCGTCGGCGCCGTCGCCTTCACGCTGTCGCTGGTACTGCGGCTCAACATGCTGCTTGGCCGGCTGATGATGCAGCTCAACGGCATTCTTCGGAACCTCGGTGTGCTGGAGAACTCCAAGGCGCTGATCTCGCAGCCGCTTGGCCTTGTCGATGCGCCCGATGCCAGGGAACTCGTCGTGACCGGTGGACGCATCGACGTGAAAAATGTCGAGTTCCACTACGGCAAGGGCTTCGGCGTGCTGAACGGCATCGACCTTGTCGTCAAGCCAGGCGAAAAAGTCGGGCTGGTCGGGCCATCGGGTGCTGGCAAGACGACGCTCGCCAATCTGATCCTGCGGCTTTACGATCTTGAGAGCGGCAAGATCCTGATCGACGGACAGGACGTCGCCGATGTCACGCAGAATTCGCTGCGCGGCAATATCGGCGTCGTCAGCCAGGACACCGCCCTGTTCCACCGTTCGCTACGCGACAACATCAAGCTCGGCATGCCCGACGCAACCGACGCCGAGGTGATCGCCGCGGCGAGGAAGGCCGAGGCGCACGAGTTCATCCTGGGCCTGCGCGACAACCGGGATCGCGCCGGCTACGAGGCCTTTGTCGGCGAGCGCGGCGTGAAACTTTCGGGCGGCCAGCGTCAGCGCGTGGCGATCGCGCGTGTCTTCCTCAAGGATGCGCCGATCCTGATCCTCGACGAAGCGACCTCGGCGCTCGATTCCGACATCGAGGCGGCGATCCAGGAGAATCTCACCAGGCTGATGGAGAACAAGACGGTCATC
Source organism: Mesorhizobium sp. P3_A8 (assembly GCF_056402995.1). Classification (NCBI taxonomy): domain Bacteria; kingdom Pseudomonadati; phylum Pseudomonadota; class Alphaproteobacteria; order Hyphomicrobiales; family Phyllobacteriaceae; genus Mesorhizobium; species Mesorhizobium sp. P3_A8. Next base: position 72,063 of record NZ_JBFUGI010000019.1, on the reverse strand, counting down.
GCCATCGCTCACCGGCTGTCGACGATCGCCGCCCTCGATCGTCTTATCGTGCTGGACGGCGGCCGCATCGTCGAGCAAGGCACGCATGACGAACTGGTGGCCCTCGACGGGCTTTATGCGCGGCTGTGGAAGCGGCAGTCCGGCGGCTTCCTCTATCACGAGGAAAGCGTGCTCGAAGAGACGCGGCCGGCGGAGTAGGCGCATGGGTGGATCGGCGGAGACTGGCTATGTGCTCAAGCGTCTGCGGCCAACCATGCCGGCCTTCGACACGCTGAAGGAAGAAAGCCGACTGGAAGGCTACTGGATGCTGGTGCGCCTGGGGGATGGCTGGGCAAGCGGCCGCAACAAGTTCCTGAAACGGGGCGAGGCCTTGTTCGGGGCATGGCATGGCGCCGAACTTGCGGGCGTGTGCGGGCTGAACATCGATCCCTATGTCGAGGGCAGGAGCCAGGGCCGGGTGCGCCACCTGCTCGTCGGCGCGCCTCACCGCCGCGCCGGCCTTGGCCGCATGCTGGTCGAGACAGTCATCGATAGGGCTCGCCTGTATTTCACCGTGTTGAACACCCGCGCGCCGCCGGAAGCCTTCGGCTTCTATGAAAGGCTTGGCTTTCAACTCGTGGCAGGCGAAGAATTCGTCACCCACCGCATGGTGTTCGGGAAGGGGAATTGAAATGTCCTTGCGTCCGCCATCTCATCTTGCCGGCTCTTCGGCCGCTGAAGCCGCCTTCGATGCGCTTGGCCATGAGATCCTGGCCGAGAAGGCGGCGGCACTCGGCCGGGCCGGACAGCGGGTCGAGGAAACGTTGGCCAGGTTGCGTGACAATGGCGATGAGCAGTTGCGACCCCGTCTGCTCAAGGACGCCGCCGAGGCGGTGCAAGGCTATTTCATCCAGCGCGAGCTGTGTGGCTTGCGAAAGCACGATGGCGTTATCCGCGAATACGATATCCCGAGGGCGGTGCTGGTCAGGCTTGGCGCCAAATAGAGGGCCTACGGTTCGGGACCATGGCCTACTCCAGCCATTCGGTGATGAACTTGCCGTTCTCGTGAATGTCGGTCGTTTCCAGCGGCCCCGGACCGAGATTGGTGAATTTGTGCGGTGTGTGGGGCGGCACGATAACGATCTGGCCGGCGGAAGCCTCGATTTCCTGGTCGCCGACGGTGAACAGGCCGGTGCCCTGGCGGATGATGAAGATCTCTGCATAGGGGTGGGCGTGCAGTCGCGGGCCACCGCCGACATCAGGCAGATAGTTGAAGATCAGGCAGGAGTTGGAGCCGTAGCCACCGCATTGCAACTCGCCCTTCCAGTGGTCGGAGCGAACTGCCCATTCCTCACGGTCTATGACGTGTGCCATGCTTGGGAGGATAGATCACACCGGCGCCCTGTGTCGAGGCAATCGGAACCTCGGATTTTGCTGATATTTCCCGGTTGTTTAGCCGCCTTTTGCGGCCATTCGCCGTCCCGCCGGGCAATAGGGGATTTTGTCCCCGCGACAATCTGCCCTTGTGCCTTGACCCGTCTGGACAAAAACGGGCTTCACGCATAAACCGAAGTCCAAATGCCGGAGGAATTCGCTAGCCTGTTCGCCATGCGCTGTCGGGTTGGCGTAATTGAGCGGGGAACAAGGCTCAGCCACCGGCGCGGAAGAGGCGAAAGGATCAGGCACCCGTGAGCGCAACCGACATCCAGGATCCCAACCGTCGAGACTTTCTCTACGTCGCCACCGGCATGGCCGCCGTGGTCGGCGCCGGTGCCTTCGCATGGCCGTTCATCGACCAGATGCGCCCCGATGCCTCGACGCTGGCGCTCGCCTCGGTCGAAGTCGATGTCGCCTCGCTGACGCCTGGCATGTCTCTGATCGTCAAGTGGCGCGGCAAGCCGGTTGTGGTGCGCAACCGTACCGAACAGGAAATGAAGGACGGCGAGGCCGTCAACCTCGCCGATCTCAAGGATCCGATTGCCCGCAACGCCAATCTGCCGTCCGATGCACCGGCGACCGACGCCAACCGTACCACGCCCGGCAAGGAAGCCTGGATGGTGATGGTTCAGGTCTGCACGCATCTGGGCTGTATTCCGCTCGGCCAGGAAGGCGAGTTCGGTGGCTGGTTCTGCCCGTGCCATGGTTCGCAATACGACACCGCCGGCCGCATCCGCAAAGGCCCGGCGCCTGAGAACATGGCTGTGCCGGTATTCAAGTTCATTTCCGATACCAAGATCCTTATCGGTTGAGGCAGGGGGATATTTCGATGAGCGAGGGACACTCGACCTACACGCCCAAAACCGGTATCGAACGCTGGTTCGACGCCCGCATGCCGCTGCCGCGACTGGTCTATGACAGCTTCGTCGCCTATCCGGTGCCGCGCAACCTCAACTACATGTGGACCTTCGGCGGCATCCTGTCGATCATGCTGGTGGCGCAGATCCTGACCGGCATCGTGCTGGCCATGCACTACACGGCCGACACCAATCTCGCCTTCGGCTCCGTCGAAAAGATCATGCGCGACGTGAATTCCGGCTGGCTGCTGCGCTACATGCATGCCAACGGCGCTTCGTTCTTCTTCATCGCCGTCTATATGCACATCTTCCGTGGTCTCTATTACGGCTCCTACAAGGCGCCACGCGAGCTGCTCTGGATCCTCGGCTGCATCATCTACCTCCTGATGATGGCGACCGGCTTCATGGGCTATGTGCTGCCATGGGGACAGATGAGCTTCTGGGGCGCCACCGTCATCACCGGCTTCTTCAGCGCCATTCCGCTGGTCGGCGAGTGGATCCAGCAGTTGCTGCTCGGCGGCTTCGCCGTCGACGACCCGACGCTGAACCGCTTCTTTTCGCTGCACTATCTGCTGCCGTTCATGATTGCCGGCGTCGTCGTGCTGCACGTCTGGGCGCTGCACGTGACGGGCCAGAGCAACCCGACCGGCATCGAGATCAAGTCGAAGACCGACACGGTAGCCTTCACCCCTTACGCGACCATCAAGGACGCGTTCGGCATGATCGTGTTCCTGTTCATCTTCGCCTACTTCATCTTCTTCCTGCCGAACTATCTCGGCCATCCCGACAATTACATCGTCGCCAATCCGCTGAAGACGCCGGCCCATATCGTGCCGGAATGGTACTTCCTGCCGTTCTACGCGATCCTGCGCGCCATCACCTTCAACATCGGGCCGATCAACTCCAAGCTCGGCGGCGTGCTGTGCATGTTCGGCGCCATCGTCATGCTGTTCCTGGTGCCGTGGCTCGACACCTCCAAGGTGCGCTCGGCGGTATACCGGCCCTGGTACAAGCTGTTCTTCTGGCTGTTCGTGGCCGACGCCATCCTGCTTGGCTGGCTTGGCTCGCAGCCGGCGGAAGGCGGCGGTCTGTTGACCCTCCTGACCGGTGAGTTGGTGGGCAACTACGTCGGGTACGCTCAAGCGGCGACGCTGTTCTACTTCGCCTTCTTCCTGATCGCGCTGCCGGTGCTTGGCCTGATCGAGACGCCGCGCAGGCTGCCGAACTCGATCACCGAGGCGGTGCTTGAAAAGAACAAGGGTGGCAGCGGGCATCCGGCGGGCGCCACAGCCGCGCCAGAGACCAAGGGCTGAGCGGTAGAGAATCTAAGGGGATTTGGCATGAAAAAGATTCTCACCTCGCTGGCGCTGATCGGCCTTGTGGCCGCCGGCACTGCGGCCTTCGCCGCCGAAGAGGCGCACAATGCGGCAGCGCCGACGCATTTCCCGATCAATGAGCCGAAGGAAATGAGCTGGAGCTTCACAGGTCCGATCGGGACCTATGACAAGGGCCAGCTGCAGCGCGGCCTGAAGGTCTACAAGGAAGTCTGCTCGGCCTGCCATTCGATGAACCTGGTGGCGTTCCGGACACTCGAGGGCCCAACGGGCCTCGGCTATTCGGATGCCCAGATCAAGTCGCTGGCGGCGACCTACACGATCCATGACGGCCCCAACGATGCCGGCGACATGTTCGATCGTCCCGGCAAGCCGTCGGACTATTTCCCGGCACCATTCCCGAACACGGAAGCGGCCGCGGCCGCCAATGGCGGCGCCGCTCCGCCCGACATGTCGCTGCTGGCCAAGGCGCGCGGCGTCGAGCGCGGCTTTCCGCAGTTCGTCTTCGACATCTTCACCCAATATGACGCTGGCGGCCCCGACTACATCCATTCGCTGCTGACCGGCTACGACCAGACGCCGCCGGCCGGAATGGTCATCCCCGAGGGCACGCACTACAACCCATACTTCATGTCTGGCGTGTCGTTAAAAATGCCCAAGCCGCTCTCCGACGGCCAGGTGACCTATGATGACGGCGCACCACAGACGGTCGACCAGTATTCCCGCGACATATCCGCCTTCCTGATGTGGGCGGCCGAGCCGCACATGGAAGCCCGCAAGCATACCGGCATCAACGTGCTGTTTTTCCTGCTGGTGTTCGGTGCGCTGGTCTACCTCGTCAAGCGGAAGGTGTGGGAAGGCGTGGCGCACTAAGGCCTGCCGATATTCTGGTGAGGCCGGTCTGCAAACAATGGTTTCCTGCGCTTCCGGTGCTCACGTACTTTAAGTACGCTCCGCTCCGGTTCTCGGAAACCATCGTTTTCGACTCGGCCTGACCTGAATCTCTAGAGGCCTCAAGCCGTTCTGAAGCCAATACGATCATGCAAGGGCGCCGAGAGGCGCCCTTTTTGATACCAAGGGGCGGTGATGTCACATGGCCGTCATCGCCCATAGCGATCCTGCGTCATTCCTACCAAAGGATCGCTCCTATGAAGAAATATGCATCGCTGGCGGCTGGTCTGCTGCTGCTGGTCATCGGCTCCGCCGCCCAGGCCGAGGACGCCAAGCCCTTCGTCACCAACAAGGACGTGGATCTGACGATGATCCTGCCGCCGCCGCCGGCAAACGATTCGGCGCAGACCAAGGCCGAGCTCGGCGAGGTGCTGGCGCTGCAAGTGACGCGCACGCCCGAGATGGTGGCCAGCGCCGTTGCCGATTCCGAGGAGAATGTCTGGCGCTTCGCCAATGTCATGGGCCCGAATTTCAACAAGGAGAAGCTGCCGAAGTTCAGCGCCTTTTTCGATCGCGTCGAGACCGAAGGTGCTGTCGTCGATCCGGCCAAGGATGTCTGGAAGCGTCCGCGTCCGCACCAGCTCAGCGATCTCGTCAAGCCGGCGGTCAAGCTGTCGAGCTCCGGTTCCTGGCCGTCCGGCCATGCCACCGTTGGCACCATGATGGGCATTATCCTGGCCGACATGGTGCCGGAGAAGCGCGCCGAGATCATGGCGCGCGCGGCCGAATATGCCCACAACCGTGAGGTTGACGGTATCCACTATGCGTCCGACGTCGAGATGGGCAAGATTTCCGGCAGCGTCATTGCCGCGATCCTGCTCAACCGGGACGACTTCAAGGCCGAATATGAAGTGGCCAGGGCCGAGCTTCGTTCCGATCTCGGCATGTAAGTCCTAGAGCGCGTCGCGTCGAAGCGGATTCACGCGACGCGCTTGGGTGCTTCTCTGCGCGCCAGCAGGGACGTCAGGACCCAAGGGACTGAAGCCGGCAACAGCTTATTGCGTCGACACTTGCACCGATATCGGAAAGGCGAAGTACAGGTTGCAGGCAACAAGCTCGATACCTCGTTTTCCCTTGCGAGAGAGAGGCTCGGGCGCTTCAACGGCAACAGTTGCGCTGCCTTTGCCCTTCGCCTGCAGTGCGACGAGAGCATCATAGACTTCGCGACGCTCGCGGACGGATGCCTGCTTCGGATTTTCAGGGTAATAAACCGGGATCGTCAAAATCAGATAGTCCATCCGACAGCGCGGCGCCGAAATCGCGACTGCCTTCCTGCGCAGAGCGATCTCGAACGCGCCGGTCCGTTCGTCGAATCCAGTGATCCATTGTCGGCGCGTATGCAATTGTCCAAGCGCGTCGCCGACTACGAAATCTGTCGGGCGTAGCACCACCGTCCAACTGGCCAGCTCGGCAGCGGAGACGACAGCCGGCACCCAGCTCAGGAGCGCGGTTGCCATGATGACGGTCAGTATTTTTCGCAGAAGATGGGTCATGTAGCGACCATGGTTCGACCGGAAGGGGCGCTTCAGGCGCCCCTTTTTACCTCTATGCGAGAGTTCGGCAATAAGTCCTTTGGCATAGCGCGGCGCTCAAAGAGATGCGGATCGAGATCGACGGGTTATGAAGTTATGGGCTGCAATTCGATCGGAAAAGTGTCGGAGATGATCGAGAACAGTGCCGAGACCAGCTGGCCCATGGAAATGCCGTTGCTGGTGAAGAGTGAAGGGCAGTGGAAGATCGCCGCGCAGGCATGGGACCCAGCGAACGAGGCCAATCCCTTGCCGGATGCGCTTGTCTCGGGCGTCACATCGCGCTAGCCGTTGTCGGTCGCGTCGGGTTTGGTCCCTGCGCCGTTTGCATTTGCCAGCTGGATCACCCGGAGCCGCCTCAATGAAACCTTCGCTCGAAGACACGCTGCTGGCCGCGATCCGCACCATTCCGGACTATCCCAAGCCCGGCATCCTGTTTCGCGACATCACCACGCTGCTCGGCAATGCGCGCGCCTTCCGCCGCGCCATCGACGAGCTGGTGCATCCCTATGCCGGGCAGAAGATCGACAAGATCGCCGGCATCGAGGCACGCGGCTTCATCCTCGGCGGCGCCGTCGCCCACCAGCTTTCGGCTGGTTTCGTGCCGATCCGCAAGAAGGGCAAGCTGCCCTATGAGACGGTGCGCGTCGCCTACAGCCTGGAGTACGGGCTGGACGAGATGGAGATGCACAAGGACGGCGTGGCCCCTGGCGAGAAGGTGATCCTGGTCGACGATCTGATCGCCACCGGCGGCACGGCGGAAGCGGCGGTGAAGCTGCTGCGCCAGATCGGTGCCGATATTCTGGCGGCCTGTTTCGTCATTGATCTGCCGGATCTCGGTGGGCGCGCCAAGCTCGAGGCGCTGGGTGTGCCGGTCAGGACGCTGATTGGGTTTGAAGGGCATTGAGCAGTTTTTTCCTTCTCCCCTTGTGGGAGAAGGTGGATCGGCGCGCAGCGCCGAGACGGTTGAGGGGTGGGTGACGGAGTGCCGTCGACGCCAAGCTGGAGCACCCCTCATCCGACCTCGCTTCGCGAGGTCACCTTCTCCACAAGGGGAGAAGGAAGAGGCGCTGCTACTCCACCTTCACCAGCACGGCGCTTTCAAACTCAAGCACCTTGTCGCCCGTTGAATCAGAGGCCTCGCAGCGAAGCGCCAGCAGCCGCCAGCCGGGGCGCGATGAGATCGGGCGGTGGGAAACCGCCGTGCGCGTGAAGGTGACGGTTTCACCGGCATGGACGGGCTTCAGCCATTTGAGGTTCTTGAACCCGGGCGAGGGGCCAAATTCTGGCATCGGGCCAGGGCCGTTCCAGTTGGCCCCCTCTGCATCCATGCGGGCTTCGAGGTTGAGTTTCATCCAGGTGGCCGCGGTGTGCCAGCCGGAGGCGCAAAGCCCGCCGAGCACGCTCTTCCTGGCGGCCTCCTCGTCGATATGGAAGATCTGCGGGTCGTATTTGCGGGCGAACGCCTTGATCGCCTCGGGCTCGAATCTGTGCGAGCCGAGCGTCACCGTGGTGCCGATGCGGAAGAATTCATCCAGGGTCATGCGGCATTCCCCGCGGCATCACGCGTCAGGAACATGACGGAATTCTCAAGCTCGAAGACGCTTTCGCCACGCTGGTTGACCAGCTCGCTGCGCATGGTGACGAAGCCGAGTTGCGGCTTCGAGCGCGACAGGCGCTTGGCCAGCACAACCAGATTGCCTCTGAGCGTATCGCCGGCCAGAACCGGTTTCTTCCACTTGACCTGATCGACGCCGGGCGCGCCCTGGCAGGTGGAGTCCAGCAGGAAGGCATCGCACAGCATGCGCATGAACATGGCGCAGGTGTGCCAGCCCGAAGCCGAGAGACCGCCCAGGATGCTGGCCTTGCCGGCCTCCTCGTCGAGATGCATCGGCTGGGCGTCGAATTCGCTGGCGAACGCGATGATTTCGGCGGCACTCACCTGCTTCGTACCAAGGTCGAACGAGCCGCCCTCGACGAAATCCTCATAGGCCCATGTTTTTGCGCTCATGGTCTGGCATCCCTGCAGAACGCGCGATCCACGTGGATCGGCGAACCCGGATGCAGGCCGCGCGCGATTTGGTCAAGTCCTTTCTGGTGAGCCAGCCTGAGGCAACCGGCACCAGCGGCAGCGATCAGAGCCAGCCGCGGCGGCGGAAATACCAGAAGGGCAGAATCGCCGACAGGATCATCAGGCCAATGGCGAAGGGATAGCCGAGCTGCCATTTCAGCTCGGGAATGATGTCGAAATTCATGCCGTAGATCGAGGCGACCAGGGTTGGCGGCAGGAAGATGACGGCGGCGACCGAGAAGATCTTGATGATGGCGTTCTGCTCGATCGAGATCATGCCGAGCGTGGCGTCGAGCAGGAAGGAGATCTTCTGCGACAGGAAGGTGGCGTGGTCGGCGAGCGACAGCACGTCGCGCGACAAGGTCTTGATGCGGGCGCGGACATCTTTGCTCATCTTGGTCTGGGTGGCGACATGGGCGAGGAAGCCGGCCAGGCGCTGCAGCGAAATCAGGCTGTCGCGGACGGACGAGGTGATGTCCTCCTTGCGGCCGATGGCTTTGAGCAGCTCCTGGAAGTCGCGGTTGCGCTTCGATACCTTGGTCGAGCGTGCCTCGAAAATGTCGCGTGAAATCGCCTCGATGTCGCGGCCGGCACGCTCGAGGATGTCGGCGAGACGGTCGACGATCGCTTCAAGCAGGCCGATCAGGATGGTGTCGCCGCTGGTGCAGCCGGTCGCCACCTTCTCGGCACGCAGCGGGAAGGTCTTGAACGCCTTGGGTTCATGATAGCGAATGGTGATCAGTCTTTTGCCGGCAAGCGCGAAGGTGACCGGCGACATCAGGGGATCATCGACCTCGGTCTGCGCCGGCAAAGTGGCGGTCATGAAATAGGCGCCATCCTCGATGTAGAGACGGCTCGAAATCTCGATCTCTTCCATCTCCTCGCGGGTCGGGATGGCGACGCCGAGCCAGCTTTCGATGGTTGCTTCTTCCTCCTTGGTCGGACTGATCAGGTCGGCCCAGACGACCCTGTCGCCATCCGCCAGCAGATCGTCGACGACGCGCAGGCGATCATTGTCCACGACAAATGCCTTGATCATCGCCAGATCTCCCCTGCCAGATAAGGTTTGCTCAGATTGACGCTGGTGTTGGATTGCGCAGCGCTTCGTCGCGTGCGCCGAGCGTGTGCCTGCCGCTTAGACCTGTGGCATGACAAAATCAAGACAAGCCCCGGCAGCGGGCGGGGAGCAACGCCCTGGGCTCGAAAGCCGCGTCAACGGATCGAATCTAGAGACTGGCGAGAGTGACCTCCAAATCCTCGTATGCGCTGACGAGGGCATCCGCGCCATGTCGCAAAAGAGCGTCGCCATGAGTGCCGTTACAATGATTGCCAGCGGTAAATCCGATCACGCGCATGCCCGCTGCCTTGCCCGCCAGGACGCCGTTCACGCTGTCCTCGACCACGATGCACTCCTCTGGATGAACACCCATCGTACCCGCCGCGTGCAAGAACAGGTCTGGTTCCGGCTTTCCGTTGACGACCATGTCCGATAAAAAAATATGAGGATCGAAAAGGTCGACAAGGCCTGTGTGTTCGAGTTTCCAACGCAATCGGGCGAGCGGCGTGCTTGACGCGACACATCTCGATGTCGGGAGCCGGCTAATCACATTCCATGCATCGGGTAAGGCCGCCAGATCCGTCCGCAAGCGTTCGTTGGTGTAGCCGGCAAGCTGTTCAAAAAAGCGCGGAGAGAGCGGCTTGGCTCGCTCTTGGCCGATTGCTTCGAGCTTCGCCTGCCACATAGCGGGAGATAATCCCATGAAGGCTTGTGTATAGGCGCTCGGTTCGAACGTGATGCCCGCCGCCGCCAGATATTCAAGCTCGGTTGCCTGATATATCTCCTCGCTGTTTACAAGGACGCCGTCACAATCAAATATTATCAGCTTTATAGGCGAAACTTTGGGCCTGATATCTGGTGGTCGGCTCATGTCCGTGGCGCGCCTACCGGGCGTTCGGCAGGATCTGGTGCAGCACGATGGCCCAGACGGCGCCGAAGGCGATGGATGAGCCCAGGATGTACTGCGCGATATCCGGCAGCGTCTTGACGAAGTCCGGCGGCGCCAACGTGGCAAACAGCGCCATCAGGATCGGCAAGCCGATCACCAGCATGTTCCGCTCGGTCAGCGGCGTGCGGCGCACGACGCGAAAACCGTTCATGGCGATGACGACGCAGAGAACGCCGAAGACGCCGCCGATGACCGGCCCCGGGGAATCAGCATCCATCAAAAAAAGTTCGAAATACTGCCATTTCGATCTCTCAAGTTTCTGCCGCGGTTTGAATCAATTCCCTTAGCTGTTCGATTGTAAGCATAGGTTCTCGGCGGTGGATCATGGCATGACAATTGGCGCATACCGGCCTCAAATCCTTAGCCGGATTTACCTGATAAGCCCGGCCGATCTTCTTCAGGGGGGTAAGATGGTGAACGTGGATGAATCCCCGGCCATGGATGCCGTATTTTTTTAAAAAATCCTCTCCACAAGCCATGCAAGCCAGTCCGAACAACCTCAAGCATTTCGCTCTTGCCTCCGGATTTCGCTCATACGCATTTACGAAAACCTTCGTACGTGTGCCCTCCCAGAACCCCTCTTCATCTCCAACTTCATCGGGAAAAAGCTGGCCTGTCGATCCAAGTTCATCGGTCCAGTATCGAATGACCGGGCTACCCCAACCTCTCGGTGCAGGTTGATAATCTAATTTCTCTAGAATGTTCGCCCGAGCAAATCTCGCCAAGGTATGAGCTATTCGAGAATACGCACTGAAATGCGTCTTGGCCCCGATGCCGCGCGCGCCATATTCGGCCTCAATCTTGCTCCATGTCGACAGATGTCGGCGACGCACTACCTGAATAAACTGCAATGTGGAGAATGGACGATGGGGAAGGTGCTTCAGTACATCGTGAAGTTCCATTTCCGAAATATCTGCAGCCACTTCCTTCTTCTCCTCAACGTAACACGCATCGATATTCAAATTGGCGTTTTTTTCGGCACTTCACGTCATACCTCTTACTACAGAATTCCTAAGATGGGTGGTGTAACGATTTTAATTAAGTGAAATTTCCCCCACAGAAAATTTCTCTTTCGCTTCCTCGTCACCATTTACCCAATCTGCAAACAGTTTTGCCATGCCAGCAGAAGTGTCATGCCAAATATCATCTCTATTGCCAAGTTGGGCTGCGAGATCGCATAACTTCAAGCGCCCGATAGTTTTGCTTTCCATCTCATTTCTCTTGAAGAAGAAGCAGGTAGATCCCTTTAGATTTCTATAGATAACCTTAGAAATATCATCGTTGCATACAATAGCGAATGAAAACTCGGGGCGTAAGCGTATAAAGTCCACGACCACGCCAAGGAAACGGATTTCAATCGCGCCACTTTCTATTAGCGGGAATATAGCCTTATATCCGGGTAGTTCACGTACCGTCTCAGTATCCGCCCTTCGCATGTCTTCATCGCCAAACAATTCCTCGCAGAACTCTCGTATCAATGCGTCCAGCATATTAAAGTTATTTTCGAGGTATGTTTTGGTTTGAGTATTGTTATTCCGAGAGGCGTCTTGCAAGCCTGCTGTCTCAAACCCACCTGACGGCAGGAACTGCAATGCTCCCGGCGATATCGCCACCTGATTGCCCCTTTGGCCATAGCCAACGACCCAATTGTCGTCATAACGAGAGACGCAGAAACCTTGAATGCTGATGAGAGAGCAGAATTCGCTTCCGCTCTTGAATGACAGTTTATATCCACCATCGGAATCGGGGGTCACGTTCAAATGTTGCCAGTCGCCATTATTCAATCGATCGATATTTGTTTCTCCGCGTACCGATGCCTGATCGAGTCCATTCTGATAGTCTAGCAGAAAGAGGTATTCGCGAAAATGGCTTGTAATAGAATTCTCCATATAGTGGCACACCTTCGCCTCATAAGAAAAAACTGCAGAATTCTTGTCGAGAGATAGTGATTTCAAGGCGTAACCAGGAGCATTCGGATAGCGTATCTTCCTTCCATAGATGAGGCACTCCAGATAATTTAACTGGTCGATATCATACTTAAAATCCAAAAAACTTGGGGATATCATGTTTTCGGCGAATTCCTCGGGTGTCGGGAAGACTGGCCTAGGTACGAAGTCAAATGAGTCAGGCGAGATCCTATCGTGCGTGAAACCGGGCGATCTATCGGCGGAAGGGAAACACGCAATGGCGTATTCAACTCCTGATATGCTAGGGTAGGAAACGGACGCTAGTGGTTCCACCGAGCATTCTTCCTGCAATTTCTTGGAAGAAGCAGTGCGCCATTTTGGTAAGTCGACGCTGTTATTTGTCCAGTATAGCTGCTCTATTTTTTGATCGGAATATCTAGCAAAAAGCTTCCTGAAGTATTTTGATTTCCCAAGTCTGTTTCTAAGTGAGTAATTTACTGTATATGGATCGATTGAAGTTGCTAATTTATCCAGAACCAAATGTTGAACCTCAGAAAATTCAGCAGGAACCTCATTAACATTAAGTCTAAAATGGATAAGTTTGTTTCCACGTGACGATCTACGCACTTCCTGGAAGAAAACTGATCTATCCTGTAGTTCCTTGCTAGACCGCAAAATGTCGTTGTAATAGGTAACCGAGTTCTTTGTCCAGAACACGAACACAACGGCCGCATTCTCAAGGGCTTGTTCAATTGCCGGGTTCCACTCATCACCGACAGGAATTCCAGTTATGTTATGGTATGCCCCTATCCTGTCGTCAAAAGTCTCAGGAGCATCTATCCAGATTGGCCACGACGTTAGGGCAAGCGCCTCAACAAATATTCTTATCTCTGATTTGTCTTTGACTCTGTGGCTGATAAATATGTTTGGCATAGGTCTCTCATTGAAGACGAGTGATCGAAATTCAATGATATATACCGCGCATGCAGACTATGCGACAGTCCTATTTCATGACGCTGCTATTCGATATATTTGCATTCGTGAGCAACCAATCCTCGCAATCTGACTTGGTCCGCCCCAAGTTCCATCATCTGATAGATCGTTTCCCGGCCAATGCGCCGCTTACCATCCTTGTAATGACCCCCACGGCCTCGACGACCGTGGGGAGTTGAAGCGTGTTTGGTTGATCGAGTCCGTTTGTGATAAGCCATACCGTTATGAGCCGATCCCGCAGAAATACACCTGTCGTCGGTATGACCACGGCTGACAGCGACAAGGCGTTCAAGCAAACCGAGCATCGGCGCGAACGGCGGGTTGTGAAGGTGCGGCTCGATGCTGGCGAGGAACCACTGTCAGCCAAGATTTTTGGCAATCCGTGGGCAAGCGAAAAAGACGGCAAGCAGTGGCTGAACGAGCCGTCCCCAAAGCTGATGCGGAAGTGACCCAACGGTTAGGATGATCCCCAGGTCGGCTTTGCGAAGTTGCGCCTAAATCAAGTATTGAACTTGAACAGCAGCACGTCGCCGTCCTGGACGACATATTCCTTGCCTTCGTCGCGCGCCTTGCCGGCTTCCTTGGCGGCCACTTCGCCGCCCAGCGTGATGTAGTCGATATAGGCGATGGTCTGGGCGCGGATGAAGCCGCGCTCGAAATCCGTGTGGATGACGCCAGCCGCCTGCGGGGCCTTGTCGCCCTTGTGGATGGTCCAGGCGCGCGTTTCCTTCGGCCCGGCGGTGAAATAGGTGATCAGGTGCAACAGATCGTAGCCGGCGCGAATGACCTTGTTCAGGCCAGGCTCATCGAGCCCGAGCGAGGACAGGAATTCCATTTCTTCCTCATCGCTGAGCTGGGCGACTTCGGCCTCGATCGCGGCCGAGATCACCACGGTGCCGGCGCCCTGCGCTGTGGCCATCTTTTCCACGGCACTGGTGTGCTCGTTGCCGGTGGCGGCATCGGCCTCGGCGACGTTGCAGACATAGAGCACCGGGTGCGAGGTCAACAGGTTCAGCCCCTGCAGGATGCGCAAATCTTCGGCCGATATGCCCTTGAGCAGGATGCGGGTCGGCTTGCCGGCCTGCAGCAATTCGAGCGCGGCCTCCATCATCGGCAGGACGGTGGTGGCTTCCTTGTCCTTGGTCGAGGCGCGTTTGCGGATCTGGACGATGCGGCGCTCCAGGCTGTCGAGGTCGGCGAGCATCAGCTCTGTCTCGACCGTCTCGGCGTCGGCGACGGGGTCGATGCGGCCCTCGACATGGGTGATGTCGTCATCCTCGAAGCAGCGCAGCACATGCACGATGGCGTCGACCTCGCGGATGTTGGCGAGAAACTGGTTGCCCAGCCCTTCGCCCTTCGAGGCGCCGCGCACCAGGCCGGCAATGTCGACAAAGGAGATGCGGGTCGGGATGATCTCCTTCGACTTGGCGATCGCAGCGATCTTCTGCAGGCGCGGATCGGGAACCGCCACCTCGCCGGTGTTCGGTTCGATGGTGCAGAACGGATAATTGGCGGCCTGCGCCGCCGCCGTCCTGGTCAACGCGTTGAAGAGCGTCGACTTGCCGACGTTGGGCAAGCCAACGATGCCGCATTTGAAACCCATTGTGTCCAGTCCTATCGGGAAAAGCGAATTTGATGAGGGCTATGGGCGATAGGGGTGATCAACGTCAAGCCCTGTAAGGCCGGATGCGTGCGCGCTCAGTCCTTGTTGCCGAACAGTTTCTTCAGCATGGCGGCCATCGGCCGGGATTCCGGCAGCTTGGGTGGCGCCTGCTGCGGGCGTGCCTGGCGGATGTGGCTCTGCTGTTTTGGAACCTGATTTTGTGCCGGCTTTTCCGGCTCGGGCGCCGCCTTGCCCTGAACGGCAAGGGCTGCCTTGTTCATGAAGCCGGATTCGTCGCCCTTGACGATCATGGCGGCGTTGTCGGCGATCGCGTCGAGCAAGGGATCGAGCCATTCGCGGTCGATCTTGTCGAAATCGCCGAGCACATGATGCTGGACCATTTCCTTGACGCCGGGATGGCCGACGCCGATGCGCACGCGGCGATAGGCATTGCCGACATGGCCGTCGATCGAGCGGATGCCGTTATGGCCGCCGGCGCCGCCGCCGGTCTTGATGCGCAGCTTGCCTTCGGCGAGGTCGATCTCGTCATAGAAGACTGTGAGCGCGGAAAGCTCGAGCTTGTAGAAGCGCAGCGCTTCGCCGACCGACTGGCCGGACAGGTTCATGAAGGTCTGCGGCTTGATCAGGATGATCTTTTCGCCGCCGAGCGTGCCTTCTGAAATCAGGCCCTGGAATTTCTTCGACCAGGGCGAAAAGGAGTGGCGGCGGGCGATAGCGTCCGCCGCCATGAAACCGACATTGTGCCGGTTGCCAGCGTATTTCGCGCCCGGATTGCCGAGGCCTGCAAAGACAAGCATCGTCTGCTCCGGGCGAGAAAGAGTTACTTCTCTTCGGCGGCAGGAGCCGCTTCAGGTGCAGCCGCTTCAGCCGTCTCTTCCGTCTCCGGCTTCATCGCCGACGAGCCGGCAATGGTCGCGATGGTGAAGTCGCGATCGGAGATGACCGGCTTGACGCCGGCCGGCAGCTTGACCGCCGAGATATGGATCGAGTCGCCGATGTTGGTGCCGGTGAGATCGACGGTGATGAATTCCGGGATCGCATTGGCCGGGCAGTGGAACTCGACTTCGTGACGCACGATGTTGAGCACGCCGCCGCGCTTGATGCCGGGCGACTTGTCCTCATTGATGAAGTGGACAGGCACGTCGACGTTGACTTCGGTGTCCTTGCCGATGCGCAGGAAGTCGACATGGACAGGGAAATCCTTGACCGGGTCGAGCTGGAAGTCCTTCGGCAGGACCTGGATCTTCTTGCCGTCGACATCGATCGTGGCGATCGTGGTCAGAAACCCGCCGCCATGGATCTTGTAGTAGATGTCCTTGTAGGTGAGCGCGATAGCCAGGGGAGGCTGCTTGTCACCATAGATTACTGCAGGCACTTTACCGTTGCGGCGAACTGCACGGGCGGACCCCTTACCGACCTGTTCGCGTGCTTCGGCCTTGAGCTCGTAAGTGTCGTGGCTCATGGCATTTCCTTTCGGTTTGTTCTGGAGCGTTCGCGGTGGGCAGTGCGCCTGGACCGTAAACGTCGAAAGCCGCCGGGTGAGGCGGCCTTCCGCCGCGTTGCCTCCAAGGGTGTCTACGCGGGTGGCGGCTCTATAGCGGAAGGTGGCCACAGGTGCAAGCGGTTGGGCTGGCCATGCCTGCGGGGGCAACCAGAGATGGCAGGCATCATTGCCACGACATAAGTTTGGACAACCGGCGGCGGAGCTTTTGGATCAAAGTGCGTTTGGCTTGCGCTCGGGAGCCGACCTGCACGCGCCAGTCCGGAATGTCATTCTCGGATTGGGGGCTCGCCTCCCCAGCCTTCTGTGCCAGCCATGTCACGTCGACAGGCGCGCATCCACTGGCCAGCAACCTGTTGGTGAGCATCTGCTCATTGAGAATAGCCCTGGCCTTGCTTTCGAAAAACGGCAGCGTTTCAGGCGTAAGATCGAACCTTGAATGCCAGACTGGCCCTTTGCCGGCTCTGTCGCCGGTGAGCCAACGCAGCAAAAACCGCTGATATCCTTGCGAGATCGGAGCGTCATCACGGAAGGGCTGCCGGGGGTTGCCGCTGAAAATCGGCGCGTTCCTGCCGACGCTTACCAAAGATCCCAGGCTGCTGAGTTGCCGCGGGTGCATCAGGATGAACGAACTGCGGAGCCAGGCTTGCGAAGGGATTCCGAAAATCGAGATGGCCTCGCCGTGAAAATCGATGCGGCCCAGCGCCCCTTGCAAGGCAAGGAACGACCGCAACAAGCCGCCATCCATCAATTTGAGATGATCAGATGCGGATGCCGCGAAAGCCGAAGTGGCCAAGTGAACCAGATCATAGTGATGAAGTTTGGCGCCGGTATGATGGATACCGCGGTCCCACGCGGAGAACTCCCAATCGTCGTTCGACGCGCCGATCAGTTCGACCCCGCAGTCGAGATCGGAGCCGTGACCGACCGGCAGCGCATTGTCGATCACGAGCATGCGATGCGCAACGTCCGACATCTGCTCGGCGAACATAGCGCGCAAGTCCTGCCATGCGGTCGGATACTTCTCGGTTCCGTGACGCGCCATCAGGGTCAAAACACGAAGCGGCTGCAAGTGCATGGCGGATCCAGGCGCGCCGGTTTCCGGCGTCAACGCCTTCTTCCCGTCAAGCGCGAGCGGATCTTTTGCAAGGTCTTTTTGAGACGGGATGGCGACTTCGGTCGAACCTTCGGTCCGGCGGCTTGCGCCGATGTTGGACGGCGGTCGGACCTCAACGGGTTATGAAATGCGTCCATCTCCTTGCGGACGGCGGCGAATATTGCCTCTTCCTCAGGCCCACCGGGGGTCTCCCAGAGCTTCGCCCGTTCGGCAATATCGTAGGTTGCCTCCAATTCCGAGCAGACGGCGGCGAATGCCGCGTCGCCATCAAGGCCATCCTGTGCTTCCCACAGTTTTACCCGGTCCACTATATCGTAGACCGCCCGCAGCAGCGCGGTAGCGACAACGTAGTCCGATCGCGACCTGGACTGAGCCAGCCAGTACGCTATGCGCTTTTGCCCGAAAGTCTCGAGGGGGGTGCTGGCATCGAAGAACGAGACCCTGTCTCGCTCGCTCGTATAACGATTGGTTTTTTCAATCCATTGATGCGCATCCCGATGCGACAAATTGTGGATGCACACGCCTCCATCATGCGGGACGTCGTAGACCTCGCCCGTTATTCGTCCGACCTCTTCATGCAGCTTCGAAACGAATTCCGCCGCGCCACGGCGAAAAGCGCGCACATTGTAGGACGGCCAGTAATAGGCATCATCGTCGTGGCGTCCCATAATGTATTCGCGCTTGGGGAAACGAAACACGCCAGCCGGGTGGGAGCCGGCATTTTCCCTTATCCAGCGAATGGCTTCGACGCTGAGGCATTCGTCATGATCCAGATAGAGTATGAAGTCGTGCGAACAGGCGTCGTAGGCGACGAACCGCGTCTCGGTGGGCAATGGCGACCACGGCACGGAGATGACTTTGTCGGCAAAGCCAGCCGCAACAGCAGCGGTGCCGTCGGTGGATGATTTGTCGACGACAATGAGCTCATCGACAAATCGCAAGGAACGCAAGCAAGTCTTGAGAATTTCTCCACTGTTGTAGGTTATGACGAAGCCGCTTATCTTGGGGCTGTTGACACCCATACATCTCACCTTTGCCGCAGCATTGCTCGCGCTATACGCTATAGCAGAATAGAGAGCCTACAGGTCAACTCCTCGCGGCTCATCATCCTCAATTTCCTTTTGTGCCAGTCCGCACACTATAGGGCGAACGAAGGAAGCATTTCGACCCCATTTGATGGCAAGCCCGTGCAACGCGCGCCGCGACTGGCTGGCCCGCACTCGCAGGCCAGTCGACGTTGCCATGACGCAAGCGCAATCCGCTTTGGCGCTGCATGCTCGCCACGAAAAGGCGGCGCGATTGATTGATGTTGACCTTGAAGTCGCGCGCTTTTCCCGGGAAAGCCGTTTCACATTGTTGCTGGAATTGCTCTAGCTGAGCTGCCCTGCGGCTTGCGTGATGAGCTGGGTGATCTCACGCGGGTGAGAGATCAGCGACAAATGGCTTGCCTTCACCTCGATGGTCTTGGCGTTCATGCGTTTGGCCATGAAGCGTTCGAGATCCGGGTTGATGGTGCGATCCTCGGTCGAGACGGCATACCAGCTTGGCTTCGAGCGCCAGGCCGCCTGCGTTGTCTTTCCGGAGAAAAGCTTGTCCGAGATCGGTCCCTGGACGGCATAGAGGATGCGCGCCTTCTCGCGAGGAATGCCACCGGCGAAATCCCGCAGGAAGGCCTCCTCGCTGAGCTTGCCGTAGCCCGCGGACCAGATAAGGCCCGCCGAGGCCGGCGGCGCCGCAAACGTCTTGGCGAGCGCCGTGTAGTCTTCACCAGCATCCGGCGCGCGCGCTGCGACATAGACGAGCGAGGATACCTTTGGATCAGCCCCTGCCTCGCTGACGATCATGCCGGCAAAGGAGTGCCCGACAAGTACGGTCGGTCCATCCTGGAGAGCGATCGCACGGCGCGTTGCCTCGACGCCCGCTTCCAGCGTGGTCAGCGGGTGCTGGACGACGGTTGCGTTGAAGCCGGCCTGCTGCAGCGGGCCAACCACTTCCGACCAGCACGAGCCATCCGCATAGGCGCCATGGACCAGGACGACATTGCGGACTTCGGGGCGAACATCGGAGTGGACCTTGGGACCCGTCTGGGTTTGCGCCTTGGCGGAGCCCGCCAGTATGCTCGCCGCCACCCCCGCGACGAGCGTGGTGGAAAAATTACGCCTATTCAACATGATCGTGGATTCCTTGAGGTGTTGGCGGACCGCGCCCAGACTTCCGCTGGACGCGCCGCAAATGCTTCGCCCGGCGCCTATGTCCAGTCTTCGCGGTCTACCGGGCCTGCGTTACATCCGTCACCGCTTCGTGATCGCAAGCCTCGGCCTGCCGTCGGAGCAGGATGGCTGCGCGGGACCGGCTGTGGGGCGTCTGCTCCTGCTACCTAGTTTCCAGCCAGAGTCGAGAGCGCGCTCAGCAGCTTCGTCCGGTCCTTGCCGATCATCAGCACGCCGCTGTCGGGAGCCAGCAGCGCCGAGAACGGCAGCATGGCGGCGCCGATCGATGAGGCCTCGGGGCCGAATTGCCCGGGCACGATCTCCGGCGCCACGATGCCGATAGCGCTGGTTCGGCTGAACTGGGTCTGCACCCTTGCCAAAAGTTCGAGATGGATCGGCCGCGGCAGGATGCTGTCGAGCACGATGGCCTCGATGTCGATGACGGAGGTGATGGCGATGATCGCCTCGACGAGGGCATTGGCGCAATCGTCGATCCATTCGAACAGCGGCTCGCGTGCGCCCGGCGGCAGCGGATCGAGTTCCCGCACGCGATTGATCACCACGCCGCGTGACTTCAAATGATTGACCAGCACGTAGATCGAGGCGCGATGCAGCAGGCTCTGGTAGCGCGCCGGCTTGGCCGCCACCGAATCGAGACTTGATGGCGAAACCGGCAATGGCCCGAGCGCGGCACTGTTGCCGTGCGGCCCGGTATGAACCTTGCCGCCTTGCACCAGCCCGCCGCCGACGAACGTGTCGATCGAAATGTGCATGAAGTCGCGGAACCGCGCGCCGGCGCCCTGGACAAGTTCGGCCAGCGCCGCCGAGGTGGCATCGTTTTCGACGAACACCGGCGTTTTCGGCGGCGTGGCAAAGCATGTCGTCAGGTCGATGGCCTCCCAACGGCCGCCGAGATCGTCGGGAAAGCCGAGTTCCTCGCTCCAGCCGCCGAGGAAATACGGTGAGGCAATACCGACGCCGACGATGCTGGCATCGCCAAGCCCGTCGACCAGTTTTTCGAAATTGGCCAGCGACATGTTGCCGGCCTTGAGCACCAGATCGGGATCGGGGAAGCGGTATTCGTGCGACTCGCGGGCCCGAACCTCGCCGGCAAAGTCGACAAGCACGGCTTCCAGCGCACGCCGGCCGATCTTGATGCCGACGCTATAGATACGCTCCGGTGTAAGCCTGTAGAGCGTGGAGGGCGAGCCGCGTTGTCCGAACCTTTTTCCCACTTGCTTTACCAATCCAGACGACTCCAGGCCGTCAACGATGGCGGCGACCGCGGCCGGCGTCAGGTTTGCCGCGCGCGCCAGGTCCGACTTGGAGGCTTCCTTCAGGCGACGGATGGCATCGAGCACGAAACGCTCATTGTAGTGCCGAACCTTGACAGAGTTGCTACCTTTTCCGGACAAAACCGGCCTCTCCCCATCTATTCTCGCGAAGCCACCCTGGTCGCCTACAGCTTTGAAACTGCTGCGATCGAGGCGCTTTGAGCGCACCCGTGCGTGACGCAACACTGCGCGTTGGAACCGCGTAAGTCAATTTTCCAGTTGCGATCCGGGTCTATTTAATATAGCAAATTGAAAA
Organism: Mesorhizobium sp. P3_A8; assembly: GCF_056402995.1. NCBI lineage: Bacteria > Pseudomonadati > Pseudomonadota > Alphaproteobacteria > Hyphomicrobiales > Phyllobacteriaceae > Mesorhizobium > Mesorhizobium sp. P3_A8. The sequence continues at coordinate 50,957 of NZ_JBFUGI010000019.1, read as the reverse complement.
AATAACTAGATCAGGGAGGAGATGTGCTGCACTCGGGCACACAGAGCGAGGCCGACGCGGCGAGGGTGCGGGATGTTGCTGTTCCCGTTGCCCTGGTTCAGGCGACGAAGGCTTTCGGCGGCACCATTGCGCTCAAGGACGCCTCCTTCGAGCTGCGCTCCGGCGAGGTGCTGGCGCTGCTCGGCGAAAACGGCGCCGGCAAGAGCACCTGCGTCAAGCTCTTGGCCGGTGTGCATTCTCCCACCAGCGGTCATGTCGAGGTCGACGGCAAGGCGATAGTCTTCCGATCGCCGCACGACGCGCAGGCCGCGGGCATTGCGGTCATGCATCAGCATCCCGGCCTGTTTCCTGATCTCTCCGTGGCGGAAAATATCTATCTCGGTCACATGCCGCGCGATCGCTTCGGCGGCATCGACAATGCCGCCATGCTTACCGGCGCCCGCAAAGTGCTGGCGACGGTGGGCCTCGATGTGCCGGCGGCAACGCGGTTGGGAACGCTGCGCACCTCCGAACAGCAACTGGTCGAGATCGCGCGTGCGCTGTCGCTGGATGCGCGCGTGCTGATCATGGACGAGCCCACGGCGGCCCTGTCGCAGCGCGAGGTCGAGCGGCTGTTCACCGTCGTTGCCGATCTCAGGCTGCACGGCGTGGCGATGATGTTCGTCGGCCACCGCATGGATGAGATCTTCCGCATCGCCGACCGCATCGCGGTGTTGCGCGACGGGCGCCTGATCGGCGTCAAGCCGAAGGCCGAGCTTGGTCGCGCCGCCGCTATCAGCATGATGGTCGGCCGTGAAGTCACCGACCTCTACCCTGAACGACATCACGCCACCGGTGCGCTGGTGCTGGAGGCGAGGGGGCTTTCGCGCGCCGGCGGCTTTTCCGGCATCGACCTCAAGCTTCACGCCGGCGAGGTGCTGGGCCTTGGCGGCCTGGTCGGTAGCGGTCGAACCGAGATTGCGCGCGTGCTGTTCGGCATCGACGGGCCGGATGCCGGCGAGATCCTGATCGATGGCAAGCCCGTGCATTTCGCATCGGCGCGCGACGCCATGGATGCGCGCATTGCCTATGTCTCCGAAGACCGCATGGGCCAAAGCCTGGTGATGGATTTCTCCATCCTCGACAATGCGGTGCTACCGGTTCTCGACAAGGCCGCTCCCGCCGGCTTCTACGGCACGGACCGCGCCATCGACCTGGTCGCGGACTGGCTGAAGCGCATGAAACTGCGCTTTTCCGGCTACGGGCAGCCGGTCAAGGAACTGTCGGGCGGCAACCAGCAGAAGGTGGTGCTGGCGAAGTGGCTGCGCACCGAACCGCGCGTCCTCATCCTCGACGAGCCGACGCAAGGCATCGATGTCGGCACCAAGGCGGAAGTGCATGCGATGATCGCCGACCTTGCCGCGCAAGGCATGGCGATCCTGCTGATTTCGTCCGAAATGCCTGAACTGATCGGCATGTGCGACCGCATCGTCGTGCTGCGCGAAGGCCACCAGATGGCCGAGTTCGCCAGGGGTGAAGCCACTCAGGAGAAGGTGCTGGAAGCGGCGACCAAGACCGGCGAGCGCATCGACGCGGCCGCGCAGCCCGATGCGCACAAGGAGAGGAAGAACGGATCCTTCGATTTCCTGAAGCGGCGGGAGTTCGGACTGCTCGCCGCGATGCTGGCCGTCGCCATTCCGGTCACTATCATCAACCCGCGCATGGTGAGTGCGGCAAACCTGACCGCTTTGTCGATGGACGCGGCCTTGCTCATCGTCGCGGCACTCGCCCAGATGCTGGTGCTGATCACCCGCAACATCGACCTCTCGATCGCCGCCGTGATCGGTCTTTCGGCCTATATGGCGGCCAGCATGGTTCAGGCCTATCCGGGGTTGGACATCGGCATCGGCCTGATCACCGCCTGCGCGGTCGGCGGCTTTGCCGGGCTGCTCAACGGCCTTGTCGTCACCAGGGGAAAGATCCCGGCCATCGTCGTCACGCTGGCCTCGATGTCGATCTTTCGCGGCTTCAACTCGATCTGGGCGGCCGGCGACCAGGTCAGCGCCGACGAGGTCACGCAGGCCTGGCTCGACATGACCGGCCTGAAGGTCGCCGGCGTGCCGCTGATCGTCGTCATCGCCATTGTTATCCTGTGCGGCGGCTATGTGCTGCTCTATCGCACGGCCACTGGACGCGAGCTGTTTGCCACAGGCTCCAATCCGGACGGCGCGCGTCTCATCGGCATTCCTGTCGACCGGCGTATCCTGCTTGCCTTTGGCACGGCCGGCCTGCTCGGCGGCCTGTGCGGCGCGCTCTGGGCCTCGCGCTACGCCACCATCGATGCCCGTGTCGCGCTCGGCTTCGAGCTTACCGTGATTGCCTCGGCGGTGGTCGGCGGCGTCGCCATCCGTGGCGGTTCGGGTACGCTGCTCGGGATCATCCTCGGTGCGCTGACTTTGCTGGTCATCAAGAACGGGCTGACGCTGGTGCGCGTCGATCCGCTTTGGCTGCAGGGCGTCTACGGCCTGGTGATCCTGGTCGCCATCGGCATCGACACCTTCATCGTGCGGCGCGCCGAGCAGGCAAGACAGGCGAGGGCGAGATGAGAAAATTCCTGCGCTCGATCGACTTCTGGGACCTTTTGCTGGCGACCGCTTGCCTCGCCATCTTCCTCTACGCGGCGGTCTTCGTGCCGAATTTCGTATCGGGCTTCAACCTGTCGCAACTGGCCGCGAGCGCCTCGGAAAAGGCGTTGCTGATCCTGCCGATGACGCTGCTCATCATCACCCGCGAGATCGACCTGTCGATCGCCTCGGTGCTGGCGCTGACCTCCGTCGTCTTCGGCTTGGCTGTCCAGGCCGGCGTGCCGACGCTGGCGGCCATCCCGCTGACACTTGTCGCCGGCGGCCTGCTCGGCGCCTTCAATGGCTATCTGGTTTCGGGGCTCGGGCTGCAGTCCCTGGTGGTGACGCTCGGCACCATGGCGCTCTATCGCGGCATTGGCTACATCCTGCTCGGCACCGGTTCGGTCAACATCCTGCCGCCAGCGGTCGTCGATTTCGGCATCAACAATTTGCCGGGCACCGAGATCCCGTGGACCATCGTGCCGTTCCTGGTGCTGGCGCCGGTCTTTGCGGTCGTGCTGCAGAAGACGCCGACCGGCAAGCGTATCTACGCGCTTGGCGGCAGCCCGGAGGTGGCGCGCTATTCCGGCATCGACACGCGAAAAATGGTGCTGAAGCTGTTCGTCATCTCCGGCATCGTCGCGGCCATCGCCGGCATCGTCTACACGGCGCGGCTTTCCAATGCCCGCGCCAACAATGCGCTCGGCATGGAGCTCGACGTCATCACCATCGTCCTGCTTGGCGGCGTCAGCGTGTTTGGCGGCAAGGGGCGGCTCACCGGCGTCATGCTGGCGCTGCTGCTGATTGCCATCATCCGCAACGTGCTGGCGCTCAACCAGATCGGCGGCGACGCGCAAGGCATGATCATCGGCCTGCTTCTGATCGGCTCGCTGCTGGTCGGCAATTACTGGCGTTCCCTGGAGGAGCGGCTCTCAAGATCGCGCGTCCTGCGCGAAACCAAGGGGTGATCTCGGGCCCCTTCCTTCAAGCCCGAATGTTCTGACGGAGGAGTTTACAATGAAAGCGTTTAGATTAGCCCTGCTCGCATCCGCGGTTCTGCTCGCACCGACCTCGCTGGCTCTCAGCCAGGAATGCGCCAAGGAACCGGTCACGGTCGGCTTCCTGCCCAAGCTCGACACCGATCCCTACTTCAAGGTTGCCCAGCAGGGCGCCGAGGAGGCCGCCAAGGAAATCGGCGGCAAGGCGATCCAGGTCGCGCCTTCGCAAGCAACGGCCGAAGCGCAGATCGATTTCATCAACAGCCTGGTCTCGCAAAAGGTCGGTGTGATCGCGATTTCCGGCAATGACGCCAACGCCGTCGCCCCGGCCTTGAAGCGCGCTGCACAGCAAGGCGTCAGGGTCGTCTCCTACGATTCCGATGTTGCCGGCGATGCCCGCTCGATCTTCGTCAACCAGGCCAAGGGTGACAGCCTGGCCGAAATGATGCTGGAAAGCGCCTACAACCTGACAGGCGGCGAGGGCGAGTTCGCCATCCTGTCGTCGACGCCGACGGCGACCAACCAGAACGCCTGGATCGACTTCATGAAGAAGAAGATGGCGGCAGAGCCGAAATTCGCCAAGATGAAGCTGGTCCAGGTCGCCTATGGCGAGGAGAGCGAGCAGATCAACCAGCAGCAGGCGCTGGCGCTGGTGCAGGCCTTCCCCGACCTCAAGGCGATCATCGTTCCGGCCGGCATCGGCCTGCCCGCCGCGGCGCGTGCGCTGGAGGAAGCCGGCCTCATAGGCAAGGTCAAGCTGACGGGTCTGGCGCCTGCGACGCTGATCTCGAAATACATCAAGGACGGCGCTGCTCAGGACATCTGGTGGAACGTCTCCGATCTCGGCTACCTGACCTACCAGGCGGCCCAGGCGCTTGCGCAGTGCAAGATCACCGGCAAGGAAGGCGACAAGTTCAGCGCCGGCCGGCTCGGCGAATACACGATCGGCGCTGGCGGCGAACTGATCCTGGGCCCGGCCAAGATCGTTACCCCAGACAATCTGGCCGAGTTCAAGTTCTAAGCCTCCCAAGGCTTTTGCGGGCGCCGGTTCAAGCCGGCGCTCGCTTTCAATCTCAGTAAAAAATCGCGAGGGCGACAATGAAACTCTTGCTGGCAGGCGAGACCTTCGCGGCGACGACTTCGGTCGCTGCCGGCGGCGACGTGCTGACAAGCGCGACGTGGGTAAATGGCGCGACAGCCTTCAATGCCGTGCTTGCCGCCGAGGGCATTGCTGTCACACAGATCGGTGGCGATCGCTGTGCCGCCGAGTTTCCCTTCGACCTCGATGCGCTCGCTGAGTACCAGGCGGTGGTGATCTCCGATGTCGGTGCGCTAACCTTGCTGGTCACGCCGGATGCCCGCGCCGGGCGTGTCGGCGTCAACCGGCTCGAGGTGCTCAAAGCCTATGTCGAAGCCGGCGGCGGATTGATGCTGGCCGGCGGCTATATGGGATTTCAGGGCATGTTCGGGACGGCGCGGTTCTACGACACCCCGGTCGAGGATGTGTTGCCGGTCCGCTGCCTGCCGTTCAGTGACGGCATGGAAGTGCCGCAAGGCCTGCAGACCTCGATCCTGCAGCCGTCGCATCCGATCCTTGCCGGCATCGAAGGGCCATTGCCGCCGATCCTCGGCATGAACAAGCTGGATTTCAGGAGCGACGGTTCGTCCCGGCTTCTGGCGACCTGCCACCATCGCGGCGCGGACTGGCCACTCCTTGCCGTCCGTAACCATGGCCGCGGCCGCACGGTTGCCTGGGCGACCGACATCGGCCCGCACTGGCTGTCGCAGGATTTCCTGGGATGGCCGCTCTACGGCAAGCTGATGGCGAACATGATGCGTTGGCTGGCGGGCAAAGAATAAGAAAGCCTCGGGCAGATCATGAACGACTGGAACGATCTCGTATCGCGCATTCGCAAAACCGAGGCCGGCGGTGTCCGCGTCATGATTGCGATCGCCGGCCCGCCCGCCGCCGGCAAGTCATACATTTCAGAGCGATTGCGGGCGGAACTGGCATCGGAAGGCGCCGAGATCCTGCCGATGGATGGCTATCACTATGACAATGCCGTGCTCGATCAGCTTGGGCTGCGCCCTCGCAAAGGTGCACCCCAGACATTCGATTTCGACAGTTTCGAACTGACCTTGCGCCGTGTGCGTGACAGCGAGGCCACTGTCGCCGTGCCGACCTTCGACAGAAGCCTGGACTTGTCGCGCGCCGGAGCCAGGCTGGTCGCTTCGGCAACCCGCTACGTGATCGTGGAGGGCAACTATCTTCTCCTCAACCGCGCGCCATGGTCTGGCCTGGCACGGCTGTTCGACCTGACAGTGTTCCTCGCAGAATCGCGCGCCCACCTGGAAGAGCGGCTGCTGAAAAGGTGGACCGAGCTCGGCTATTCAGAGCGGGACGCTGAGGCCAAGGTGCATGGCAACGACATGCCAAACGTCGATATGGTTCTTGAGCAGAGTTCGCCACCCGACATCCTCTGGCATTCGGCCAGCTGATCCCTGCGTAGGCTCTCGCCGTGACCGCCCTATGGTCCGATTCAGGCCGGGGCAATCAGAGGCCCAAGGCGATCTTGAACGCCGCGAGCTCGTCGTCGGTGATGGCGACCACGTGCTGCGGCTCGGGGTAGGCGCCTGTCTTCACGTCGGAGATGAACTCGCGATAGGCGGCGATGCGCTCGCGCTGCAGCCGCTCAAATTCGGCGGCGAAGTTGCGGTAGGTCTTGGCGTGGCGCGGCTTGTGTCCAGTGGTATGGCCGAGCACGTCCTCGCTGAACAGATACTGCGCATCGGCATCCGGCCCGGCGCCCATGCCGAGCATGATCATCGGCGTATTCCTGGTGATCAGTTCGGCAACCCGGTCTGGCACCACTTCCAGCTCGGCGCCGAAGCAGCCGATGGCCTCCAGCCGGTTGACGTGGTCCCACACGGCACGCGCGCTCTCGGCCGTCCTGCCGACCGCCTTGAAGCCGCCGGTCCAGGTGCATTGCGAGGGGATCAGGCCGACATGGGCAACGACCGGCACGGCGTTGTCGCAGAGCGTCTTCTGGATATCGAGCGAGGCGGCGCAGTAGAAGCAGTCGCCGCCGATGCGCATGAAGTGGTAGGCGGTCTTCAGATAGTCCTCCGCCGTGACCAAATTGCCGGCGGGGCCATAGGGAAGCCCGACCTGCACGAAGCAGCGGCCGGCCGCCTCGCGCATCTCGGGCGAGAAGAAGCGGCCTTCGATCGACAGCATATCGACGCCGGCCGCATCCGCCGCCGCCGCCTCTTCGAGCGAGGTGACGTAGAGCATGGAGATCTTCTGCCCGCGGCCCTTCATGGCGCGGATGTCGGCGACGGTTGGGCGAGTGCTCTTGGCGACCATTTTGTTTCCTCAGACGGTGAAAGCTTCGCGGAAGGCCAGCAGAGCCGCTTCGGGATCGCCGGAGGCGTACGCCTCCATGCCCACCGGTCCGCGATAGCCCATGTCCTTCAGCGCATGGGCGATGCCCCGGTAATTGATCTCGCCGCTGCCGGGCTCCATGCGTCCGGGCACGTCGGCCACCTGGACCTCGCCGATCCATGGCAGGCAGGCGCGGCACAGTTCGATCAAATTCCCTTCGCCGATCTGCGCATGGTAGAGATCGAGATTGAGGCGCAGGCCCGGCCGGTTGACGCTCGAGACCAGTGCAAGCGTATCCTCGGCGCGCCCAAACGGCACGCCGGGATGGTCGACCGGCAGGTTCAGATTCTCCAGCGTGAAGGTCACGCCTTCCGCCTCGGCAAGGTCGGCGATGCGGTTCAGCGTCTCGCGTGCCTTGAGCCACATTGCGCCGGTAGCGGTCTCACAAGGGGTTACAGGCAGGCCGCCATCGCCCAGCCCGGTGCCGTGCAGATTGAGCCGCGCGACGCCGAGGCGCTTGCCGACCGCCGCCGTCTCCTTCGCCGTCTTCAACAGTTCGGCGGCACCCTCGTCATCGGCAAGCCGGCCGCGCAAATAGCCGTTCATGATCGAGAAGGTCGCGCCGGATCTTTCCAGCATCGCAAGGTCATGGTCCGGCCAGTTCCAGAGGCCGACCTGAAAGCCCATTTCGGTGAGGCGCTTGACGCGCCATTCCATCGGGCGGTCGCGCCAGAGCATTTCGACGCAAGCCGCAAGCGTAAAGGTATCGGACATGTCAGACCTCGATGTACACGCGGCCGTCCTCGACCTTCGTGGTGTAGGTTTTCAGGTTCACGCAGACCGGTGCGCGCAGCGCTTCGCCGGTCCGGTAATCGAACACGCCGTTGTGCTTCGGGCATTCGATCCTGTGTTCCATAACCAACCCGTCGCTCAGATGCACCTTCTCATGCGTGCACAGCCCGTCGGTGCAGAAGAATGCATCGTCGGGGCTGCGGTAGATGGCGAATGTCCGGCCTTCGTGATCGAAACGGATGACGTCCTCTTCGTCGATGTCATCGGTCGCGCACGCGTTGATCCATTTTGCCATTGTCACTCTGCCGTCTGTTCTTTGGTTGGTTGAAGAATGCGGCCGGCGGACCACGCATTCCGCCGGCCGCACAGGAAGATGCCCGGGAGGAGGAGATGGGCGTCTTCACTGGTCACGCATGGCTCGCGCCCTGCGGCGCATGCCCGTTGTCAGCCGCCGAGAAGCTCTCGATCTCGGCTTCGAGCTCGGCCATCTGCTCGCCGCCCGCCATCAGGTCGGTGATCGCCTCGCGGCTCTTCTCGCCCTTGCGGAAGTCGGCGGCCTTGGCGCCTCTGATGAGGACGGCGAAGTGGTCGCCGACGGTCAGGGCATGGACGACATTGTGGGTGATGAAGATCACCGCGATGCCCTTGCGGCGCGCCTGCAGCACGATGCGCAGCACGTGCGCCACCTCCTTGACGCCAAGTGCGGCTGTCGGCTCGTCGAGGATCAGCACGCTGGCGCCGAAATGCACGGCGCGCGCGATGGCCAGCGCCTGGCGTTCGCCACCGGACAGTCCGCCGACGAGGCGGTCGCCATCATCGATGCGGGTGATGCCGAGCTGGCGCATCTCGGTCACGGCTATCTCGTTGGCCCGTTTGCGGTCGTAGATGGTCAGCGGCCCCCAGCGCCGCGTCGGTTCGGCGCCGACGAAGAAGGAGCGGCCGATGCTCATCAGCGGGAACGTCCCGCCGAACTGGTGGACGGTGGCGATGCCATGGTCGCTGGCGTCGCGGGGGCTGTCGAAGGCGACTGATTTGCCGTCCATTTCCATCGTGCCCGATGTCGGCTTGTGGACACCGGAGAGGATCTTGATCAACGTCGACTTGCCGGCGCCATTGTCGCCGAGCAGGCACAGCACCTCGCCTCTGTTGACCTCGAGCGAGATGTCGTGGAGCACGTCGATCGGGCCGAACGACTTGTTGATCCCAGTCAGCCTGAGCAGGGGCGGTGTCATCAGCGAGCCCTCGATTTGGCACGTGGTGCGTAGGTGAGCGCCATGGTGCGGAAGGTGTTGTTCATCAGCACGGCCGCCAGCAGCAGGACGCCGATGATCAGGCTTGCCCAGTTGGCGTCGAAGCCGGTGTAGAAAATACCCTGGTTGACGATGGCGAAGGTCAGCGTGCCGAGCACGATGCCGACTACCGAACCGTAGCCGCCGGTGAGCAGCACGCCGCCGATGACCACCGCGATGATCGAGTTGAAGATGAAGGACTGGCCGGCGGCCACCTGGGCGCTGTTGTAGAGGATGGCCTGCGACATGCCGACGAAGGAGGCGCACAGGCCGCTGCTCATGAACAGCGCGATGGTCACCCGGTCGGTCGGGATGCCGGCGTTGCGGGCGCTGACGGCGTCACCGCCCATGGCCAGGATCCAGTTGCCGAAGCGCGAGAAATTCAGGATGAAGCCGACGATCAGGATGGCGGCGATCCACCAGAACAGCGTCACCTCGAACTTGCCGCCGAGATAGTCGCCGAACAGCAGCTTGGCGGTCGGTCCGCTCTTCAGCGCGACGCTGGTGCTGCCGGAGAGGATGACCGAGAGGCCGAGCGTCAGGCCGGCGAGCGCAAACAGCGTGGCGAGCGTAACGACGAAGGACGGCACCTTGGTGCGGATCACCAGCACGCCGTTGATGAAGCCGACGGCGAGCCCAAGGCCAAGGGCTGCGAGGATGCCGACGATGATCGGCAGGCCGTAATGGCCCGACAGGATGGCAATGGTCATCGAACTGGCGGGGACCATCGAGCCGACGGAGAGATCGAGATGCCCGGCGATCATCAGCAGGCCGATGGGAAGCGCGATGATGCCGAGTTCCGAGGCGACGTTGAGCCAGCTCGCGGCACCGCCGGCCGACATGAAATTGGCGCCGCCGAAGATCGAGAAGAACACCAGAACGGCGATCATGCCGATCAGCGAACCGACTTCGGGGCGGCGCACGAGGCTGCCGATCGAGGGCATCGAAGAGTGCGGGGCGGGCGGCGCGGTGGCTGCCGCGGCGGGCTGGTGATGGGCTTGGGATGTCATCGAAATGTCCCTGGCTTGAACAATGGGAGCCTGGCGCGGCCAGTCATCGGCGGCGCGTGGCAGATGATGTCCGGCCCGCGGATGGGCCGGACATTCTGTCTGCAGAAGCTAGCGAGCGCCGGCCGCGGCACCAGCCATCGTCGCGTCGACATTGGCGGCGTCGACGATCCCCGGTCCGGTCAGCACCGGCTTGGTCGGCAGGTCGAGCCCGTAATTGACGAAGCCGTTCAGCAGCGACACCGCAAGAAAGCCCTGCAGATAGGGCTGCTGGTCGACCGCGAACATCTGCGTGCCGGTCTTGATGCGCTGCAGGCCGGTCTCGTCCATGTCGAAGGAAGCGAGCTTGACCTTGTCGCCGGCATTGGCCTGGCTGATGGCGTTGGCGGCACTGTTGGCGTCGCCGGCGCTGATGGTGATGACACCGTCGATGGTGTTGTCCTTCAGCACAGCAGCCTTGATCGCCTCGGCGACCGCGGTCGGGTTGCCGAAGCTGGACGAGGGCAGCGGCAACTGGCTCGATTTGCCGCCGCTCTTGGCGATGGCGTCGGCAATGCCCTTGCAGCGGTCTTCGGTGTTGGTGGCGCCCGGCAAGGTGTTGACGCACAGCACGTTCTTGGCGCCATGGCTGCCGTAATAGGCGCCGCCGCCGAGGCCAGCGGCGTATTCTTCATTGCCGACATAGTTCATGGCGCCGAGCCGCTTGGCCGCGTCCATGCCGCCGGAATTGTAGATGATGAGCGGCACGCCGGCGGCAACGACTTCCTTGAAGGCGTCGTCCATGGCTTCCGGTACCCAGTCGGGGCCGACAATGGCGCTCGGCTTCTGGCTGAGCGCGGTGCGGATCAGCTTGGCCGCGTCCGGACCGAGATTGTCGTAGTTCTGCGGGCCGAGCCAGGTCACCGAGCCGCCGGTCAGTTCGGCGACCTTGCCGGCATCGTCGGCGCCCTTCTTGACCTTCGACCAGAACGGGTCGTCGGCCTTGCCGCCGATGACGAAGATCTTCGCCCCGTCAGCCATGGCCGACGTGGCCGATGTCGCCGCCACGCCCGCAAGCATGATCGCCGTCAGCAGTTTCGTGATCGTTTTCATTTCATTTCCTCCCGGTTGCCGTCGTCAGACGGGTTTAGAAAAACTTGAATTCATCCGCAGGCGCGCACCTCTCCCGTTGCGCGTTGCGTCGCTTGATCAATGGTTCGCCGCGGCTTTTGCGTTCATGCGTTCCTTCTTTTTCTGGAAGCGGGCGTCCATCATGGCTTCGCCCTCTCTTGTGCCGTCGTGCCAGGTGCCGAACCAGCGATCGAGCGGGATCAGCCCGTCGCCGCCATAGTTCACCTCGAAATATTTGTGGTGGAGGTAATGCGTGTAGGCGTGGCTATCGACGGCCGTGTCCTCGGTCACTTCCAGCTTGTCGAAGCCGAGATGGCCATTGACGGCGCCGAAGCCGGCGACATGCAGCTGGAACAGCGCGACGATCGGATTGGACGGGATGATCAGGTGCCAGAAGGCGACCGCGTGGTAGAGGAACCCTTCCACCGGATGCATCGACAGCGACGACCAGGGCGAGGGGTTGATCGAATTGTGGTGGACCGAATGGATCCAGCGATAGAGCGGGCCCCAGTGGATCAGGCGGTGGATGAAGAAGAAATGCACCTCGTGGATGGCTGGCGCGACCAGCACCAGTGCGGCGAGATAGACCGGATGATCCGACCAGCCGACCCACGGCACGTAGCCATTGGCAAAGCACCAGAGGAAGACGACTTCGACGACGGTCCACAGCGGAATGGTGATGAAGAACGAGCGCAGGAAGTTGTCGAGGTTCTGGCTCTGGAACCAGAACACGTCGGAGGGCGCATCGCCGGGGAATTTGTGGTTGTATTTGAACCGCGTCGCCTGGGTGCGCTTGATGTAATAGCGCAGCTCGAAGATGCCGTAGAAGACGAGGATCGCGGCGGCATTGACGGCATAGAGCCACAGCGCCCAACCCCAGCTGATCGTCTTCATCGTCTCGACGCCAGGCACGATATAGAACCAGTAGAGCAGCGCGGTTGCCATGTGGAAGGCATTCCACGGCCAGATATAGCCGGGCAGCCACGCCAGAATCTTCGGCAGCCTGGGTGGCCAGTTCCATAACGGTGCGCCCTCGATGCGTCCGTTCGGCTTCCAGTCGCCGCGCTTGTCGCGCACGCCGTATTTGAGATCGTCCATGCAATCCTCCACCCGCAATGCCGCACCCGCAACGCCTTGGGATGGGCCGCACGCGCGCTGGCTCACACCGCCTGAGGGCGGTGGGCGAAAACCTGTCTGCGCTGTGCTGCTGCTATCCCTGGGCTGGCGGTGCGTCCGCCTTGCTTGCTTTTCCAGAGATAAACATCTTGATCCAAAATGAATCAAGAATAGAATGTTTGTTCCAAATGGATTGTGTCATTCATATCAATCTGGCGCGATGAATGATATTTTCGTATCAATTGCACCAAGCGGATGAGACGAAATGGATCAGAACAAGCGGCCGACGATCAGGGATGTCGCCGCCGAGGCGAATGTTTCGGTGGCCACCGTCAACCGGGTGCTGAGCGGCGCTGGCGCCGTCCGCCAGGGCACGCGCGAGCGTGTCAGGCTGGCGGCCGAGCAGATCGGCTTCTACGGCATGGGCGCGCTGCGCAGCCGCATAGCGGCGGCCCGGCCGCACTACCGCTTTGGCTTCCTGCTGCACCAGCCGGGCCGCGCCTTCTACCGCAACATCGCCGATGCGCTGCGCGCCGTGGCGCCGGCCATGCCCGACTGCGAGATCGAGCTACGCATCGAGTTTCTCGACGATTTGTCGCCGCAGAATGTCGGAGCGCGCCTGCTGGCGCTCGGCGCCGAATGCGACGCCGTCGGCGTTGTCGCCGCCGTCCATCCGCTGGTCACCCAGGCGGTCGACGCGCTGCAGGCCCGCAACGTGCCGGTGTTCGCGCTGATCTCGCAGATCTCGGCGACGGGTCAGGTTCATTATATCGGGCTGGACGGCTGGAAGGTCGGCCGCACCGCGGCCTGGGTGTTCGAGCATGTCTGCAAGGCGCCCGGCAAGCTCGGGATCCTCGTCGGCAATCACCGCTATCGCTGCCAGGAGATGAACGAAAGCGGCTTCCGCTCCTATTTCCGCGAGCACGCCCCTGATTTCATGCTGCTCGAGCCGCTGCTGACCTTCGAATCCAGCGCCATCGCGCAGGAGATGACCGAAAGGCTGCTGAACGAGAATCCGGATCTGTCCGGGCTTTATGTCGCCGGTGGCGGCATCACCGGCACCATTGCCGCGCTGCGCTCCACCGGCCGTGCCGGCAGCGTCGTCGTCGTCGGCTATGAGCTGATGGAGTCGACCCGTTCGGCGCTGCTCGACGGCACGCTGACCTTCATCATCTCGCACCCGCTCGCCCGCATCGCCCAGGAAGCGCTGAGCGGCATGGTGCGCGCCGTCGCCAGCCCCAATGAGGGCGGCAACTTCACCACCATCCTGCCGTTCGAAATCTATACTCGGGAGAATATCTAGGGGGCGCGACAGCGGCATGCCCATGGCGGCAGGAGCGGCGATAACCGAGCGCCCATATCATAGAGCCTGATCGTCCCTAAGGAGGGCTGCTGCCTCGACCGGCGCTCTCTCCAGCGGAACGTCCTCGGAAAAAATCTGCTCGATAGTACCCTTGCTCATTCCGCTACTAAGCGCAATCGATGACAGGACAACCGCATCGAGATCGAGCAGTTCGGCCGGTCGTGCGAGTAATTGCCAGTGATAGCTGTCCTTCATGGCAGCACGAATATTTTCGGCCCGCGTCGCCGCAATCATAGCAAAGCCGCTCGCGACAAATTTAGGCGTGTACGTCTCTTTGGACACGCGCTGCCTCGCCATCCGCTCGGCTATGTTGGAATAGGTCGCTGCCGAAAGGCCGGTCGTGCCTACCGGATGGCCGCCGTTCCGTTCCAAGGCGGTGCGCATTGCAGAAGCTTCGACGAGCAGAGTGGGTTGCGGCGTCTCGCTAATCAGCCATTCGGCCTGCACTAGCGAAAACATCTGGCGTGGCGAGTTGCGCGACATCTCAGCCATCGGGCGGCCGGGCGTGGCGTGTTTCCTTGCCTGCTGCCGATCCCATTGCCGGCTAACGCCATCGATCAGGTCTTGATAAGGCGAGAGCTGTTCGCGCGCCGTTTTTGTTTGCGCAAGCGCGATGTATGTCGATCCGGTAGTCAGGCCGAGTTGCAGAAAAAGGTGGCCGGACTCAAGCAAGAGGTTGCGTGCTTCCTTCGTTGCCCCGATCATTAGTGCGACGCAGGCGGCATCGCGAAGCAGCGTGCCGGCGCATGCTTTGTGCAGCACGTTTTCAGAAGGGGTGTCCAAATGCGCTTTGGCCCTTGATTGCAGGAATTTGATCCGCCGGTGTAGGCGCTCTGGCTCAAGAAGCAGATCGTCCATCAGAATAGATCCCGGATGTTGCTGAGCGGCGCAGGGTCGACATAGTCGTCAGGGTTCCGCCATGTAAATTTGGGTTTCATCGTGCTGTGCGATCCGTCCCACCACTCCACCTTTTCGATTTGGTTTGCTGGAACATTAACCTTCGCTGTGATCTCGCCTTCTAACTGGAATGGCGACCACCGCTGGTAGATATTGAGATCGCGAACGGGTTCCGCAATGGAGCGGAGGGCGACTGTCTTGCCATGGCTCGTCGGCACCCAGCAATAGCAAAGCGCTCCAGGCCTAGTCCAATCCTCAGTTGCAAACATTAGGGCTGTGTCTACCGCAGAATAGATGAAGTTGTTACTGACGAAAATATCCCTCTCAACAGATCCGCAGGCCAATGAGATAAATGGCGTTTCGCCACCATAGGTGTCATAGTTGTGTAAGTGCCGGTCGAGATTTTGATCGGTCAATACGTTCGCAATCTTCTCGGGCGTAATGATGCCAACCTTACGCCACCAGTTCGAACGAATGCCTTTCGCACTCATAATTATTTGCTTCGCTTCGTCCTTGGAAATCCCCTTGCTGCTATTAAACTGGCCCGCGATGCCTTTGACGCAGAGCTGGATGTACATTCAGCCCCTCCGTCGTTCTAGGGCATCCAAGATGAGATTGAAAAGCTCGTCTGGGCGGACGGTCAGGCCAAATGCGCCAGCGGGCAAGGGCTCCGGCTTTCCGACGTAGAAAATGAGGGGCGGGCTCAACATGGCGCTCTTTACCTGCGGAAGAAACTTTCGTCCGGCACCATGGTCATCTCCGCGCGCCATGTCAGACAACACCAGATCGTAAATTGCCGACTCCAGACGTTGCTTGGCATTCCGGTCGGAGCTCGCCAGATCGATCGTCGCACCGAGACTATGAAGGAGGCCCATCTCGATGGCGTTGCCATCGGGATGGTCGTCGATCCATAAGATACGCGCGGAAGCGATGAGATGTTGCAGTCGATCGAGCCGCCTTGCCAATTGATCTCGGAGTTGGGTTGGAAGATCGATCTGCTTGGCTTTCGCCGCCTGCTCGATCCCCGACTTAAATTCCACTTCTAACCCCCCGAAGCCAACCTTCGTTGCTCGAGAGAAAGCTTCGCGGATTCGCGATGGGCCTATGACGAAGAATATAGTGAGAGCGACAGCCGCCCAAAAAAGATGGGGTGCCCACGTGAGTATTTGTTCCCATGGAAACGCACTCGCCGGCGGATCTCTAGCAATTTTAAATTCAAGCAATATTCGCCCTCAGATTATTCCCTCACAACAAGTATGATAGTGTCAATGCCCTCTTTATCGCAATCCCATTTCGAATTTACAATCAGCAATGGTCATCAGAGGACAACTACATCAGTCATGCGAGTTGGTTGGCACCGCTTCGGCACGTGAAAACTATGGGAACGGTACCGCCACTCCAGCGCTCATCACAGCCCACAACATTGCCAACCACCATTGGCCCAGCAAGATTGGCGCCCGGGAGCGCCTGGCATCGGCTACCCCTGACCGCTGCTCAGCGCATCACGCAGCGCCTGGATCTGGCGGTTCAGCGCATCGAGTTGCGCCAGCGTCATGCCGGAGCGCTCTATCAGGGTCTCATTGAGGCAGTTGCACTGGACCAGCAGCGCACGTCCAGCTGATGTCAGGTCGACTTGCACCTGGCGCTCGTCGGTCTGGCTGCGCTGGCGGGTCACCAGACCAGCCTGTTCCATCCGCTTCACCAGCGGTGTGATGGTGCTCGATTCCAAAGCGAGCCGGTGCGCGATCGTGCCGACCGACATGCCGTCGGCCTCGGCAAGCGCGTTGAGCACGAGATATTGCGGATAGGTGATCCCCATCTCGTCCAGCATCGGCTTGTAGGTGCGGTTGATCGCCATTGAGGTGGCGTAGAGCGTGAAGCAGAGCTGATTGTCCAACGGGAGAGGCACGACGCATTCCTTTGCCGATTAATCACGGAATATGTACCACGAAAAATGATATCGCGATATATATTTTTGTAGACAAGGCTTTCGACCTGCGTTAGCCATATCGATATCGCGATATTGTTTATCGCGAAAACAATCAAAGGAGATTGAGATGGCTTCGCAGACAAAGTCCGGCTCCGGCAGCGGCACGATCACCACCAAGGACGGCACGCAGATTTTCTACAAGGACTGGGGAACCGGTCAGCCCATCGTCTTCCATCATGGCTGGCCGTTGAGCAGCGACGACTGGGATGCCCAGATGCTGTTCTTCCTGGCGCAAGGCTACCGCGTCATCGCCCATGACCGCCGCGGCCATGGCCGCTCGACCCAGACGGATATCGGCAACGAGATGGGCACCTATGCCGCCGATGTGGCCGAACTTGCCGCGCATCTCGACCTCAAGAACGCCATCCATGTCGGCCACTCGACCGGCGGCGGCGAGGTGGCGCGCTACGTTGCGCAATACGGCTCAGGCGGCCGTGTCGCCAAGGCGGTGCTGATCGGTGCGGTGCCGCCGATCATGCTCAAGACAGCTGCCAATCCCGGCGGCCTGCCGATCGAGGTGTTTGACGGCTTCCGCGCCGCCCAGGCAGCCAACCGCGCCCAGTTCTTCCGCGACGTTCCGGCCGGTCCGTTCTACGGCTTCAATCGCCCGGGCGCCGAGGTCTCGCAGGGCGTCATCGACAATTGGTGGCGCCAGGGCATGATGGGGGGCACCAAGGCGCATTATGATTGCATCAAGGCTTTCTCGGAAACCGACTTCACCGAGGATCTGAAGGCGATCGACGTGCCGGTACTGGTCATGCATGGCGACGACGACCAGATCGTTCCCATCGCCGACTCGGCGCTGCTGTCGATCAACCTGCTCAAGAAGGGCGAGCTCAAGGTCTACAAGGGCTTTCCGCACGGTATGGCGACAATCCATGCCGATGTCATCAACGCCGACCTGCTGGCCTTCTTCAAGACTTGAATTCACAGGGAACGGCAAAGAAAAAGCACCCGCCGGCTGGCGGGTGCTTCTGCATCAATTGAGGGTCGGCCGGGTCTAGGCGGCCGCCTGAGCCTTGCGGGCTTCCTTCATGTTCGGCAGGAACACCGTCAGCAGGCCCAGGAACGGCAAATACGAGCAGATCTGGAAGACGAAATCGATGCCCTTCATGTCGGCGACGACGCCGAGCACGGCGGCCGCGATGCCGCCCATGCCGAAGGCGAAGCCGAAGAAGATGCCGGCGATCATGCCGACGCGGCCGGGCACCAGTTCCTGCGCGAAGACGACGATGTTGGAGAAGGCCGACGACAGGATGAGGCCGATCAGCACGGTGAGCACCATCGTCCATTCCATGTTGGCGTAGGGCAGCGCCAGCGTGAAGGGCAGCACGCCGACGATCGAGAACCAGATCATCGCCTTCTGCCCATAACGGTCGCCAAACGGGCCGCCGAGCAGGATGCCCAGCGCCGAGGCGCCCAGGAACAGGAACAGCATGATCTGCGACATCTGCACCGACACGCCGAACTTATGGATGGAATAGAAGGTGTAGTAGCTGGCGAGGCTGGCGATGTAGGCGTTCTTGCTCAGCACCAGCAAGGTCAGCACGATCAGCGCGTTCATCACCTTGCGTCGCGGGAAGGGCGAGACGAAGCTTGCCGCCTTGCGGGTGCCTTGCGCGGCGCGCAGACGACTGTACCAGCCGCCGACCTGCCACAGAACGACAATGCCGATCAGCGAGCCGACGGCGAACCAGGCGATGCTGGTCTGGCCGAACGGCACGACGATGAAGGCAGCCAGCAGCGGCCCCATGGACTGGCCGAAATTGCCGCCGACCTGGAACAGCGACTGCGCCAGGCCGAAGCGGCCGCCCGAGGCGAAGCGGGCGATGCGCGAGGATTCCGGATGGAAGATCGCCGAGCCGATGCCGATCAGCGAGGCGCCGAGCAGCAGCAGATAGTAGTGCCCGGCATAGGCCAGCACGACCAGGCCGATCAGCGACGAGGCCATGCCATAGGGCAAGGAATAGGGCATCGGCCGCTTGTCGGTGATCATGCCGATCACCGGCTGCAGCAGCGAGGCGGTCACCTGGAAGGTGAAGGTCAGAAGGCCGATCTGCCAGAAATCGAGGCCGTAATTCTCTTTCAGCAAGGGATAAATGGCCGATAGCAGCGACTGCATGATGTCGTTGATGCCGTGGCAGAAGCTCACTGCCAGGATGACGGTGAAGGCCGTCGCCTGGGCGGAAGTGTGACTGGTGGGCGCTGGTGGCGCGACGCTGGCGGCTGTCGTATCGGTCAAGGGTGGCTCCGTGGTCTTTTTGGCGGGCACGCCCGCAGGCAATCTGGCGGATGCGCCTGCAGCCGCCTTAGAGACGGTTGCCTTATAGGCTGCTTGCAGCGCGACTTCTTTCGTGGTTTGGTCCAATAGTTTCGCAAGTGGGCCATACCCAATGCCACATGGCAGGGAAATCTTTCGCGCCGGCAACGCCGATCTCGGCCAATTGCATGAGAGTCGCTGGCAATGGCTGGAGGAGGTCGCCGGGCCGGCGGTGGCGTTGCCGACCGAATATCCCGACGGTTACCATGTGCCGCAGCACCGCCACAGCCGCAGCCAGTTGCTGCACGCGCTGGTCGGCGTCGTGCTGGTGACGACGCGGCACGGGCGCTGGATGGTGCCGCCCGACCACGCGATGTGGATTCCGGCCGGCACGGAGCATTCCGTCGAGATGCTGGGCGATGTCTCGATGCGCTCGGTCTATGTCATGCCGGGCGCGATTCCCGGCCTGCCGGAAGGGTTGCGCGTCGTCGGCGTCACCGAGCTGATGCACAGCCTGATCGTGGAATCGGAGAAACTGCCGCAAGGCGGCGAGTTGCAAGGGCGCGGCGGGCTGATCATGAACCTGTTGCTGCATGAAATCCCGACCTTGCCGGAACGGCCGCTCGGGCTGCCGTTCCCGTCCGATCCGAGGCTGGCGATACTGTGCCGTCGCTTCGTCGCCGCACCTTCGCCGCATGCGACGATCGACGAATGGGCGGATGCCGCCGGCATGAGCCGGCGCTCCTTCACGCGCGCCTTCCAGCGCCAGACCGGCCTGTCGCTGTCGACATGGCGCCAGCAGGCCTGCCTGTTCGCGGCGCTGCCCAGGCTCGCCGATGGCGAGCCGATCACCCGGGTGGCGCTCGACTTGGGCTATGACAGCGTGCCGGCCTTCATCACCATGTTCAAGCGCATGCTGGGCTCCTCGCCGCGCGGCTATATGCGTGGCACGCGAGACGGCGAAGGCATGCGGCGGACGCAGCCTCGATTGGAGGCTCCGGCGCCATAGTAAGCAGCGCCGGAGTGCGCATTGACGCCCTAATCCATCTGAACGCCGCTGGCCTTGACGATCGGCTCCCACTTGGCGAGTTCAGCCTTCACATGCGTTGCCAGCTCTTCGGGGCTGGAGGCCACGATCGAGGCGCTGAATTGGCCCATGCGCGCAATCACATCGGGATCCTGCAGCGCGTTGGCTGCTGCCTTGTGAAGAACCTCGATCACGTCCGCCGGGGTGCCCGCGGGTGCGAACAGAGCGTTCCAGCTATAGGTTTCGTAGCCCGGAATGGTTTCGGCAATTGCCGGCAAATCGGGGAAGGAGGGCACGCGCTCCTTGGTGGTGACGCCCAGAGCCCTGAGCGTCCCGCCCTTGATATGGCCCGATGAAGACGGCAGGTTGTCGAACATCATCGGCACCTGGTTTGCGATAACGTCGTTCAAGGCCGGCCCGGCGCCCTTGTAGGGTATGTGCTGCATATCAACGCCGGCCATCGTCTTGAAAAGCTCGCCCGACAGATGCAGCGGGGTGCCATTGCCCGATGAGGCGTAGGCGTATTTGTCCGGGTCCTTCTTCAACAGCTCGATCAGTTCCTTGACGTCTTTGGCGGGAAACTGGGGGTTTACGACCAGGACGTTCGGCACCAGCACAAGCAGCGATATCGGAGCAAAATCCTTCTCCGCATCGTAGGGCTTGGTCTTGAGGATCAGAGGGTTGAGCGCGTGCGTCGCAACCGTGCCCATGAGGATCGTGTAGCCGTCCGGCTCGGCCCGGGCGACCTGGGCAGCACCGATGCTGCCGCCGGCCCCGCCAACATTTTCAACGACAATCTGCTGCCCGAGGTTTTCGGACATCTTGTTGGCGACGAGACGGGCGACCAGATCCGTCGAGCCGCCCGCGGAAAAGGGGACAACCATCGTGATGGTCCGGTCCGGAAAATCGGCGGCCCAGGCCGCCGGTGCCGAAAAGACAGCCGCGATCGAAACCGCAAGCCCGAGCAAAGTCCTCCGCCGGATTGTCATCTGCACCTCCTCCATTGTTTGGAGGGGCAGTATGCCATGGCAAGCGCGTAAGGAAACCTCTGCTCGCGGTACAATGCAGAAGACCGAAGGCGCACCAAGGAAACGGCGACCGATCATGGTTGGCGCTAGGTACCTGAAACAAAGAAATAATTCTTTGCTCAGGTGCCGCACAGGTTGCCTGTGTGCGGTAGCGTCAAGCGGTATTTCAACCAACTCACGAGGAAACATGATGTCCCCGGCAAAGCCGACAGCAATCTGCGAGGAAATCTTGCGCTCGGGAATACGATACAATATCGAGCACCAAATACTGCCGAGTGAAAATGCCGTCGCAGAACGCCTTCTATCGCGAAGGGCGGAACTGATCGATGTCTACAATGAACTCCATGAGAAATTGCACGATCAGTGTCGTGCGCTAGAGTCGTTCCTTGGTACCCTTTTGAGCGCAGCTGCCTTCTGGAGCCCGGATAAACTTGCTGCCACCCGGAAGGGAAAGGAGCGGCTTGAGGTAGTAAACCGGGAGATCGCTACCAAGGCGGCAGATTTGGCCGGCCTCCTCGACGAAAGATCCGATCTTCACAACCATTCTCAATTCTACACCGACACACATTACGACGTATGCGGTGTGATTGAGGCTGCAGCCCGGGATAACTACCTTTTTGATTCCTGGGTGCGCGAAAAGCTTGCCAACTTAAGTGGGCAATTCGACCTGAAATATTGGCCAACACTGGGAGATTTCGTGCGGGAGTTGGCAACTGACGCCGACAAAGCCAGTGCACTGGCCGCCGATCCGCTTACGGCAGCAGGAACCAGCGCCTTGCGACCATCTCTCTCTGATTTTTTTAAAGCACTTTTTGCCGCGATCCTGGAAAATAGCTGCGAGAACTATGGCGCGATACCGAACGGTCTAAAGCTAACCGATAGCACATACGCTTCACTAGCGAATTGCGCCTTAGGCCTATCGTCAGAGAACCTCGTTGATTCAGCGTACGTCAAGCGGCTGCGTCAACGCCAAAGGGAAGTAGACGGGAAAGAGCAAACTGAACGTGCCCGATGATGGCTTTGATACATGCGCAAACCCATCTCTATCGAGACCAAGATCGTCCTGGTTCAGTGCGTCTCGCTTTAGTCGAACAGGCTCGACACCGATTCCTCGGTCGCTGTGCGCGAGATGGCTTCGCCCATCAGGTCGGCGATCGAGATGACGCGGATGTTGGGGGCGTCGAGGACGCCCTGTGTCGGCTGGATGGAATCGGTGATCACCAGTTCCTGCAGCTTCGAGCCGCTGATGCGGGCGACCGCGCCGCCCGACAGCACGCCATGGGTGATATAGGCGGTGACGCTGGTGGCGCCGTTGGCCAGCAGCGCATCGGCGGCATTGCACAGCGTGCCGCCGGAATCGACGATGTCGTCGATCAGCAGGCAATCCTTGCCGGCGACGGCGCCGATGATGTTCATGACTTCCGATTCGCCCGGGCGCTCGCGGCGCTTGTCGACGATGGCGAGTTGCGCATCGAAGCGCTTGGCCAGCGCACGCGCCCGCACCACGCCGCCAATATCGGGCGAGACCACCACGACATTGCCGAGCTGCTTGTATTTCGCCTTCACGTCGCGGGCCATCACCGGCACCGAGAACAGATTGTCAGTCGGGATATCGAAGAAGCCCTGGATCTGGCCGGCATGGAGGTCCAGCGTCAGAACGCGGTCGACGCCGGCGCGGGTGATCATGTTGGCGACCAGCTTGGCCGAGATCGGCGTGCGGCCCGAGGCGCGGCGATCTTGCCTGGCGTAGCCGAAATAGGGAATCACCGCCGTGATGCGCTTGGCCGAGGAGCGCATGAAGGCGTCGATCATGATGAGCAGTTCCATCAGGTGATCGTTGGTCGGGAACGAGGTCGACTGCAGGATGAAAACATCCTCGCCGCGCACGTTTTCCTGGATTTCGACGAAGATTTCCTGGTCGGCGAAGCGCCTGACACTGGCCTTGCCCAGCGGGATGTTGAGATAGCGGGCGACCGCTTCGGCCAGCACTCTGTTGGAATTGCCCGCGAAGAGTTTCATGCACCGTTCCTGGTGGAGGATGGGAAGGCCTGACAGACTCTCCCGTACCTTTTAACCGGGCTTTTAGCGGCCCGCGCCGGTATTGCAAGCGTCGAGATTGGGAATCCGCCGGCTAAACTCAAGAAAGGTTGGTGCCATCGCCGAGAGGCAACACTCCAGCACGCCTTGCTAACCCGCCTTGCCGCCGAGAAATGCCGTGAACTGGTCGATGGTCTGGTCGGCGATTGCCTGCATGGTTGCGGGCGAGACGTCCTTCCAGCTGTCGGCGCCCCCGCCATTGCCAACCGAAGGCGCCTTCATCTGGCCGTTGATGCGGTGCAGGCGGTTGCCTGCGGGGTCGTAGACGTC
Organism: Mesorhizobium sp. P3_A8; assembly: GCF_056402995.1. NCBI lineage: Bacteria > Pseudomonadati > Pseudomonadota > Alphaproteobacteria > Hyphomicrobiales > Phyllobacteriaceae > Mesorhizobium > Mesorhizobium sp. P3_A8. The sequence continues at coordinate 27,725 of NZ_JBFUGI010000019.1, read as the reverse complement.
CCAGACATAGATGACGGTGGTGTCCTTGCCTTCCGAAATCGCCGAGAAATAGCCCTTCAGCACATGGGTCGCGGTCTGGTCGGCGCTGCCGGCAAGCGTGATGCCACGCTGCTTGGCCCGCGTCTGCAGTTCCGCCGTCAGCGGCGTGGCGGCCTCCACCGAAGCGCCGACGATCGGCGCGATCTGCAGCCGGGTCTTCGACAGGATGGCAGCGCTCTGGGCTGAGGTCAGCGGCGCGGTGGTTGCGCCACCAGCAGTGGTGGCAGCAGGCGCGGTCGGCGATGGCGCGGGAACCGTGGCCGCAGTGCTGCCCGGCGTCGCTGGCGCTGAGGTCGCCGGCGGGGTGATGGCGGAAGGTTCGAGAACGTCCTTTGCGTTGGTGCAGGCGGCAAGAGCCAATGCCACAAGCAATGACACGGTCGTCACATGCGATCGTCTCATTTGCCTTCTAACTCCTTGGCGAAGAACGCCTCCCATTATGGATTCACTGTACGATCAAGTCGAGATCATGGCGGGACAGCGGCTTCGGCTGGGATTCGGTGGTCAGGTAGGTGCGGCCAAGCGTCATTGCCGTCTCGGTCTCGGAATCCATGATGATCATGTGGGCGAACAGCGTCATGTGCGGCGCGATCGGCTCGGGGTTGCCCTGATAGAACATCGGCATGTCCATCCAGGACGGCGTGAAGCGGGCGCCGACGGAGTAGCCGCAGGCGTTCAGCCGGTGCTTGGTCAGGCCGTGCGTCTCCATGGTACGGGCGTGGGCGTCGAAGACATCGCCAAATGTATTGCCCGGCGCCATCGCCTTTTCGACGGCGAGAAGAGCGGCCCGCGCGGCGTCGAAAAGTTCCTGATGGCGCTTCGACACTTTGCCGGTCAGCACGGTGCGCATCATCGGCGCATGGTAATGATGGAAGACACCGGCCCATTCCAGCGTCAGCTGGTCGTTCTTGGTCAGCTTGCGGCGGCCGGCCTTGTAGCGGCAGAGCAGCGCGTCGACACCGGAGCCGATGATGAACTCGTTGGCCGGATAGTCGCCGCCGCCGGCAAAGACCGCGCCTTGCATGGCGGCCAGGATCAGCGCTTCGTCGCCGCCCTGCTTGATCAGCGGCAGCGCCGCGTCCAGCGCATCGTCGGAGAGGTTGGCGGCCTTCTCGGCCTTGGCGATCTCGGCCGGGCTCTTGAACAGGCGCAGCCGGCCGACAATGCCGGAGGCGTCGGCGATCTGGCCAAAAGTCTGTAATTGCTCGTCCAGCCGGCGGCCATTGAAAGCGGTCAGGCCGTGGGTGTCGTATTCGACGCCGATGCGGGCGCCAAGCAGGTTGAGATCGTTGAGCAGATTGCGCAGGTCGACCGCCGGGTTGGCGCCGTTGCGGTCGGTCCACAGCACGATGTTGTCGATGATCGAGGTGTGGCGCGCCTGGCGCAGGTCGGCCGAACGGGTCAGAAGCACCATCGAGCCGTCGGCCTTTACCACCAGGCACTGGAAGAAGCAGAAGCCGAACGTGTCGTAGCCGGTCAGCCAGTACATGCTTTCCTGCGCGAAGAGCAGGATGGCGTCGAGTTTCTTCTCGGCCATCTCGATCATCAGCCGGTCGCGCCGCGCGTCAAATTCCGATCGTTCAAAATGCAGCGCCATTATACCTTCTCCAAAACGATGGCCGAAACCTGCCGGCCGTAATCGGGCTCCTTGCGGTGCGTGGTGCGCCGGTAGGAGTAAAACAAATCTTCCTCGGCATAGGTGCAGCGGCCGAGGCCCTCGGCGGTCACGCCGGCCCTGGCCAAACGGTCGACCGTGTAACGGTTGAGATCGAACATGGCATGGCCTGATGTGGCGGAGGGCGCGAAGTAGCTGATGTTTTCCGCGTCGACCTCGACGAAGCGGGCGACGAATTCCGGCCCGACTTCGTAGTTTTCGGGGCCGATCGAGGGGCCGAGCACGGCGACGATGTTTTCACGCCGGGCCCCCAGGCTTTCCATCGCGGCAATGGTGTTTTCCAGCACGCCCGTGAAGGCGCCTTTCCAGCCGGCATGCGCCGCGCCGATGATGCGCGCCCCGGCATCGGCGAACAGCACCGGGCCGCAATCGGCGGTCGAGGCGCCGATGGCGATGCCCGGCCGGTCGGTGACGATGGCATCGGCCTTGGGGCGTTCGCCGGCAAAGGGTTCCCTGACGACAATGACGTCGGGGGAATGGATCTGCCAGGCGGTCAACAGATGGCTCGTCGGCACGCCCATCCAGGCGGCGACACGGGCACGGTTCTCGGCCACCAGCGCCTTGTCGTCATCCGATCCGGTGCCGATGTTGAGGCCCTGGTAGATGCCGGTCGAGACGCCGCCTGTACGGGTGAAATAGCCGTGGCGGATGCCTTGTGCCTGCGCCTTGTCCAGCAGCGGCGACCGAACGGGATCCGGTTTGGTCTGAGTGAGCATGCGGGCGTTGTTGTCCGTGTGGGCGGTTTCGTCAAGAAAAAGTCCGGAAGCGAGGTGGCCGGCGGTTCGGCCGCTCTTTTGCCGGACGGGAGATTGGGAGGGGCAGCGGTGAAAAGTCAATCCGCCGTGGCAAAGGGCCGGATCGGCACACCGCGCGGCAGGACCGCAAGCACCTTGAACAGCTCGCCCATGGCCTGCGGTCCGGCAAGGCGTTCGACATCGCCGGTGATCTTGTCGCGTGCCGCCTGGCCGGCATCGGCGCCAAGCCGGCCGGCGCGCTCGAGAATGCCCATGCCGAGCAGGAAATTGCCTTGCGTCGACAGATGGGCGTCGAGACCATGCGCGCGCACGGTCGCGGCAAGGGCGGCGAAATCGACATGCGAGGTGAGGTCGGCTTCGCCGGGATTGGCCAGCACATCTTCGTGATTGTGCCGGCGCAAGGCCTGCAGCGTGTCGCCGACACCCGGCTGGAGATGGCCATAGTCGAGGAACAGGCCGGCGCCGCCATGGCGGGCCATGCGCTCGGCAATGGCCGCCATCAGCGCGGTGCGGGCGGGAGCGATCTCGACGACCGCCCCTTGCGGCGCTTCAGCGGCGTCAACGGGCAGCAGCGTCGGGTCGACCGAGCTGGCGCCGGCGAAGAAACAAAGGGCATTCTCGTCGTCCAGGCTGACCATGCGCTCGCGCCAGCCCGTACCGGCGCGGACGAACTGGCGGATCGGCACAGCGTCGAACAATTCGTTGCCGACGATGAGCAGCGGCTGATCGGGCAAGGTCTCGATGGTCTCGTGCCAGCCAACCGCGAAAGGTGTCGCGCCGAGCGTCTGTTTCTGGACCTCGGTCAGGCGCGGGCTGGTCTCGATCATGGCGAAGACGGCGCCATTGGTCAGCGTGGGATCAAGCCGCGACAGGGTGCGCAGCATGTCCTTCATCAGCGTGCCGCGGCCCGGGCCGATCTCGGCAATGGTCACCGGCATCGGCTTACCCGTCGCCAGCCAGGCCTGGTAGAGCCAGACGGCGACGAGTTCGCCGAACATCTGGCTGATCTCCGGCGCGGTGATGAAGTCGCCGGCAGCGCCGAAGGGCTCGCGTGTCGTGTAGTAGCCGTCGGCGGGGTCGAACAGGCACAGCGCCATGTATTCGTTGACGGGAAGGGGGCCGAGCGCCTCGATCAGGTCGACGATGCGGGTCTTCAACGGCGTCATGTCGCCTGCGGCTGGGGTTGCGGCACCGGCTTGGCGGTCGCCATTGCCCAGATGCCGGCCAGCACCATCGGCGTCGACAGGATCATGCCCATGGTCAGCCAGTTGGTGCCGAGGAGATAGCCGAGCTGCTGGTCGGGTTCGCGGAAAAACTCGACGAAGATGCGCGACAGGCCATAGCCGCAGATGAAGGCACCGCCGACGAAGCGCGGCGTCTTCAGCTTGAAGCGCGAATGGGTGAGGATGCGCAGTACGAGGAACAGCACGATGCCTTCGAGGAAGGCTTCGTAAAGCTGGCTGGGATGGCGGGTGAACGGTCCGCCATTGGGGAATTCTATTCCCCAGGGCACATCCGTCGGCCGGCCCCAAAGCTCGGAATTGATGAAGTTGGCGACGCGCACCAGGCCGAGCCCAACCGGCACGCCGGCGGCCACGACATCGAACAGCGACCAAGTGCGGATGCCGCGCTTGATGGAAAACAGCGTCATGGCGAGGATGACGCCGAGCAGGCCGCCATGGAAGGACATGCCGCCTTGCCACACCGCGAAGATGTCGAGCGGATGCGCGATATAGCGTGCCAGATCGTAGAACAGGACATAGCCGGTGCGGCCGCCGAGCACGACGCCGATCGCCGCCCAGACGATGAAATCGTCGAGGTCCTCCGGCTTCATCGGCAGGATGCCGTCGGGCCACAGCTTCGGGTTGGCGGCGAGACGCTTGGCGTACCACCAGGCAAACAGGATGCCGACGATGTAGCCGATACCATACCAGTGCACCGCCAGCGGACCGATCTGGATGAGGATCGGGTTGATCTGGGGAAACGGCAGCGATGCCAGCGGCAGCAGGAAATATTCGTTCAACGGGAAACTCTCGGTTGCGGTCGCATTCGGGCGCGGACCATGCGGTAGGGTTTTGGCAGGGTCAAGGCAAGGCGGTTGCCGTCAAGTGTCGCGACGGATCACCATTGCCGGCCATCGTGCCGTGGGTGTTGAACTCACCCCTTGGCGGCCACCAACTGCCGCAATGCGTCGTTGATCCTGTCCTGCCAGCCAGGACCCTCTTCCTGGAAATGGTCGAGCACGGCCCGGTCGATCCGGATCGAGACGAGCTCCCGCACATTTGGGGCGGTTGACGGTTCGCGGGGTGGTGCTGCCGGCTTCTTGACCGGCTTGAAGGCCGCTTCGGCGGCTGCGAATGGATTTGTCGGTCGGCGCGGGGGCGTTGCCATTCGGTTAACCTTGGGTTGGAGACGAGCGCTGCTGGACGCGAGACGCGATGAAACCACAATAGGCGATTTGGCGTTCTCAAGTACAGCTTGGGGCTGTTTGAGAGCTTCATTTGGGCATGACACCGCCATGCGCCATAGCAACGCAGACGCCGCACCAGCCCTCAACGTTCTTGCATTCGGCGCTCAGCGCCACTACGTCATTTCGAGCAAGCGAGGATTTGCCATGTCGACCGGACCGAACCGCATTCTCGATGAATTCGCCAAGCTGATGACCGATGCCGCGGGCGCCGCGCAAGGCGTTCGCCGTGAGGTCGAGACCGCCTTCAAGGGGCAGGCCGAGCGTATTCTCAACACCATGGACGTTGTGCAGCGCGAAGAGTTCGAGGCAGCGCGCGAAATGGCGGCCAAGGCCCGGGACGAGAACAGCAGGCTTGCCGCCCGCATCGAGGCGCTCGAAGCGAAGCTCGCCGAACTGGCCGGTGATGCCGCACCAGCGGCGGCGGCGAAGCCCCGTGCAAAAAAATAATCGTTAAACTTTTCCACATAGTGCGATCCTGAAAATCGCTTTGCCGTGAATCGCTTAACGGCATTGCATGAATCTTTGTGACAGCGCCTTTCCACATGCGAATGCCGCAGTGCGAAAAATTGGGCTGTTCACGCGACTCCCGATCAATAGACTGAATTTGTTGCATGATTCGGAGCAGGGTCATGCGACCGGGCGGTGGGGTCCGGTCTGGGGTCTTTGCGTCGAGAAGTAGTCTTTAGCGCGAAGAAAGTCCTGGCCGTCCGAGTTCTAGATCAGATTGTTCGTTGTGTGTGCCCTCCCGCGGAGCGTGTGGCGGCGCTCCTCAGAACGACAGGAAGCATTCCATGGAACTTCTCGAACTCGAATTCTCCCGCGAAATCCATCCGGTGGATGTTATCGAGCAGGTGGCCCACAACAATGACTGGTCCTTCGAACGGGCCGGCGACGATGAAATTTCGATCTCGGTCGCCGGCAGCTGGACCGACTATCACGTCTCCTTCTCCTGGATGGAGGATTTCGAGGCGCTGCATCTGGCCTGCGCCTTCGACATCAAGGTGCCGGAGACTCGCGCGCTGGAAGTGATGCGGCTGCTGTCGCTGATCAACGAGCAGATGCTGTTCGGCCATTTCGACCTCTGGGAGCAGGAGGGCGCGATCATGTTCCGCCAGTCGCTGCTTTTGGCCGGCGGGGTCGAGCCGTCGAGCCAGCAGGTCGAGGTGCTCTTGTCCTCGGCGCTGGAAGCCTGCGAATGCTATTTCCAGGCGTTCCAATTCGTCGTCTGGTCGGGAACCTCGGCCAAGGATGCGCTGGCCGGCGTGCTGTTCGAGACCTACGGCAACGCTTGAGTCCCCGGTAAGACAGACATGAGTTCGAGCAGCGAGCGCAAGCCCGAGATCAGTTTTGCCGATTTCGATCGTGTCGACATCCGCGCCGGCACGATCGTCGAGGCCGAACGGTTTCCGGAAGCGCGCAAGCCTGCGTTCAAGCTGAAGATCGATTTCGGGCCTGACATCGGCATCAAGAAATCGTCGGCGCAGATCACCAAATACTATACGCCTCAGACGCTGGTCGGCCGGCAGGTGTTCGCGGTGGTCAATTTTCCACCACGCCAGATCGGGCCGTTCATGTCGGAAGTGCTGACGCTGGGCTTTCCCGATGAGGAGGGCGCGGTGGTGCTCGGCGCCATCGAGCGCAAGGTGGCGGACGGCGGGCGACTGTTTTAAGCGCACTCCAATCCGTTGTTGCCGTAGAAATTCGAAGCGCACTTAAAGCTGGCGTACTCTTTCTGCGCCAGCAAAAATATATAGCATGGAAATGAAGCCTAATATCAGCAGGCTTTTGTCGGCCAAAATGCCAACGCTTAGAACGAAATAGGCAGAAATCTGGTAAAGGAACGACATAACAAAATTCTTTAAATTTCCCCTTCTGTTCCACGTTGAAAATATGCATATCAAAGTAATCAATATTGGAAATGTCAATAACATCCAGTGATTTATATCGGATGAGTATGCGCCGACGTAAAGGATCAACGACAACAGGACTGTTGCGGCCTTCCAACCAACATTTTTAAACCTGTGGAAGACCTGCATGCACGACTCTATTCCGGCCCAGTGTTGGGCAACTCCGCACCCGCAATAGATGGAAGCTTAGCGCTTGGTGATATGGAAATTCGCCGCCACATTAACGGGTCTACCGAGAATGTCACCTGGATAGGAGGCGGGCCAAGAATCTTGGTGCGGGAGATATCGACGTCCATAGAGTACGTAACCGCTTGGACATACCGGTTATTCTTTAGGCCGCCAGCTTGCGCGTCCTGCCGAGCGCTTCCTCGACACAGTCGAGGAACATTTCCGCACAGGCTTTCCAGCTGTAGCGCATGGCGCGTTCGCGGGCTTCGGCGCGGTCAACCTTGAGGGCGGCGAGTGACGCATCGCGAAGGTCGGTCGAGACCGCGCCGCCAATGCCGTCGCCGACGATGTCAATCGGTCCAGTCACCGGATAGGCGGCTACCGGCGTGCCGCTGGCCAGCGCCTCGATGATGACGTTGCCGAAGGTGTCGGTGCGGCTGGGGAAGACGAAGACATCGGCCGAGGCATAGATCTCGGCCAGTTCGTCATTGGGGCGGTGGCCGAGGAAGTGCGCCTTGGGATATTTCGCCTTCAATTTGGCAAGCTCCGGGCCTTCGCCGACGATCACCTTGCTGCCGGGCAGATCGAGGTCGAGGAAGGCGGAGAGGTTCTTCTCGATGGCGACGCGGCCGACGCAGAGGAAGACCGGGCCGGGGAAGCCGAGATCCTTTCGCTTGTCCGGGCGGAAATGGTCGGTGTCGACACCGCGCGTCCATGGCCTCAGCTTGTTGAAGCCGCGCGCAGAAAGGTCGTCGGCGAGCGATTGGGTGGCAACCAGCGTGCCCTGGCCGGAATTGTGGAAATCGCGCAGCCAGCGATAGGCCCAGCTTTCCGGCACCGGCAGACGGGCGCTGAGATATTCGGGAAAGCGCGTGTGATAGCTGGTGGTGAACGGCCGGCCGGCGTTGCGGCAATAGCGCCGCGCCATGATGCCGAGCGGGCCTTCGGTAACGATGTGGACGTGGTCCGTCTTGTAGGCATCGATCAGGCGCGCGACATGGCCTGGCGTGGTCAGCGCCAGCCTGATGTCGGGGTAGGTCGGCAAGGGCAGTGTGCGAAAGATGTTCGGGGTCAAGAAATCCACCGACACGTCGAAGGATTTCAGCGTTTCGGTGAGCCGCTCCAGCGTGTGGACGACGCCGTTGACCTGCGGGCGCCAGGCGTCGGTGACCATCAATATGCGCATGGCGGCCCTTTGCTGGAAAGGTCGACGGTTGCCTTGAGACGATGCCGGAACGGCGACCAGCCGGCTGCCCGCGCTTCGCTCCAGCGCACCCGGGCGGGCACGGGGTCGAAGTGGGGCGGCAAGGCCGAATCAAGTGATGTCGCGCGCTTCATGCGCGCTCTTCACCATGGTTTCATGACGGGCGGATGAAGCCCAATTTCCAACTGGCTAAGAGCCTGACCGAAAATTGGGAATTTTGACGAAGCGTTTCTAGCCGGAAATTCTCAGATTTTTGAGACATAGCGAGCGAAGTGGCTTCATTACCTTGCGAACCGACACCCACTGTAAAAACATCGACCCCACAGATATCGGACAATGTCTGGAGATATGTCATGTCGACTTCGGCATTGATGCGCCGAGGAGCATATCGCGCCGGACGCGCCTAAAGAGTGACCCGTGACCTCGGTCATGGAGGCCTCCTGACTTGTGGCCACCTAACCTTGTGCGCGCGCAAACTGTGCCAGGTTGGCCCTGACCACGAAGTGATGGAAGGGCCTGATCACGTTGAGATAGGTGAGGCCGAAGGCATTGTGGGAGTGCACGACGGTTGTCGCGATGAGCTGCGTGCCGGTTGGAGAATTGCGACGGAGCAGCGACAATCGGAAGTCCAGGTGTCGATCGTCCTCACCCAGCACAATCTCGTCCTTGCCTTCCCATTGCACCGGGAAAAAGTCCACGCGTTCGTTGTCGGTCCTGGACGCTCGGACCTCGCCGGAGGTTTTGACGCCAAAGGGCGTCACCATCGCGTCGCGGACCGCGAGCAACGCCTTGATCCACGCGGGCTGATCGCCGACTGTCCGGGTCGCCAGCACGCGCATGCTGTACTGTTTCGATGAACTCAAATCGATGCTGTAGCTATCGAGCAGGTTGGCGTTCTCGTACCAGCCTGCAACGACGCTTTCAGGTGGCGGCGTGGTCCGGCGCACCCGCGCTTTGCGTTCTAGACACATGCCGAAAGCTCGATCATGGCAATCTTTGTGACAGCTTGCCGGCCGATAGCGGTGAGGGAGTACATGCCTTGGATCGTAGCAGGAAAGAGCGCCGGCGACAAAAGGCGTACGCCATCGGCTCTAAGCTGGAACCTTGATGACCGCGCGCAGGCCGCCGAGCGGGCTGTCGTCGAGGCTGATGTCGCCGCCATGGCTGCGGGCGATGTCGCGGGCGATCGACAGGCCGAGCCCGGTGCCGCTGGCGTCGAGGTTGCGGGCCTCGTCGAGCCGCACGAAAGGCTTGAACACGTCCTCACGCCTGTCGGCCGGAATGCCCGGACCGTTGTCGTCGACGGTGACCACAAGCGAGCCACGGCCGTGATTGGCGCTGACCTCCACCGTCTTGGCATAGCGGAAGGCGTTGCCGATGACGTTGGACAACAGCCGGGCGAAGGCGTTCGGCCTGACATGCACGGTCGGATCGCCGGAGAGCGTCGTTGACAGCTTGCATTTGCGCAAGGTGGCCTCATCGTCGAGTTTCTGGAAATAGGCTTCGAGATCGAAACGTCCCGGGTCCTCTGAGGCTTCGCCGCGGGCAAAGGCAAGATAGCCTTCCAGCATCGACTGCATATCGTCGATGTCCTGGTTAAGCGCCGCCTTGGTCTCGGTCTTGCCGCCGGCCAGCGCCAGCTGCAGCTTGAAGCGGGTGAGGATGGTTCTCAGATCATGGCTGACGCCGGTCAGCATGGCGGTGCGCTGGTCGATCTGGCGCTCGATGCGCTCGCGCATCTGGATGAAGGCAAAGCCGGCGCGGCGCACCTCTTCGGCGCCGCGCGGGCGAAAATCACGCGGCATCGGTCGGCCCTTGCCAAAACTTTCGGCGGCTTCGGCGAGCGTCAAGATCGGCCGGATCTGGTTGCGCAGGAAGGGGATAGCGATCATCAGCAGCACCAGCGAGGTGCCGACCATCCAGATCAGGAAGATGTGGGTGTTGGAGGCATAGGCCTGGCTGCGGCGCACGAAGACGCGCAGCACCTTGTTCTCGAGCTGGACGCGCACCTCGACGATGTTGGAATTGCCGACAGTGTCGATCCAGAACGGCCGGTTGATCTGGCGGGTGATCTCGGACGAGAGGACGTCATCGAGGATCGAGAAGAACGGTTTTGGACCGGGCGGCGGCAAAGGATCCGGCGGCAGCAGATCGACCTTCAGCTGCATGCGGTCCTGGGCGATGCGGATGATGTTGGCGTAGTCGGCGTCGTGCGGATAGGTCTCGATCAGGTCGATGATGGCGGCGATGTCGCGCACGGTGGCCTGCGACAGGCGCTGCGTCACCGTTGCCCAATGGCGTTCCATGAAGACGAAGGCGACGACCGACTGCAACAGGATCATCGGCGCGATGACGATGATGAGCGAGCGCGCATAGAGGCGCTTGGGCATGTAGAGTGAAACAAGGCGCCAGAACCGGTTCCAGATGCGCGGCACCGCCTTGAGCGTTCGCGTGGCGCGTGCGCTCAAGCCGTCAGGTCCCGGCCCTTCCAGTTCCGTCGTCGCCATTGGCTCTTTTCATTTCGTCCGCGGCACTGGATGGAGCATGATCTTTTCCGAAAACCGGTTCCCACTTTTCGGGATCATGCTCTAGCGCCGCGTCCGCTACTCTATTCCACGCTGAGCCGATACCCAATACCGCGCACGGTCTGCAGCCAGACCGGGTTGGACGGATCGCGCTCGATCTTGCGGCGCAGCCGGTTGATCTGCACGTCGATGGTGCGCTCGCCGACCTCGGAATCGTCGCCGACCAGTTCGTGGCGCGGGATGGTCTCACCGGCGCGTGCGGCAAAGATCGCCAGAATCTCCTGCTCGCGATCGGTCAGCTTCAGCGCCTCGCCGCCGCGCTTCAGTTCGCGCCTGGCGATCTGGAACGTGTAGGGGCCGAAGACCAGCTGTTCGACCTTGGGCGTCGTCGCCGGGCCGCCGCGGCGCAGGATGTTGTTGATGCGCAGGATCAGCTCGCGCGGGTCGAAAGGCTTTGGCAAATAGTCGTCCGCGCCGGCTTCCAGCCCTAAGATGCGGCTGTCGGTTTCCGACAGCGCAGTCAGCATCAGGATCGGCACGTTCTTTTCGGCCCGCAGCGATTTGGTCAGGTCGACGCCGGTTTCGCCCGGCATCATCACGTCGAGCACAATCAGGTCGAAATCGAGGCCGGCAAGCTTGCGCCTGGCTTCGCCGGCATTGCCGGCGACGGTGACGCGAAAGCCGTTCTCGGTCAGATACTGCTTGAGAAGATTGCGGATGCGGGTGTCGTCGTCGACGACGAGCAGATGCGGCGCATCGTCGTCCGGTGCGGCCGTCTGATCGACCCTCTCAGTGCTCTCCATGGCTTTTCCCTGACATTTTTGCGGACCCAACGTCAATCTGCGCTCTCAGCTCCGGATTGACCATCGCTTCGAGGAAGCGTTCCACCAAGGTCCGTTCGGTGGCGCCGGAATCTTCCAATGCAGCACGGATGCGGCGCGACTGTGGCCGCGCAAGGGCGAGTGCCAGCGCACGGCCCTTCGCCGTCGGATAAAGCTCGCGCTGGCGGCGGTCGCGCGGGCCTTGCAACTGGACGACATGGTCGGTGTCGATCAGTTGCTTGAGCACGCGCGCCAGGCTCTGCTTGGTGATCTTCAACACGTCGAGCAGTTCGGCAACCGTCAGGCCCGGCCGGCGGTTGACGAAATGCAGCACCCGGTGGTGGGCGCGGCCGAAGCCATAGTCGGCCAGGATCTGGTCCGGATCGGAGGTGAAGTCGCGATAGGCGAAGAAGAACAGTTCGATGATGGCGAAGTCGATGCCGTCCTCGACTGACATCGCGGTCCTGATCGGTTTTCCGGCAGCTGGGCTTCGATCCGTCATCATTTCTCCATGGGAACGGGAGATTATGTCAGTACTATTGACGTAATTTCCCTGCAATGGTAATTTTTGACAAGCTTTTGGGCGGATTGCGAACGAAAAGGCAAGGCAGGCCGGTTTTTCCGGAACTTCCTGAGTTTGCCAGAGCGCGATTATCCGCCTACGCTTCGAGACACCGGCCGGCGTCTCCAATCGCGTGGCGCGGCCAAAAAGAACACGCAACGACACTAAGGATAGGCGGGCGCTGCCCGCGGGAGGTTACCATGGCATCCGTTCCCTTCGATCAACTGGACGGCTTCATCTGGATGAATGGCGAGTTCGTTCCGTGGGGCGACGCCAAGGTCCATGTGCTGACGCACGGTCTGCACTACGCCAGCGCGGTCTTCGAGGGCGAGCGCGCCTATGGCGGCGAGATCTTCAAGCTCAACGAGCACACCGAGCGCTTGCATGAATCGGCGCTCCTGCTCGGCTTCAAGATTCCCTATTCGGTCGCCGAGCTCAACGACGCCTCGACCACGCTGTTGAAGAAGCAGGGTTTCCAGGATGCGTATGTCAGGCCGATCGCCTGGCGCGGCAGCGAGCAGATGGGCGTTTCGGCGCAGAACAACCGTATCAACTGCGCCATCGCCATCTGGCAGTGGCCGAGCTATTTCGATCCGGCGCAGAAGCTGAAGGGTATCCGCCTCGACATGGCGGAATGGCGCCGGCCCGACCCGCGCACGGCGCCGTCGAAGTCGAAGGCCGCCGGCCTCTACATGATCTGCACCATGTCCAAGCATGCCGCCGAAGCCAAAGGCTATGCCGACGCCATGATGCTCGACTGGCGCGGACAGGTGGCGGAAGCAACGGGCGCCAACATCTTCTTCGTCAAGGACGGCAAGATCCATACGCCCAAGCCCGACTGTTTCCTCGACGGCATCACCCGCCGCACGGTCATTGGGCTGGCCAAGGATCGTGGCCTGGAGGTGATCGAACGCGCCATCCTGCCGGAAGAACTCGAAGGCTTTGAGCAATGCTTCCTGACTGGAACGGCAGCGGAAGTAACGCCGGTTTCGGAGATTGGCCCTTACCGATTCGAGGTCGGTGAAATCGCCAAGAACCTTATGAATGACTATTCTGCTGCGGTGCAGCCGAAGCACGCGATCGCCGCAGAATAACGATAGTCACAGCTTTTCGCGCAAGCAGGGGCGGTTTTCGAGCCGCCCCTTTTATTTCAGCGTTTCTGCATTTGACTTTCATCCAATTCGGCGTCTCATGATGGTTGTCGGCCCGGGAGGCTGGCAGCTATGGAGGGACTAATCATATGGACATGAACACGCTTCTTCCGATCATCATACAGGTGATTACGGGTGTCATCGGTGGCCAGGCGATCGGTGTAGCGCTTAAGAATGCGGCTATGGGACAGCTGCCCAAAATCCTGGGTGGCGCCATTGGCGGCGTCGGCGGCGCGGCGATCCTGGGCAGCCTGCTCGGTGGCGGCGCAGTCGATCCGGCAGCGGCAGCGGCGGCGACGAGTGGTCTCGGCAGTGCACTCAACCTCAACAACATCGTCGGCGGCGCCGGCGGCGGCGCGATCCTGACCGGCATCATCGGCGCGGTCCTGGGCGCCATGAAGAAGTAGGCCTGACGGTCTCAGGTTTGTTCAAATGGGCGGCTTCGGCCGCCCATTTCCGTTTCTGGCCATTTCCGTTTCTGGGATGACTGACTGTTCGTCTTTCGAGGGGTGGACGCCCTTCGTTCGCGCCTCTACATCACCGCGTGAACATCGAAAGGACGATCATGGGTCAGCTCAATGCCGGCATCGTGCCGGTCACACCGTTCCAGCAGAATTGCACCCTCCTGTTCGACATGGACGACAAGCACGGCGTCGTCGTCGATCCGGGCGGCGACATCGACAAGGTGTTGGCGGTGCTGAAGGACAATGCGATCACGGCCGAAGCGATCTGGATCACGCATGGCCACATCGACCATGCCGGCGGCGCCATGGAGTTGAAGGAGGCACTGGGCATCGACATCATCGGCCCGCATGCGGCCGACAAGTCCCTGCTCGACAATCTGGAGAACCAGGGCAGGCGCTACGGCATTGCCGGCTCGCGCAAATGCGTGCCCGACCGCTTCCTCACCGAAGGCGAGACCGTGTCGTTCGGCGGCCATTTGTTCGAGGTGCTGCATTGCCCCGGCCATGCGCCGGGCCACGTCGTCTACTACAACCGTGCCGCCAAGTTCGCCCATGTCGGCGACGTGCTGTTCCGTGGCTCGGTTGGCCGCACCGACCTGCCGGGTGGCGATCATGCAACGCTGATCGCTTCGATCAAGGACAAGCTGTTGCCGCTCGGCGACGACATCGGTTTCATCTGCGGCCACGGCCCTGGCGGCCGTTTTGGCGAGGAGCGTAGGACCAATCCATTCCTGACTTAGGGTGCGCTGATATTCAGGTGAGGCCGGTCTGCAAATGGCGGCTTCCTGCGCTTCCCCGTTCTACTGCCCTGGCAGTAGAACTGAGCTCACGTACCCAAAAGTACGCTCCGCTCCGGTTCTCGGAAGCCACCATTTTCGACTCGGCCTGACCTGAATCTCAACACACCCGGACGCCCAAACAAAAAGCGCTGGCCTTGCGGTCAGCGCTTTTTGTTTGGGGCAGGGAAGCCCTAAGCGCTTTCGCGCTTTAGATCTTTGTTTTGTGCAAGTCGTTATCCCAAAACCGCTACGCACTTTGGGCGACATGCACTCAGTTGGCCGAGCAGAAATGCTGTTCGCCGTCATTGCCGGTGAACGTGCCGGTGCGGGAGTTGAAGGTGCGATAGCGGTCCGAACAATACTCGTACCAGCCGCGCGTCCACGGTTCGGCGTAGCGATCGGCGTACACCACCTGCGGCTCCGCATAGTAGCGGCGGACCGGGGCCGGGCGGACCCGTACGTCACGATCGTAGTAACCGTCATCGTAATAGCGGTCAGCGTAGGGCGGGGGCTGGTCATTGGCCAACGCACCACCGATCAGCGCGCCGGCGGCGAGGCCAAGCACGCCGGCGGCAATGGCGTCGCCGTTGTGGTGGTGGCGGCGGTGATGACCCCAGTCATCGGCGTTGGCCGCGGGCAAGGCCGCAAGCATGGTGCCGGCCACGGCGGCGGACAGCACGGCAGTCTTGAAAATTCTGTTCATCTTGGTCTCCTTCGTACCGGGCCGTGCAGTTTTGCAGGGGATGCGGTCCGGCTTTACCCAAGACTAATATGCGACCGTGGCTGAACGGAGGCTGAACGGATTTCGACCTGCCTGTTCAAAATGGCGTGTTCAAGAGGAACGTCAAAAACCACGCTCGAGATGAGCTGGGCTGCCTGCTGGAGCCGACAGTCTGAAGCCGGCTCAGCCGACCGACAGGTTGACGGCCTTGGGTCCCTTGCCACGCTTGTCCGGCTCGGTGTCGAATGTCACTTTCTGCCCATCTTCGAGACCGGGAAGACCCGACGCCTGCACGGCCGAAATATGGACGAAGACATCCTTCGCGCCATCGTCCGGCGTGATGAAGCCGAAGCCTTTGGCATGGTTGAAGAATTTGACGGTGCCGGTCTGCGGCATGGGAAGCTCCCTTTGATCCCATAAACTCCAGTCTCGGGCCGGCAAATGCCCGAGAGGAAATTTGTCCTTTATTTTAGCGTCATCGGCAAGAGAAAGTTTTGCGGGCACTTAAAGCCCGTCACGCTTTAAGCCCTTGTTATGATGCATGTCGTTGACCCGAACCGGATCCGCTTGTGGATGACATGTACTTATGCTGCGCCGCGGACATGAAAAAGGCGCGACGAAAACTGCCGCGCCTTTTCAAAAATCTGTCTGCGTGCCCAGAGGCTGGGCAAGCTCCGAACTTCGTTCGTCCGCCGTCAAGGACCGCGGTGCGACGATGGCTCAGGCAGCGCGGAGGTTGACCGCCTTCGGGCCCTTGCCCATGCGGTCCGGCTCGACGTCGAAGGTGACCTTCTGGCCGTCGACGAGCGTGCGCAGGCCCGATGCCTCGATCGCGGAAATGTGGACGAACACGTCCTTGGCGCCGCCGTCGGGCGTGATGAAACCGAAGCCTTTGGTCGCGTTGAAGAATTTAACGGTGCCGGTCTGGGCCATTGGGGAAACTCCTTCACCCGTTCAGTCTTTGATGGTCCTGCCCGCCACCTGGCGTCGAGGGCAGTTCCCGGTGGTTGCTTCGGCAGTCATGCATTGGCGCATGGTCAAACCCCCCGCCGAAAACGGGGCCGTCAGAGATTCACAGTATCGGGGAAAGGTCGTCCAAAACGTTCCGCTCTCCGGGTCGCAAATGCCCGAACACGGAATTTATCGCACGGAAACGTGAAGGTTGCAAGATAGCGCCGCGGGTCGCCACACTGGGCACATCCCGACGCAAGAATCGACCGATCTGAACGTCGACCGGCCGCAAATAGGCTCGGTTGTGGATCGGGTCATCGGCCCACAGACGGGGTCACGCATGGGCCAGGATTGCCGGTGGCGTGAGCGGGCGCCCGCCACGGTTGCAACCGAGATTTCCCGCGCGAAGAGCCGCGAACGTGGTTGCATTTGACAGGGGAATGGCGAGGATCGCGATCAGAGACGGGATCGAGGGAGAGATCAGCATGAAATTCCTGGCGTCAATTTTTTCGTGGCAAGGTCCTGGCTTTTCGCGGCAAGCATTTGCCGTGCTGTGCCTGTCGGCGCTTCTGGCCGCCTGCACCGTCGTCGTCGATGACGGCCCGGGACCACGCCCGCGTCCGCCGCGTCCCGAACCGGAATTCTGCACCAGGCAATACGAGCCGGTCTGTGCCCGCCGCGGCGGCGACCGCCAGACCTTCGCCAATGGCTGCCTTGCCGACCGTGCCGGCTACCGCATCGTGCGCGACGGCCCCTGCCGCGGTGACGGCGATGGTGGCGGTGGCGGTGGCGGTGGCGGTGAAGAGCAGACGTTCTGCACCCGCGAATACGCGCCCGTCTGCGCCCGCCGCCACGGTGAGATGCGCAGCTTCCCCAACGCCTGCGAAGCCCGCGCCGCGGACTATCGCATCGTCGGCGATGGGCCGTGCTGAGTTTTTTCCTTCTCCCGCGTGGGAGAAGGAAAGCCCCCGTCTACTTTCCCACGTCGACGTAGGGCTTCGCCTTCAAGACGGTGAGGGACATTTCGGGCTGCTGCAATGGCTTTGCGGTTGGCAGTTGCGCGGGTGGTGCCTAGGCCGGATAGGCCCCATCGGCAGGCCCGGCATAAAGCTCGCTGCCGTCCTCGTCGCAGATGCGCAGGCGGTCGGGAATTTGCGGCATGGCCAGGCTGTGGAACAGGGCGGTGGCGCCCTGCAGGGCGGCGCGCAGGGTCGGCGCCTCCAGCGACACCTTGTCGAGTGTTGCTTCCTCGGCGTCGCGCGACCGATAGAACTCGATGACGAAATTCAAGCAAGCCTCCGTGGCAGAGCATTGCGTGGACCTGTTGCGTCAGTTCAACGCCTGCTTACTGCGGGGCGAGGGGCGCATGCGAAGCGCCCCCAAGGCGTCAGCCCTTGGACTTTGGCTTCAGGCTGCTCTCCGCCTGCTTGACCGAAGAGCCGAACGGAGCGGCGGCCTTGGCCACGACCTTGTCCTTCTTCGGCTTGCGTGTTTCGCGATTGCTTCGCTGTTGACCCTTGGACATGGACTGCTCCTCGTGTGCGTGTGCTGGTTTGGCGTTGTGGCCTGGTCTCAGACGACCGGATTGTTGGGAACAATCGGATTGTTGGCAACAATCGGATTGTCGACCGGTTCGAGATTGTCTTCCGTGGTGACCCGCTCGTAGGTCTCCTGCTCGCTGCGGATACGGTATTGCGGCGAACCGTCCTTGACCGGCAGCCTGCTCTTGATCTCGAACAGTTCCGCCGTTTTCTGGACGAGGCCGGTGCGGCTCTTCATGCGCACCGTCTGGCCAATGGCGAAAAGGTGCGAGGGCGTGTCTGTGCGCGGACGCGCATTCTGCTGGAAACGGATCATGCTGCATTCTCCCGGTCGCGCTTCAGCGCGGTTTCGAGTTCGAGGTGGTCGATGGCGACAAGCTGGCTGGTGGTCGGGTTCTTCACCGCCCTTGCCGGCAGGTGAATGAAGGTGGCGACGCGGCGCCAGGCGACACGCGACATGCCCTCGATCAGCTCTTCGTCATGATCGATGTCGTAGTCGCCGGCCGGCAACGGTCCCTCCAGTCCACCGAGCGCGAAAGCTGCGGTGAAGCGGGCGATGGAATGGGTGGTGCGGTCCGGCATCGTCCTGGCCTTGCTTGGTTCACGCCTTGGGCGTCATGTAAAACAGCGGCCTGAAAGCAAAAAAGCGGGGACGAGCCCCGCTTTCCTATTTCCGGCAATCGCTGGAAATAAGCCGCTTTCGAGAGCTGCCAGTACATCCGTGGTCAGCGTTCATCGAATTCGGCCGGATCAGATCAGTTGCAGATTGGCGGCCGACTCGCGGCCCTTGCCGTCACGCTCCAACTCGAATTGCAGTTTCTGGCCTTCGGCGAGGCCGGGAAATCCGGCGCGCTCCAAGGCGCTGACATGGACGAAAACGTCCTTGCCGCCATCGGCTGGCTGAATGAAGCCAAAACCCTTCTGGCCATTGTAGAGCTTCACGGTTCCGGTGGTCATAGGTGTCTTTCGCGGATCGAGAACTCGTCGCAAGGCGAATGTGCCGTGCGTCCGGTATCGACGATTTTGGAATGAGATTGGCGGGTCGAGAACCTCTGACGCCGCGAGATGCCAATTCTGGCCAAAACGATCTTCCTTATGTAGATCGATCAGGCCGCCTGTTCAAGATGATTCAGAAAATAAACCTACCGCGGCTGGAAAATAGATCGCTGTGGATGTTCAAATAATTCTGCTATGGTCCGGCATATTTCTAAAAATTCTTGAAGAGCGCGCTGGGGTATTTTCCCAGTGCTCATATTTTTATTTACTCCGGAATAAGGACACAACCATGGTTTCCACAAGAAGCTCAAGGGCGAAGACCGTCGCGGTCAATCCGGTCATCAAGCCAATCGCCATCCATGCCATTGCCGTTGGCCCCAACGGCCAGCCGATGATCGTCAAGTCGGCACGGCTGACCATTAGAAGCGATGAGGCGGCAAGGCGAACGATCTCCGATACCGATGGCACGGTGAGGCGGGCCAGGCAGGTTGCCGAGACCAACCGTCTGATCTGATCGCTTTCGCGGCGACGGAAAAGCCGCAGAACCACGCCGAGACTTGAACCTGACGCGCCAATGGCCTAGATCGCGGCAGGCGGACAAACACGGCAGGTTTCCCATTAACAGAGATCAGAGACGAGCGGCGGGTGCGGGAGCCAGGTCTGGCGCAGGCGGACAGCCGCCGCTGGGCCTCGACCAGTATGTGCAGCAGGCCCTGCAATTGCACCAGGCCGGGCGCCGGCAAGAGGCTGAGGCAATCTACCGGCAGGTGCTGACGCGCCAGCCCAAACACGCGGCCGCGGCGCATTTCCTGGGGCTGCTGCTGCACCAGACCGGGCGTAGCGAAGAAGGGCTGGATCTCATCGAACAGTCGGTGAGCCTGCAGCCGACGAATCCCGATTTCCTCAACAATTTCGGCACGGTGATGCGCGACCTCGGCCGCGTCGCTGCGGCAATCGACTTCTTCCGTGGCGCGGTGGATTTGCGGCCGGAGCAACTCGCCGCGCGCGACAATCTTGGCTCGTCGCTGAAGCAGCTCGGCCGGTTCGAGGAGGCCGAAGAGATCTATCGCGGCACGGTCGCACGCAATCCATTTCATGTGCGCGCCCGCATCGGACTTGCCGAAACCCTGCAGGAAGCCGGACGGCTGGATGAGGCGCTGGCGGTTTTTCACGAGTCGCTGGCCATCCGCCCCAAGGATGCCGATCTGCTGCACGGGCTCGGCGTCGGGCTGATGGAAAAAGGGAAGCTCGACGATGCGGCCGATCTTTTCCGGCAGGCGCTGGCGGTGAACCCCGGCATGGCCACGGCCTGGCTGATGCTGACGCAGGTCAAGCGCCAAAAGGAGCGCGATGCCGAATTGGCCGGTATGGAAGCCCAGCATGCCAAGGCGCCGCAGGGCAGCCTGGCACGCATGCAGCTGTCCTTCGGCCTCGGCAAGGCCAATGATGATTTGAAAGACTATAACAGGGCCTTCGACTATTTCACCGAAGGCAATGCCATTCGCCGCAAGGGGATCAACTATGATCCTGTCAAGACGCGCGCGGAATTTGAGGCGATGAAGACGGTTTTCGATACCAGCTTCTTCGAAAGGCACAGGCCGAGCTCGATCACCGATGACGCGCCGATCTTCGTCGTCGGCATGCCGCGTTCGGGCACGACGCTGGTCGAGCAGATCATCGCCAGCCATCCCAAAGTCTATGGCGCGGGCGAGCTCAGCATCCTGAAGAAAGCGGTCGGCAAGCAATTCCCGGCGACCATGCCGGGGGGCTTTCCCTGGGGCGTGTCGGATACGGACGATGCGGATTTTGCCGAGGCAGGCCAGGCCTATCTCGACATGCTGCATGCCCGCTATCCGCATATCGGCCACGTGACCGACAAGATGCCGGGCAACTTCATGCTTGTCGGCTTCATCCACATGATGATGCCGAAGGCCAGGATTATCCACGTCGCCCGCGATGCGGCGGCAACCTGCCTGTCGATCTACAAGGTGCATTTCCGCGGCGACAGCCACCGCTACGGCTATGACCTCGACGAACTCGCCGACTTCCACAATCTCTACACCGACATCATGGCGCATTGGCACAGCGTGCTGCCCGGCGTCGTTCACGATGTTCGCTACGAGGATTTCGTCGCCGATCAGGAAGGGCAGAGCCGGGCGCTCATCGACTATCTCGGCCTGCCATGGGACGATGCCGTGCTGTCCTTCCACGAGACCGACCGGCCGGTGCGCACGGCGTCCGCCGCGCAGGTGCGCCAGCCGATGTATCAAGGCTCGGTCGATTTGTGGAAACGCTATGGAGACCGGCTGAAGCCGCTGCTCGACAAGCTAGGCTGAACTGTCAGGCCGATGCCCTGCGCTGGATCAGGATGACGTTGGTTGAACCGCCGTCTTGATCTTTTTGGGTGAAATGCATTAGATCATTTCACCGTTTCACGGAAACGGCGAACTGCTCTAACTCTTTGTTTTGACGCAATTCCGGACGGAAAACCGCAAACACTTTTCCTGGAATTGCTGTAGCCGGCCTACGGCTCGTAGCGCAGGAAAACGTTGCCGTTGCCGAAGGCCTGCGACCGGGCCAGCTTGACGCTAAGCCGGTTGCCGATGCCTTCGAACATCGTCCTGCCGGCGCCAAGCATGATCGGGACGATGACGAACTGGTATTCGTCGATCAAATTCTCCTCGGCCAATTGAGCGACGAGGTTGCCGCTTCCCAGGATGGTCATGTGATTGCCTGGCTGCTGCTTCAATTCCCGAAGCTTCGCGGCCGGTCCGCTTTTGACCAACTCGGTGTTGTTCCAACTCGCCGTGTCGAGCGTGCGGGAGAACACCACCTTCGGCATGGCGTTCATGCGTTCGGCCACCACCGGTGCGATCTGGGCCGCCATCGGCGTCGGCCAGAACTGGATCATCAGGTCGTAGGTAACGCGGCCCAGCACCAGCATGCCGCCGCCCTTGGCATTGTCGGCGACGAAGGCGTTCCATTCCGGATCCTGGCTGTGCGCCCAGTCCATGGCGCCGTGCCCGTCGGTAAAGTAGCCGTCGAGCGATATGCTGTTGAATACGATCAGCTTGCGCATAAGTCGGTCCTGCCTTGAGAAATGAAGAAGAGTTTCTGGTCTCGCCATTGGCGCTGGTACGCGGCAGCCGGCGACTAAAGCTCTATGAAGGGCTGGAAGCCGCCGAAGATCATGCGCTTCATATCGAAGGGCATGGGGCCCAAGTCGGGTGTCAAACGCGGGTCGGCCATCACCTTGGCCATCACCGTGTCGCGGCTTTGCCTGGATTCATAGACCGCCCAGGCGAAGACGACGATCTCGTCGTCTTTTGCCTGAACGGCCCGCGGAAACGAGGTCAACTCGCCATAGGGCACGTCGTCGCCGATACATTCGACATAGGCGAGCGCGCCGTGTTCCATCCATATTGGGCCTGCGAGGTTGGCCAGCTTCTTGTAGTCATCGAGTTTGGCCTTTGGCACGGCAAGCACGAAACCATCGACATAGGACATGCTGGAACTCCTTTGCTGAAACGAGCGCCGGGTCGGCGGGGATACGACCCGGCGCGGTGAGCGCGCCAGCCTGCAGGCGACGCTGCCCACTAGGAAACTCATTTCACCGGCGCGTTCATCGCCCAGGCGATGCCGAAGGGATCACGCAGCTGGCCCCAGCGGTCGCCCCAGAACATCACCTGCAACGGCACCACTTCCTCGCAGCCAGCTTCGATGGCGCGCTTCCACCAGGTTTCGATCGTGTCGTCCTGGAGATGCAGCTGCAGCGTATAGCCCTGCGCATCCTTGTGCGGGTGACCGTGTTCGGGAAAGGCATCGCCCAGCATCAGCGTCGAGCCGTTGATGTGGAGATGGACATGCATGGTGCGGCCTTTTTCATCCGCCGGATAGGCAAAGACCTGCTCCGCGCCGAAGGCCTTCTTGTAGAATTCGGCAGCCTTGAAGGCGCCGTCCACCTGCAGATAAGGGGTCAATCCACCGAGCACTTCTGCCCTGGGCTGAACGGGTGTCTGGTCAGTCATGTCTTGCTCCTCTTTGCGTTTGCTTGGCCTTGCGAACCACAGGACGAACGAGGTACCGGCAATCCTACATGGGTCGCGAAATTTTTTGCTGGCCGGCCTCGGACAGGCCGTGCGAGTGGCGGTTTGAACGCAAGGCGTGAAACGAACTTGCGCCGGCGGCCCCCAATCAGAGCGCAATTCTCGCAGCGCGCAGGCTAGAACGGGCGGATCGCGCGGCTTCCTCAACCCCTGGGACGATAATGATCCTCTATTATCAGACCCACTCACCCTTCGCGCGCAAGGCGCTCGCCTTCGCGCATGAGGTCGGCATTGCCGATCGGCTCGAGGTCATTCATCACGAGACCAGTCCGACCTTGCGTAACGCTCGTGTCTACGCCGAAAACCCGCTCGGCAAAGTGCCGGTGCTGCTACGGCCCGGCGCATCGGCGATCTTCGATTCCGATGTCATCTGCGCCTATCTCGACACGCTGCATGACGGCCGCAAGCTCTTGCCGCAAGACGGCGAGGCGCGCTGGCAGGCATTGCGGCTGCAGTCGGTCGCACAAGGGTTGGCGCAGACGGGCATCGCTATGCGCTGGGAGACGGAAAGGCGGCCCGAGCCGCTGCGCTATGACGCTCTTGCCGACCGTTACCGCGACAAGATCGAAGCGAGCTACGACTGGATTGAAAGCACCCTGGACGACGATGCGCCGGTCCATGTCGGCCATATAGCGCTCGCCACCACGCTGTCCTGGATGGCGTTCCGCAACCTTCCGCCTTTTCGGTCGCGGGCGCGGCTGACGCACTGGTTCGAGGCTTTCGAAAAGCGCGCGTCGATGCAGGCGACACCGCTTTCCGGCGACACGCACGATTGAGAAATGGTCGCCCCGTGGCGGCCTGCATCGATATTTTCCGACCGCATGGTCAGGGCGCCCTGCGGATCCGCGGATCGTTTTGCGCGTCGATGACGATTTCCGGCCAGCCGATATCCTTGCGCAGTTCGATCGGCAGGGACAGCAGCTCGCGTTCGCTGCGGTGGCGGGCGCGGTTCTGTGCGTAACGGCTGGCAACGCGACCCAGGGATGACAGAATGGACATGATGCTTTCTCCTCAGATGAAGCCGGCATCATCGTGTCGGCATCCCAAGGACGAGGCAGGTCCAGGCGATCCGACAGGTCGTTGGAATTTTTGTTACGACACCGGATTCATTCCAGAACGGGCCTAGGCAACCTTGAGCGTCGGAATAGCTGAAACATCAACTTCACGCTCGGCGTGCCAGGCGTCGAAAGCCGCCTGCATCCGAAGCCAGATCGCAGCGCCGTCGCCGAACAGCTTCCCAAGGCGGGCGGCGACTGCCGGCGAAACCGGCTTCTTTTCGCGGATGATGTCATAGAGCTGCTGCCGGGAGATTCCGAGCAGATTTGCAATTTCCACCTTGGTCTTTCCAGTTGCCGGGATGATGTCCTCAAGCAGCGCTCCCGGGTGGGAGGGACAACGCTCGATCGGACGCGTCGGCTCGTGCACATTCATAAGTCGAACTTCTCCAATCTGGCCGCCTCAGTGATATTGCTCGAAATCGACACGGGCGGCGTCCGTACCGTCGAATTCAAATGTGATGCACCACGGACCATTGACATGGACCGTGTAGCGGATGGGATCGAAACCTTTCAGCGGGTGGAAGTCGAAGCCGGGAAGGTTCATCTCCTCCGGCTTCTCTGAAGCTTCCAGTCGGTCAAGCCGGACAAGAATGCGCTTGTGCATCTTGGCGTCGATCTTGCCGGTTTTTCCGGTTTGAAAGAGGTCCGACAGCGCCTTGTTCTTGAAGGACTTGATCATGGATACATGTAAACAGATTGCTTACATAAATCAAGGGATGTAAGCAAATAATTTACAGACAAGGAAACCGGGTCTCAGCAACCCGTCGCCGCTCAGCCACCCGCCTCAGCCACCTCGCGGAAAAAGCCCTCCGGATCTTCGACCTCGGTCAGTTTCCGCTTGTCGATCAGCCAGAAGCGGTTGCCGATGGCGCGGATGAAGGAGCGGTCGTGCGAGGCGAGCACGCAGCTTGCCTGGTGCTTCAGCAATTCCTCCTCCAGCGCCTCCTGGCCGTCGATGTCGAGATGGTTGGTCGGCTCGTCGAGCAGGTAGAAGTTGGGATTGGCGAGCCTCAGCGCCAGCATCATCAGCCGCGCCTTCTGGCCGCCGGACAGCACGCCGATCTTTTTCTCCTGCATCTCGATGACCACGCCGGCGCCGGCAAGCAGCGAGCGGGCGCGCTGCTCGCCGACATCGTAGCGGCGCGACACCATCGCCAGCGGCGTGTCGTCGCCGCTGATGCCCGACAGCGCCTGGTCGCTGTAGCCGAGCACCGTCGACGGCGTCACCTTCACATTCGGTACCGTGTCGGGTTCGGCGATAGCGTTGCGGATCAGGGTGACGAAGCGCGACTTGCCGACGCCGTTGCGGCCGAGCAGCACGATGCGGTCGCCCTGGCAGATGTGGCGCTTGCCGGTCCTGAACAAAAGCGTGCCGTCGGGCGTTTCGACCGCCGCGTCGTCGAGCGTGATCAGCACCTTGGCGTGGGTGCCGCGGTTGGCGAGCTTGATCGCGCCGGCCGACTTCTCGCGATGCGCCGGGTTCGCCGCGTCTTCCAGTTTCTCCGCGCGTTCCCTGAGCTGCTTGGTCTTGACGGTGAGCAGGTCGCTGCCGGAGTTGATGCCGATGTTGTTGAGCTTGGCGGCTTGCTTTCGCAGCTGCTGGGCGACCTTCATGTCGCGCTCGAACTTGCGCGCCGTCGAGGCGTCGACGTCGTCGAGCGCCTGCCTGGCGCGGGAGTAGGGCAGCGCAAACACCGGCGACTGTTCCGGGCGCAGGAACAGCGTGCGGTTGGTGGCGGCGTCGAGGAAGGCACGGTCGTGGCTGGCGATGACGACAGGCACCTCGCGCGGCAGCGCGTTCAGCCAGCTTTCCAGTTGGCTGATGCGGGCAAGGTCGAGATGGTTGGTCGGTTCGTCGAGCAGCAGCACGTCGGGATCAGTGACCCAGACGCGGGCGATCAGCGCCAGCCTTTGCCAACCGCCACTCAGCGCCCGCATTTCTCGTTCGCGCATCGCCTCGGGCACGTCGAGCGAATCCAGCACCACGTCGACGCGCCACGTCTCGCTGTCGGCCTGCTCGGCCGGCAAGGCGTCGGCCACGACCTGATAAAAGCTGCGGCCGAGCAGGGCAGGTGCAATGGACTGTTCGACATGGCCAACGCGCAGGCCGCGCGTGCGGGTGATGTCGCCGGAGGTCGGCTCCATCTCGCCGGTCAGGCATTTGAGCAAGGTCGACTTGCCACGGCCATTGGCTGCAACGATGCCGAGCCGGTCGCCGCTGCCGATGGTGAGGTCGAGATTGGCGAAGAGCGGCGCACTCATGGTGACGCCGAGGTTTTTGAGGCTGATCAGGGCCATTTGGATTTCTCTGGTCTTGCCGGAAGCAACTCCGGATGCACTTTGACGGTGCGCGTGCTGGCCATCAGAACAGGCGTCGCGGCACCACGAAGGGCAGACCAAAAAATCGAAGCGGGAAAAACCCGGACCGTCCCTGGTCAGCCCTGCAAGCTGGCTCGCAGGGCAGAAATCGGGCCACGCTGACGATGGTGACGATGAAACGTGAACACGTGAGCCCTCCTTTCAAGACGTTCGAGTGTTGGGGAGCGATTACACCAAAGGCGGGGTTGGTGGCAAGTAGGCGGCTGAATCCGTGCCTTAGCCTCGCCTGATGCCTTCGGCCCAAGCCACCAGGTCGTCCTCGCTGCTGCGCAGCCGTTTCATCACCCGTTGTATAGGCCAGCAGATCATGCCGCTTGCAACTTCGAGGGCTGCATTGATTTCCCCTTCGGGATCGTTGTCATCCGTCTGCCAATGCCCACCAAGTTCCTTGCGGAGCACCTCGCCGCAATAGCATCCCAACGCAAACAGGCGTGGCCCGATATCTTGTGCCAGCAAACCGCCGGAGACGGGCACTCCATCCTTGATCTGCTCGCGAAAGAACCGTTCTACCTCCGCTATGCTTTTGGAGGCGAAGTCCGCGCCATAGCCGGAACTCTGCAATGCGTTGGCTATCCACTGCGCGGCGATCGGAATGTCGTCCTGCAAGCGCCGCGGCGTGCTCGTTGTCTGGGATGTCGCGCGGGACGGCAGTAAGGCCGCGGCGACCGCGGCGAGAACTCCAAAGAAACGGCGGGTCATCATCTGTAGCCACCATGCGATGGTTCGAAGACACATGCGATGGTGAGAAGATACATGCGGGGCTCGCGGAGCGCCACTGTGGAGGCTATGGCAAGGGCCGTCGACTGTCACACGGGCCTCAAGTGGCCTCAGCTTACTCCTTGTTCAGATCCAGCAGGAAGTGCCCGAACACTGTGTTTTTGCAAAGATCGACAACGATCACGAGAAGGGCGTTAAACTTGCCGGTGCCAATCAAAACTTGATCGAACCGGTTTTGAGCATCCCTGTAGACATAGTGGACGTCGTTCAAATAGGGCAGGCCGATCTCATCGAGATTCAGCGCTTCGACATACGGCCATATGTCCACGGCAGCCTCTGCCGTGGCGGTGACGCTCGTCATAGGCTCGGCGAAGCAAGCCTTGAACTCGTCTTCCTGAAGTCTGCGAGTGAGGATCATCGCGCATTCTAGTGGCTGACGTCGAAAGTTCGCAACGGTGGTGCAGACGGGTACTTCCCTTCTCCCCTTGTGGGACTGTTGCGTAATTCGCTGGTTGTGATTCTCTGAGATTGACGCTCGGAGGGAATCACGATGGCAGTGAAGCAGACGGGTCAGTTGAGCTTGGCGGAAGCCTTTCTGGGCGGCAAGTTGGCAGGCGGTTCTTCGCCACTCGATCGATTGTCAGGTCTGGTGAAGTGGTACCGCTTCGAGAAGCTACTCAACCCGCTGCGCGATGGTGGACCGGGTCGGGCTGCCTGGCCACCGTTGGTCCTGTTC
>NZ_JBFUGI010000018.1:0-110756 GCF_056402995.1 Mesorhizobium sp. P3_A8 | reverse complement strand
GTCCTTGATGGTGTAGGCGAACACGTCGGTGCCCGAGGCGTTCGGGTTGGCATGGTAGCTGTAGCCGCCATTGGCATCGACCGTCAGCACGCCATAGGTTCCCGTCACCGTGGAGCCGGCGATGCCCGTCCAGGCGATCGAGGCGATGCCGTCGGCGCCGGCCGTATCGGCCGCACCGGTGCCGTGGGTGCTGGTCCCGGTCTCGACATTGCCGGTCACCGTCTCGCCCGACTGTGCGGCGTCCGTATCGGCTTTGGCTGTCGGGACGTCGTTGACGATATCGATGGTGAGCGTGGCGGAGGCTGGGTCGCCGTCGGAATCGACCACCTTGACAGCGAAATCGTCGTGAGTGCCGTTACCCGTGGTGCTGTCGAGCAGCGTGTAGGAATAGGTGTAGCCAGTCGCCGGCGTGCCGGTGATGGTCAGGTCGCCATACTGGCCGTGCACCAGGATGCCGCCGGCCGCGTTGGTCACCTCGATCTGGGTGTTGTCCTTGTCGGTGACATAGAGGTGGCCGATCGTGTCGCTGCCCGTGGTGATCGTGAGCGCGCCCGTCGTCGTTTCGCTGGTGTCGCTGTTGTTGTTGGCGTCGTTGTCGGCAATTTCGCCGGAGCCTGCTGGCAAGCCGTCATGCGGCGGAAGGCCGGCTTCGTTCGCCGCGCTGTGGCCGTTCGCGTCGGGGTTCTGAGGCGTTACGTCGATGGTCGGTATGGAATCCGGCTTCAGATTGATCGTCACCGTCGCCACCGAGGCGTCGCCGTCGCCGTCGACGATCTGGTACTGGAACGTCACGGTTCCTTCCTCGCCGGCAGCCGGCGTGTAGGTGAAGGTGCCGTCATTGTTGTAGGTGACCGTTCCGGCGCCGCCGGTCAGCGAGTTCGCCACATAGGCGACCTTGGTCGGATCGGCGATGTTGACGCCGTCCGCGCCTGGCACGTCGTTGGCGAACACGTTCACCGTCACCGGTGCGTTCTCGGTTGCCTGCGTGCCGATGTCGTTATGTGCAACAGGCACATCGTCCACAATCTGGACCGACAGCGTACCGGGAGCCGAGACATCGCCGTCTGGGTCGGTCACGGTCACTGTCATATTATCGAAAATGGGATCGCTGCCTGCTGGATGTGTCTCGCTGTGCAGCAGCGTGTAGGTGTAGGTCACCTGGCCGGTGCTGGCGTCGTAACCGCTGATGGTCAGCGTGTTGCCGAGCGGCGTGGTGATGTTGATCGGCGTCGACGCGCTGTCGGCAAGGGCAGCGCCCGAAATCACCTGGCCGGCAATCGTCAGCGAGCCGACACCGTCGGGCGAGGCGATGGTGAAGGTGCCGGTGTTGATCTCGGACTGGTCGCTGTTGGGGGCGGGATTCTGCGCCTCGCCGGAGCCTTCCGACCCCGAGCTTGCCGGCAGGCCCTTTTCATTGACCGTGGTGTCGCCGCCATCGACGGAAGGTGTCAAGTCGATGATCGACGGCGTTGAGTCGGGCAGGAGACTCGGAAACAGTTCACGATGTTCCGGCTGGCCGAACGCCAGATCCGTCGGCGGCAACAGTGCCGAAAGGCCGAACCCATCGCCAATGCCGCCGGGGGGAACTGAGAAGTCTCCGCCCGCACTCGAGGTTGAACCGCCTGGGCCCGCAGATATCGATCCGTCGGCGCCAAAGGCGACATCGACATGGCTTGCTTCCAACGCCGCGATCAAGGCTACGCGCGGCACTTCGACGTCGCCGATGAGGAAGGTCGGCACGTTCAGTGCGCCGTCCTTGATGACGATCACCGAACCGTCGGCCTGTTCGAGCACGAGGTTGTGGCCGTCGACTTTGATGTTGTCGATCGAGACATTGGCGGGAAGCTTCACCACATTGCTGGCGTCGGCCACATATTCGTGTGGTGCCGCTGCCGCCGGGGCCTTCGCCTCCGCGGGTGCTTCCGGCTTGACGGGCGTGCCGTTGCCGACATCGACAGGAACCGGTTCGGCGGCTGCCGGGGCGGCCTTTTGTGCCGGGGTTGCCTCCGCGACCTGGATCTGCGCCTGCGACGGCAGTCCGCTGTGTTCAGAGTGCTCGTCCCAAGAATGAGAGACGGTGTCCAAATCGTTACTGTTTGTCATGGCCAAACCCCTTCGGCATTTCCCGGAAAGAGACAGTGGCCACCTCTACTTTGCAACTATCATGCAATCCATTTCATATATTCTGGTATGCTGGCTTCGGCATTTTTTACGCGTGGTAAACTCAAACCATATAACCGGATATACATGGGCTGGTATGCGATCTATCTGATAGGGGTCGGCACTGGTCACTTGGTAAACAGAAGTATAAATTCGTATAAAATTTTACACAAAATAGGGATTATCAAGTACAGGAAACTTATCCACCTTCCTTTCCAATAATTTGAGGCGGAATTGGTAGCGTCCACAGTCAAAGGTGGGCGTTATGACAAAAGAAAAATCTGCCCAAGGGGCAATCGGGCTCAAAGCGCTGCTACTGCTGGTCGGCATCATGAGCCTGCCGCAGCCGTCGTCCGCGAGCAATTTCCCGGCGCTTGTCGATCCTGCCGATGCGCTGCTGGCGAAGGTCGAAACGCCTTCCATCCTCGGTGGCGTTTCGCTCATGCGGCCGCAGCCCTGGCAGCCTGCCCCGGCCTACAGGATCGGCATGGTTCTCGCCAGCTATGGTCCTGCCGCCGTCGATCAGGAAAACGATTCTTCGACGACGCAGAACAATGCCGGGATCGATCCCATCCAGACCGCGGCGATCATTCCCGGCGTGTTCGGATCGGTCGCGCTGTCCATGCATAATTTTCCGGTTTCGGCACGTTGGGCGCCGGTCTACAGGGCAATCGTCGACTGTTCCACGGGCAGTGCGTGCGATGGCAAGAACAGCCTCTTTGTCGCGATCGTCAATGCTGCCAAGGACAAGCGGTTTATCGACAAGCTGTCCTTCATCAACTCAAGCATAAATCACGCGATCGCCTACAAGAAGGACAGCGTGGTTTACGGCAAGCTCGACTATTGGGCCAAGCCCACTGAAATTCTCGAGCATCGGGCGGGTGACTGCGAGGATTTCGCCATTCTCAAGATGGCGGCGCTGCTGCGTGCCGGTATTCCGGCGCAGAGCATGTCGCTCGTCGTCCTGCAGGATCGCAAGCGTGGCTTCTTTCATGCCGTTCTGTCTGTCAGCACCGGCAGCGGTGTGTTCATCCTGGACAGCCTGAGCAACGTGGTCTCGCGCGACAGCGATCTCCCCGACTACGTACCATTGTACTCGTTCAGCACCGACCGCGCGTGGATCCACGGCACCAGGCCCGGCGCGGCGCAAGTTGCCGATATCAAAGGCGGTCTTGCAACGGTCGCGCCCGGCGAGGGCTTGCAGCCATAGCGTTCCCAAGACAAGCGACGCAGCCGGTTCGGGCCCCGGCCGTGCCGAAGCGCGTTGCGTCGAAACGGATCCATGCCCGGCGCTTCAGGTCCTGTTTTTATGCATGTCGTCTTCGCCTTTTGGGCGACATGCGTTAGCCGCCGAAAACGAAGGCCATCAGCAGCTCCGGCTCGATCACCGGCGCTCGCACTGCGTTCAATTGCCCCCGGTAGCGGCGGTCGCCTGCGCCGATGACGAAACCGGTGGCGACCGGTGTTTCGCCATTGGCGTCGAGCCGCGAGAATATGTCAGCGACATTGAGGTCCAGAGCAAGCTTCAGGTCGTGGCGCGCATCTTCGTTTGGCGCCACCGGCAATTGGCGCCTGACCAGTTGCTGGAACGGCGCGTTGAAGGTCAGGATCCTCTTCGACGATGAGAGTGCAAAAGCTGGTGACGGACAGGCGACCAGAATGGCGTTGATCGTCTTGATCGACGCAAGCCTTCGCAAGGTCTGGTTTTCATCGGCCAATCCGCGCATGCAGGCCACCCGGATTGCCGACGTCAGGTTTCCTGTGTTGGCATGGCTCTCGGCGATCTCGTCGATCAGCATGCCGATCGTGCATTTGCGGCTTTCGGCCATCTGCTTCAGCGAGGTCCAGAACGCCCGCTCCAGACGAATGCCGCGTCGTGTGCCGCCACGCGCCACAACCCGGAATTCCAGCCCGAAATCCTCCGTCGCCATGGGCGGAAGCAGCCGTTCGCGACCGGCAGGAGGGGAGGTGGCGCTATCGCTCACTCATTGCCTCCTCACGTGCCTTGTTGATCGGCTTCATCAGATAGGTGAGGATGGTTTTGCGGCCGGTCTTGATGTCGACCGAACAGATCATGCCGGGGATGATCGAATAGGTCTTGCCGTCCCGCGTCAGCGTCGACCTCTCGGTTGCGACGCGCACCTGGTAGTAGGGTTCTCCCGTCTTCTGGTCGACCAGGCTGTCGGCGGTGATGTTGGAGACCTTGCCCTCGATGCCGCCGAAGATCGAGAAATCATAGGCGGTGACCTTGATCAGCGCGTCCTGGCCCGGCCGGATGAAGGCGACATCCCGTGGTGAAACCCGCGCTTCGACCAGCAAGGTCTCGGAAGTCGGCACGATGCCGGCCACGACCGCGCCGGGCTGCACGAACGCGCCGACCGTGTTGATATCAAGCGTGTTTACGATCCCGTCGACAGGCGAGCGGATGTCGGTGCGCGCCACTTTGTCGGTGGCGCCGCGTATCGTCTCGTCCACCACCGAGAGGTCGGCCAGCGCCTGCGTCAGATCGCCGAGGGCCTCCTGTTGCAGCTGCAGGCCAAGTTCATCGACCTGAAGCCGGGCTTCCGTGATGGCCGACTTGGCTTTCTTGATGGTTTCTCCAGCGAGCGTCAGCTGACCGTTGAGCTCGGTCATCTCGCGCTCGACGCGGAGCTGCTCGGTACGCGCCATCAGGCCTTTCTTGACCATCGATTCAATCAGCTTTGCCTCCTGGTCGCTGACGGCCAGATTCTGTGTGAGGCGGTCGGCATTGGCGGTCGCTTCGTCCAGTTCCTTCTCCCGTTGGTCGAGGCGCGACTTGAGAACCGACAGCTTGACCTGGAAGTTGTCGCGGCGCGCGACGAGCAGCTTCTGCTCGTTGTCGCAGATCTCCGGGGCGACCTTCTGGATTTCGGACGGGCACGGAAATGAGCCTTCGAGATTGCCGGCCTGTTCGAAGGTGAGCCGGGCGATGCGGGTCTGCAGAGCCCGCGCCTTGGCTTGCTGCTCGCCAAGACTTGAGGTGTTGAACGTATTGTCGAGGCGGATGATGAGGTCGTTCTTCTTGACGATCTGCCCGATCGTCACGGCAATTTCCTGAACGACGCCCGGCTCGCTGGCCTGGATAATCTGGGTCTTCGATGCGGGTATGATCTTGCCGTCGCCGCGCGCGATTTCATCGACCTCGGCATAGGAGGCCCAGGCGACGGAAGACACAAAGAGTGCCCCGATGATGAATAAGGACGCCGACGCGAAGAGCGGCGGCCGGTCTTCCCTTGCAAGCATGTCCTACAACCCCAACGCATTGAATGCGTTCAATAAGTCTGTTTTTCAGGCGTTTGTTTTCTGCAGCGCCTGTATCACTTGATCCTTTGGTCCATCGGCAACGATCCTGCCTTGCTCGATGACGATAAGACGGTCGGCCAGCTCGAGCATGCTGAAGCGGTGCGTCGAAATGATCAGCGTCGTGCTCCGGTCGAAAGCCACTTTGAGCTGCTTGATCAGCTGGCGCTCCGAAGCCAGGTCCATCGAGCCCGACGGCTCGTCCAGGAAAACGATTTTCGGTTTGGTCAGCAGCAGACGGGCAATCGCCATGGTCTGCCGCTGGCCGCCCGAGAGATTGGTGCCGCGCTCACCGACATTCATGTCGTAGCCACGCGGGTGACGGGAGACGAAATCGTCGACGCCGGCGGCTTTGGCCGCTGCGACGATCTGCTCATCGGTAGCCTCCGGACAAGCCATCAGGAGGTTTTCCTTGATGGTGCCCGAAAACAGATCATTGGCTTGCGCAACGATGCCGACCGCGGCGCGAACCTCCGATGGGTGGTATTGGCGGATGTCGATCCCGTCCAGCAGCAACTCGCCTGATGTCGGCAGGAAGAGCCTGCCGATCAGCCGGCCCATGGTTGTCTTTCCCGAGCCTATGCGACCGATGATACCGATCCGCTCACCGGGCTTCACCGAGAAATTCAGACCGGTCAGGACCTCATTCTCGGAGCCCGGATAGACGAAGCCGACATTCCTGAACGCCATGGCACCATTGCGAATGGGCCGGTTGACGAAACCCACCGTATCCGGGCGATCCTCCGGCTGCGCCATGATCGAGTTCACCATGCGCAAGGAGAGCATGGCCTGGCGAAGTCTGGACAGAGTAATGGCGATCTGGCCGAGCGGGGCCACCGACCGGCCCGCCAGCATGACGGTGCCGATGATGGCTCCGGTGGAGACATGTCCTTCCGAGAAGGCATAGGCACCGGCCACGATCAGGGCAACGGTGACCAGCTGCTGGATGGCCTGCGTTGTATTGCCGGCGGCCGCCGAAAGCTGCTTTATCTTCTCGGACGTGTTGGACGCGTTCTTGGAATGCTCTGCCCATTTTCGCAACAGATACGCCTCGGCGCGCAGCGACTTGATCGTCTCCAGCGTGGAGATGGATTCGACCAGCAGGGCCTGCCGTTGCGAGGCCTCGTTCATCGAGGCCGCGACACGCTTCCCGATGCGCCGCTGCGTGATCAGCCCAACGATCACGGACGCGACGAAGGCCAGCGCCGGTATGATGACCAGCCAGCCGCCTATCGCATAGATGACCACCAGAAAAACGAACACGAAGGCCGTGTCGATGAACACGCTGATGGTGTTCGACGTGAAGAATTCGCGCACGAACTCATACTGCGTCACCCGATTTGCGTATTCGCCCGTCGAGCCTGGCCGTGCCGACAGGGACGAGTTCAGCACTTTCTCGAACAGCAAATAGGAAATGCGCAGATCGGCCTTGCGCCCGGCATAGTCGATGAGCGACGCCCTGGCGGTCTTCAAAAGCAGGTCGAACAGGATGACCGCGCCGATGCCGATCGACAGCACCCAGAGCGTCGATATTGCCTTGTTCGGCAGGATCCTGTCGTAGACGTTCATGGTGAAGATCGGCGAGGCGATGGCCAGGAGGTTGATGAACAATGCCGACAGGATGACCTTCGAATAGGTACGCCAGAACGGACCCATCGTTCCCGTCAGCCAATGTCGCCGCTCGATCTTCGGCGCCGAACCGACGTTCATCCCTTCGGCAGCGTTGGCATAGGTTATCGAGAAGGAAACGCCGCCGCTGATGTAGCTGGTGGCCAGCTCGGATCTCGTAATGGTTACGCGGCCGTCTTCCTGGGGAGCGGTGGTGAATGCGCCGTCCTCGGTTTCGGCCAGCAGGGCAACCGGCAATTGGCTGACGCGAAACACGATAGCGGGGAGGTCGATGCGCCCCCGAAGAAACTCACGATGGCTGAACTCGGTGATTTCAAGGCCGATGCGTTCGGCAATATGCCGGATGGCGTCGATGTCGATGCGCGTGTCCGACAGCGGCACGCCGGCGAACAGCACCGTTTGCGCGCTCGGCCTGCCGAGATAGCCGGCAACGGCCGAGAAGCAGGCCTTGAACGCCTCCTTCGGGGAGAGGATGTTGGGTTGCTGGTTCACGATCCGCCCATAGGGACTTTCGATCGATCCTTACCTCAGCCTACTTTTTCCTGACCGGTGCCAGGATATCGAACGGCAAGTCGTTCTTCTGTTCCGACGGCGTCCGCGCATAGGTTTCGGTGTCGGCGTTTTCCGGTGCCGCGAACTCGGTCCGTGCGTAAGCCGCGGCCTGCTTTGGCGGGCGGATGTCCATCGTTTTCAGCAACTGCCCCGTGGCTGCCAGAAGCCGATACTGGGCAAAGAGAGAGGCGTAGGATGCGGTGTCGGCCAGCGTTGCCGTGTTGAACCGCGTATTCTGCGCATCCAGCACATCGAGCAGCGAGCGCTGCCCGACTTTGAATTGCTCGCGATAGGACGCAACCAGCTTCTCGCTGGACGCGGCTTGCAGCTTCAGGGTCTTTGCCAGGTCGGCTTGCCGGAAGCGGCGATCCCATGACGTGCGAACGGCTTCTTCGATTTCCCGCAGCACCTGATGCTGGGCAAGCCGCTGCTCGCTGGTGCGGCGGATCTGCTCCTGCTCGTTGGCCTTGTCGATGCCGCCCCGGTACAGGTTCCACCGCAGCACCAGGCGTGCTTGCAGGTCGGACGTGTCTCCATTGTCGCCGTCGATGTCGTACCCAGCCCGAGCGACGCCTTCGGCGACGATCGAGGGGCCGTATTTCGCGCGGGCCGCGTCCACCAGCGAGGCCGCCGCTGCGATATCGCTGTTGGCCATATGGACGCGCGGATTGCTCTCCCGCGCAAGGCCGATCGCATCGTCCAGAGACCTTGGCAGCGCGCCGGAAACATCGCCCGGCCTCGATGCATTCGTGAGCGGCTTCCCGACGGTCTTGAAGAACCGTATCCTTGAAGCCTCCAGCTCCTCCGAGGCTTCCTGCATGCGGGCCTTGGCCGCGAACAGGCGCTCTTCGGCCTGTTGCCGGTCGGCCTCGTTCAACCCGCCGCCGGCAATGCCTTCCTGGATGTCGTGGAGAATCCCTTGATGAAAGCCCAGGTTCTTCTTTGCCTCTGACACGATCGAAGCCTGAAGCATGTATTCGAGGTAGTCCTGGACGACCGAGAGCCCGATGAACTCTGACCGCTCCAGGACACGAAATGATGCGCCGTCGACGCGTGAGGCCTGGCGGTTCAATTCGGCCCGCCTTGCGCCGCTGTCATATACGGTCTGTGAAATCGTCAGATCGGTTTCCGCCGGATAAAGCGCGTCGTGCTCTATGTCGAGCGCACGTCGCGACGAGTTGTCGAGGCGGCGAGCCCCTGCCGACGCTTCCAGGTCGACGCTGGGGAGATAGAGCCCCTTGGCCTGCCGCAACTCGAACTCGATTGCTTCGCGATTTTCTATGGCCTGGCCGATCTCGGGATTGGATTCGACGGCAACCGCCATTGCTTCCTGGAGTGTAAGTGCGCTCGCATTTGCGCAGGTCAGCATCGTAGCTGCCATCAAAAGACCAAGGCGCTTGCCCATAGTCGAGATGCTTGTCGTATTCATTTAACCCGCCCCAACGTTTCCCCCACGCCCTTTTCGAGCGCTGAACCAAGCCTGAGCCCGTCTCAGGGGACTATCCAACAATTTCAAGAAATATGTGAGTGAATATTAATTTAGAGGCATCTAAATTAGGGATTTCGGCCATAAGGTTGGGAAATGTAGCAAAAATGGCACAAAATCGGGGTCGCCGAGGCTTCGGCCAAACGCCGCCTGATGTGGAAAAGTCCAAACGCACAAACGGCTGAAGGCCGGCGGAACCGTATGTAGTCCGTCTGAGCTGAAAGGTTGCCGTGGAAATTTAATGACGCTCCGGCCAAGATCATGCCGCGGCTGCATCAAGGGCCGATGCTGAATCTCGGGTTGCCTTATAAACTCCCAAGCACGGCCCCAGTGGCGCTTTTTTGTTAAGCCTCGCGCAATACTTGCGATCTATGCTGCTGCCAGATTGTCGAGGATAAAATGAAGCGCAGGCCGATATTACTCTTCGCTTTTCCAGCTTTCATCCTGATGATTCTGGCGTGCGAGCGAATAGCGACCATGCTGCTCGGAGCCTATCCCGCCAGCCCTGCCATGTGGAGGGTCTGGCTTGAACTTCGCCCCCTGTCGGCGATGTTTTGGCAACAGATCAACCTGGATCTCGGCGGTTCAATGGCCCTGGATGCCGTCATCCTGGTTGCGGCGGCAATGGTGTGTTGGAGCGCATGCCGCATGAAGCGGGCGACCGCCTTCTTCCTGGCCAACCACGTTGCCCTGCTATTCGCCGGGCTCATGATCGCTTCCAGCAGTCATTCGGAGACGGCGAGCACGCTCGCGGCAATTCCGATGTCCAACGGCCTCCAGTTCGCTCTGAAGATCGATTTTACCTGGCAGAACAGCCTGGTGCTTGTTCTGGGTCTCGCGGCCTGCGCGTACTGTCATGTCACGTTCCTTCGCGAAACGCGGCTGCGCGGAGAGTCCCTGGCCTTGCGCCTCATGGCTTTGGGACGGGATATGTAGTCTGGCGCACTGGGCGTTTTGAGAGCGCGCCAATATCCCTGACCGCCGTCCCTTGAAAGCTGTGAGGCTCGGCGCCGGCCAGCTTCACCCGAACCCGACACGCCTCAATTGATCTTGCGATAATAGACCTTGCCGTCCGGCGTTTGCGTTCGCTGGTAGGAGGGGTTTGGAGCAGGAGGTGCGGCGGCAACCCTTCTCTTGGGTGGCCGCGGCGTATCGGCAATTGCGGGTTCGGCCGCGACTTCGGTGTCGGGAGACGCTTCCGCCACGGTACTCGTCGTGACGACGGGTTCCGGCGCGCTCGAGACGCCGGCTTCGCCGGCCAATGGAAGGTTCTGTTGCAGGCGGGCTATGTTGCCGTTGATTTCGTTGAAACTGCCCTGCAACTGGCTGTCGAGCTTTTCAAATCGGCTTTGAAAACCGTTGTTGACCGTGTCGAGCCGGGCACCGATCCGCTGCTCGAACGTGCCGAGTTCCTCGAGACGTCCCTCCACGGTGCGCAGGTCGCTGATGCCCCGGTAGAGGTAGATGGCGGCCGTGGCATTCAGCACGGCAAACAGCGTCAATCCGACGCCGACCACGACGGCCAGCCGGGATCTGCTCCTGGCGCGGTCGAGCAGTTGCGGTTCAAGTTGCTCGGCGATGATGGTCGGTACGTCCGGGTCACTGATCGTCGTCATTGAACAACCACCTTGGTGCCCACAGGCACGCGCTTGAAAAGATCGATCACATCCGTGTTTGTCAGGCGAAAGCAACCCGACGTGCCGTCGAATCCCACGCCCTTGGGATCGTTGGTGCCATGGATGCGATAGAGCGTGTCGCGTCCGTCCCGAAGCAGATACAGCGCCCGGGCGCCGAGCGGGTTGTAAGGGCCCGAGGGCACCAGCTCCGGCAGTTCCGGCTGGCGGGCGCGCATTTCCCTGGGCGGGCGCCACTGCGGCCATTCCGTCTTGGCCCCGACCTTCACGACCCCGGTCCAGCCAAATCCGTCACGCCCAACGCTGATCTGATAGCGTAGCGCCTGGCCCTGGCGGGTCACCAGGTAAAGCGCCTTCTCGTTCTTGCGGATGACGATCGTGCCCGGCTGCTCGGTGGTTGCGAAGGCAACGGCCTTGCGCAGGCTGGGTCCCATTGCCGGCAGCGGCGGCCGGTCCGAAAGCGACCGCGCCTGGGCGAAGTCCTGGGCGGACAGCGCCAGTGCCATGCCCAGCACGCAAGCGCCGGCCAGCCCTGGGGCGATCCGATATCTACCGGGCAGCGTCATCAAGCCGCTCTTTGAACATCTTCTTCAAATCCTTGTTGAAGCGCGCCCGGCCATCCACTTCGGAGGGCAGGATCGCCCGGTTCAAGGCATCGGTCAGAAGGGCGTTGTCCAGCGCGACCGATTTGATGTGCGGCGCCTTGAAGATCTTCTCGAGTTCGCTGCGCGAAAAATGGTTCCCGAACCATTTGCGCTTGTGCTTGTTGGCGACCAGCGTGATGCTGACCGCATTGCCGCGCAGTTCACGGATTTTACTATAGAGCCGCTTGCCTTGACGCAGCGATGCGACATTGAGTTCGAAAACGATGAAGATCTCGTCGCTGGTCGAAAGCACCGAATTGTGCCAGGGCGTTTCGATATTGGGCAGGTCGATGACAATGTCGTCGAACCGGTAGGCGACGAGGTCCAGAAGCCGGAAGACGAAATCGCTGCCTTGCGGCTCGAACGGCAGTTGCGGCCTCTCGAAGGCATAGAGGGTGAGACCGGACGGGCGCGAAAGCTTGATGACATCCATCAGTTCGACATCGAGCCGTTCCGGCTGGCCGATGATGCCCGTCAGGTCGAACTGGTTGAACTGGTTGATATAGGCGCCGCAATTGGCGCTCTGGAAATCGAGATCGACCAGACAGGTCGAAGCCGCGCGCTCGGCCGATTTCGAGGCGAGGTGCTCGGCTGCCGACAGCGCCAGCGTCGTGGCACCGGCACCGCCGCTGGCGCTGATGAAGGTGATGATGCGGCTTTTCGTGCCCTGGTTGCCGGTATCATGGAAAGTTACCGCGTTGAGCAGTTCCTTGCCGTCGAGCGGCTTGTGCAGCCAGTCCGAGGCGTTCATGCGGACCAGAACGCGCGTCTGTTCGGACGTCAGCTCATCGGAAACCGCGATTAGCGGCACGGTTGCCCACAAAGCGCGCGCCTCGACGATGCCTGATTTGCCGAGCAATTCGCCATTGCCGAGATCAAGTATGACGATGCCCGGGCGCGTATCGGCCGGCGGCCCCTTGAGAAAATCGTCCGTCTCGGAGACCCGGACGTCATAGATCGCCAGCGCATCGAGCCGGGTCGCCACATCGCGCTTGAAATTCGGATCCGACGAGAACAGCGCCACCTGCTTTCGCTTGGTCGGTGTAACCTTGGTGTTGATGGCGTTCATGGAAAGGTGCTCTTCATGTCTTCGCCCGTAGCCGTGCTCAGCATGGAGGGCATGGTGATGGTTCCGAGACCGAGAAAACCGGCCAGAAAGAAGAACTGGAAGGGATGATTGACAATGCTGACGGTGACCGTTGGTACCGGCCCATTGGGCCGCGTCCAGTAGCCGAGCCCCGAAGCCTGATACTGAATCTGGACCTCGGATTTCAGAAGGGTTGGCAGGAAAGTCAGCATTCCCGGCCGGTTGCTGCTGCCGCTAAAGATGAAGTCGAAAGCGGCCTGGTTCACATTGAGGTTCTGGCATGTGGCGCCTGTTCCACAGGTGCAAGACACAACTCCGGCGGCACTGGCCGTACAGATATAGCTGTAAGTGTTGGCTGGTACCGCCTTTCCCACATCCAGTGAGTCGCTGGGGGTTTTTGCCTCGAGCAGAAGTCCGCTGGCGATCGGAGCGGAAATCTGCGCCAGCCTGGCGCCGGCCTGCACCGCTTTGTTGCCAGCATTCCATTGGTAGAGGGCATAGCCAAAGTCGACGAAACCAAGCAGCAAAGTCAGCAGCATGGGCATTGCAATGGCCGCCTCTACCATTGTCGCGCCGGATTGGTTTCTCCAGAACGTGCCGTGCGAGATCACCATCCCAAGACACGCTCCTGATGGAACACAGTGAGCTTGACGTTACCAAAGCCAAGATAAGACCAGAGGCCCAGGGTAGGATACGGATATGCGGCGCTGACCTGCACGACAACGACGTTAGCGGTGCTGCTGAGATAGAGCTGGGTACCGGTCGCGGTGTCGACCGCCGGGGTCGATAATACTGGCGTGATGGTGACCTGAGCCGTGGTCCACCCGGTAACCCTCGCGGTACCGCCCTGGACGGCCCCATTCACGGCCAGGTTTGTTGCCAACACTGAACAAGTATTCCAGTCGCTGCTGCAGCGCGCCATGTAGCGGGAGGCATCCTCGACTCCAGCTTCGAGAAGCAGACGCGTGTTGAAGATGTTCGAGAACTCGAAGACGCCGGCCGACAGCAGCAACACGAATGGCGTGACGATCGCTATCTCGACCAAGGCAGAGCCTTGTTCGTCGTGGTGGAACCGCTGGAGGAACTGTCTCAGTTTGATGAACATGGCGCTACCGGTACAATTGCGCTTCGTTGCGCTGCAGCTTCGTCAATGTGCCTTGGCCTACCACCGTGCTGATGTCCTGCATCTCGCCGTAAATGTCGGCGTTGGGCGCGCCGCCCGCCGGCTCGGTGATAAATACACTTCCAAAGGCTTGCACTGGCAAGGTCTGACCACCGCCTTGGACCGCGTTCGCCACGCAGTCGATGATCGCGACGTAGAGCAGCCGCCGATCGGCGCTTTGGGTCGTCGTGTTGCATTGCGGCGCCGTTGCCTCCTGGCCGCTCTTCAAAGTCGGATTGTTGATTTCATACTTGTAGACACAGTATCGGCTCGGGCTTGCGCCGCAGGCCGCTACCACCCCGGAAGTGCTCGCATTGCCATGGTTGACGGTCCAGTACCCGGAGAAATCCCATGTGCCATCTCCGAGTGCCCCCGCCTGTGTGCAGGTCCCAGATGTAAAGCAATTGTCCCTGGGCAGCGCCATGTAGTTCTTGGCCTGGCCGCTGTTGGGTGCGCTGTAGCTGCAGTTATTCTT
Organism: Mesorhizobium sp. P3_A8; assembly: GCF_056402995.1. Taxonomy (NCBI): domain Bacteria; kingdom Pseudomonadati; phylum Pseudomonadota; class Alphaproteobacteria; order Hyphomicrobiales; family Phyllobacteriaceae; genus Mesorhizobium; species Mesorhizobium sp. P3_A8. The sequence continues at coordinate 96,606 of NZ_JBFUGI010000018.1, read as the reverse complement.
GCCTGCGTTCGAAACGACCATTCCCTTTCGGACATTCGGCGCCGGCGGATTGATTGTCGGATCGGTTTTGTACGGGCCGCCATTGTTGTAAATGTCGAAACGGGTGTTGATGCCGGCATCCACGGGAGGAATGTTGCCCGGGCGGGTCGTCACCCCGCTCTGGTCGTAGCAAGCAGGCGGGTTCGTAACGGCGAACATTTCGGTCATCGCTGCCGTATTCTTGTCCCCTTCCGGCGATGACAGGAAGCCGTAATTGCCCGGGCCGTACTGCGCGCTGGCGCCACCTTGCTGTTCTTTGAGCCAGATCATCGGCTTCGTGGTTCCAGACAACGCTGTCTGCAACGCGCCAATACTGGCATATGGATTGCAAATGAACATCGGCGTGAACTGACACAACGCATTGGTGAATCCCGCCACCGCTTGTGGCCGCACGTCCATCCTGTCGGTGCTGCCGATGAGGCTGGCTGGAAAAATCGTCGCGAAGGCGCCCGCGCCGTCCGTCGCACCCGATGCGTTCACAGTCACTTCGGTAAACTTGACGGCCTTCGGATCGGTGCTGGCCCAGTTCTTGGCATTTGAGTCGACGCCCGCGGCAGTCAACGTGATGTCATCGCTCGCCGGTATCCCGGTCAGATAGGTAACCGTTACGTCAGCCAAGGCGATTTGGTGATCACCTGATGTCGAAAACACCGTCCTGTTGGCCACAAGGTTGGTGACGGCCCGGTTGGCCCGGGTGATCGCATCCGAATTGCCGTCGAGTTCCGCCGCGGCGGCAAGCGCCATCGCGTCTATGCCCTTCTGGAGATCGTTCTGCAGGCTGTTGACCCGGCTCATGTCTATGGCCAGCAGCGAGAAGCCGATAAGCACGGGTATCATGATGGCCACGAGGATCATCGCTACGCCGCGTTGATCGTTCCAGAAGGCTCGAATGGTCCCCAACATGACCTTACTCTCTGCTTTCCTGCGCAAGGGCCCCTCGCATGCCCGGCGCCTCCGCATCCTTCCGTTCAGCTCACTGCTTCGTCACTCCCGACCCGCCGACATTGACCGTGATCGCCGGCGGTGGTGGAGGTGGCGGTGGAAATTTGTAGTTTTGGGCAACGGCGGCGGCGCGCGTGCCGTCGCCTTCGATATGCGTGTTCCTGGAGGCCGGATTGAGCGGATCGACCGTCTGCAGAAGCGAATTGAACTTCTGCGTGTCGCCGGCGGCCAAGGTCACCGTGTCGTAATGGTTCAGATAGTCGGCAGCGCAGCCCGAAAGCGCACCGGCGCAAAGTATGAGGATCAAGGCGCTATTTCTTGACATAGAGCATCTTGTCCTTCGATTTGAAGTCCAGCATGTGGCCATAGGGGCCGGTGACGCCGTCGCCCGTCTCATATTTTCGGATCATGTCCTTGTTCACCTCGAGCTGACCAAGCACGAAGAATTCCGGATCGTTGGCCGGCCGCGTCTTGTCGAACGGCGTCGCCAACTGTTCGCCGGGCTTCACCGGCCGCACGACATGCGGCGTGACGATGACGACCAGTTCGGTCTCTTCCTTCTGGTTGCTCGAATTGCGAAACAGCGTGCCGATGACCGGCACCTGGCCGAGCCACGGCACCTGGTTCTGCAGCTTTGTGGTCTTGCTGGACAGCAGCCCTCCGACCGCGAAGCTCTGGCCATCGCGCAGTTCGACGACGGTATCAAGCTTGCGATTGGTGAAGATCGGGTCGCCGGCGGTGGTGAAGCCGGTGAGATCGCTGACCTCCGGCGCCAGCTTCATATGGATCTTGCCGTCGTCGAGTACGACCGGTGTGAACAGCAGATTGACGCCGAATTGCTTGTACGTGATGGTTACCTGGCCATCATTGCCGAGGACACGGATGGGCACTTCGCCGCCGGCGTTGAAGCTGGCCGGTTCACCGGAAAGTGTGGTGAGATTGGGCTCGGCCAGCGTGCGCACCACGCCCTTGGCCTCGAGCGCCTCAATGAGTAGGTCAACCTTGATGTTGCTGTCGATGACGCGGGTGACCAGTGCCGCAAAGGGGCTGGAGGTCGACAACAGGCCGGCGATAACATTGCCCGTTCCGGCCAGCACATTATCCTCGTCGACGGCAGCACCGCCCGTGCCAAGCCGGTTCGTGCCGCTGCCGTTCGTACTCCTGATCGACACGCCAAGGTCGCGGCCGGCGTTACGCTTCGCCTCCAACACGCGCACTTCAAGATTGACCTGCTGGCTGTCGTCGACAGTGACGGAGTTGATGATGGCGTCGGGGCCATACTGCTGTGCCACTTCCAGGATCGACGCCAGCGTCGCGCCGTCCTTGACATGGCCGCCAAGCCTGACCTTGCCGTTGATCGAACCGATTTCGATACGCGCCTTGGGCGCCACCTGGCGGATCGCCTGCGCCATGTCGCTGACGTCGACGCCGACCTCGATCTGGATGACGCCGAGCGAGCGCTTGTCCGGGGAAAACAGATTGACCGTGGTGGTGCCGGCGCCCTTGCCGATGACATAGAGCGTACGGTCGGTCATCGGCTGGGCATCGGCGATCTTCTCGTCGCCGACGACGATATCGCCGAGGTTGGCGCTCACCTGGATGGTTACCGATTGCGACATCGGCAGGAAAACACGATGGACGCTGGGGTTCGACACGTCGATGAAGCGGTCAGCTGCATCGGCCGCGAGGCTCGATAGCGTTACCGCCGCCAGGCATGACAACGCGGCCGCAGCTATCCTTACGCAAAACCCCTGCATCCCCGTCTCCCCACTGCTGCTACCGCTGGCAGCCCCACTTTATTAGCCGCATCTTATCATGGTTGTCGCGGCACGTCATATGTATCGAGCTTCACCCCCCGGAACACGCCCACTGTCACGTTCTTGGGCGGCTCGGGCTGCACGTATTTGACCACTTCCTTGACGACTTCCCGCACTTCCGGCGTAGACGCCACGGCTGGAACGGGCTTGACCTTGCCCAACTCGTCAAGGCGGCTTCCAACCCGCTCCACGGCCTGGGCGAGCCCGGCTAGCTTGTCGTCCGCACGCTTACGCTCCTCGGCTGCGGCAGCTTCAGCCGCTGCTTTCTTGTCGAGCTCGGCCTGCCTTTTGGCAACGTCGTCTGGCGTTTCGCCGGTCAAATCCGAGAGCGTCACGCGCTCGGTCGTTTCGCCCTTGCTGGCCGCGGCCTGGCGCAGCGCCAGCGACAATTGGCCGGCGCCCGCCGCAAGCGTCAGCTTCTGCGCATCCTTGGTGCTGGCCTCCAGCGTCACCGACTTCACCACTGTCGGGCTGTCCTTGCTCTCGTCGGCCACCTGGTCGACCGCGAGCACCTTCATGCTCTGCAGAAGCACGTCGACGAAACTCTTGTCCGCGCCATCACCGCCGCGTTCTGTGCGCGTCAAAAGGACATCGACCCGGTCACCGGGAAAAACAAAGCCGGCGACCCCGAGCACGTCATTGACCCTGATGGAAACGGCCTTCATGCCTTCGCCGAGCACTGCTGAAAGCGTTGCGCGCTGGCCAGGGCCGGTGATCTTTGTGGCGAGAACAGGCTCATTGGTGCCGATCGCCTGCAACGCCTGCTTGGTGCCTTCGCCAGCCAGCGCTTCTTTTGTTGTCTTGAAAGCGCCGGCCGGAACCGCGCCCGCCGGCCACGCCACTTCGCGCAGCTTGTCATCGGTCAGCATGTCGCCGAATTTCAATGGTACGGCCGCCACGACGACCGTATCGCGCGGGACGTCATCCGTCCGCGCCATCGCATTGCGCTGGCTGGCCAGCCAGATATTGGCGAGCACAACCGCAAGGACGCCGAACACGCCGGCGAGAACGATCATGATAAGCGTATTGGCACGCATTCTTCCACCCCACCATCGCCCGCTGGGCGAATGTCAGCCCCTTCTAAGCGTAGAATTCTGGGCCGGAATCGAGCGATTCCGGCCCAGAAGGTTCTTAGCAAGTGCCGCCGGCAGTGCCGTCGGCCTTGATGCCCTTGGTGTTCAGATTTGCGCAAAGGCCGGTGAACTGACTGCCGACCCATCCGCCGATAGCAATAATCGCAACGATCGATGCTGCTGCGATGATGCCTATCAAGATTGAGTACTCCACCATGGCAGCGCCGTTTTCATCGGAGTTGAACTGCCTGGCGACATCGATAAGCCGCTTCATGGCTATCTCTCCTGGTCAACCTGGGACGCAAGCGCCAGTGCCGGTGCCAGCAGCATCGAGACCCTTGCCGGCCAGCTTCGTGCAGAGGCCGCTGAACTGACTGCCGACCCATCCGCCGATGGCAATGACCGCAACAATCGATGCCGCGGCAATGATGCCGATCAGGATAGAGTATTCGACCATAGCAGCGCCGTTCTCATCGTCGCGGAACTGCCGGGTCATCGTCATGAGCTTCTTCATGTCAATTTCTCCCTTTGGAGGTTGAACCCGACGAGACAGAGCCAAGGATGTACCCCATACCCAGCATCCCCCGTCATCTCGATCCTAGGTCCCGAGAAATTGCCGAGTCAAACGCGATTAACGGTTCCTTAACTTCCCAATACATGAACTCGCGAGTTGAGCGCGACGTTAAATTCCAGCAAGAGCTTGATTCGTCTAATTTTTCAAGCGCTCTTAACCATTCGTTCACAATTATGTCGTTCACCTAATTGAGTAACTCCTACTTTAGCCATATAGCATATTCCTTTATATCTAAGGGGTTAGAGGAAAATTTCGGGATGGCTTAGGTGCCGGAGCACGCCAGGGTTGCGGAATGCCCCGCAGCTCAATGCATCCTGATATTTGAGTGACGCAGAGCCTGAAATAAAAACGATATTTTTCGGCGACGGTCCTTAACTATGTTGAAAGTATTGACTACGCGCAGGCGTCCGGGCGCTTGTGCCCCACTTGGTTAATGTTTAGTTTCCGCTAATATGCATCGAAGGGGAGCATAGGCGATTATGCTAGGGCGGTTTATCAAGGGGGCGAGCGAGCAGCCGGTGGCCGCTAAGCCCGAGTCGTTAGTGGTGCTGCCCATTGCGCCGGCACTTTCGCCGGCCGCCGACATCGAGTCCCATGGCGATGGTTTTCTGACGCTCAAGGTCGAGCTTCATCGCCACCTCATCGATCGTTTCAATCTGACCGCTCTTGAAAGTGCCTCCAAGGATGAGATCCTGAGCGAGATCCTTCCGATCGTTCGCGAATTCGTTCGAAACCGAAACGTGCCGCTGAATGCGCGCGAACTCGACCAACTGACCAGCGAGACAGCCGACGAGATGCTGGGGCTCGGGCCGATCGAGCCGCTGCTCAAGGACGATACGATCACCGACATAATGATCAACACCCACAAGCGCGTCTTTATCGAGCGGCGTGGCATCGTCGAAGAGACGGCAATCCGGTTTCGCGACGAGGCGCATCTGCTGCGGGTCATCAACAAGATCGTCTCGAACATCGGCAGGCGCGTCGATGAATCGTCGCCGATGGTTGATGCCCGGCTGGACGACGGATCGCGCGTCAACATCGCGGTGCGACCCATCTCGGTGGACGGCCCGCTGGTCTCGATCCGGAAATTTTCCAAGAATCCCTATTCGCTCGAACGTCTCGTGGTGCTCAATTCTATTCGGCCCCCGATGGTTGAGCTGTTGCGGATCGCCGTACAGGCACGCAAATCCATCCTGGTTTCCGGCGGCACCGGCAGCGGCAAGACGACCTTGCTCAACGCGCTATCGAGCTACATCCCATCCAGGGAACGCCTGATCACCATCGAGGATGCGGCCGAACTGCAACTGCAGCAACCGCATGTCGGGCGTCTGGAGACCCGTCCTCCAAATGTCGAGGGCAGGGGCGAGGTCCGCCAGCGAGAACTGCTCAAGAACGCGCTGCGCATGCGGCCCGATCGCATCATCGTCGGCGAGGTGCGCGGCGAGGAAGCCTTCGACATGCTGCAGGCGATGAACACCGGACATGAAGGCTCGATGACCACCATCCATGCCAACACGCCGCGCGATGCCATCTCGCGGCTGGAGCAGATGGTCGGCATGGCGGGCATGCCGATGACCCACGAGTCCATTCGGGCGCAGATCGCCTCGGCTATCGACATCATCGTGCAGACCCAGCGCCTGTCGGACGGCGGCAGGCGCGTGACGTCCATATCCGAACTGACTGGCATGGAAGGCAATGTCGTACAGCTCCAGGAGATTTACAACTTCGTGCGTCGCGAGGTGACCGCGGACGGCAAGGTCATCGGGGATTTTCGCGCCACCGGCGTGCGTCCGCGTTTTGCTCCGGAGGCAGCGACGCTCGGGCATCATTTTGCCAAGGATGCCTTCAATCCGCAGGTTCCGCTCTGATGCCGACCGGCCAGGCACTGCTATACTTTATCTATATGCTGGCGGCGGCTTCGGTCATTCTCGCCGGGGAAGCTCTATATCTTTCCTTTGCCGGCCGCCGGTCCCGGATTGGCGTGATCAATCATCGGCTGAGGCGGCTGGCTGACGAAGCGCCCGCGGAACAGACCCTGCAGGGATTGCTGCGCGAACGTGGACTGACGGAATCAGGCGACTTTCTATTCAGCATGATCCGGCTGAACAGGCTCTATACCCAGTCCGGCATCACCGGAAACCCAATGGTTTTCGCCACGACGTTTCTCTGCGCTGGACTGGCGGTTGCGTTGCTGATGTCGGTCTTGTTGCATTTCTCTAACTTGGTGTCGCTCATCGTTTTTCTGGTGATCGCATTCGGGCTGCCGCTTCTCGTTCTTCGCCGCGCCCGCAACAAGCGCATTCAGAAGTTTGCAAAACAGCTTCCGGATGCGCTCGACATGATCGTCCGTTCGCTGCGAGCCGGACATCCGGCTTCGGTGGCGGTCGCGCTCGTAGCGCGCGAAATGCCTGATCCACTCGGTACCGAATTCGGCATCGTTTCCGATGAAATCACATTTGGTCTGAGCATCGAGCAGGCAGTGCGGAAGCTGTCGCAGCGCGTGGGCTTCGAAGGCCTTCATCTGCTGTCGGTGTCGCTGTCGATCCAGTCCAAGACAGGCGGCAATCTTACAGGAATCCTGTCCAATCTTTCCGTGGTGCTGCGCGACAGGCAGAAACTCAGGATGAAGATCCGGGCGCTTTCGGGCGAGGGCCGCGTGTCCGCGTGGATCATTTCGCTGTTTCCCCTTGTTATGTTCCTGATCCTTCAACTGCTTGCCCCGTCCTACTACGGCACCGTCTGGGACAGTCCGATGATCTTGCCGGTATTCACGATTTTCGGGCTGTGGGCGTTGTTGGGCGACTTTATCATGTACCGCATGGTCAATTTTGATTTCTGACGGGAGCGAAGCATAAACTTGTTTTCGATCATCCAGGATCTGGGCACTCTGATCTCCCTTGCCGTCTTCATCGCGGCGGTTGCGTTGTTCCTGTTCGGCGCGCTTGTCTTCTTGCCGGCGCTGCAGACGCGGACGCTGGTCGCGCAAAGCCTGAAGACCGAGGGGTTTGCCGATCGTCGTTCGCTCGCCGGACAGGAACTGCTTGCGAAGATTTCCGCGCAGCGGCCGGTCGACGCCTATTTCCGGTCGATGGAGAAGGAACGGGACGAACCAAATGCGCTTGAGGCGAAGCTGTTTCGAGCCGGCTTCTATCAGACCAGCGCGCCGCTCATTTACACCTTGTCACGGCTTGGTGCTGCCTGTGCCGGCTTTCTGGCTGCCTATGCGCTCTTGTCGCGCATTCTCCCACCTCAAATGCCCGGTTTCATAGGTTTTGCCGGTTCCGCTCTTTTCGGGCTCGCATGCATCGTGGTTCCAAGCATCCTGCTCGATCGCTTCGAGAGTGCGCAGAGAGAGGTCTATCGCCGCGCCTTTCCCGATTTCATGGACATGATGATCACCTGCGCGGACGCGGGTATGAGCCTGGAGGCGGCGGTGGAGCGCGTCAGCAGTGAACTGGCCGGCACCCACAAATGGCTCGGCATCCAGCTTTCGATCATGAATCTGCAGTTGCGTGCCGGTAAGCCGCTGCGTGAGGCGCTGCGTGACCTCGCCGACCGAATCGGTCTTGACGAGGCGCGGGCTTTGGCCGTGCTTTTTCGGCAGTCGGAAGAACTCGGCACCAGCCTGACCGACGCTTTGCGGGTCTACAGCGAAGAGATGCGCAGCCAGAGAATTCTTCATGCCGAAGAACGTGCCAACTCCTTGCCTGTCAAGATGATGATTCCATTGGGACTGTGCATCTTCCCGGTGGTGATGATGGTGATCATGTTACCGGTGATTATCCGCATGAAGGGCATTTTCTTCTGAACCGGTATATGCTTTGATTCTAAAGTGGAGTCGCAGGACTCTTGGGAGATAAAATGACAGGGCCAATGCGCCTCTCAGTCGCAGCCGCAGCCAGCCTGCTGATGATGGCGCTTGTTGGCTGTCAGACAAATGGCGCGGACACCACAGATGGTGTCGTCCGCACCAACGAGCCGTCGAAAGGCGATGTCACGTCTTTTGGCGATGCCTTCGATGGATTGAAGACGGTCGGCAACGTCGAATATTACGCCTCGGACCAGGCCGTGGCCGAAGCCAAGAACCAATTCCGTGCGGAAAATTACGGCAACGCCGGCGCCCTCTTTTTCAAGGCGACGCAGCTGGCGCCCAATGATGGCGGCGCCTGGATGGGGTTGGCCGCTTCCTGTGACCGCATACACCGGTTCGACCTCTCCGACCGGGCCTATGCCAGGGCTTTCAAGCTGGTTGGCGCGTCGCCTGAGTACTACAACAATGTCGGCTATTCCTATCTGCTGCGCGGCAAGCTGCAGGATGCACGCGCGAATTTCCTCAAGGCTTACGAACTGGCGCCCAACGATCCGACGGTAGCCAACAATCTGAAGCTGCTGTCCTCAAGCGTGCAGAACATCGAGCGCTAGCATGCTGCTTGTCGAAGCGCTCCTGCTGAAGGCCCTCGCCATCCCTCTGCTTGCAAGGGTTGCGTGGCTCGACTTCACGACGCAGAAGATTGCCAATCGCGATGTGCTGCTGCTGCTCTGCCTTGGGGCGGGATCGCTGTTGCTGCTGCTGCTCCGATCCGGATCCTGGTTGGACATGGGCTTGAGCGCGGCTGCCGCCCTCGTGCTGTTTCTTGCGTTGTTCCCGTTCTGGCTCTTGCGCAAGATCGGCGCCGGCGACGTCAAGCTGATGGCGGTCATCCCTTTCCTGACCGGCGGCAACGACCTCGTCGTGTTTTCCCTGCTGCTACTGGTTTTCGCCCTCGTCACCGCAGCGGCCATGAAAAATCCATTCCTGCTGCCCGCAGGTGCCTTCCGCGTCTACGTTCAGCATCTCGACCGCAAAGGCGTTGTGCCGTTCGGCGTGCCAATCTCGGTCGCGGCGATCTGCACGCTACTGCTCGTGATCTACGAAAGTTTGGTGTTGGCGGGCAGCTCAGGAATCCTGAATCAGCTTAGCTGAACGGCGGCAGCGCGCTCTGCTATGCGAAATGCGGGCCATCCAGCCGCATTGATAGGCAACGCAAATCAAAACCGCAAACGTTGTGCTGTGAGGGCTGAGTGCAATCATCGCAAATCACAATTGAGATCGACGCCAGGATACGAAGCACGAAGATTTGGGCATTTTGCCGCGATAGGCCGGATAGATTAATCAAAAGTTGAGACGGCATAGCCGTTAACTCTTTTCAAACCATCTTATTGTCGGGGCGCGGAAGTGATGTTTCAATGACTGCTTAGGCACGGGGGCGTGAAAATGTTGAATGAGGACTTTTTTGGCCGTATTGCCATCGTCTTTGTCATGACGGTTATGGCGACGTCCAGCGCGATACCTATATTGCACTATTTCCGTCAGGATACCTCAGCAAGTTCGCTCGCAATCGTCACTCAACTGGCGTCAACCGTGTTTCTGTTGCTGCTGCTTGTGATGACCATCATCCGCCTTCCGCCGAAGGGAACTGCGCAGGGAATTGAACCGAGAGTAACCGCGATCGCTGGAACATTTATGATCCTGCTCGCATTGAACCTGACGCCGGCATTGCAAAATGAGGCGGCGCAAGTGATAGGCCTCTGCCTGGTCCTCATCGGTACCGCCAGTTCGATTTTCTGTCTTTATTGGCTGGGCCGTTCCTTCTCTCTCATGGCGACAGCTCGTCGCCTGGTTACCACTGGCCCGTACTCGATCGTCCGGCATCCGCTCTACATCTGTGAGGGGGTATTCGTTCTCGGGATGGTCCTTTCGCATTTTTCACTGCTGATGGTGGCGCTGAGTGCGTTTCAATTTCTTTTGCAATATAGACGCGCGAGAAATGAAGAGGCTATCCTTCGGCAAACCTTCCCAGAGTACGACGATTACGCTCGGCGCGTCCCCATGCTCTTGCCGCGGTTCCTTGGTGGCGCCATACCAAACTCTGGCGGCCAATAGTCAGGACTCGCCCTGTTGATCTGGTCCCTGCAAGTACTTCGCTTCGTTGCCGCGCTGATGGTCGTATATGTCCACGCAGCCCAGACTGCCGTTAAGGTCACCGGATCCAATGGCCTGTTGCCTCATGATTTTCAGGTGGTCGGCTTCGCAGGCGTCGACATCTTCTTTGTCATATCAGGGGTGATTATTGCCAAGACGGCACCAGGTCTGACTTGGCGATCTTTCGCGTGGAGACGGTTCCGGCGCATTGTTCCGCTCTACCTGCTGATCAGCATCCCCTATGCGATCGTCGCCTACAAAACCGGCTTTGGCTGGCGGGACGCGGTGGCGACGCTCTTGCTGTGGCCGGCCACCGATCAAATGACCGCGCCAGCATTGCCAGCGGCTTGGACGCTGTGCTTCGAAATGCTGTTCTACGCCGCCGCGACCATCGTTCTCATCGACCGGCGACTGCTGTCGGTACTCGTCGGTATCTTCGGCCTCGCAATGATATTTCGCTCGGCGGGCCCGGTGCTGCAGTTTCTTGGCAACCCGCTGATCATCGAGTTCGGCTTCGGAGTCGTTCTCGCCTATGCGCCCAGCTGGAAACCGGCGGTGTGGTGCCTGCCGGTCGGCGCCGCGGCGATGATAGCTGTCGGATTCGTTGGGATGGCGCCGCAAGGGGGAACGATGGAGTTTCTCGCCGGCGATAACGGCTTCCAGCGCGTGCTGGTCTATGGTGTCCCGGCGGCGATGATCGTCTTCGGCACGATGCAGATCGACGCGAAGCCGAGCGTCTGGACGGTTCTCGGTGATGCCTCCTATATGCTTTATCTAATCCATACTCTGCCGATAACGCTGCTTCTGATGGTATGGACCGCTTTTCCGATTCCTCCGGACCTTATCATCGTGATCGGCACAGCCACATCCGTTCTTTTCGCTTGGCGGATGTACATTCGGTTCGAGTTGCCGCTGCGCAAATTCCTGCGCCGGCGTGATCCCCATCTGAAGACTGACTGCCAGCCAACTGGCTTGGCATTACGTGATTGACGGATATGCTTCGATGCTGGCGACCTCGATCATACGGGCTGTTGCCGGATGCATAGCGAAAACCTCGCTGCACCCGACACCCACCGAGCTTGGTCGTCAGGAATTGCGTAAGACCTTGTTCAAGCAGAGCGCCGATGGCTAAATAGACGATCACAGGGAGAAGGCACCATGGCACTTCACCTTTCGGCAGATGCCCCGGCTTCCGTCGCGGCCACGCCGCAAAAATATCTGTTTGGCCCGTTCATCGACTTTTTCATGCTTGGCGGAAGCGCGCTTGTCATCCTGCCGGTGCTGTATTTCCTGCCGCTCCGGTACGAAGCCGCCGTGACGCTGACGATGTTCCTGCTCTCGCATCTCATAAACCAGCCGCACTTCGGTCATTCGTACCAGATCTTTTACCGCAATTTCGCGCGCAAGGTGCGCGGCGACGGTTACAGCCGCAATCTCCAGATCCGCTACATCATCGCCGGCATTGTCGTGCCGTTGGCCATGACCGCCTTCTTTGCCTATGGCTCGCTGGCAGGGAATGCGCGCCTGCTGGGCAACGCCACCAACGCCATGGGCTTTTTCGTCGGCTGGCACTACGTCAAGCAAGGCTACGGCATGCTGATGGTGGATGCCGTGCTGAAGCGCAAGTTCTTCAGCGATCAGGACAAGAAGGTGTTGCTGTTCAACGGCTATGCCGTGTGGCTGTTCGCCTGGCTGCAGACGAACGTGGTGATCACCGAGCGGCAGTTCTGGGGTTTGCAGTACTACACCTTCGCGGTCCCGCCATGGCTCCTCACCATCGCCATGGCGATCGCCGCCGCCTCCTCGGCGGCCACCGCCGTGATGTTCATCAACCGCTGGCGCAAGCATGGTGGGGCGCTGCCCTATAATGGGGTCGTCGCCTACGTCGTGTCCCTCTATGCCTGGATCCTGTTCGTGACGCTGAACCCACTCTGGCTGCTCGTGGTGCCGGCGCTCCATTCCTTGCAGTATCTGGCGGTGGTCTGGCGCTACCAGACCAATGTCGAGCGCGATCGTGCGGATGCCGTCGAGAGGCCGGGATTGAAGGCCCTGTCCATTCTTGGACCGCGATACAGGCTGCGGGTGCTGGCCTTCATCGTGGTCGGTGGAATTCTTGGCGCACTCGGCTTCTGGCTGGTGCCGATGATGCTGATCGACCTGGTTCCCTACGACAAGGCGGTGCTCGGCTCGTCGCTTTTCCTCTTCATCGCATGGATCTTCATCAACGTGCACCATTACTTCCTGGACAATGTGATGTGGCGGCGCGGCAATCCGGAAGTCTCGAAATATCTGTTCCGCTGAAGCGATCGGCTGAACGCCTTTCGGGCAATCCGCGGCTGTCGGGAAGGCCCATTCCCGGCACGGACACGATTCGTTAACCAAGATGCTGTTCATCGATGGGAGGCTGCGCAGCCGGCGAAGACGTCAAATCGCCCGAAACAGCAACAATGTGCAAGGCATGAACGTGATTGAACGCGAACAGAACGCGCCCGGCGCTTCCCACCGTTGGACATGGCTGCCGGCCATTGTGGCCGCGTTCCTTTGCCTGTGCGTCACTGGCGCGTCCGCCGAGACGCGCGCTTTGCGGATTCAACATCTTCATACCGGCGAGAAGGCCGAGATCGTCTTCAAGCGCAACGGCCGCTACGATCAGGCGGGGTTGAAGAAGATCAATGTCATGCTGCGCGACTGGCGCCGCAACGAGCCGACCCGAATGGATCCGCGCCTGCTCGACCTCGTCTGGCAGGCCTATCGCGCCAGCGGCTCGACCTCCTATATCCATGTGGTCAGCGCCTATCGTTCGCCGGCGACCAACGCCATGCTGCGGAGCCGCTCGAAGGGCGTGGCCCGCGAAAGCCAGCACATGGTTGGCCGCGCGATGGACTTCTTCCTGCCTGACGTGCCGCTGAAGAAGCTGCGCGACATCGGCCTCAAGATGCAGGGCGGCGGCGTTGGCTATTATCCGACCTCCGGTTCGCCTTTCATCCACATGGATGTCGGCAATGTGCGGCATTGGCCGGGCATCAGCCGTCAGGAGCTCGCAAGGGTCTTCCCGAACGGCAGCACCCTGCATGTGCCGAGCGACGGCAGGCCGCTACCCGGCTTTGACCAAGCGCTCGCCGCCTACAAATCGCGCAAGAGCGCTGGTACGCCCAACATCGAACTGGCAAGCGCTGACAGCGGTCAACGCAAGTCGCGCGGCCTGCTGGCGACACTTTTGGGCGGACGCGGTGCGGACGAGGCGGACGATGTCGCCGAAGCGGCGCCGACGCCGCGCAAACCGGCCAAGTCTGTCGAACCCAAGGCGGCCGGGCAGGGCATCGCCATCGTCCCGCCGGAGGCAGCCCAGCGCGCGGACATCGAGATGGCCTCCACCGGTGTGGCTGAAGAACCACTCGCTGAGCAAAAGAGTAAGACGCCTGAAGCAATCGTGATGGCGATGGCGCCCAACACAGTGCCGTTGCCGGCCTTCGCCCCGCGCGACGTCCCCACGGCCAGCATTGCGACCCCGCAAACCGCGCCGTTCGCGGTAGCCAGCGCGTCCACGGCGCGGGCTGATCTGCCGGGGGCCAAGCCGGCGGCAAGCAATGCGGAAATTCCTCTGGGCAGGATGGATGCCGCTCCAGCGGCCGTCGCTCCGGAGATGGCAGCGCTCACCGTCCCCTTGCCGACATGGCGGCCTCAAAGCCAGACAAGCCCGGAGCGTCAGCCGGATGCAGCCAAATCCGCCGATGCCATCGCTGCCTTGCTGGCCATGCATCACCCCGATAACAGCCTCGATGGGCTGGCCGGCCAGCGCGCCGCGATCCCTGCATCGAAGCCCGAAGATCGCGTCAGGACCAGCCCAAAGGCCGACCGTGTCCAGCCGCGTCTCGATCCCGAAGCCACCGCCATGATTGTGCCCGTGGCGTCAACTGGTCGCGGCATCGCTGGCGGGGCCGGATCAGCGGCGGCGCCCGTCATCGCCGCCAATTTCATCCGCACGGCGCCGCAGCAGGTCTATCTCGACGGTTTCCAGCCGCGAGGACAGAAATCCGATCACCGCCGCTTCACTGGGTCGGCCGTGAAATTCCTGCCCATCGCCAGCTTCAAATAGGGGGCGGCAGGGGCCTACGCCACCGACCAGCCGCCATCGACCAGTATGTTCGCCCCGGTGATCAGCGACGCCGCCGGCGAGGCGAGGAACACCACGGTTCCCGCCACATCGATCGGGTCGCCGATGCGGCCGAGCGGGATGTGGCCGAGCACATGGGCGTGGAAGTCCGGTTCGGCGAGCGAGGGGCGTGTGCCGTCGGTCCAGATGAAGGTCGGCGCCACGCTGTTGACGGCGATCTTATGCTGCGCCCACTCGGCGGCCAGGCAGCGCGTCAGATGGTTGATCGCCGCCTTGGTCATGCAGTAGATCGCCTCGCCCTTCAGCGTCACCGTGCCGGCCTGAGAGCTGATGTTGATGATGCGCCCACCTTTTTGCGCGATCATCAGTTTGCCGACCGCCTGGGTGGTGAAGAACGTGCCCTTGAGGTTGACGTTGACCGTCAGGTCGAAATCCTCCTCGGTGACGTTTTCCGCCAGGTTTTCCGGCCCGAGCCCGACATTGTTGACCAGGACGTCGATGCGGCCGAAGGCGGCATGCGCGTCGGCGACGCCTTTGCGCACCGTGGCGAGATCGGTCGCATCCATCTGCACGGCTAGCGCCCGCCGGCCGATGCGTTCGATCTCGGCGACAAGCTCCGACCCGTCGGTCTTGCTGCGCACGCCGACGATCATGTCGGCGCCGGAGCCGGCGCAAGCCAGTGCACAGGCGCGGCCAATGCCGCGTGAGGCGCCGGTGACCAGCGCCACCTTGCCGGCCAGATCGAATTTTGGTGTAAAGTCCGTCATCGCAACCTCCCCTGAAGCTTTTCGGGCCGAATCTGTCGCCAGCGTGCGCATCGGAACGGCCACTTTTGCTCAAGACTACCTGCTCACGGCGTGAAAACCAGCCGGCATCTGCACCTCACGACAAGAACACCGTTCGTCCCGGGCCTTGCCATGCGCCGGCCATCATGATGCCATCTCCCTGGGGAAGATCGCGCCTTGCGGGTTCAGGGGTGGGCGATGCGGTTTGGGCGAATGACAGTCGAAAGGATGCGCATCTGCGTGGCGTTTGCCGCGGCACTGGTGCTGTGCCTGTGCGCGCTGGTCCCGGCTCACGCCGAGGAGCCGAAGGCGCTGAAAGGGATCGCGCTGATCATCGGCCAGTCCGACTATCATCATGTCGGCAAACTGCCCAATCCGGAAAATGACGCTCGCGCCATCGAGGAAATGTTCGACAAGCTCGGCTTCGAGACGACTGTGGCCACCAACCGCGACGCGCGCAAATTGCGGCGCGATCTCGAAGGCTTTGTCGACGATGCCGAAGGTGCCGATGTCGCCGTCATCTATTATTCGGGCCACGGCATCGAGGCCGGCGGCGAGAATTTCCTGGTCCCTGTTGATGCCGATGTCTCGGCGCTCGACGATGCCGGCGAGAAGCTGGTTCCGCTGTCCTCGATCGTCGCTGAGCTCAAGACCAAGGTGCCGGTCACCATCGTGCTGCTCGACGCTTGCCGCAACGATCCGTTCCCGCCGGGCACCTTGCTGAAGCTGTCGCCGGGCGATGACGGCAAGCCGATTGGTGCCGGTGGTCTCGGTGAAACGCGCAGCGTCGTCGCGCTGAAGAATAGCGCGCCGGCCAAGGGCTCGGCTGACGACAGCCTTGGCCAGGTCATCGGCTTTGCTGCCGAGCCCGGCAAGGTAGCGCTCGATGGTCCGGCCGATGGCAACAGCCCCTATGCGGCGGCGATCCTGCGCCACATCGACACGATGGGCGGTGAGGAATTCGGCACCGTGCTGCGCATGATCGGCGAGGAGGTCTATCTCAAGACCAACGGCCAGCAGCGGCCATGGGTCAATGAGAGCCTGCGCCGGCTGCTCTATTTCGGCACGCCGGCTGAGGCGCCGAAGGGCGATGAAGGCGACATCCTGACCGAGCGCCGCCGGCTGCTGCTCACCATCTCCACCCTGCCCGATCCCGAACGTCGCCAGATCGAGACCATCTCGCGCGACGGTGGCGTGCCGATGGACGCGCTCTATGCCATGCTGAAGACGCTGGGCACCGACACGCCGAAAGACCCGGCCGAGCTCGACAAATTGCTGCGCGGCCAGACCGAGCGGCTGAAGCAGGTGCTGGCCGAGCAGGCGGCGCTGAAGAGCCAGGACCCGGAGATCGTCCGGCTGTCGAAACTGGCCGATCAGGCGGTGCGCGAAGGCGCGCTCGATGCCGCCAGGAAATTCCACGAACAGGCCAAGGCGCGCGTCGGCGAATTGTCAAACACGGTCGACAAGGCCGAAGCGGATCTCAAGGCACGCCGGCTGGAATTTGCGAAAGTTTTTGGCGACAGCGCAAAAACCTACGAAATCTCCTTCAAGTTTCAGGAGGCGGCCCAGGACTACGGCAAGGCCTATGAGCAGGCTGAGAAATGGGACGACCAGGACGCCTGGTACTACAAGGCGGCTGAAGCCAACGCGCTTTCCCAGCAAGGTACTTTCTCCGGCGACAACGCATTCCTGGCGCAGGCCGTCGCGGCCTATGAAAAGAGCCTGGCCTATGTGTCGCCCGAGAAAAATCCACGGCAATGGGCAGCCACCCAGAACAACCTCGCCACCACGCTGTCGACTTTGGGTGAGCGCGAGGCCGGGCGCGAAAACCTCGACAAGGCGGCCGCCGCCTTCGAGCAGGCGCTGACGGTCTATACGCGGGAAACTTATCCGGACGATTGGGGCTCCACGTCAGGCAATCTCGGCACCGTCTATTGGCGGCTCGGGCAGCGCGAGACCGGCACGGCGTTGCTCGACAAGGCGGTCGCCACCTTCCGCGCGGCGCTCGAGGTGCAGGGGTCGAAGAAGGTGCCGTTGGAATGGGCGGCGACTGAAAACAATCTCGGCATCGTGCTGTCGGAACTCGGCGAACGCGAGACGACCAGCGACAGTTTTCGCGCCGCCATCGAGGCGCATCGCGCCGCGTTGACAGAGTACAGCCGCGAGCGCGTGCCGCTCGACTGGGCATTGAGCCAGGTCAATCTCGGTGCTGCCCTGTTTCGCCTTGGTGCACGCGAGAAGGACGTCGCAACGCTCGAGCAGTCGGTCGCCGCCTACCAGTCGGCGACGGAGGAAATGACCAGGGAGCGCGCGCCGGCGCAATGGGCGACGATCGAGAACAATATGAGCTCTGCGCTGGAGACGATCGGCGAGATCAATGGCGACATCCCGACGCTGCAGCATGCGCGCGAAGCGGCGGACGCCGCACTCACCGTGTGGACGCGCGAGCATGCGCCGGCAAGCTGGGCCAACGGCCAGCTGACGCTCGGCAATGCCTTGCAGCGTCTCGGCGTGAAGCAGGACGACACCGCGACGCTGCTTAAGGCGGTGTCCGCCTATGAGGCCGCCCTCTCGGAGTATCCGCGTGAAAAGCTGCCGCTCGACTGGGCCTCGCTGCAGCAGAATCTCGGCTCCGCCTATGCCTCGCTCGGCGAGCGCGACACGGGGATCGACTATCTGCAGAAATCGGCAACCGCGTATCGCAGCGCAAAGGAAGTTTACACGGCCACGGCCGCGCCCGCGGAGTTTGCTTCCATCGAGCACAGTCTCG
This sequence comes from Mesorhizobium sp. P3_A8, assembly GCF_056402995.1. NCBI lineage: Bacteria > Pseudomonadati > Pseudomonadota > Alphaproteobacteria > Hyphomicrobiales > Phyllobacteriaceae > Mesorhizobium > Mesorhizobium sp. P3_A8. The sequence goes on along the minus strand of NZ_JBFUGI010000018.1, from coordinate 78,530 downwards.
GCAGCACGCTGTCGACCTGGGGCGATCGTGCCGGCGACAGAGCGGTGCTCGAACAGGCGGTCGCCGCCTACGACGCCGCGCTCACCGTGCGGACCAAGGACAATGCAGCGAAGGACTGGGCAAAGACGCAGTATCGGCTGGGTGCCGCCCTTTCGATGCTGGGCAAGGCCGATGGCGGCCCGACCGAAGCGCTCGAACGCTCGGTGACGGCCTATCGTGCGGCGCTCGAAGTGCAGACCCGCGACAGCGATCCGGACGCCTGGGCGGCGACGCAATGGGGGCTCGGCCATGTGCTTCTGGTGCTGGGCGACCGCGTGCAAGACGGCGCCGATTTCAACCAGTCGGTGACGGCGCTCGAAGCGGCTTTGCCCTTTTATGACCTTGCCAGCGTGCCGCAGGATCACGCCCAATTGCAGAACGATCTCGGCAGCGCCTACTACTACCTCGCCGGCGCGAGCAACGATCAGTCGCTCTACCAGAAGGCGGCGACCGCGCATGAAGCAGCCCTTGCCGTCTATGCCACGTTACCCGACCGTACGCTGTGGGCCTCGGTCGAAAGCGATCTCGGCAATGCGCGCATGATGCAGGCGAGTGCGGCTTCCGATCCGGACATCATGGCGAAGTCGGTGCAGGCCTATGAGGCGGCACTAACGGTCACCACCCGTGACAAGGATGCCGATGGCTGGACCCGCAACCAGTCCAATCTGGCAAGCGCCCTGTCGTCGCTGGGCTATTGGCGCAATGACCTCGCCTTGCTGAAACGCTCGGCCGGCATCTACCGCAGCATACAGGCCGTGCGCACCCGGGCTCGCGATCCAGAGCGCTGGGCAACCACGCAGGGGAACCTTGCCAATGTGCTGAGCATGATCGCGGCCAGGGAACCATCGCCTGAAGTGTTCGACGAGGCGATCGCCGTCAATCGGGCGCTGGCCGAAGAGGTTGGCCGAGATCGCGACCCCGACCGCTGGGCGAGCCTGCAGAACGAGGTCGGCTATGCCTTGACGATGGCCGGCCGTTCCGAAAACAACGTTGCCCGTTTCGAGGAGGCGGTGCCGATCTTGCGCGAGGCGATCGCCGTGCAGAAGAAGATCAATTCAGTACCGGCCGTCGCCTTCACCGAAGACAGCCTGTGCGACGTGCTGACCGATTTGGGCACGGCCCGCAAGGACAAGGCGCTTGCCCAAGAGGCGATCGCCGCTTGCCAGGAGGCGCTCGTCGTTTTCAGGGATCGCAAGATGGACGACCTCACCGCCGGCTCCGAGAAGAACCTTGCCGAGGCGCAAGCCTTGCTGGCCGACTTGCACTGACACAGGATTGCCGCGCGTCCAGTTAGACGTGCAAAGGACGCCCCGGCAACGGTCGCTTTTGGCGTTAGTTGCTCTGGCACCTGCGATGGCGCGTGACACCGTTAGTGAGAAGCGTATATTGACATAAAGATATCCTTATGTGACATGAACAGGCTTGTCGCCCAAGGGATAGAAAATGTCGCAGAATTCTGCATCGCTGGATGACCTGTTCGGCCCTGTCGCGGCCAAGCCCGACGGTTCGGAAGTGCTCGCGGCGCTGACCGCGGCGGCGCGCGAGCGCATCCTCATCCTCGACGGCGCCATGGGCACGCAGATCCAGGGGCTTGGTTTCGACGAAGACCATTTCCGCGGCAATGCTTTCGCCGGCTGCGCCTGCCATCAGCAGGGAAACAACGACCTTCTGATCCTGACGCAGCCCGCCGCGATCGAGGAGATCCACTATCAATACGCGATTGCCGGCGCGGATATTCTCGAGACCAACACCTTCTCGTCGACCGCGATCGCCCAGGCCGATTACGGCATGGAGGATGCCGTCTATGCGCTGAACCGCGACGGCGCGCGGCTGGTGCGACGGGCGGCGAAGCGGGCTGAGCAGGAAGACGGCAAGCGCCGCTTCGTTGCCGGCGCGCTCGGGCCAACCAACCGCACCGCCTCGATGTCGCCCGACGTCAACAATCCCGGCTATCGCGCGGTGACCTTCGACGAGTTGCGGCTTGCCTATGGCGAGCAGCTGCGCGGCCTGATCGACGGCGGCGCCGACATCATCCTGATCGAGACCATCTTCGACACGCTGAACGCCAAGGCGGCAATCTTCGCTTGCAACGAGATTTTCATCGAGAAGGGTGTGCACCTGCCGGTGATGATTTCGGGCACCATCACCGACCTTTCCGGCCGCACGCTGTCGGGCCAGACGCCGACGGCTTTCTGGCATTCGGTGCGCCATGCCAATCCCTTCACCATCGGCCTCAACTGCGCGCTCGGCGCCAACGCCATGCGCGCGCACCTGGCCGAAATATCTGATACCGCGGACACTTTCGTCTGCGCCTATCCGAATGCCGGCCTGCCCAATGAATTCGGCAGGTATGACGAGAGCCCGGACTTCATGGCCGCGCAGATCGAGGACTTTGCCAGGGAAGGGCTGGTCAATGTCGTCGGCGGCTGCTGCGGCTCGACGCCGGATCATATCCGCGCCATCGCGGAGGCAGTGAAAAAGTACCCGCCGCGTGCCATTCCGCAGATCGAGCGCAAGATGCGCTTATCTGGACTGGAGCCGTTCACGCTTTCGGACGAAATCCCCTTCGTCAATGTCGGCGAGCGCACCAACGTCACCGGCTCTGCCAAGTTCCGGAAACTGATCACCGCGGGCGATTATGTTCCCGCGCTCGACGTGGCGCGCGATCAGGTCGCCAATGGCGCGCAGATCATCGACATCAACATGGACGAAGGGCTGATCGATTCGAAGAAGGCGATGGTCGATTATCTCAACCTGATCGCCGCCGAACCGGACATCGCCCGTGTTCCTGTCATGGTCGACAGTTCGAAATGGGAGATCATCGAGGCGGGCTTGAAATGCGTGCAGGGCAAGCCGCTGGTCAATTCCATCTCGATGAAGGAAGGCGAGGAAGCGTTCCTGCATCATGCCAGGCTGGTGCGCGCCTATGGCGCCGCCGTGGTCGTCATGGCCTTCGACGAGGCCGGCCAGGCCGACACCAAGGCGCGCAAGGTCGAGATCTGCACCCGCGCCTACAAGCTCTTGACCGAACAGGCCGGCTTCCCGCCCGAGGATATCGTCTTCGACCCCAACGTCTTCGCGGTCGCCACCGGCATCGAGGAGCATGACAATTACGGCGTCGACTTCATCGAGGCCACCGGCGAGATTACTGCGACGCTGCCGCATGTCCATATTTCCGGCGGCGTGTCGAACCTCTCCTTCTCGTTTCGCGGCAACGAGCCGGTGCGCGAGGCCATGCACGCGGTGTTCCTCTACCACGCCATCCAGCGCGGCATGGACATGGGCATCGTCAATGCCGGTCAGTTGGCCGTCTATGACACGATCGAGCCGGAGCTGCGCGAGGCCTGCGAGGATGTCGTGCTCAACCGCGCGCCCAAGGCCGGCGGCACCGCCACCGAGCGCATGCTGGAGATCGCCGAACGCTTCAAGGGCACGGCCGGCAAGGAAGCCAGGGAGCGCGACCTCGCCTGGCGCGAATGGACGGTCGAGCAGCGCATTTCGCATGCGCTGGTCAACGGCATCACCGAATTCATCGACGCCGACACCGAGGAAGCGCGGCTGGCGGCCGAGCGCCCGCTGCATGTCATCGAAGGCCCGTTGATGGCCGGCATGAATGTCGTCGGCGACCTGTTCGGCGCAGGCAAGATGTTTTTGCCGCAAGTGGTGAAGTCGGCCCGTGTCATGAAGCAGGCGGTAGCCGGGCTGTTACCGCATATGGAGGCCGAGAAACTGGCCAACGCCGCCAACGGCATCGTCAATGGCGAGCGCCAGACGGCGGGCAAGATCCTGATGGCGACGGTGAAGGGCGATGTCCACGACATCGGCAAGAACATCGTCGGCGTCGTTCTCGCCTGCAACAATTACGAGATCATCGATCTCGGTGTCATGGTGCCGGCGGCGAAAATCCTGCAGACCGCGCGCGAGCAAAATGTCGACATTATCGGCCTCTCCGGCCTGATCACCCCATCGCTGGACGAGATGGTACACATGGCCACCGAGATGGAGCGCGAAGGCTTCGACATTCCGTTGCTGATCGGCGGCGCGACGACCAGCCGTGTGCACACGGCGGTGAAGATCCACCCGCGCTACGCCAGGGGGCAGACCGTCTATGTCACCGACGCCAGCCGCGCGGTCGGCGTTTTGTCGTCTTTGCTGTCGAACGAGACTAAGGGCGGCTTTGTCGATACGGTGCGAGCCGAGTACAAGAGGGTTGCCGACGCGCATGCCCGCTCCGAGGCCGACAAGCAGCGGCTGCCACTGGCCAGGGCAAGGGCCAATGCGCACAAGGTCGACTGGTCTGCCTACGAGCCGCCGAAGCCGTCTTTCACCGGCGTGAAGGTGTTCGAGAACTGGGACCTGACCGAGCTTGCGCGTTACATTGACTGGACGCCGTTCTTCCAGACCTGGGAGCTGAAGGGCCGCTATCCCAAGATACTCGAGGATGAGGCACAGGGACCCGCCGCGCGCCAGCTGTTCGAGGATGCGCAGGCGATGCTGAAGAAGATCATCGCGGAAAAATGGTTCGCGCCGCGCGGCGTCATCGGCTTCTGGCCGGCCAATGCCGTCGGTGACGACATCAGGCTGTTCACGGACGAGGGGCACTCGCAGGAGTTGGCGACTTTCTTCACTCTCCGCCAGCAACTGACCAAGCGCGACGGCAAGGCCAATGTCGCGCTGTCGGATTTCGTCGCGCCAATGGACGGCGGCAAGTCCGACTACATCGGCGGCTTCATCGTCACCGCCGGCATCGAGGAAGTGGCGATATCAGAGCGTTTTGAGCGCGCCAATGACGATTACTCCTCGATCATGGTCAAGGCACTGGCCGACCGCTTCGCCGAAGCCTTCGCCGAGCGTATTCACGAGAAGGTGCGCAAGGAATTCTGGGGCTATGCGGCTGACGAGGCGCTGGCACCGGACGAATTGATCGGCGAGCCCTATCGCGGCATCCGCCCGGCGCCCGGCTATCCCGCCCAGCCCGACCATACGGAGAAGAAAACGCTGTTCAGGCTGCTCGACGGCGAGCGTAATGCCGGCGTCAGCCTGACCGAAAGCTACGCGATGTGGCCGGGCTCGTCAGTGTCCGGCATTTATCTGGCGCATCCCGAAAGCTATTATTTCGGCGTCGCGAAGGTCGAGCGCGACCAGGTCGAGGATTATGCCGTTCGTAAGGACATGCCGTTGGCTGAGGTCGAGCGCTGGCTCGGACCTATCCTCAACTATGTGCCCGCGCAGTATGCCGAGGCGGCGGAGTAGGGCGGGAGGCTCTGTCGTCTCATCCTGCCGCCATGGCAAGACAGGATGTGCCCATAAGGCATTTGCACGGATTGCTGGCTCATGGTTCAAGGCGGCGATAGATACTGGGCAGCCGTCTTTGCAGTTGGAGCTTGAATGACCGTCCTTACACGCCGCAGGCTCTTGAAAACGGCCGCCATCACTGGCGCCAGCGGGGTCGGACTCTCGGCCATCGGCAGGCTTGGCAGCTGGGCCGCCGCCGGTCCGGAGCCGGTGGTGCTGCAGACGGCGAAAATCCAGGCCAGGCTGATGGATGCCGGCCCGACCAACAATGTGCTGACCTATGGCAATGCCGGGATGCCGCCGGTGCTGAGGATGAAGAAGGGCGAGCCCTTCGCCGCGCGTCTGGTCAACGCCATCGATGATCCGACGACCATCCACTGGCACGGCATTCGCGTTCCAAACAAGATGGACGGCGTGCCCTTCCTGGTCCAACCCTATGTCTACACCGGCGATCATTTCGACTACGCCTTCACCCCGCCCGACGCCGGCACCTTCTGGTATCATCCGCATTGCAACACGCTGGAGCAGATGGGGCACGGTCTGACCGGCGTGATCGTGGTCGAGAACCCAAGCGATCCGAAATTCGACGCCGAGTTCGTCCTCAATCTGCGGGATTGGCGTCTTGGCGACGACGGCCAGTTCATCGATCAGTTCCGCCCGCGCGATGCCGCGAGAACCGGCACCTACGGCACGGTGCGCACCGCCAATTGGCTCGATCAGCCGCAATATGACGCGCCGGCCGGTGGACTGGTGCGGTTACGGGTGGCGATCACTGACGTCACCCGCATCTATGCCTTTCGCGTCGACGGCGCCGAGGCGACGGTCATGGCACTCGACGGCAATCCGGTGCCTGAGCGCTTTTCACCCGATGCTTTGCTGCTGGGACCAGGCCAGCGCATGGAACTCGCCATCCGCATGCCCGATGATGAGGGCGCGATCGTGAGCCTGCGAGACGTCAGGGGCACCAAACCCAAGGTGCTCACGACCTTGCGTGCGGTTGGCAGCTCGCTGAAGCGCGACGTTCGTGATGTTGCGCCGCTGGAGGCCAATCCTGTGAAGGAGGTGGATCTCACCGCTGCCCAGCATATTTCGCTGGCGCTCAGCGCGACGGCGGAAAACGTCCCGAGCGATGGCATCTGCGGTTCACTCGGCTACAGTTTCTGGGCCATCAACAAGGTGCCGTGGCCGGGCGATACATCAGATCCAACCGCGCCGCTGGCCGAGCTGAAGCTTGGCAAGAGCTATGTCATCGACATGGAGAATTTGACGCCGCAATCGCATCCGATGCATCTGCACGGCATGAGCTTCAAGGTGCTGTCGTCGTCGACGCGGCCGGTTCAGCCTGCCATTTCCGACACCTATCTCATCCAGCCCAACGAGAAGGTTCAGCTCGGCTTTGTCGCCGACAATCCCGGCGACTGGCTGCTGCACTGCCACATCATCGAGCACCAGAAATCGGGCATGACGAGCTACGTCAGGGTGGTTTGAAGCCACGTTAGAGCGGTTTCGTTGGCAAAAGCGGGCGGTTCCCTGCTATGCCGCCTCCAAATCAAGAACCATGGACATCCCCGCATGACCAATGTCGCCTTGACCGGCCTTGCCCGCGATCTTGCCAAGCGTGCCGCCGAGGGCCGCCCGGTGCGCATCGGTGTCATCGGTTCGGGTGAAATGGGCACCGACCTCGTCACACAAGGCATGCTGATGCCGGGCATTTCGGTTTGCGCCGTTTCCACTCGACGTCCACACACCGCACGTGACGCCATCCGCATCGCCTATGGCGACGAGGCGATGGCGGTCGAAGCCGACACCGCGTCGAAAGTGACAGCGGCAATCGAGGCCGGAAAAATCGCCATCACCTCGAATGAGATGCTGGTGACCAATCCGCTGATCGACGTCGTCATCGATGCCACGGGAAAACCCGGCGTCGCCGCCGATTTCTGCCTGTCGGCGATGGAGCATGGCAAGCATCTGGTGATGATGAATGTCGAGGCCGACGTCACCATCGGCTGCTATCTCAAGCAGCAGGCCGACCGGCTCGGCGTCGTCTATTCCGTTGGCGCCGGCGACGAGCCGTCGAGCTGCATGGAGCTGATCGAGTTCGCGTCGGCGCTCGGCCTCACCATCGTCTCGGCCGGCAAGGGCAAGAACAACCCGCTCAACCACGACGCCATGCCCGACGACTATCGCGAGGAAGCGATCCGCCGCAACATGAACCCGCGCATGCTGGTCGAGTTCGTCGATGGCTCGAAAACCATGGTCGAGATGTGCGCCATCGCCAACGCCACCGGCCTGGTGCCCGACGTGCCCGGCATGCATGGCCCGAAGGCCGACCGCGACGACCTCGTCAAGGTGCTGATCCCACGCGAGGACGGCGGGCTGTTGCTGAAAAAGGGCGTCGTCGACTACACCATAGGCAAGGGGGTGGCGCCCGGTGTCTTCGTCATCGTCGAGGCAACGCATCCGCGCATCATCGAGCGCATGGACGATTTGCATATCGGCCACGGTCCATATTACAGCCTGTTTCGGCCGTACCATCTGACGTCACTGGAAGTGCCGCTGACCGCCGCCCGCATCGTGCTGTTCGGCAAGCCCGACATGGTGCCGCTGCCACGGCCGGTCGCCGAGGTTTGCGCGGTCGCCAAGCGGGACTTGGCTGCTGGCGAGACCTTCGATGCGATCGGCGAGACCTGCTACCGCTCATGGACCATGACCGTCGGCGAAGCCCGCGCTCAGCACGCCGTGCCGGTCGGCCTGCTCGAGGGCGGCAAGGTGCTGAGGCCGGTCAGGAAAGGCGAGTTGCTGACCGCCGACAATGCCGCGCCCGACCAGACGACGAGGCTGTTCGCCTTGCGCCGGCTGCAGGACGAGATGCTGTACGGGGCGAACTGAGGTCTTACTTCCCCAGTTCGATCGACCGCAGCCGCGCGGCTTCCACTGCCTGCGTCACTAGATTGGTCAGCCGGTCCTCGCCCATCAGCACGCCAAGCGCCGCCGCCGTCGTGCCGTTCGGGCTGGTCACCTGCTGGCGCAGCACGCCCGGGTCTTCGTGGCTTTCGGCGGCGAGCGAGGCAGCGCCGTAGACGGTCTGCATGGCGAGCAGCCTGGCGGTTGCCGCCGGCAGGCCCGCTCTCTCCGCGGCCACGGTCAGCGCTTCGATGAAGTGGAAGATATAGGCCGGCCCCGATCCCGACACGGCGGTCACGGCATCCATCAGGCCTTCGTCGTCGATCGTGGCCACTTCACCGCTGGCCGACAGCAGGTCGGCGACGAAACGCTTGGTATCATCGGACACGAGCGGGTTGGAAAACACCACCATCATGCCCTTGCCGATGGAGGCTGGCGTGTTGGGCATGCAGCGCACGATCGGCGCGCTGTTGCCAAGGATATGCTCGAAGGTCGCCACGGGCGTGCCGGCGGCGATGCTGACAAAGGTGGTGCGGCCGTCGCCGAAACGCTTGTAGGCGGCCGTCACCTCGCGGATCACCTGGGGCTTCACCGCGATGACGACGAGGTCAGGCACGGCGTCTGCCGGAATGTCGCCGGCATCAGCAGCCGTCGCACAGCCGAGTGCGGCGGCGCGCTGGCGCAGATCGGCATTGGGCTCGACCACGAAAACCGCCGATGGCGCGAGCTTGCCGGATTTCAGCCAGCCCGAGAGCATGGCGTAACCCATATTGCCGCAGCCGGCGAGAACAAGCCTGATCGTCATCGAAAGCCCTCCGAAGGAAGGCCCTGACATAGACGCTCGCGGTTCCCTGGGGAAGCCCCGTCAGGCCGGGTGCGAAGATCGAGAATCGCGATCGGGGCCGCGCACCGCGATCGGCCGCAGCGACACTTGCCTCAGGCCAAGCACGCCGAGCACGAAGAACAGCCAGACCGGGTCGCCGCGATGGAAGAAGAAGCTCTCGAGGAAAGCATTGAGCGCGGTGAACAGCACCACCATCATGAAGAAGTCGCCGAGAAAGATGTTTTCCCGGCGCAGCGGAATGCGCATGTAGTCGCGCAGCGGCGCGATGAGGAAGGTGTAGACCGCCACGCAAAGGGCAGGAATGCCCATCAGCACCGCGATGTCGAGATAGCCGTCATGGCCGTGCACGATGGTCCTGATATCCCAGGGCCGGTCGAAAGGCTGGTCCTGGTTGAGCAGCAGCGGCGTGCCCCAGAAGCTCTCATAGCCGTAGCCGGTCCATGGCTTCTTCGCTAGCATCGAGCCGGCGAACTCCCACAGCGTCGTGCGGCCGGTATAGGTCATGTCGGGGAAATAGATCGCCGCCAGATGTTTGACCGGCGGCAGGAAAACGATGCCCAGCGTACCGACCGCCGTGGCGATGATCGCCAGCGCAAACAGGATCGGCGTGCCGAGGCGCATGCCCATCAGGCTCGGCAGCACCACGATCAGGATCGAGAACGGCACCAGGCCGGCAGTGGTCTTGGAGCCGGTGTGCAGCATGAAGATCATCGCCGCACAGAAGATGCCTGCGCCCCACCAGCGTTGTCCGCGCCGGTAGAGATAGAGGCCGGCGAAGCTGAGGCAGGCCATGATCGGGCCGGCGATGTTCTTGTGGGTGAACACGCCGCGCCACAGGCCCGCATGCTCTGGCTCCTGGGAATCGGCCGTGTGCATCGCCTCGTGCGGAAAGACGATGAGGCCGAGATAGGAAAGCCCCATCACCACGACAGCGGTGAAGATGATGACTTTCGAGAAGGATTCGGCATCGCGCGGCAGCGCCAGGATCGTTGCCATCGTCAGGATGCCGATCATGGTGAAGGACGCGGCGCGCATCGCCGAGGGCGGATCGGTCGCCAGCACCACCGACAAGAAGAAGAAACCCAGCATCAGCACCCATGACGGGCTGAGCAGCGAGCGCACGATGCGCGGATCGGCGAAGGCCATCAGCGAGAAGATCGAAACGGCGCCGAGCGAGCCGAAGCCGAGCTGGTTGACGATGTCGCCGCCGTCGCCGGTGAGTTCGGCGCCGGCCGGCTGGAACGGGCGGAACGACACCATGATGACGGTGAACAGCAGTGCGGCGATCGCGGTCGCCACGCCGTCGCGCGTGAACGCGTCGCTGAGCGGGGCGCGCTCAGTTTTTCTCGGGCTGGCGATACTGCTCATTGGCATATCCAAATTCGGCCATCACGCGGCCCAAGGCCACATGGACGGGGTAGATGGCGATCGCCGGCGATCCGGTCCGCGCCAGCCGGATCAGGCCGCGAAACGGCGAGGCGACAAGCAGCGCTAGGCTCTTCGCGAACACTCTGGCGCCGGCCAGCGGCGTGCCCGCGCGCTTCTTCTTCTCAACCAGTGTCGAGATCACGCCGTTGCGCAGGCTGCGGGCCCGGATCCAGTCGGCCTCGACACGCCGCGCCGGAACGGTTTCGCGCACTTGGCCCTCGGCGCACCAGCCGAGCACAAAGCCCCGTTGCGCCGACCGGCTGAGAAAGTCGGAGTCACCGCCGCCCATGAAATTGAATCTGAGATCGAGGAAGGGCGGCCCCATGGCGACCAGCACGTTGCGCCCGACCAGAAGATTGCCGGACGAATAGAGCGCCGGCACGCGTCCCGTCTCCCGGTAGGGCGGCGCAAAGACAGGATGCTCGGCCCATTTCGCATGGGCAGGGTCGGCGAACACCGGCACCTGCGGTCCGCCGACTATATCGGCGCCGAGCGTTTCTGCAGCCGCGCACATGCGTTCCAGCCAGTGCGGATCGGCGATCTCGTCATCGTCGATGACCAGCAAATGCCTGAAGTTGGGGAAATGCAGGATCGCTGTCTGCCAGCCGGCATTGTAGGCGCTGCAATTGCCGCGCTCATGCGCGATGATGACCATGCCCGGCATCTCGCCGCGCTCGAACAACGGCAGCGCCGCCTTGGCGCCTTCGCGCGCCTCGCCTTCGTTCTCCATGACGATGACGGCAAAGCGCCTGCCGGTCTGCTGCGCGTTGAGCGACGCCAGCGTGTCCAGCACCTGTTCGGGCCGCTTGAAGGTCGGCAAGGTGACGACCGCTTCGACAGCCTCCACGTCAAGCCGGGGAGACCGTCCAGCGATCGATACCGAACCATCCGATGGCAAAGGGATCATCCGTGTCCAGCCACATCTGAGTCGCGTTCTGGTAGCACCACGGTGATAAGGTTTCGTTAATCACCTTGCGCGGAGACGCCCGTCAGGCAGGCGCTTTCGGCCGTTGATTGTGCTCGCTTAATCATGGGTTCACCGCGCTTTGCTACCGGCTACACCACAGGATAGGTAGATGCATCTGTTGTTCGCCACATCGATCGTGCCCGACGGTGCCCTCGCCTCGGGCTACGAGATCGCCAACGCTGCGATCATCGCCGCCTTGCGGCGCGCCGGCGCGCGCGTCACGGTGATCGGCTTCACGTGGCCCGGGAAGGGCGCTGCCGACCCCGAAAACACCGTGGTGCTGGGTGCCATCGACGTCCGCACCGAAAGTGCATCCGCGCTGCAAAAACTCGCCTGGGTCGGCAAGGCGGTGCTTTCGGGCCTCACCTTCGCGTCGGTCAAGCTGCGCGCGGTGCCCGAGCACGATGTCCGGGCCGCCATCGAACAGGCCGGTCCCTTCGATGGCTATGTGCTGAATTCCGTGCAGTTCGCCGGTGCCTTCGAAAAGCTCTTCGAAGACAAGCCTTCGATCTTCGTCGCCCACAACGTCGAGCATCTCTCGGCGGAAGAGAACGCCGTTGCCGCCGGTGGCCTCTTCCAGCGCCTGCTGTTTCGCCGCGAGGCAAGGCTGCTCAAGGTCGTGGAAGAGCGTCTCTGCCGCCGCGCGCGCTTTGTCTTCACGCTGGCCGAGGAAGACCGCGCGGCACTCGGCGTCGCCGCCGACGGCCGCTCGGCGGTGCTGCCGCTGGTCACCGGTGCCAAGGCGCCAACCCGGAAAGGCCCACGCCGGATCGACTGCGACGCCGCTTTGATCGGCACCTGGACCTGGCAGCCGAACCGCATCGGCCTCGATTGGTTCCTGGGCAAGGTGGTGCCGCATCTGCGGCCCGATTTCCGCATCCGCATCGCGGGCCACATGCCCTCTGGCGTCACTTCGGCGCATCCGGGCGTCGAGTTTGTCGGCCGTGTCCCGGATGCCAGGGCATTCGTGCGCGGCGCGGCCGTCATCCCGCTGATCAGCACCGCCGGCAGCGGTGTGCAATTGAAGACCATAGAGACTTTCGAGCTTGGCTTGCCGTCTGTCGCCACCAGCCGCTCGCTGCGCGGTATCGACCATCGCCCGGACAATTGCGTCGTCACCGACGATCCGGCCAGTTTCGCCAAGGCGCTGGAGGCCGCGGCGGCCGACGTCCGGGACGTCGATGGCAGCGCATTCCATCGCCAGCAGGTGAAGGCGCTCGATGTCGCCATCCGGCTCGGTTTGGAAAAACTCGGGGGCGTCAGGCAGGAGGTGTTCGCATGAACATGCACACCGCCCGCATCACGTTCGGGCTAGACAGCTTGAAGGCGATCCTTGGCATTTCGGTGCTCTCCATTCGTTGGGACGATGCCATTGCCCTGCTGAACCGCCTGATCGCCGAACGGCGCTTCACAAAGGTCAGTTTCCTCAACGCCCACAACGCCAACATCGCCCATACCGATCCGGTCTTCGCCGAGGCGCTCGACGATTTCCTCATCCTGCCGGACGGCATCGGCGTCGATCTCGCCGCCAAGGTTCTCTATGGCGCGCCGTTTCCGGACAATCTCAACGGCACCGATTTCGTGCCGGCCTTCCTGCAGGCCTCGACGCGGCCGCTGACCGTCGGGCTGCTCGGCGCGACGCGTGTCAACGCCGAGGCGGCGTCGGTCAAGCTGGCCGCCCTTGCCGTGCAGCACAATTTCGTGGTCATTCATGACGGTTATTTCTCCGCCGAACAGGAGCCGGAGATCATCGGCCGGATCGCAGCGCTGCGGCCTGATATGCTGCTGGTCGCCATGGGCGTGCCGCGCCAGGAACTTTGGATCGCACGCCATATCGACGAACGCCACTGCACCATGCCGGTCGCGGTCGGCGCGCTGCTCGATTTCCTGAGCGGCTCGGTGCCGCGCGCGCCGCTATGGATGCGCCGCCTGCGCCTGGAATGGCTGTTCCGGCTGGCGGTCGAGCCGGGCCGGCTCTGGCGCCGTTACGTGGTCGGCAATCCTGTTTTCCTGTGGCGGGTCGTGAGGCAGAGATGGTCGCATGGCGCCGAAACGGACGGAGATCTCCGTTGAACGAGCGGTTCGTTCCAGAGGCCCTTGCCGGCCCGGGCCTGTTGCTGAAGACGCCGACTGCGGCGGTGGTGACGGCGAGCTACGCGCCGGATTTCGAGCGCTGCCGCCTGTTGTGCGAGACCCTCGACCGGCATGTCTCGGGTGCCGCGCACCACTACATCCTGGTCGAACATCGCGACGTCGCGCTCTTCCGTCAGCTGGAGACAAGCCGGCGCACGATCGTCGACGAACGTGACCTGTTGCCGCGCTGGCTGCATGCTTTCGACGATCCGCTCAGCCTGTTTCGCCGGCGTGTCTGGCTCAGCCTGAAGACGCAGCCGCTGCGCGGCTGGCACGTGCAGCAGCTGCGTCGCATTGCCATCGCCAACCATGCCAGGGAAGACGTTCTGGTCTTCTGCGATTCTGATGTCGCTTTCCTGAAGGCGTTCGACTGCGCCGCCTTCTGGCGCGACGGCAAGGCGCGGCTGTTCCGCCGCGACGGCGTGCTGGCGGATGACGGTCACGACGAGCATCGCATCTGGTCGCGCAATGCGGGTTCGGCACTCGGCATCGACCCGTCCCGGACGTCGGTCCACGATTACATTTCGACGCTGATCGCTTGGCGCCGCGACGCCGTGCTTGCCATGTGCGGCCAGATCGAGAAGGTGCATGGCCGCGACTGGGTCGAGGTCGTCGGCTCGGCGCGCAGATTCTCTGAATGCATGATCTATGGCCGCTATGTCGACGATGTGCTCGACGGCGCCGGCCACTTCCACGGTTCGGAAGAATTCTGCCGCGTCCACTGGACGGGCGAGGCGTTGTCGGACGATGAGTTCCGCCGCTTCGTTGCCGGCATGGCGCCGGAGCAGGTGGCGATCGGCATGCAATCCTTCATCGGCACCGATATCGGCCGCATCCGCCGCCTGATCGGGCTGGATTAGCCTGCGCAGGAATTTAGGTCAGGCCGAGTCGAAAACGGTGGCCTCCGAGAACCGGAGCGGAGCGTACTCTTCGTACGTGAGCACCGGAAGCGCAGGAAGCCGCCGTTTGCAGGCCGGCCTCACCTGAATTCAGATCGCTTTCGCTGGCTTGCGCATTGCCGAATAAGTCAGCAGCATCGAAGCGAGATAGAGCAGCAGGAAGACGATGTTGAGCGACAGCACCAGCTTTGACGTATCGGCGATGGTGGTCAGCACATAGGTCAGCAGCAGCGCCTTTAATGCTGCGAGCAGGCCGAGGTTGAGCGCCCGCACCAGCGTCTGGCCGCGCGCGAAGAGAAGCTCGGCCTGGTATTCGACCAGATTGCGCAATCCCGGAACGCAGATCGCCAGCGCCACCAAGGGCGCGGCTTCTGAGACATTCTTGCCGAGTGCGTTGGGGAAGAAGTGCAGTACGATACCCAGTGCCAGCAGCGCCGCGGTCGAGACCGCGAACACGCCACCCTCGATGCCGCTCTTGACCGTCAGCCGCGACAACAGGTCTGGCGCGCGCATCATGCGTTGCACCAGCATCATCGAGAAGGTGCGGATCGGGATCGCCGTCAGGTCGACCAGCCGCATGATGATGGCATAGATACCGGCCAGATGCAGGCCGCCGATCGCCAGCACCAGCAGCTTGTCGAATTCCGATTGCAGGTAGAACAGGATTTCGGCGCCGGCCACGTAAAGGGAATCCGCCAGTCGCCTGAGATAAAGCTCGATGCGCAGCCGCAGTCTTTGGCGCGGATAGAACCAGCCGAAAGCCAGAACCAGCGAGGCGGCATTGGCGCCGATATAGAACCATGACCAGATCCAGATGCTGTGCTGGGCTGAGAGCATGAACAGCACCGCGCCCAGCGCCCGCAGCGCCGTGGCGGCGATCGCCAGGACGGCGGCACGGCCGAATTTGCCCAGCCCGTTGTTGACGATCAGCGCCACCTCCACCGGCCGCCACAACAGTGCTTCGGCAAAGACGATCGTGGAAAACACCGACAGCGGCACGGTGCCGGCGAAGAAGAGCAGGTAGACGCCGAACGAGGCCGCGGCCAAGAGCGGCAGCGAGGCGACACCGAGCAGCAGGAAGCCGGCGGTGAAGGTACCGATCAGATTGGGGCGAATGGTGGCGGTGCGATAGAGCGCCGAGATGAAACCGAAGGCCAGGATCCGCGACAGCATCACGCCGGCCGCCGAAGCGGTGGCGAACATGCCAAATTCGGAGATGGACAGCGTGTTGGCGAGCGCGATGAAATAGGCCAGCGAAAACACCAGTCGCCCGCCGGCGCCGCTGATCGCCGAAAAATAGTCGCGCACCAGCCCCCGTCGTTCGGCCACGAAAGTGCCGATCCGGGCGAAAGTCCGCCTTTGCGATATGCCGCGAGCCTCGGTCATGTCTGGGCAAGCCATAGGCAGCAAAGCTTAACGTGCCGTTTTGAGGCCCGGATGCGCCGAAATTCCCGCCCGTGAGGTTATGAAAAGCTTACCCGCCGGCCTGCCGAAATTAACCTTTTGTTTCCTATGCTTGTTTAGCGTGACTTAACGATTGGCCGACTGCCGCTGCCAAGCGGCCAAAGAGTGAAGCTCCAAGACAATGGTCGACAGGGAAAACCGTGAAGACTGGAGGCGTGAGCGTTCATTGCTGGCGCTCGGCCAGGCCATGCGCGGTGAGGATGACGCGTCCCTGGTCTCGATAGGGGACCGGGCAGATTCGGCCTGGCGCGAGGATGCCGCCACGCGCCATCGCCTTGCCCGTTCACGTCGTGAGGCGCGGGCGAACCCGACGCCATCCGCTGCCGCCGGAACAGAGCGGTTCCGGCCGGACGAGCAGCCGCAAGCGGCTACACAGGATGACGCCTGGCGCTCGCAGGACGACACCGGCACCAGCGATCTGCCGCCGGCCACGCCGTACGCACGGTCAGCCGCTGAAGAACCGTCCGGCGGTGCTCGGTCTCATGAGACCTCTGGACCCCGCTATGAGGGCGAAGCGAATGCGTCCTTTGGCGATCGCAGGGATGATCAGCAGTGGAAACCCCTGATCGATCCGATGCAGGTGGTGCGCGGCATTGCCAGGTCGAAGCTGCTGATCATCACGACCACCTTGATCGGTGCCGGGCTCGGCATCGCCATCGCGCTGTCGACGCCGAAAAAATATGAAGCCACCACCGAACTGATCGTCGATCCACGCGACCTCAAGCTCACAGACCGCGACCTCACCCAGAATGTGGTCGCCTCCGACGCCACGCTTGCCATCGTCGAAAACCAGGTCAGGGTGCTGACATCGGGCACCGTTCTCAACAAGGTTGTCGACAAGCTCAACCTGAGCAACGATCCGGAGTTCAATGGTCAGGGGGCCGGCGGCCTTGGCATCAGGTCTCTCATTCGCTCGATTCTTCCGCACCAGGATGGCCCGAGCGGCGCCGACGAGGTTCGCCGGCGCGCGCTTGCCGTCGGCAACCTGGCCGAAAGCCTCTCGGTCGAGCGCGGCGGCAAGACCTTCGTCATCACCGTCAGTGCGATCACGCAGAATGGCGAGAAATCGGCGCTCATCGCCAACACGATGACGGATGTGTTCCTGCAGACCTTCGGCCAGATCCAGTCCGATACCGCCGGCCGCGCGACCGACGAACTGACGGCAAGGCTCGATGAACTGCGCAAGGGCGTCGAGGTGGCCGAGCGCAAGGTCGAGGAGTTCAGGGCCTCGCATGATCTTGTCGATGCACAGGGCCATTTGATCAGCGACGACGAGATGCTGAAGCTCAACGAGCAGCTCTCGGTCGCCCGCGCCCGCACGCTGGAGCTCAATGCCAGGGCGGCATCGGCGCGCTCGATCGACGTCAATTCGGTTCTCTCCGGCACCTTGCCGGAAGAGATCAACTCCAACACGATGAGCGATCTGCGCTCGCAATATGCCACGCTCAAGCAGGAGGCGGACCGTGCCGCCATCAGGCTTGGCCCGCGCCATCCCGAACTCCAGGCGCTCAACGCACAGATCGCCGGCGCGCGCGACCGCATCGCCGGCGAATTGCGCCGCATCGCCTCCTCGCTTCAGGTCGATCTGAAACGCGCTGTCCAGCTCGAGCAGGATCTCTCCTCCCGCCTTGCCCAACTCAAGGTGCGCAGCGGCGACGTCAACAACGATCTGGTATCGATGCGCGAACTGGAGCGTGAGGCCTCTGCCAAGCGCTCCGTCTACGAACAATATCTGCTGCGCGCCAAGGAGACCGGCGAGCAGAAGGACATCAACACCGCCAATATGAACGTGATCTCCAAGGCTTTCGCACCGCTCGAGGCAAAGGGGCCGTCGCGAGCCTTGATGGCACTTGCCGGCCTGTTGCTCGGCTTTGCCTCTGGCGTCGGCCTCGGCGCTATGCGCGGCGCCTATGAGAGCCTGCGTGAGACCGCGAACTCGCGATCGCGCCGCGAGCGCAAAGCGCCTCTCGAGGAGCAGGCATTCCGGGCAGCACCGCCGCCCGCGCCACCAATGCCGGCAGCCCCGTTGCCCCCGGCGCCGCCACCTCCGCCACCTGCATCGCCGCCGCCAGCATCACCACCGCCCTTGGCACAGGCCGAAGCCGCTCCCGTCGAACGGCCCGGGCGTATCGCCGTTCTCATGGCGAAGCTGCGCAACGCCGTATCCAGCAAGCCGTCCACAGAGGCGGACGACGACAGCGAGTTCCCCGCTTTTGGCGGCAACACGCGGCCGGCGGATGCTGCCATGCCCTCCGGCGTCCCGAACCCGGATACCGCCTTCATGCCTCGGTCGTCGGACTATGCGCGGCCGCCTTTCCCGCCAGGCTTCGATGCCACCTATTCCCAGCCAATGGGGCCGCCGTCGCGGTCGCCCCTGATGCCGCCGCCCATCTATCCGGCTCCGCCGCCCTATCCCCCTGCACAGCAGGCGGGCTATCCGCAGATGCAGCCTTGGCAGCCACAGCCGCCGGCAGGCTCCCCCTATGCCCAGGGTATGGCGCCCTATGCCGGGCATGTGCCATATCAACAGCCCGCTCCGCCGCAACCATCGGCCTATCCAGCCCAGCCACCGGCCGAGCCTTCGCCGGTAGAGGAAAGCGCCGAACAGGCGCCGATCGAGGAAATTCGCGCCAGCCTGCGCGAATTCCGCGAGGCTGTTCGCGAACTCACCGAGAGCCGCACCCGCCGCCGCTATTTCTGAGCCACAAAATACGTTGCCGAGGCCGAACAAAACCATCCCGGTTTCGCGTAAACGGCATCGGACGGCGTTTTGGCGGGATTGCGTGATGGGATTTTCGTGACAATGCCGCGCTGCATGTTGCCGATGACGCTGCGTTGTGTTGTCGAAAGCGGCGATGGGCAAAACAGTGTTGAGGATGGTTCATGGCCGAAGTGATTGACGGAAAGAGCGTTGCCGAGGATGTGGTGCGGACGGTCAAGACCCTGACCGCCGAGCTGGTCGCCAAGGGCAAGGCCAAGCCCGGTCTCGCCGTCGTCATCGTCGGCGAGGATCCCGCGAGCCAGGTCTATGTCGCCTCCAAGTCGCGCACCGCCAAGGAATGCGGCTTTCATTCGCTCCAGCACACGCTGCCGGCCGAGACCTCCGAGGAGGCGCTGCTCAAGATCATCGGCGACCTCAATGCCGATCCGGCGATCAACGGCATCCTGGTGCAGCTGCCGCTGCCCGCCCATATCGACGCCGGCAAGGTCATCCAGACCATCGCGCCTCAGAAGGATGTCGACGGCTTCCATTTCATCAATGTCGGCAAGCTCGGCACCGGCGAACTCGACACCGCCTTTGTTCCCTGCACGCCCGCCGGCTCGATGCTTCTGATCGAGCGCGTGCGCGGCAAGGACCTGTCCGGCCTCAACGCAGTCGTCGTCGGTCGTTCCAACATCGTCGGCAAGCCGATGGCCAATCTGCTGCTTGCCGCCAACTGCACGGTCACCATCGCCCACAGCCGCACCAGGGATCTGCCGGCGCTTGCCCGCACGGCCGACATTCTTGTTGCCGCCGTCGGCCGGCCGGAGATGATCAAGGGCGATTGGGTGAAGCCCGGCGCCACCGTCATCGATGTCGGCATCAACCGCATTCCCGCGCCTGAGAAGGGCGAGGGCAAATCGCGCCTCGTCGGCGACGTCGCCTATGCCGAGGCGGCCAAGGAAGCCGGCGCCATCACGCCGGTGCCTGGCGGTGTCGGGCCGATGACCATTGCCATGCTGATGGCCAATACGTTAGCTTCCGCCTACCTTGCGGCCGGATTGAAGCGGCCCTCCTTCTGAGCCCGGGTTGACCCTGAAAGCGCCAGTTTTGCCGAACCCCACCATTTCCCCGGAACGGCCGGTCACGAGTGATCCCGTTCAAGGTGGCCGGCAGTTCGCCTTCCTGCTGGTCGACAAGTTTTCCATGTTCTCGCTGGCCGCCGCCATCGACACCTTCCGTTCGGCGAACCGTCTGCTCGGCCGCGATTTCTACGGCTGGACCACGGTGTCTGCCGATGGCGATCCGGTGATGGCGTCCAACGGTCTGCCGCTCAAGATCGACTATGCCGTCGCCGACTTGCCGCCGGTCGACATCCTCTTCGTCTCGGTCGGCCTGACGACGGAATTCCCCGGCAAGAGCAAGGTTCTGGCGGCCCTTCGCAGCTGGGGCCGGCGCGGCAACGCGCTCGGCGCACTGTCGGTCGGCTCCTACCTGCTGGCCGAGGCCGGCCAGCTCGACGGCTACCGCTGCACCATCCATTGGGAAAACCGCGCCGGCTTCATGGAGCGCTTCCCTGACATCAACTGCACCGGCAATGTCTTCGAGATCGACCGCAAGCGCTACACCTGCGCCGGCGGCACCACCTCGATCGACCTGATGCTGGAGATCGTGCGCGGCGATTTCGGCTCGAACCTCGCCAATGGCGTCGCCAACCAATTCCAGCACGAGCGTATCCGTTCGGCTGGCGACCGCCAGCGCGTCGGGCCGGAACGCGACCTGACCGGCAAGTCGGAGAAGCTGAGGCGCATCGTCGAACTGATGGCCGACCATCTCGACGAGCCGCTGTCGGCGGTGCAACTTGCCAAATCGGCCGGCCTTTCGGTGCGCCAGGTGGAGCGCCTGTTCCTGCGCCACCTCAACGTCACGCCTGGCCGCTATTACATGCGGCTGCGGCTGGAGCGGGCGCGCGAATTGCTGCGCCAGACCAACATGCCGATCCTCGACGTGGCGATCGCGACCGGCTTCACCTCGCATTCCTATTTCGCCCAGAGCTACCGGCTGCAGTTTGGTCGGCCGCCTTCGGAAGAGCGCCGCACCACCTACTGAGCCGGACGCCGGTCTGGGCTCGGGACGCCCGCTGACCGGCACGAACGCTCTGTTCCCGCTCAGGGCGCCTGAACGAGATGGCTGCGCCCGGGCTTGTGTCCTGACGCGGCGTCAAATAGCTTCCCTGTGCGGACTAGGGGGCTAACTCAGGAGATTTCGATGGCGGTATTTGCGCGGGGCGTCGCTGCGGCGATCCTCCTGTTTTCCATGACGACGTTCGGCTTTGCCGCAAACAAGGTCATCATCATTCTCGACGCTTCCGGCTCGATGTGGGCGCAGATCGACGGCAAGCCCAAGCTCGAAATCGCCCGGGAGTCGCTGAGAACCGTGCTTCAATCGGTTCCCGCCGACGACGAGATCGGCTTCATGGCCTACGGCCATCGCGAAAAGGGCAGCTGCGATGACATCCAGCTGATCGTACCGCCCCAGGCGGGCTCGGCAAGCGCCATCACGGATGCCGCCGACAGTCTGAAATTCCTCGGCAAGACACCGCTGACGGCTGCCGTCAAGCAGGCGGCCGAAGCGCTGAAATACACCGAGGACAAGGCGACCGTCGTCCTCATCACCGACGGGCTCGAGACCTGCCGCGGCGACCCCTGTGCGCTTGGCAAGGAACTCGAGGCGTCCGGCGTCGACTTCACCGCCGACGTCGTCGGCTTCGGCCTGACCGCCGATGAAGGCAAGCAGATCGCCTGCCTCGCCGAAAACACCGGCGGTAAGTACATCCAGGCCTCCGACGAGAAGGCGCTGCAGGAAGCGCTGGTCGAAACCGTCGCAGCGCCGGCACCAGCCCCGGCTCCCGCGCCAGCACCCGAACCGGCGCCTGCTCCCGCGCCCGCCCCGAAAGCGGCCGAGGTCGACTACAATCTCATCCCGCAAGCATTCTTGAAAGAGGGCGGCGAAGCGCCGAAGATCGACGTCTACTATGAAGTCTTCAAGGACGATGCAAAGGGCGTCGGCGGAGACAATGTCAACTACGGTTACAACGCCATCAAGTTCCACGTTCCCGCTGGCAACTACATCGTCGTTGCCACCAGCGGCGGCGCCAAGGCCGAGCAGAAGGTCTCGCTGACGGCGGACAAAGCGACTGAGGTGGCGCTCAATCTGAACGCCGCGGAGCTCTCCATCCACGCCCGCCCGGCGCCCGGCGCCGATGTCGACCGCAACGCGCAGATCAGCATCGCCTATCCCGGCGGCACGTCCGACAGCAATTATGGCGAGGTCAAGTTCGTCGTTCCGGCCGGCGAGACCAAGGTCACCGTGAAGTTGGGGGCCGGCGAGGTGAGCGAGACCATGCAGCTTGTCGCCGGCCAGGTTGTCGACAAGGACATGATTGTCGGCGTCGGCAAGGCCAAGGCCAACGCCTTCTACACCCAGGGCGGGGAGAAGGCTGAAACCGATGTGGGTTGGAAGGTGTACAAGGCGGCCAAGAAACTCGACGGCACGCGCGATCAGGTGACCTACGCCTACGGCCCCGACAGCCAGTTCGATCTGCCTCCGGGCGACTATGTGATGGGCGTCGATGTGCAGGCCGTGTCCACTGAACAGCCTTTCAGTGTCACGGTCGGGCAGATGACCGATGTCAACGTGACGCTGAACGCGGGCGTCCTGGCGGTCGACGCGCCAGGCGCGGACGGCTTCAAGATCTTCGAGGCCAAGAAGAACATCCAGGGCGAGCGCAAGCAGGTGACCTACGCCTATGGAGAGAAGATGCAGACCACGCTGGCAGCGGGCGACTACGTGCTCGTGACCAATTTCACCACCGACAAGGCCGACAAGGAGACGCCCTTCACGGTCAAGGCCGGCGAGCGCAGTGAGCTCAAAGTCGAGTAGCACCCAGCCGGACAAGCAAAAGGGCGGCTCAAGGCCGCCCTTTTTTATTTGAAAATCCAGAAGACGATCAAGCCGTTCCGAAAGCGCTGGCGCCGTGGTCGGCGCGGCCGACCAACTGCCGGAACCCGGCGAAAAGCTCGCGGCCGAAGCCGAATTCATTGCCGATGAGATCGACTTCCGCGGTGCGGCGCAACGCGAACTCCGTCCCCGGCACCAGCACTTCCAGCGTGCCGGCATCGGCGTCGAGGCGGATGATGTCGCCGTCATGAATCCTGGCGATCGGCCCGTCCTCGACCGCTTCCGGCGTCACATGGATTGCCGCCGGCACCTTGCCGGAGGCGCCCGACATGCGCCCGTCGGTGACCAGCGCGACGCGCTGGCCGCGATCCTGCAGGATGCCGAGCACGGTCGTCAGCTTGTGCAGTTCCGGCATGCCGTTGGCCTTCGGACCCTGGAAGCGGATGACGGCGATGAAATCGCCGGTGAGCGTGCCCGCCTTGAACGCGTCGTTCAGGCCCTGCTGGCTGTCGAACACCTTGGCCGGCGCCTCGATGAGGCGCCGTTCCGGTTTGACGGCCGAGGTCTTGATGACGGCATGGCCGAGATTGCCAGCCAGCACCTTAAGGCCGCCCGTCGCCTGAAATGCCTTGTTGAACGGCGCCAGCACCTTTTCGTCGCCGCTTGCCTGCGGTGAAGCTTCGCGCACCACGGAGCCGTCGGCGCCGAGCTTTGCCTCGACCGCATAGGGCCGTAGGCCTTCGCCCCACACCGTCTGTACATCCTCGTGCAGGATGCCCTCATCGAGCAGTTCGCGGATCAGGAAGCCGAGCCCGCCGGCGGCATGGAAATGGTTCACGTCGGCAAGGCCGTTCGGGTAGACGCGCGCCAACAGCGGCACCGCTTCTGAGAGATCTGAGATATCCTGCCACGTAATGGCGATGCCGGCCGCCGCCGCCATGGCGATCAGATGGATGGTGTGGTTGGTCGAGCCGCCGGTGGCGTGAAGGCCGACGACGCCGTTGACGATCGAACGCTCGTCGATCATGCGCCCGACCGGCGTATAGGCATTGCCGAGCGCGGTGATCGCCAGCGCCCGCTTCGTCGCTTCGCGAGTCAGCGCCTCACGCAACGGCGTGCCGGGATTGACGAAGGAGGCGCCCGGCGTGTGCAGGCCCATGATCTCCATCAGCATCTGGTTGGAATTCGCCGTGCCGTAGAAGGTGCAGGTGCCCGGCCCATGATAGGATTTGGACTCGGCTTCCAGAAGTTCGGCACGACCCGCCTTGCCTTCGGCATAGAGCTGCCGGACCTTGGCCTTTTCGTCGTTGGGCAGGCCGGTCGTCATCGGTCCGGCCGGAATGAACACAGCCGGCAGATGGCCGAAGGTGAGCGCCGCGATCACCAGCCCGGGCACGATCTTGTCGCACACGCCGAGATAGACGGCGGCGTCGAACATGTTGTGCGACAGGCCGATCGCTGCCGACATGGCGATCACGTCGCGCGAAAACAGCGACAGTTCCATGCCGGGCTGGCCCTGCGTGACGCCATCGCACATCGCCGGCACGCCACCGGCCACCTGGGCGATGCCGCCGGCCTCGCGTGCGGCCTCCTTGATCAGGGCAGGGTAGGTTTCGAAGGGCTGATGCGCCGACAGCATGTCGTTGTAGGATGTGATGATGCCGAGATTGGGCACCTTGTCGGCGCCGAGCGCCAGCTTTTCCGAGGGGCTGCACACCGCAAAGCCATGAGCGAGGTTGCCGCAGGACAGCACCGACCGGTTGGCGGTCTGGTTCGATGCCTCGGCGATGCGGCCGAGATAGCGTTCACGCCCTGCCTTCGAGCGTTGGCGAATGCGCTCGGTGATGGCTTCGATGTCGCGTCTTGCGGTCATGGCGGTCGGTCCTTTCAGGTGAGGTCCCGGAAACATCCTCCCGCCGTTGCCGGGACCACGGTAAATCTATAAATCAGGGTGCCCAGAAAACCTCTACGGGCCTGCGGACAGCGTCGAGCACGGCGCGGATCGGCTTTCGCGGCCCGGGCGCGACCGCACCGTCAAAGGCGGTGCGCTTGTCCTCGCCCTCTATGTGCAGCGCGATGAAGCCGGCATCGACGATGCGCGCCAGCGTCAGGGTCAGCCGCGGTTCGCCAGCACTTGCCGCATGAACCGGCAGGATGATCCTGTCCGAGGCCGGGTCGAGCAGTTTTGCCAGATCGTCGGCATCGGGAAAGAACGAGGCGGTGTGGCCGTCCGGTCCCATGCCGAGCACCACGACATCGAGCGGCCAGGGCAAGGACCGCAATGCGGCATCATCGGATGCCGCCGCATCCTCGATGCCTGATGCCTCATGGTAGAGCGGCACGAAGCGTGCCGCCTTGGCCGCGTTCTGCAACAGATTTGCGGCAACCAGCCCGGCATTGGAGCGCGGCGAGGAGGCCGGCACGAAACGTTCGTCGACCAGCGTCACGATCACTCTGTCCCAGGCGATCGGTATCGCTGAAAGGGCGGCGAAGAATCTTGCCGGCGTGGTGCCGCCGGAGACGGCGAGCAGCCCCGTGCCGCGTTCGGCGATTGCCTTGGTCAGGCGGCCGGCGACATGGCCGGCAAGGGCGGCCGCCAACTCCTGGCGCCCGTCGAAGCCGTTCCAGTTGTAGCTGGCGCTGGTCAATTGCTCTCGTGCCATGTCCGCCCGTCACGTTCGATCAGCGCTATCGAGGCCGACGGCCCCCATGTGCCGGCCGTATAGCCCTGTGCTTCCTGCTTGGCGCCTTCCCAAGCGTTCTGGATCGGGTCGATCCATTTCCACGCCGCCTCGACCTCGTCACGGCGCATGAACAGCGTCTGGTTGCCGCGAATGACATCCATGATCAGCCGCTCATAGGCGTCGGGCGCGCGGCCGTCGAAGGATTGCGCGAAGCTCATGTCGAGCGAGATCTGCCGCAGCCGCATGCCGCCCGGGCCCGGATCCTTGATCATGATGAACTGCTTGACGCCTTCGTCCGGCTGCAACCGGATGACCAGCTGGTTGGCGAAGATCGGCCCGGCGCTGTCGCCGAAGATCGAATGCGGGATCGGCTTGAACTCGATGACGATTTCCGAAACCCTTGTCGCCAGCCGCTTGCCTGTCCTGAGGTAGAACGGAACGCCCGCCCAGCGCCATGTGCCGATCTCGGCCTTGATGGCGACAAAGGTCTCGGTGTTGCTGTCCTTGCCGAGCTCCTCGACATAGCCTTTCACCGGCCCGCCGGCCGAAGCGCCGGCGCGGTACTGGCCGCGCACGGTGTGCTTCGGCGCCTCGTTGCCGTTGATGCGCTTCAGCGCCCGCAGCACCTTCAGCTTCTCGTCGCGCACGGCGTCGGCGTCCATCGACGACGGTGCCTCCATGGCGACGAGGCAGAGCAGCTGCAGCATGTGGTTCTGCACCATGTCGCGCAGCGCGCCGGCCTTGTCGTAATAGGTGACGCGGTCTTCCAGGCCCACGGTCTCGGCGACCGTGATCTGCACGTGGTCGATATGGGCGGAGTTCCACAGCGGCTCGTAGAGCGCATTGGCAAAGCGCAGCGCCATCAGGTTCTGCACCGTCTCCTTGCCGAGATAGTGGTCGATGCGGAAGATCTGGCTTTCGTGGAAATCGTCGCCGACCAGATCGTTGAGCGCTCGCGCCGAGGCAAGGTCGCGGCCGATCGGCTTCTCAAGCACGATGCGCGAGTTCGGTGTGATCAGCTTGTGCTCTTTGAGCTTGTGCGAGATATCGCCGAACAGCGCCGGCGCCACGGCGAGGTAGAAGGCGCGGATGCTCTCGCTCTCGCCGATCGCCTTCTTGAGCTTGTCGAAGCCGGCGCCGGTCGTCGCATCGGCCGAGACGTAGGAAAGCCGCGCCAGGAAGGTCTTCAACTCCTTGGCGTCGATATCGGCCGGCTTGACGTGGTCTGAGATCGCCTGGCTGGCGAAGGCCTGGAATTCCTGGTCGCTCATCTTCGAGCGCGACGTGCCGATGATGCGTGTCGGCTCGGAGAATTGATGGTCGCGCTGGCGATAGTAGAGTGATGGCAGAAGCTTGCGTTCCGACAGGTCGCCGGTGCCGCCGAAAATGATGAAGTCGAAAGGGTCGACGGGGATGATCTGGCTGGTCATGGTCTGTCCGCTTTGACGCCGCTCGCGAGTACGCGGCTGATATATTCTAATCGATTTAAATTTTCCAGTGCCATGGTGTCACATCGAGGCCCAATCGCTGGATATTGATTGGGTCCACCTGTGCGCTTGACACTGGCGCTTGCCGGAGGCTTGTCGGTGAACGAAGACTCCGGAAGCTTTCGCAGTTGCAGCATAGAACGTGAATGTGACGAAAGCTAAGGGAGAAATGGCGCGTTGTCTGTCGTGGCATGAGCCACGGCGGCCAGCCGCCTTGTTGGTTCCGGGAAGACATCAATGAGCGGGAAAAGCATGCGTCTGGAAAACAAGGTCGCCATCATCACCGGTGCGGCATCCGGGTTCGGCGAAGGCATGGCCAAGCGTTTTGCCGAAGAGGGCGCCAGGGTGGTTGTCGCCGATCTCAACGCCAAGGGCGCCGAGCGTGTCGCGAATGAAATCGGTGAGGCGGCGATCTGGACGCAGACGGATGTTTCGCTGCGCTCCGAATTCGACGAGATGGTCTATGCCGCAAAAAGCGCCTTCGGCCGTATCGACATCATGGTCAACAATGCCGGTTTCACCCATCGCAACGGCGACATGCTGA
This sequence comes from Mesorhizobium sp. P3_A8, assembly GCF_056402995.1. NCBI lineage: Bacteria > Pseudomonadati > Pseudomonadota > Alphaproteobacteria > Hyphomicrobiales > Phyllobacteriaceae > Mesorhizobium > Mesorhizobium sp. P3_A8. The sequence goes on along the minus strand of NZ_JBFUGI010000018.1, from coordinate 51,181 downwards.
AGGTCGACGAGGAGACTTTCGACCTGATCACCGCGATCAACATGAAGGCGATCTATCATTCGGCCCTTGCCGTGGTGCCGATCATGGAGCGGCAAGGCGGCGGCGTCATCCTGACCACTGCCTCCACCGCCGGGCTCAGGCCACGGCCCGGCCTCACCTGGTACAACGCCTCGAAAGGCTGGGCGATCACCGCCACGAAGTCGATGGCGGTGGAACTCGCGCCGAAGAACATCCGCGTCAACTGCCTCTGCCCGGTCGCCGGCGAAACCGGCATGCTGGAGAAATTCATGGGCGCCGACACGCCCGAGATTCGCGAGACATTCCGCGCCTCGATCCCGCTCGGCCGGCTTTCGACGCCGCTCGATATCGCCAATGCAGCACTCTGGCTGGCATCGGATGAAGCCGCCTTCATCACCGGCGTGGCGCTGGAAGTCGACGGCGGCCGCTGCATCTGAGCTGATCGGCGCTACGCATGGCTGTCGTTTGACTTGATCATCCACGAGAAGGCATAAGCTGCGGGGCTTGGGAAATCTGGCGGCGCAATGAATGCGAAACTGCGGAAAATTCGCGAAAGCCTGAGGCAGCGCCTCATGGCTTACAGGGCAAAGCGCGCCCGCTCGAAAAGCAAAGCGACCTTCATCGGCATAACCGGTAGCTCCGGCAAATCGACCGTCACGGCGCTGCTTGGGCACATATTGGCCGGCCATGACCCGGTTCATGTTCAACTTCTTTTCCATTCGCTGGAGATGTTGTCGAGGATGCTTTCGCGCCGGATCGGCGGCGTAAACTACGTCGTCGTTGAGGTGTCAGCGTCGGCGGTCAATTCCATCAAGCCGTTAGCGGAAATGTTGCGGCCGCATGTCGCTGTCGTCACAATGGTCCGGCTTGAGCATGTCTCCAGTTTCAGAACCTTGGAGAATGTCGCTGACGAAAAAGGCGCGCTCGTCGAGGCTCTGGAGCCGGGCGGCTTCGCCGTCCTCAATGCCGATGATCCCAATGTGCTGGCGATGGCACCGGGCAAGGGGCAACGCTTCGTCACATTCGGCGAGTCAGTATCGGCCGACTACCGTGTCACCGAGGTCAGTGCGGGGTACCCTCGCATGCTCAGCTTCAAGTTACACTGGCGCGGTGGCACGCTCGACCTCAAAACTCCATTCCCAGGCGAGCATTTCTGGCTGCCGACGGTCGCCGCTGCGGCCACGGCCCTCGAACTTGGAGTGCCTTCGCAAACCGTCAAGGACAGGATCGAAACGTTTGAGCCCGTGGAAAACCGGTGCCAGGTGATCATCCCCGAGGGCGGGCCGCACTTCATCGTCGACTCCGTCAAGGCGCCTTGGCATTCGCTACCCCTTGCCTTGAGTATGATGGCGAAATCCACCTTTAACAAAAAGCGGATCGTGCTTGGCCAGCTGTCGGACTTTACCGATTCGAACGCAAAGTATGCCCGCGCCTATAAAAGCGTGCGTGAGATCGCGAACCAGGTGATTTATGTCGGCGAGCATGCGCATCGCTCAAAGGCCAGCCAGGCCGATCGCGACACTGGCCGCTTCGTCGAATTGCGCACGCCGAAAGAGGTCTCGGATCACATCAGGCGGACAGCAGTACCGGGCGAATTGATCCTGTTGAAGAGTTCTTCCAATCTTCATCTGGAACGTGTCCCGCTTGCCTGGACTCACGATGTTCGATGCTGGGTTCCGGTATGCGGCAAAACCGAAGGATGCCAGCAGTGCGGCCTCTATGAAGTCCCCTTCGAACAACATCGGGAGTTTGTAAGGCAACGCAAATCGGCGCGCCGCCTGCAACGTTTCCGGCGGCTCTTCAGCCGATGAGTTCTGTATCGAACAGGTTGCGGAAAAGCCTCAGGCGCCGGGCTTGATGTAGCTCTTGTAGATCCAGCCGTGCTTGCCGTTGTAGACGATCTCGCACCACTGCTTGCAGCCCATCAGTTGCACTGAAGTCCGGGCAGGCACTGTACCGATGGGGGTAGCCCCTTTCTTCGGGGCACTGCGCATGGTCACAGCCCTGAGGATACGGCCGCTGCCCGCTGCCGCAACCTTTCGCGGCTTCGCTTTGGCATTGTCGTCTTGTGCATTTGCGGGTTTTTGTTCCGGTGCTTGCGGCTGCACCTCGGGGATGGCCGCGGTCTGCGCGCCATCCGGCTTGCTGCCTGCCACGGGCGCCGGGGCGGCAACCTTGGCAAGTTCGGTGGTGGCATCGGTATCGGTCGCCGATTGTGCGAATGCCGCCGTGGTAGCCGGTTTGTCCGGCGCCTGGTTGGCCACTTGGCCGGGGGCTGCTGCTTGATCGGCATCAGGGGCCGCGGAAGCGGTCTTCGGCTGCGCCCCGGTCCAGCGAGGGTCATTGGCCGCGAGCGCTTGTATGTTTGCTTTCGCTGCCGCCACGGTCGGTGAAACCTGGTCGGACTTGCGGGCCGGCTGCGGCACGGTCGCCGCGGCCACCGTGGTTCCGGCAGGGACGATCTTCATTGTCTTCACTGGAATGGTCGGAATGCTTTGTTCCTGGCTGGCGGCGGCCTGGCGCTCGCTCGTTGGCAATGCCAGCCAGAGCGCCACCGCGGCCACGCCGAGCAGCGCGGCGGTGCCGACCGCGGCAATCACCAGATGCGAGTTCGAACGGACTTCCTGCCAGAAGGACGGCCGCATGTCGTATCCAAACTGCATGGCAAAGCGCCGACGTTCCGGCGCACCGAAACTGAAGGGCTCTCTCACTCTTGCCACCTCCATAAGCGGGCCGGTGTTCTTTCGATCGCTGCCGGAAGTCCGGCGTCTGATCGGCATCGGTCCCAAAATCAACGCGGACAAGCCCGCAGCAATCCCCGAATAATCGCCCAGAAGCGGGAACCTTTCGCCCGCGATTGTGGCATCAGTACGCCGTAACAAGGGATTCTGCACCTTTGACGGGATTTCCGCAATGTGCCGCTAGGGCAACAAATGTTACAATGAATATTACAATATTACATGAGATCGTGATGGCGATCTGATCCGACCTGAGGCGCGTCGTGTTGAAACGGATTCAGGCGGCGCGCTTCATGCCTTGTTTTCATGCATGTCGTTCTCCCAAACCGGGAGCCATTTTTGGGCGACATGCACTAGATTCTGTCCCGTAGCGCGAACCAGTTCAGTGCCAGGAAAAGCAGCGGCGTGCGAAAGCGTCGACCGCCGGGGAAGGGCGGAATTTTCAGGTCCTCGATCAGCTTCAGCCTGTCGCGATTGCCGGCAACGGTCTCGGCATAGAGCTTGCCGAAGAAGTTCGACAGCATGACGCCATGGCCGGAATAGCCGCCGGCCGAGATCACATTGGGCATCACTTCGCGCACGAAGGGTTTTCTCGGCACGGTGATGCCGACATAGCCGCCCCAGCCATGGGTGATCTCGACATCCTTCAATGCCGGATAGAGTTCCACGATCTGGCGGCGGATATGGATGTGGATGTCCTTGGGGTCATTGACGCCATAAACCTCGCGTCCGCCGAACAGCAACCGGCCGTCCCTCGACTTGCGGAAATAGCGCACGACGAAGCGGGAATCATCGACGGCCTCGCCGCCGGGTAGCACTTTTGAATCTGTCCCCAAAGGCACCGTCGCACCGATGAACGAGCCGATCGGCATGATGTGCGCCGCACTCACCGGCTCGAGCGTACCACCATAGGCATTGACCGCGATCAGGCACTTTTGGGCCGTCACCGTACCTCTTGGCGTCGAAACCTTGACTTTGCCGCCTGCTGAAATGATGCCCGTCGATGGCGTCCCTTCGAACAGCTGGGCACCGGCCTGCGCCGCCACCCGCGCCGTGCCGATCACCAGCTTCATGGGATGGATGTGGCCGGTGCCGGTGTCGCGCGTGCCGCCGAAATAGGCGGTCGAACCCAATCGCTCCGCCGTCTCCTTCGCGTCCATGAAGGAGATGTGCGGATAGGAAAAACGGCTGGCCATGATCTCGGCATGGGCCTTGTAGTCGTCGACATAGCGCGGCTTGTGCGCGACCGAAAGTTGGCCCGGCATATAGTCGATATCGATCTGGTTGATGGCGGCGAATTCGATGAGATGCGCCTTCGCCTCCTCAGCGAGATCGAACAGCGCCTTGGCGCGGGACAGACCGTATTCCGCTTCCAGGTCCTCGGCCCAGGCGCGCTGGCCGGTGCCAAGTTGCCCGCCATTGCGCCCGGAAGCGCCGTCGCCGAAACGGTACGCCTCGATCAGAACGACATTCGTTCCAGCCTTGGCCAGATGCGTCGCCGCCGACAGACCGGTGAAGCCGCCACCAATGATGACAACGTCGCAAGACCGATCGCCGTCAAGCGCCGGGTACTCAGGTCTTGGCCCGGCCGTATCCTCATACCAGGAACGGCCGGGAGAAATGGGAGATTGGTAGGGCATGACGGGCGAAGACTCGAGGGAGTTTTGGAAGGGGTAGAAGAAGTAGAGAATAGGGAAGAACCAATATTGTTTCTATTCGCTATTCGCCTCTTCAAACGTTGAGCAACAAATATTCCCGCTCCCACGGACTGATCACTTCCATGAATGTCTCGAATTCCGCCCGCTTGATCGCCGCATAGGTGGCAGCGAAGGACTTGCCCAGCAGCGCGCAGAGTTCCTCGTCGCCCTCGAACAGGTCGACGGCTTCGAGCAGGCTGCGCGGCAGGTCGATCTCGTGCGCATTGGCGGTCGTCAGCACCGGAGGCTCGGCCTTGAGCTTGTTGGTGATGCCGATCAATCCGCAGGCAAGCGAGGCCGCCAGCGCCAGATAGGGATTGGCGTCGGAGGACGGGATGCGGTTTTCGACGCGCCGCGCCGCGGGATCCGAACGCGGCACGCGGAACGCCGTGGTGCGGTTATCATAGCCCCACTTGTTGTTGACCGGAGCCGAGGCCGCCTGTGTCAGCCGGCGGTAGGAATTGACGTAGGGCGCGAACATCACCAGCGCGTTCGGCACATGCTTCTGCATGCCGCCGATGAAATGGAAGAACTCCTCGGTCTCCGAGCCGTCCTCGGCCGAGAATATGTTCCTGCCTGTTTTCTTGTCGACGATCGACTGATGGATATGCATGGCCGAACCCGGCTGGCCCTGGATCGGCTTGGCCATGAAGGTCGCGTAGATTTCGTGCTTCAGCGCCGCCTCGCGGATGGTCCGCTTGAACATGAACACCTGGTCGGCGAGTTCGATCGGGTCGCCATGGCGCAGATTGATCTCGAGCTGGCCGGCGCCCTCTTCATGGATGAGCGTGTCGATCTCCAGGCCCTGGCTTTCGGAGAAATGGTAGATGTCGTCGATCAGCTCGTCGAATTCGTTGACGCCGGCGATCGAATAGCCGGCGCCGCCGCCGATTGCGCGCCCCGAGCGGCCGACGGGCGGGGTGAGCGGATAGTCGGGGTCCGGGTTCTTGCGCACCAAGTAGAATTCGATCTCGGGTGCCACCACCGGCTTCAGTCCAAGCTTGTCATAGGCGGCAAGCACGCGCTTCAACACATTGCGCGGCGTGAATTCGACCGAGCGGCCATCCTGGTGGACGAGGTCGCAAATGACCGCGGCCGTGGGGTCTTCTTCCCAGGGCACCACCGTCAGCGTCGACAAATCCGGCATCAGCTTGAGGTCGCCGTCGTCTTCCGGATAGTGGAAGCCATTGCCGTCTTCGGGGTAGCCGCCGGAAATCGTCGTCATGAAGACGGCCGAAGGCAGTGCCAGCGAGGTGTTGGAGGTGAATTTCTTCGACGGCATCATCTTGCCGCGCGCCACGCCGGCCTGATCAGGCGTAATGCATTCGATGTCCTCGATGCCGCGCCATTGCAGCCATTCGCTGACTTCCTTCCAGTTCTTCACACCGCGCAGGTTTTTCACGAAGGCAGGCGTGCGCGCCCGTCCTCCGCGGCTCGACGGACGGACTTCCTTTTTTGCAGGCGGCATCATTCACCAGATTGGGTTGCGGATTTCGGAGTATAGCCGTTCGCCGCTGTGGAAGGGAAGGGGAGCCGCTGCCGGCATTTGCCGCCGAGGTTGAAAATCGCGCCGGTCGGCTTAGGTTCGGGCGGCTCCCAACCGGAAGATATCGATGCGAAACAACAACGAACTGACGACCATCGGCTTCGATGCCGACGACACGCTGTGGCAGAACGAACAGTTCTTCCGCATGACGGAGAAGCGCTTCGCTGCCATGCTTGCCGACCATCGCGAGGAGAAACAGATTTCGGCGCGACTGCTCGAGGCCGAACGGCGCAACCTTGCCGTATATGGCTTCGGCATCAAGGGATTTACCTTGTCGATGATCGAAACAGCCATCGAGGTCACAGACGGGCGGGTGCCGGCCTCGGTCATAGCGGAGATTCTCGACGCCGGCCGCGAGATGCTGAGCCATCCGATCGAGGTCCTGCCGCATGTGCGTGAGACGGTGGAAAAGCTCGCTGGCGCATACCGCCTTGTGCTGATCACCAAGGGCGACCTCTTCGACCAGGAGCGCAAGCTGGCCGGCTCCGGCCTTGGCGACCTGTTCGATGCGGTCGAGATCGTCAGCGACAAGAATGCCGCGACCTATGCCAGGCTCTTCAGCCGCCACGGTGACGGTCCGGCAAAGAGCATGATGGTCGGCAATTCGCTGAAGTCGGACGTGGTGCCGGCCATCGAAGCCGGTGGCTGGGGTGTCCATGTGCCGCACGAGCTGACCTGGGTGCTCGAGCATGTCGAGGCGCCGGTCGCGGAACCGCGGTTCCGCCAGATATCCGATCTCGGGCAATTGCCCGAACTGGTGCAAAACATCGCCAGGCTAGATTGATCGTGTTTTGGCTAGCGGCTGATCAGGCGATCGATCACTGGTTGCAGCCGCTCGGGCGTGATCGGCTTGGCAACCACGACGTCAATCACGCTCGACAGGCCGAGGCTCTCCGGCGTGCCGGTCTTGGTCGAAAGCAGGATGACGGGAGGAAGCGATTTGCCCGAAGCCCGCCGCAACGTTTCGATGCCGGACATCAGATTGTCGCAGTCCTTGTTGTCTGCGCCGCCGTCCAGCACAATCACGCCTGGCACCAGCGTCCGCAAGGTTTTCGCCGCCATATCGGGCGATTCCGAGATCGGCCTGAGCCCGGATCGCTCGACGATCTTCGACACCACCACGCGATTGATCGGCGATTTCCCGACCACAAGCACTTGCGAGGGACTGCGGGTCATCTCGGCGCTTGAATCCTGGGTCACCAGATTCGGATGTTTTGCGGTCTCGCCCTCGCTACTCACTGGGCACCCAAGTCGGCCAAGAAGCTCGCCCCTATTTCAATGCAGAGTTGAATCTGGCCGACAATTGGCGTGAGATCGCCCCCCATGTCAAGTTGAAATAAAAGGCCCTTGGAAACACCTCATCCGACAGTGGAGTCAAGCAACAGTACTGTACTGCCCTGTCCACGAATTGGTTGCGTAAAAATAAAATTCACCTGCGCATAGGCTGCGCAGGTGAAGGGTCGGTTGTAGCGCTTTCCGGTCAGCCATGGCTCTGCTGCGTGACGATCACCGGGATCAGCAGATCGCCCCAATTGCCGTCGCCGCCATGGTGCCTGGCCGAGCGCACGAGTTCCACCGAGACGCCCGCCTCGACCGCCTTCATCACCGACTGGTTCAGTCTGTGCAGATCATTGGCCAGCATGCGGATCGTCGCCTGCTGGTCGACGCTCATCGTCGTCGATTGTTCTTCTGCCCGTTCCTTGACACGGCTTATCGATGCCATTGGTCTTCTCCTGTGTCTGATGCCCTGTTGGGCGTTTCCTCGGTGTTTTCTGATCCGCTATTCGGCTGCCGGCTTGAACTGTGCGTGCTCGGTCGATTCATGCATGGCGGTGGTCGACGACTTGCCGCCGGTGATCGCCATCGACACGGCGTCGAAATAGCCGGTACCGACCTCGCGCTGGTGCTTGGTCGCGGTGTAGCCATTGGCCTCCGCGGCGAACTCCGCTTCCTGCAACTCGGAATAGGCCGCCATCTGCCGTGCCTTGTAGCCGCGCGCCAGTTCGAACATGCCGTAGTTGAGCTGGTGGAAGCCGGCGAGCGTGATGAACTGGAACTTGTAGCCCATGGCGCCGAGTTCCCTCTGGAATTTGGCGATCGTCGCGTCGTCGAGATTCTTCTTCCAGTTGAACGAGGGCGAGCAATTATAGGCGAGCAGCTTGCCCGGATGGTGCTTGCGCACACCCTCGGCGAACTTCCTGGCCTGTGCCAGATCGGGCTTCGAGGTCTCGCACCAGATCAGATCCGCGTAAGGCGCATAGGCGACGGCCCGCGCGATGCAAGGCTCGATGCCGTTCCTGACCTGGTAGAAGCCTTCCACCGTGCGCCCGGCAGCGTAGTCGACGAAGGGCTGGTCGCGCTCGTCGATATCGGATGTCAGAAGCTTCGCGGCTTCGGCATCGGTGCGCGCCACGACCAGCGTCGACGTGCCCATCACATCGGCTGCCAGCCGCGCCGCGTTGAGGTTGCGGATGTGCGCGGCGGTCGGGATCAGCACCTTGCCGCCGAGATGGCCGCACTTCTTTTCCGATGCCAGCTGGTCCTCATAATGGACGCCGGCGGCACCCGCCTCGATGAACGCCTTCATGATCTCGAAGGCGTTGAGCGGTCCGCCGAAGCCGGCCTCGGCGTCGGCGACGATTGGCGCGAACCAGGTGTCGACCGAAAGCCCGTTGCCCTCGGAGGTCTCGATCTGGTCGGCACGCTGCAGCGTGCGGTTGATGCGCTTGACGAGTTCGGGCGCGGCATTGGCCGGATAAAGCGACTGGTCAGGATACATTGCAGACGCAGTGTTGGCGTCGGCAGCGACCTGCCAGCCCGACAGGTAGATCGCCTTCAGCCCGGCACGCACCTGCTGCATCGCCTGGTTGCCGGACATGGCGCCGAGCGCGTTGACGAAATCTTCTTCGTGGATCAGCTTCCACAGCCGGTTGGCACCCATTTCGGCCAGGCTCTGGCGTATCTGCACCGAACCGCGCAGCCGCTTCACATCCTCCGGTGAATAGGGACGTTCGATGCCGTCGAAGCGACCTTCCGGCGCCGAGGGAACGAGATTGTAAAAATCAGTCATGGGTCACTCCGAAGAATTGCTGCGCTATGTCCGGTGGCCAATCATTTGGCCCGTTGGAATGTGACTGAATTTACATTGCGGCGCGGAATGGGCCAGGTAAATCAACAAATATGCCAGGATATAAGGGAAAACCTGTGTTGTGTTTGACAGCGGGCTGCTGTAAATTTGTCATGATTGTAAAAGGCGCGGCAATGAGATTGCCGCGGATGTCGTGTAAATTCCTGTCAAGGGCAGTCGATGGCTGAGCAGAAGATTTTCGCCGGACCGCGCATCCGCCGCATCCGCAACGCCAAGGGCCTGACCCAGACGGCGATGGCCGAGGGGCTCGGCATCTCGCCGTCCTATCTCAACCTGATCGAACGCAACCAGCGGCCGCTGACGGTGCAGCTGATCCTCAAGCTGGCGTCCGTCTACAAGGTCGACCCGCACGAGCTGCAAGGCGAGGCAAGGGGGTCGGTCGCGGCCTTGAAGGAGGTTTTCACCGATCCGCTGCTGGTCGGCGAATTGCCGGGAGACCAGGAGCTGATCGAGCTTGCCGAGGCGGCGCCTAATGCTTCCGCCGCGGTGATAAAACTGTTCCGCGCCTATCGCGAGCAGGCCGAGCGGCTGTCCGACCTCAACGAACTCCTGGCGCGCGACGGGCGGGCGACGGCGCTTTCCGGCGCCCGCCTGCCGATCGACGAGGTGCATGAGACCTTCGAGCGGCGGTCGAACCATTTTACAGCACTCGAGGAAGAGGCCGAGGCGTTCACTTCTGTGCTCGATCCCGGCGACGATTTGTTCGGTGCGCTGAAGGCCTGGCTGAGGCGCGAATACGGCATCGTCGTGAAGGTGCTGCCGGTCGCCACCATGCCGAACTGGCGCCGCCGCTACGATCGCCATTCGCAGCGCCTGTTCCTGTCGGAGCGGCTGTCGCCGTTCGACCAGTTGCGCGAGGTGGCGATGGAGGCCTGCCTGATCCGCATGACGGTTGCGGTCGCCGGTCAGATCCAGGCGCTCAAGCTGAGCACCGACGAGGCCCGCCGCCTCGCCCGCTTCGAGCTCGGCCGCTATGCCGCGCATGCGCTGATGATGCCTTATCAGGCTTTTCATGCGGCTGCCGTTCGCGCCCGCTACGACATCGACGTCCTGCGCTCGCGCTTCGGCGTCTCCTTCGAGCAGGCGGCTAACCGGCTGACCATGCTGCAGCGGCAGGGCGCACTCGGCGTGCCCTTCTTCATGCTGGAGGTCGACAATGCCGGGAACCGCTTTCGCAGGGCCGGCAGCCAGGGCTTTCCGCACAGCCGCTTCGGCGGCGGCTGTCCCAAGCTGCCCGTGCATGCCGCCTTCACTCAGCCCGGCCAGATCTTCGTCGAAGCGGTGGAAATGCCCGACGGCGCCGAGTTCCTGTGTATCGCCCGCACGCTGGAAGGGCCGCAAGGCGCGTTCTCGGAGCGTCCGCGCCGCACCGCGTTGCTGCTCGGTTGCGACATCGGCTTTCGCGACGACATTGTCTACGGCGCGGCCCTGCCCGGCGCGGCGGCTGCAGGAAAGTCGGGACAAGGCACCGTCGCGGCAACGCAGGTTGGACCCGCTTGCCGGCTTTGCGAGCGCGTCGGCTGCTTGGCGCGCGCCGAACCGCCGGTGACACGCCCGCTCGGCCTCGACGAGATGGTGACGGGCCTGAGCGCCTTCGACTTCCAGTAACGCGGCAGCAAAAGGTGCCACAATCGTCGCCGGTGTCTGGATCACCCGCTGCTCAAGTCTTTGCGTTACGCGAACAGAGCAGTTTTTTGTCGTCCCTTGCGCATCGTCCCGTCCACAAAAGCTCGACAGTCGCGCCCATGACAGACGCAGCATCATCGCCCGGCCTTGTTACGTCGACAGCCTCGCCGCGCGAGGAACGCGTCGGCATGCTTTTGGTCTTCCTGTCGGCGCTGATGTGGAGTTTCGGCGGCACCATCGCCCGCTTCATCACCGTCGGTGACAGCTGGACGGTTATCTTCTGGCGCTCCGTCTGGGCCGCCGCCTTCCTGCTTTCATTCATGGCCTGGCGTGACGGCTGGCGCGGCATGCTGCGATCGTTTCGCGACATGGGCCTGCCTGGCCTTGCCGTCGGGTTCTGCTTCGCCATCGCATCGACCGCCTTCGTCGTCGCGCTCGCCTACACCACCGTCGCCAATATCCTCTTGATGCAGGCCGGCGTGCCGCTTCTGGCGGCCCTGTTGGCATGGGCGTTGTTTCGCGAGAAAGTGACTGTCATGACCTGGGTGGCGATCGCCGCCGTCATCGCCGGCGTTGCCATCATGGTGTCGGAATCGCTCGATGGCGCCGTCTCGCCCATAGGCGACGGGCTGGCGCTGCTGATCGCGTTCATGTTCTCGATCGCCACCGTCATCACAAGGCGGTTCGCCAGCGTGAGGATGACGCCGGCGACCTGCCTCGGCACGATCCTGGCTGCCGGCTTTGCCGCCTCGCAGGCGTCGACCTTCACGGTCTCGGCCAGCGACATGGGCTTTCTGTTCGCTTTCGGCGTGGTCAATCTCGGCATTGGTCTTGCCTTCTTCGCCACCGGCGCGCGGCTGATCCCGGCGGCCATCGCGGCACTGCTCGGCACGTTCGAGCCGATCCTTGGGCCGATCTGGGTCTGGCTCATCCATTCCGAGGTGCCGTCCGGGCGCACCATCATCGGCGGCGCGGTGGTGGTCACGGCGCTGCTCGTCCATATCGGGCTCGAGTTCAAGCGCCAGGCACGGCCGCAGCGGGCAGGGGTCACCGGGGTGCCATCGCCGAATTGATGCGGGCCGCTGAAGCTTTGCCATTGACAACGTTGCTGCAGCCCGGGCAGGCTGTGAGCACGGCAACAACAAGACAGGCGTATCTTGCCAAGTCTCCCTGCCGGTCCGATCGAGACCGGTCCATATTTCTGTATTTCTGTCCGCGCGGCGGCGAAAGCTTCTGACGGCACCGTGATTCCTTCCAGTCCGGGACAATTGCCCAGTCCGGGACAATTGCGCGGCCGCGGCCGGCGCGCCAATTGGCGCTTGTTGTCCCAAGGAAAGCTCAATAGTCTGAAACAAATGCCCGGCCGCGCGCCAGTCGCGACGAGCCGGCGATGGAACACTCACCAAAGGAGAATAGCATGATCCGCAAAGCGCTCTGGCTTTCGGCAACCTCGGTATTTCTGACATTGTTCACGCCCGCCGGGCACGCCGAGGACCGCGTCGTCAATGTCTTCAACTGGTCCGATTACATCGACCCGACGATCATCGACGACTTCACCAAGAAGACCGGCATCAAGGTCGTCTACGACACGTTCGATTCCAACGAGATCCTCGAAACCAAATTGCTCGCCGGCGGCAGCGGCTATGATGTCGTCGTGCCGAGCGGCAATTTCCTTGCCCGCCAGATCCAGGCCGGCGTGTTCCAGAAACTCGACAAGTCGAAACTGCCGAACATCTCCAACATGTGGGACACGGTTTCACAAAGGACCGCCAAATACGACCCCGGCAATGAGTATTCGATCAACTACATGTGGGGGACGGTCGGCATCGGCTACAACATCAAGAAGGTGCAGGCAGCGCTTGGCACTGACAAGATCGACAGCTGGGACGTGTTCTTCAATCCCGAGAGTCTCGCCAAGCTGAAGGACTGTGGCGTCTATGTGCTGGATTCTCCGGCTGACATCATTCCGGCGGCGCTGAAATATGTCGGCCTCGACCCGAACAGCACCTCGCCCGACGACATCGCCAAGGCCGAGGAAGCCCTGATGAAGGTCCGCCCCTTTATCAGGAAGTTTCATTCGTCCGAGTACATCAACGCCCTGGCCAATGGCGACATCTGCCTTGCGGTCGGCTGGTCCGGTGACGTCTTCCAGGCCCGCAATCGTGCGGTCGAGGCCAAGCAAGGTGTCGAAATCGGCTATTCCGTGCCGAAGGAAGGCGCCCAGATGTGGTTCGACCAGATGGCGATCCCGGCCGATGCGCCGCATGTCGCCGAGGCGCATGAATTCCTCAACTACATGATGACGCCGGAAGTGATCGCCAAATCGTCGAACGCCGTGCTCTACGCCAACGGCAACAAGGCGTCGCAGCAGTTCGTCGACAAGGCCCTGCTGAGCGACCCCGCCGTCTATCCGGACGATGCGACCTTGCAGAAGCTCTACACGGTCTCTCCCTATGATCCCAAGACCCAGCGCGTCATCACGCGCACCTGGACCAAGATCGTCACCGGCCAGTAGACAATTCGACACGACCCCGGCAGCCAGCTGCCGGGGTCGATTTCTCTGCAGCAATTCCAGGAAAAGTGGGGAACGGTTTTCCGTCCGGAATTGCGTCAAAACCAGGAGATGGAGCAGTTCTGCGTTTCCGAGAAACGATGAACCGCTCCGGGGAACTACAAAGCACGGAGTGGGGATATGAAATCGCTTGGCAGCATCCGCAGGGATTTCGCGCCATGGAACGACCCGAACGCCAAGCCATACATCCAGTTCGAAAACGTCACCAAGAAGTTCGGTGACTTCACCGCCGTCAACAATTTGTCGCTGACCATCTTCGAGCGCGAGTTCTTCGCCCTGCTCGGCGCCTCGGGTTGCGGAAAGTCGACGCTGCTGAGGATGCTTGCCGGCTTCGAGGAACCGACGGCCGGTCGCATCCTGCTCGATGGCCAGGATCTGCGCGGCATCCCGCCCTATCGCCGGCCCGTCAACATGATGTTCCAGTCCTATGCCCTGTTCCCGCATATGACGGTGGAGAAGAACATCGCCTTTGGCCTCAAGCAGGAAGGCATGCCCGCGGCCGATATCGAAAAGCGCGTCGCCGAGATGCTGAAGCTGGTCAAGCTCGAGCAGTTCGCCAAGCGCAAGCCGCACCAGCTTTCCGGCGGCCAGCGCCAGCGCGTCGCGCTTGCCCGTTCGGTCGCCAAGCGGCCGAAGGTGCTGCTGCTCGACGAGCCGCTCGGCGCTCTCGACAAGAAGTTGCGCGAGGAAACCCAGTTCGAACTGATGGACCTGCAGCAGAACCTCGGCCTCACCTTCGTCGTCGTCACCCACGACCAGGAAGAGGCTATGACCATGGCCGATCGTATAGCCATCATCGACAAGGGCGAGGTCATGCAGGTCGCTACACCCGCCGAAGTCTACGAAGCGCCGACCTCGCGCTTCGTCGCCCATTTCGTCGGCAATGTGAACATGTTCGAAGGCAAGGTCGCCGAGCGCACGGCAAACACGACGCGCATCACCGGTACGACAGGTGCCCAGATCGTCGTCGAAAACAGCGCCGGTACCGCGGCTGGTTCCGACATCGTCTTCGCCATCAGGCCGGAGAAGATCAAGGTCTCGTCGAAGAAGCCAGCCGATGCCGTCAACGCGCTGGAAGGCGAGGTCTATGACGTTGCTTATCTCGGCGACATGACCGTCTACCACATCAGGCTGGATGACGGGCAGATCATCAGGGCAAGCGCCTTGAACGCGGCGCGCGTGACCGAGGATCCTCTGACCTGGAATGACCGCGCCTGGGTGTCCTTCCGGCCCGACGCCGGCGTCGTGCTGGCACGGTAGGGGGAGGATATGTCCAACATCGCCGTCACCGATGCCGCCGCCCCATCGACCGTCGCCAAGCCGTTCCTGACGCGCCTGGGTGCCGGCTTCGTCAACCGGCTCGTCATCATCGTCCCCTACCTCTGGCTGCTGTTCTTCTTTCTCATCCCCTTCGTCATCGTCTTCAAGATTTCATTGTCGCAGACGGCGATCGCCATGCCGCCCTACACGCCGGTGCTCGATTTCAGGGACGGCGTCTCCGGCTTCTTCGCCGGCTTCCGCAACCTCAACTTCGATAATTATGTCTGGCTGACGCAGGACTCGCTCTATTTCAAGGCCTATGTGACGAGCGTCATCATTGCCGCCGTCTCGACCGTCCTGACGCTGATCGTCGGCTACCCGATCGCCTATGGCATGTCACGTGCGCCGGCCACCATCCGCCCTACATTGCTGATGTTGGTCATCCTGCCGTTCTGGACTTCGTTCCTGATCCGCGTCTATGCCTGGATCGGCATCCTCAAGCCCGAGGGCCTGCTCAACCAGCTGCTCTTGTCGCTGCACATCATCAACCAGCCTCTGGTCATCCTCAACACCTACACGGCGATCTTCATCGGCATCGTCTATTCCTATCTGCCGTTCATGGTGCTGCCGCTCTATTCGTCGCTGGAAAAGATGGACTACTCGCTGATCGAGGCGGCCAAGGACCTCGGTTGCCCGCCGACCGCAGCCTTCTGGAAGATCACCTTCCCGCTGTCGCTGCCGGGCGTCATTGCCGGCTGCCTGCTGGTGTTCATCCCGGCCGTCGGCGAGTTCGTCATCCCCGATCTGCTCGGCGGCTCGTCCACGCTGATGATCGGCAAGACGTTGTGGAACGAGTTCTTCGCCAACCGTGACTGGCCGGTGTCGTCGGCCGTCGCCGTCATCCTGCTGCTGTTGCTCACCGTGCCGATCATGCTCTTTCAGCAGGCGCAGGCCAAGGCGCAGGAGCAGGACAAATGAACACCACCTGGAGCCGCTTCAACGTCACCTCGATCGTGCTTGGCTTTGCCTTCCTGTACCTGCCGATCGTGCTGCTCATCGTTTTCTCCTTCAACGAATCCAAGCTCGTCACCGTCTGGGGCGGCTTCTCGACCAAATGGTATGTGTCACTGTTCCACAATCAGGGCCTGATGGACGCCACCTGGGTCACGGCGCGCGTCGGCGTCATTTCGGCGACGGTGGCGACCGTGCTCGGCACGCTGGCGGCACTCACCTTGACACGCTACACGCGGTTCCGGGGCAGGGTGCTGTTTTCCGGCATGGTCTTCGCGCCGCTCGTCATGCCGGAAGTCATCACCGGCCTGTCGCTGCTGCTGCTCTTCGTTGCCGTCGGTCTCGACCGCGGCTTCTTCACGGTGACGCTCGCCCACATCACGCTGACAATGTGCTTCGTGGCGGTCGTCGTGCAATCGCGCCTGGTGTCTTTCGACCGGTCGCTGGAGGAGGCGGCGATGGATCTCGGCGCAACGCCGGCCAAAACCTTCTTCCAGATCACCCTGCCGGTCATCCTGCCGGCGATCGTGTCCGGATGGATGCTGGCCTTCACGCTGTCGCTCGACGATCTGGTCATCGCCAGCTTCACCTCCGGCCCGGGCGCCACGACGCTGCCGATGAAAATCTACAGCCAGGTTCGTCTCGGCGTGACGCCGGAGATCAACGCCGCCTGCACCATCCTGATCGCCGTGGTCGCGGTCGGCGTCATCATCGCTTCGATCGCCAACAAGCGGCGCGAGGTGCAACGCCAGCTCGACGAACAGGCGGCACAGCGCGGGTGAGCATGATCTCGAAAAGTGGAAGCCGGTTTTCGGGCAACTGAACGGCCTGGCCCGAGGGTAAAAGCGCGCGACTATTCGCCCGAAACGCCGCGGCTTATCGGGGAAATGAACGGCGTGTTCCACGTTCCACCGACGAAGAAGGACGACTGGTTGGGCCCTTGTTGGCCGGTCTTCTGTGTCGCGGCCTGGTCCGGCTGGATGACGCCGCCGGACAGTGCCAGCCCGCGCCCCGCATAGGAGGCGATGCCGGAAAGCCAGATCTTGTATTTCGCCGAATTGGCCTCGGCCTTGTCCAGCCTCGCCACGCCTCTCGAAATGGTCGCCTTCACTTCGGCGCCGTCGATCGGCAGCGTGCCGTCCGAGACATCGTCGAGCGCGAAGAAGCCGCCCTGTTCGGTATGCTTGAGAAAAGCCGGCAGGTTGAACTTGCTCAGCGCGCCGGGGCCGAAGGTCGCCGAGACCGAACCGTCGGCATTTTCAAAGATCGAATCCCAGGTCCTGCCCGGCCCCTTGAGGATGACCGAAACGGTGCCCGTGCCGACCGGCACCAGCCGGGTCATGCCGGCTGCCGTGGCGAACGCGCCGCCATCGACATCGGAAGCAAGCAGCCTGATCTCAACCTGGGTGCCCTCGGGCTTGCGGTCGAAACGAAGGCTGGTCTGGATATTGCCGCCAAAGGCCGAGGCATCGGAGATATCGAAGACGGAAAGACCATCCTTGACCTGGGCGGTGGCGGCGACATCGGCAAGCTGGATGGCGCCGGCCGTGGCATGCGCCGCCGACAGCCTGAGATCGAGATTGACCCGGTCGGCGAAACTGGCCTCGACGTCCCCTGGCCCAGCCCCGCTCGCCGGCCCCAGCGGCGTGAAGGCGGACAGGAATGACCTGAGGTCGAGCGTGTCGAAAGCGAGCGTGCCCGAGATCACCGGCTGGGCGTCGCCAAGCGACAGGTCCAGCGCGCCCATGCCTGGGTTGTTGTCGAGCGCCAGCGCGGTGTTCTCGAACTTGATGCGTCCGGCCGATGCCGTGACCTTGCTCGAAATGCTGACGGAGCCGATCGCTGCGCTCGGTGCGATGCCAACCTGCGACCATTCCAGAACGCGGCGTAGCGAGGGGGCCGCGAACTTCACCTGGCCGTCGTAGTAGGCGTTCTCGGACATGCTGGCCGTGCCGTCGAAGGAAAAGGTGGCGGGCGCGGCCTTGAAGGACAAAGTAAGCGGCGCCATGCCGCCTGCAAACAGCACCAGCGGCTTGGGCGAGGCGGCTTCGACGGTCACACTTTCGCCGCGCCAGATTCCGGTTGCCGACAGCGTCGCATTGCTGTTCATCGCCGCCCAGCTCGCCTGGCCGCTGAGGCTGCTCAGGATTTCGACGTCCTTGCCGTCGACGGAAGCCACCATCCGGCCGTCCCTGAACTCAACCGTGCCGAAGGCGTCTGTCGGCAGCTTGTCGAGGTCGGGTTTGGCGGGATCGGCATTGACCACGCCGCGCGCCGTGTCGATGGAGCGCGCGATGCGGCCTCCGGTCGGTGCCGTGGGCAGAAACAGGCCATCCACCGTGCGCTGGACCCGGATCGTCGGCCGTACCAGCCGCGCCGTGGAAAACGCCACATCGCCCTGTAATGCCGCCATGGCCGAGAGGTCGATCTCGACCCGTTCGGCTTCGACGACCGGCGGCGCGTCGGCGTCGGTCCACTTCGACAGTGTCACATCGGTCAGGATCGCGCGGAATTTCGGCCAGACCTCGATGCGCGGCGAACCATCGATGGCGACCCGGAAGCCGCTCCAGGCGCTCATTTCCCAGGCGATACGGTCGCGCACGATGCGCGTCGAGGCGATCAGCGGCAGCGTGGCGACCACCAGAGCGATGACGATCACGGCAGCGCCGATCGCCCATACTCCACGCCGGATCAAGGATGATGGCATCTCGCCCTATATGCTTCCGTTCCGATTAATCGCCCGAAATGTGTAAACCCCAGTCGTCACTACGACTTAGGACTGAGGCATTTCAAGTCTTTATGGCCCGGCGATGGCATTTGCGCACACCTGGCCGCTTCGGCCCAACAAAATCTTGCTCTGCTGCGCTGCGATATGCATAAGCGATGACGACCGTGGGAGGATCGATCATGGCTGCCGAAGTACCGCTCTGGACCCCGTCGCAAGACCAGATTGACGCTTCGCCATTGACCGCTTTCATGAAGGCTGCTTCAGCCAAGGCCGGCGCGTCCTTCTCCTCCTATGTCGACCTTCACCGCTGGTCCATCGAGGATCGCGAGGGTTTCTGGAGCCTGGTGTGGGACTTCTGCGGTGTCGTGGGCGACAAGGGCGAGACCATTCTCGCCGATGGCGACAAGATGCCCGGCGCTTCCTTCTTCCCCGATGCGTCGCTGAATTTCGCCGAGAACCTGTTGAAGAAGACCGGCGCTGGCGAGGCGATCGTCTTTCGCGGCGAGGATAAGGTCGAGCGGCGGCTGTCCTGGAACCAGCTGCATGGCTTGGTCTCGCGCCTGCAGCAGCTTTTCCTGTCGCTCAAGGTCAAGAAGGGCGACCGCATTGCCGCGATGATGCCCAACATGCCGGAGACCGTCGCCGCCATGCTGGCCGCGGCCTCGATCGGCGCGGTGTGGTCGTCCTGCTCTCCCGATTTCGGCGAGCAGGGCGTGCTCGACCGGTTCGGCCAGATCGAACCCGTAATTTTCATCGCGCCCGACGGCTATTGGTACAATGGCAAGGCGATCGAGGTCGCCGACAAGGTTGCGGCGGTCGCGGCCAAGCTCGGCAGTGTTCGCAAGGTTCTGCTTGTCGATTATCTCGGCACATCGGCCGACGTGGCCGCAACCATCGACAAGGCCGTGGCGATGGAAGCGGCGCTGGTGCCCTTCGCCGTAAAACCGGTCAGCTTCGAGCGGCTGCCGTTCTCGCATCCACTCTACATCCTGTTTTCGTCCGGAACGACCGGCATTCCCAAATGCATCGTCCATTCGGCCGGCGGCACGCTGATCCAGCATGTCAAGGAACACCGGCTGCATGCCGGGCTCGTCGAAGGCGACCGTTTCTTCTACTTCACCACCTGCGGCTGGATGATGTGGAACTGGCTGGTGTCGGGCCTCGCTTCAGGGGCGACGCTGCTGCTTTACGATGGCTCGCCCTTCTATCCCGACGGCAATGTGCTGTTCAATTTCGCCGATGCCGAGAAGATGACCTTCTTCGGCACCTCGGCCAAGTTCATCGATTCCGTGCGCAAAGCCAGCCTCAAGCCGATCCGCACGCATGATCTGTCCACCGTGCGGGCGATCTCCTCCACCGGGTCGCCGCTGTCGCCCGAGGATTTCCGCTTCGTCTATGACGGCATCAAGCAGGACGTGCATCTTGCCTCGGTCTCCGGCGGCACCGACATCGTCTCCTGCTTCGTGCTCGGCGTGCCGACCCTGCCGGTCTGGACCGGCGAGATCCAGGGGCCGGGCCTCGGCCTCGCCGTTGATGTCTGGGACGATGACGGCAAATCGATCCGCCAGGAGAAGGGCGAACTGGTCTGCACCAAGGCGTTCCCGTCGATGCCGATCGGCTTCTGGAACGACCCTGACGGCAAGAAATACCAGGCGGCGTATTTCGAGCGTTTCGACAATGTCTGGTGCCATGGCGATTTCGCCGAATGGACCGCGCATGGCGGCATGATCATCCATGGCCGCTCCGACGCCACGCTCAATCCGGGCGGCGTGCGCATCGGCACGGCGGAGATCTACAACCAGGTCGAACAGATGCCGGAAATCCTGGAAGCGCTGTGCATCGGCCAGGATTTCGACAATGACGTGCGCGTCGTGCTGTTCGTGCGGCTGGCCGCCGGCGTGACGCTCGACGAAGATCTGGAAAAACGCATCCGGGCGAAAATCCGCACTGGCGCCAGCCCGCGTCACGTGCCGGCAAAGATCGTCGCGGTGATCGACATCCCGCGCACCAAATCGGGCAAGATCACCGAGCTTGCCGTGCGCGACGTCGTGCATGGCCGCGCCATCAAGAACAAGGAAGCGCTCGCCAACCCGGAAGCACTTGAGCTGTTCAGGAATCTGCCGCAACTCGCCGACTGACCCCAACCGGCGTGGTTAACAAAATATGTCGGTAGAATTTACCTAGATTTCACGAGTGGTACACATTCGTAAATTTTTCGACGAGCCGGTAAGGACTTGTTAAGGGCCGGCCCCGATAGTCGCATGTAACTTGAGGGAGAAATCCCGTTCCTCAGCCCCCGGAGGATCTGAATTCGCTCAAGCCCCCGTTGTGACAGCAATCCCATCTCTTAAGGCGTCCTTTGGGCGCCTTTTCTTTTAGCGGAATGGGGTAGCGGAAGGCTGTCGAGGAGGCGGTCACCTATTCCGCGAGCACGCGGGTCGATGGAAACGCGACCTCCACCAGCGTGCCTTCGCCGGGCGTCGAATTGATGGTGAAGCGGGCGCGGTTTGCTTCCACCATCGCCTTGGTCAGCGGCAGGCCAAGGCCGGTGCCGTCGCCACGCCCGCGCTTCAAGGCGTTGATCTGCTTGAACGGCTTCAGCGCCTGCTCGATCTCGGCCTGGCTCATGCCGATGCCGGTGTCGCGCACCCGCATGACGACGTCCCCAGAGGTCTCATAGGCGGTCGAGACAATCACCTGGCCGCCGGCCTGGGTGTAGCGGATGGCGTTCGACAGGATGTTGAGCGCGATCTGGCGCACCGAGCGCAGGTCGGCCACAACTTCCGGCAGCCGCGAGGCGAAGCTGGAGCGGATGATGACGCGTTCGCGGTTGGCCTGCGGCTGCATCATCGCCACGGTCTCGGCCAGCGTGTCGTTGAGCGACACCGCCTCGTAGGCCATCTCCTGCTGGCCGGCCTCGATCTTCGAGATGTCGAGCAAGTCGTTGACCAGATCGAGCACATGGTTGCCCGAGCGGTTGATGTCGCGCAGATAGTCGCGGTAGCGGTCGTTGGCGACCGGCCCGAACTTCTCGTCGACCATCAATTCGGAAAAGCCGATGATGGCGTTGAGCGGCGTGCGGATCTCGTGGCTGATGCGGGCGAGGAAATCGGTTTTCTGCGAGGACGCCCGCTCAGCCACCGCGCGTGCCTGCGTCAAATCCTCTTCTGCTCGCTTCCACTGCGTGATGTCGCGCACGACGGCGCAGAAGCCGCTCTCATTGGGCAGCCGGCCGATGGTCATGAACAGGGGTATGAAGCGCCCCTGCGCTTCGCGGCCGATCACCTCGCGGCCGTCATTCATGACGCTTGCCACGCCGGGCTCGGACAGGCCGGTGAGATAGTCGCGCGCCGCGCGTTGGCTTTCGATGGCAAACAGCGAGGCGAATGGCTTGCCGGTCACCTCGTCGCTGTCGAAACCGAACAGCGCTTCGGCCGGGCGGCTGATCGAGCGAATGGTGCCGTCGCTGCCGATCAGCACGACGCCGTCTGTGGCGGTGTCGATGATGGTGCGCATCTCGGCGATGCGTGCCTTGAGCTCGGAAATGTCGGGCTGTGTCGGCTCCTCGCCGACCGCGTGCAGGGCCGCAGGCGTGTCATCCTCGCCGGAACGGCGCACGACCAGCATCAGCGCCTTGCCGTCGCGCCAGGGAACGGAGCGCAGGATGGCGTCGATCGGGAATTCCTGACCATCACGCGTCTTCAGCCGCAGCGACCGGTCGCTGCCGTCGGAAGCGCCGTCATCGGCATAGGGATCGGCAAACAGCGCGCCCAGGCCGCCGGAATCCTCGAGATCCTCCAGCGTGTCGTAGCCGGTCAGGTCGAGGAATTCCTCGTTGGCATAGTGCAGCTGGTCGCCCGAATGGATGAGCAGCGGCACCGGCAGCTTGCCGAGCAGCGAGGTATCGGGGACCTTGCTTTCATCGCCAACGGAAAAGGCGGAGGGCACGAACCCCTCGGTCTTGAGCGGCGGTACCTGCAGGCGTGGACGCTGGATCTCGGCTGCAACTTGTGCACCGGCAGTCTCGGTGGCTGGCGTAATGGCTTGGCCTTCGGAGATTGCCGATGGCCCGGCATGCTCTACGGTCTGATCATCAACCGCTGCATCTTCAGCGCCGTCGGTCCAATCCTCATTGTCCTCGGCATCGCGAAAATCGGCCGACGTCATGCTGTCGTCGTCGGCTGCGACATGTCCGGCGCCCGCAACCGCCGGTTCATCCTTAATCGCGGCGGGCTCGGCACTTTCCGGTTCCGCGGCGACCGGTTCAGAGGCTGTTGGCTCGTCATTGTCCGCGACAGGGCTGGGCTCGTCGTTGTGGTCGGCGTAGCTGAGCAGCGAGCCTGTCGCACCGGACGGCGCGTCGGCATGCGCCTCGTGAACCACGTCGTCCGGATGGGCGCCATCGAGCCGTGCTAAATCCGCCTCGTGTTCTCCATCGACTTCGGTCTCGGATGGTTCGGCCAGCACCGCGTCGTTCTCTGGCTCTGTCGCGGAGATTTCGCCGGCCTCTGTCGGTTCATGATCCGGGGCAGCGTCAGGCGTCGAGGCAACCTCGCCAGCGGATTCGATCGGAGTTTCCGTCTTGGCGGCCGGGACCTCCGCTGCTGTTTCCGCCGCGGGCTCGGCCGGTGTCTCGACTGCCGGTTGCGTCGGGCGTTCGATGCCGGGCTTGTCGGCTTCCGGCGGCTCGGCCGGCGCACTGTCCCTCTTCAGCCGCTCGCCGATCTCACGGAAGGCGCTGCGTTCCAGCGTCGACAGCCCCTTGTCGTTGGCCGGCTGCCGGTGTTCGGCCAGCCGGATGACCTTGTCGGCAAAGCGCCGCTCTTGTTTCGGCACGATGGTCAGCGCCGGCACCTCGCCCTTGAACGGATCTGACGCGTTTGGCTCCTCGGCCTTCGGCGCTTCAGCGGGAGGTTCGACGGCTTCCGGTACGGACGCCGCCACTGGCGCCTCGCCATTGGGCACCAGGGCCATGCCGATCGCTTCCGGATCGACGACCGCGTCACTGGGGCGGGCGACGCCGAATCCGCGAAAACCTTCGAAGGCGCGGCTGCGGCCATAGACAGGCAAGGCCGCCAGGTCGACGGGGATCTTCAGGTCGGTGCCGACGACAGGCCACAGCACGGAGCGGCCGGACCAGGTGTCGCGCCGCTCCAGCAGGCCGGCGATCTCGCCGGACGCATCAAGGCCGAAGATCGCCGCGACATCCCTGAAGCGCCGGCCGATCACGTCGGCGGCCGGCTTGCCGACGATATCGGCGAATTCCGGCGACAGAGCGCTGAACTTGCCTTCGGCATCGGTGCGCCAGACGAAGCGAAGCGGCGCCGCCGAGCGGTCTATCGTCCGGGCTGGGGTTGCGGTCGGTGTGGACGGGGAGGTGGCCTTGTCCGGCTCCGCGCTGTCCGCCGAAGTCTCGGTGCCGATCGCTTCGGCCCCGTTTTCAGATTCCGGTGTAGCAGGCGCGAGCCGCGCGTCATCCCCGCCGGCATTGAAGTACCAATGATCGTGCTGTGCCGGCGTGCCGCCCGCCGCCGGCTGATCGTTGTCGGCGGCAACCGATGTCGGCCCGGCCGGCTCCTCAATCTCTTGCACTGCCTGTTCCGGCATATCTTCTGCCACGGGCTCGGAGAGGGCAGGCTGCTCAATTTCGGCTGTGGCTGGCTCGACAGTGACTGGCTCGGCAATGGCTGGCTCGGGAGTGGCGGGGGACGGCTCGATCGCCTCTGTCCGCCAAGCATCCGCCGTCGGCTGATTGTCCTGGTGAGGATCGGATTCTGCCGCGGCGCTTTCCGCTGCCGCTGTTGCGCCGCCAATCTCGGTGGCTAGGCTTTCCGTTGCTGCGGGGGGCTCGTCGGCCGAGGCCTCTGCTGCAGACGCGTTGTCCTCGAGCTGATCCTCGTCGATCACCACCAGCAGATGCCGTTCCGGTGTCAGCCGGGCGAGGCCGGCCGGGTAGGAGGTGTTGCCGCCCGGAACCAGGCGCTTGACGATGCGCTCGTCCTCGGCAGCCACGTCGGCCACCAGGGCGGCCAGCGTCGCGGGCTGGATGCCGAGCGCCGAAAATCCCTCCGAGGCGGCCTCGATATTGCCCCCGGCATCGATGAAGGCGATGAAATGGCCGTCTTCGGTGAAGCCGCTGATCGCCCGGCTGGCGATTTCGGCAGCACTGCGCGAGCCTGTCTGCGCCGCCGGCACCGCCAGCATGATCGCCTTTTCGCCGTCGGGCAGCGTCACCGCACTTGCCTGAAAGCCGATGGTCCGGCTGGTCATCCCGGTCGCCAACCTGACGGTAATCCCACGATCATTGCCGATTTCGGGAAAGCCACTGGTCGCCATGATCTGGCGGCGGGCGATCAGCGGCAACTGTGCGGAGGCGCCGATGATGGCTTCGATGTCGGGGTAGCCGAACACGGCGGCGCCGGGCCCATTGGCCCAGATCACCTGCTCCAGGTCCACCGACAGGATGGCGAGCGCGTCGCCGGCGGCAAACCGCTGGCGGACCGCGTCCAGCACGGCGACGTCGAGGAAGGAATATTCGGACGGCATGCGCTTGGCGAATCCTGACGGAGCGGCGAAATTTGCAGTTAACGCTTTGTTAATAAAAGCCTGAGGCGCGAAGGTCCACAAGCCAGAACGTGCAACGGCTGGTTTCTGGGCTTTTGGTTAACGGCCTGAAAGAAATTTATGGTGCAGTGCAACAAAGATATTGCAATGCACAAAAATTGCCTTTATATTGCCATCATAACTGAACGAGACGGCTTTCTGTCAAAGCCGCTGCCGCTGAAAAGGATGGAAAGATGTCCAGGACCAAGACCGCCGACACGATCGAAAACGTTGAATTCCCGAGCTTTGACGCTTCCAAGGCCACCGACCAGATGCGCGCTTTCGCCGAAAAGGGCGTTGAGCAGTCGAAAGAGGCCTATGCCAAGCTGAAGACCGGCGCCGAGGAGACCCAGAAGGCTCTGGAGTCGACCTACGAGACCGCCAAGACTGTTTCCAGCGACCTGTCGCTCAAGACCATCGCGGCGCTGCGCGCCAATGCCGAAGCCGGCTTCTCGCATCTCGAAGCCCTGATCGGCGCCAAGTCGCTGTCGGAAGTCGTCGAGCTGCAGACCTCCTTCCTGCGCAAGCGTATCGAGTCGACCGTCGAGCAGGCCAAGGACTTCCAGGCTGTTGCCTCCAAGGCCGCCGAAGACGTCTCCAAGCCGATCAAGACCGCCTTCGAGAAGGCAGTGAAGGACATCAAGGCTGCCTAACATTTACGCATGATCTGAAGATGCAACAAAAGGTCGCATTTTCTTAAAAACGATCAGGCGTATGATGGTAGCCATCAAGGAATACCCGGCGAGTGGAACCTCCTCCCTCTGCTCCCCGGGGTGACCAGCCAGCACCTCCTCCCGCTGGCTCGTAACAGGAAAAGGCCGGCACCTCCTCCCGCCGGCCTTTTTCTTTGCCCGGCGAAACCAGCGCTGCTGGGGCGAGATGTGGGGAAGTGGTCTTTGCTTTGCAAAAGCCTTGAATTAGAATCCATAAGCCCGTAAGGACGCATCGCCGAACGACAGAGCGGATCGCGGAGACTTTCCACCTCGACCCGCTCAGGCAAATGTGCCGTTGTAGCTCAGATGGTTAGAGCGCCGGATTGTGGATCCGGAGGTCGCTGGTTCGATCCCAGCCAACGGTACCATCGGCTCCTCCTGCAAGTTATTGATTCTACTGCAGAAATTGGCGCTACCTGACTTGACGGTTGCGCCATATTGGCCTTTTGTGATACCTATTGTGTTACTTATTGTGATACAAAAGGTGTCTTAAAGACATGGGAAGGCGACGCGAAGAGCATGATCCTGATCGCTTTCTGCAACAGAGGGGCGATCGCTTTCACTACTACCGACGAGTCCCAACGGAGCTACGAGAGCTCGATGGTCGCGGTGCTTTCGTACGCCGTGCTTTGGACACGACCGACCGGCTGAAGGCGCGTACGTCACGCGATCTCCACGAAGCTGCCGACAACGCGCTATGGTCGTCTCTAATGTTGGGGGAAGATTCAGATGCCGCGCGCATCCGTTACCAGCGCGCTATCAAACGCGCAGAGGCGCTAGGATTCGTCTATCGGCCGCTCGCCGAAATCTTCGTCGCCGAGCCGCTGGATACCGTTCTACAGCGGGTCGAGGCCACGATCGGAAATCCTACCAACTCTCCCGTGGTCGACGCGGTTACTGGTGCCGTGTCTCATCCTGACGACAAAAYATCGGAAGCGCTGAAGCTCTTTTTTGACGAAATCGTCCGCGACGAACTCCGCACCAAAAGTGCTGATCAGAAGAAGCGATGGAAGGCAAAACGCCAAATGAGCGTCGATGTTTTCATCACGCTTGTCGGCAACAAGCGAATGGGAGAGATCACCCGCGATGACGCGCGTGAGGTCCATAAATATTGGTTGGATCGAATTGCGCCCGTTAAGGGCAAAGCAGACCGTTCGGCGTCGACCGGCAACCGAAATATGGGGAACCTGCGAACCCTCTACGGCGACTACTATCGTCATCTCGGTTCACCCGAACAGAAGAATCCATTCGCCGATCTCTCATTCAGCGACAAGTCGAAACGCAGTCGCCCACCGTTCCCGACCGACTGGATTCGCGACAGGATCCTCGTGCCTGGTGCACTCGCGGCGCTCAACGATGAGGCGCGAGGCATCCTGCTCGCCTTCGTGGAGACGGGGGCCCGGCCGAGCGAACTTGCGAACTTGCACGCCGGCGTTATCCATCTCGACCACGAGGTGCCTCACATTTCGGTCGAGCCGCGCGAAGATCCTGACGACCCACGTGAGATCAAGACAGCCTCATCGGTGCGTAAGGTGCCTCTGGTCGGTGTCGCGCTTGAGGTGTTCAAGACGCATCCTAATGGCTTTCCGAGATACAAAGATCGCGAGGCGTCGCTATCAGCCCTGCTCAACAAGCACTTCGAGAACCACAAACTGTTCCCGACCGAAAAGCACACTGTCTATTCTCTTCGGCATTCGTTTGAAGACCGCATGAAGAACGCCAGGCTGGATGAGGAACTCCGGCGCATGCTGATGGGCCACACCATCGACCGTCCGAAATACGGCGAAGGCGGCGACATGAAAATGTGGCAGGAAGAACTCATGAAGATCGTACTGCCGTTTGACCCCTCAATCGTTTAACGCGCTCATGGGCTGCGACAAGGCGTCCCTCCTTTGCTTGGCAATCTTGCAGAGCACGTTCAAGATAGTCGTACAACGGTAGCCATGTCTCGCCTTGTTCGCCGCGCGCCACGATGATCTCGGCCACGCGGTCGAGCGCTCGCTCAATCCGTTGCACGGTGATTGGCTGAAGCGTGGGCGAATATCGCCTCACAGATTCGCCTTTCTGCAAGGCCATGAATGTAGCATGCCCTATGCGTAGGCGGACCTTTCTGGTGCAGTGAAGGCCTGCGTTCGGCTCGGGCCACAATCGGCGGCTGCGGCGTGCAAATGGGAAAGGCTCTCTGCCGTCGGGGGTTGGTAGCGGGAGACCGCTACATCGCAAGACCCACATTGAGGGCGCGTTCTTTTGCTATCGCCGGCATGCAGCGTGAGCAAGTTGCGTTCGATGCCGTGCGGTCGAAAATCGCGACCCGTGGCGATGATGGATGGGATAGATAGATGAGTAATATCAGATAGTTACATGATGCCGTGTGCAAAAATCGCACACGAAAGTTCTGCTTCTCTTCTTTTTTCGTTCTCACGACGGAGCCGCCGAGAGCCCTATTCGGACGCTCTTTTGCCGATGAGATTAACCGTTCCAATGCGAACGTTCGCTGCAATGTCCGTGACCCTTAATGTCCTGCGGCGTCCAATTTGCCTGAGGTTCTTGGAAGCTTTTCGAACTTTCTGGGTCGCGCCTCACCCCCAGTTGCGGGTGCTTGGCGCTGTTGTCGGCGGCGGTGCGGTCGAACTGGCCGGAATAGGTTAGCGCGAGCGTGGCATTGCTCGCTGGCATCGCCCAAGCGGCCGACACAACGACCGGCGAGCAAGACATCGACGCCGCGGCCCAAGCCTATATCGACAAACAGCATATCGACGCCGGCCGCATTGCCGAGCCGGTTCGCCCAGAAGGACGAAGACAATGCACCGCCCGATCCGAAAAATCCTTCTGGCTGTAAGCCTGATGGCATCTCTGCAGGGGTGTCAGCACGGCTCGATGCCATCGGTCGATAGCTTGGCGCCAAAGCCGGCGATCCACGTCGATCCAAGCGTCACGCAAGAATGCCAAGGCGTCGTCGACGTTCCCCACACCTTCATCCCCTATGACCAAGCAATCCTGCTCTGGGTGAAGGATCGGGCGGCACTCGGCGACTGCAAGCGCCTCGACCACGCCAAGGCTCTCACGATCAAGGCGCTGGTGAAATGACGTCAAAGCTCGACGAGATTTCGGAGGCAATCGGCAGTCTCCGGTCTGAGGTGGCAGCGCTGCGGCGTGACTTTACCGACAGCACCAGACGAGCTGACGAACATCGAGCCTCCATCCACAAGCGGGTCGACGACCTGGTGCATGATTTCGGCGATCTCAAAACGAACGTCGAGACGATGAAGGCTGACGTCGCCGATAGCAAAGACGTCACAGACGAGGTAAAGGAATGGAAGCAGCGAGGCGTCGGCGCGCTGTTCGTGGCCGGCATCGCCGGCACGGCACTCGGCGGGGCGGTTGTCGGCTTCATTGTCTACTGGTGGCGATCTTGAAGGTGCTGCGCACCGCCTGAATCTCCTCTGCATCATTTCAGTCACCCCATCGGCTCCGGCCGGTGGGCTGCTTTTTTCGTACTAACCCTGAAAGAGCATTGACCAGAGGTGACGCGCTGGAAGCTAGTGGTTTTGGGCGCCCTGGGCGTCACGGTATGGCAGCGGCGGCTCTGGCGTCACTGGTCACGGCCTATTGGCACGACATCTGGCGGGTGCTGCGAGGCGGGTAAGTCACATTGCTCCCCCTGGCTTAACGCTGGCCGCCCTTCCACCGCAATTTGAACCGTCCTTCGCCGTGTCACTTGGAGTTTCGCAATTGCCAGCGTAAGGCTTTGATACGGAGCCACCGCGCAATTGTTGCACTACGGCCACCGATCGAGCTCCATCGCCTTCAATGTGGGTGTTCTGACTGTTTGGGTTGAATGGGTCGACCGTCTGCATCAGCAAATTGGCGTGGTTGGCGTCTCCAGCGGCCAAAGTGACGCCATCGTAATGGTTCAAATAATCGGCCGAGCATCCCGATAATAATATGGCAGATACTACCGCTGTCCCAAGACAAAAGCGCATGACGTCCCCCCATCATTTAACGAATATGCGCTTTTTCTAATTTGTTGTCGAATCGCGCTTGGTTCGGAGCGGATCGCCGCGAAATGCGTCACCAAATTCACGCGCCGGCTGGACGAGCTTCGCAGGACTTCGGCGCGGTCTACGGCACGCGAGACGTTATCAGGGGCATGAAGCGAGAGCTTGATGAATTGCGTCGTAAGCTGCGATCACCCACCCGGCCTGACCGAACATGGCAACCACCTTTGATCAACCTATTTCTTTTGGGGTTGATGTTTTGTGGTGATAGCGGCGGCCGGCGGCTCCGGTTTCTCCTGAGCCGGTGCGGGCGCAACAGGCAAGGAACTAGCGGGGGCCGAGGGCGCGCTCGCGCCTAGTTTAACCGACATGCCCGATATCTTCCATTGCCGGTCGACAGGGGCGAAGGCAAATTCGAAATTGAGCTGCATGGCGGCTGACGGGAAAAAACCTGCCATGTGCAACATGCCATTGGTTTCGATCTGCGGCATCAATGTCAGCTGCGGCTCAAGCACGGCTGCACCGCTGAGGTCGACTTCCTCGTTGCGCAACTTTGCGAAGGCCTCAGCCAGACGGGCTGGATTGTTCGTTTTAAACTCAGGAGCACCGAGCTCGCGAAGCACGGAATAGTCTCCGGTCTTGTTGGCATGGTCCAGCGCGAGCAATGTCGACCGGATGAGGATCAAGACGCCGTTGTGGTCGATGTTGGCCGGCTTTGGGCTGTTAGCTGCTTTGGGCGCGGAACGGTCGTCTTTTTTCGCCTGAGAATATGCCGGAGGCGCTTGTATGCAACATAGGACCAAAGGCACTGCCGGCAGCCACGCAAATCTGCGCATTCCACACCCTCCCGGCACAGCTGACGGCCATTTCTTCACGATCTGCCGCACTGGATTTAAGTGCTAGAATTCGCCCGCCAAACCGACGCGGAAACCGTGGCTGCTGCCGCCGCCATAGGCATAGCCAGCGGTGAGCGCGAAAGGCTCGTTGAAATCGAAGCGATGAGCGAACGAGCCACCGAAAGCCGTTTCGCCTTTGAAATAGCCGACATTCCCAGCCCAGCTCGTGCGGCCGGGGGCAGACGGCATTGGCGCTGTGGTCATGGCGATCGCCGCTGCGATGCCCTGGCGAGCCTCGGTCCGATTCTCGGAAATCTGGTTGCCCAGATCAGCGAAACCACTTTCCAGGGCACCGACCCGTCCGTCGAGCAAGGCAATATCGCTTGTATTTGTCGTCACACGGGTATCGAGGGATGCCAGCATCGTGTCGTGGCCGTCGAGCCGAATGTCCTGTTGGGCATTCGTGGTTTCCGTCTGCGTGATCCGCGTCTCGTGATCGGTGAGGGTCGCATCCTGCTCGGTGTTCTTTGTCTCGACGCT
The DNA here is from genome assembly GCF_056402995.1 of Mesorhizobium sp. P3_A8. Lineage (NCBI taxonomy): Bacteria > Pseudomonadati > Pseudomonadota > Alphaproteobacteria > Hyphomicrobiales > Phyllobacteriaceae > Mesorhizobium > Mesorhizobium sp. P3_A8. The sequence goes on along the minus strand of NZ_JBFUGI010000018.1, from coordinate 20,147 downwards.
GTCGAGCCGGCCGTCCTGCTCGGTGTTCTTGGCTTCGACGGCGTCGAGCCTTCCGTCCTGCTCGACGTTCTTTGCCGAAGCATCGCCAACAACACCGTCGACATAGTCCTTGTTAACTGCATCAGTTCCCGCTGTCGGGGTGCCAACATTTTGAACAACATTGCCACCCATGTCGACCGCCCCACCGAACGTGGCGGCTCCCGTTGCAGCGTCGAAGTTAATCTGGCTGCCGCTCGGGCCTATAGTGATTCCTGGCGCGGCGAAAAAAGAGTCGTCCGAGTCACTACAATCGTCGTTGATCGTTGTACCGATCACGCCGGCAAAGCTACAGATCGTGTTTTCGGGATCACCAGCGTCGCCGCCGAAAACGACCTGTGCCGAAGCGGGCGCCGTCCAGAAAATTGTCGCCAAAAAAAACAAGCCCATAAAGGGCAGCAAACCGAACGAACGTACATATTCGCTATGTCTTTGAGTATCCATCATAAGCCCACCCCCGCTATCAAGCTTTATCCCCCGCTAAAGCCTGTTCGGGCCGAAGAAAGCTGTCAACTACAATGTCAGTAAATTCGGTGGGTCCGCATGAAATTGCACTTTAAGCTAAGCTTATAGGTGCGATTGTTGCAGGAAGGCCACAAAGATGCGTACCGTCAAATGACGACTGTACACGACGCAGATCATTCCCATTTTGGGGCCAATCGAGGAGACCTGAACGTTGAATCAAAAAGCCCGCCGTTTGATGTCGGCGGGCTTTTCCATCGGGCAACTAGTCCGCCCAGTCACTCCCAACCTTGCCCGCTGCGTTGCCCGAGGCGCGGGCTTTCTGATATTGTCGGGGCAACGGCGGGGGCGCTCCATGCGGCTATTTCTTTTCGCAATGATCGTCTGGTTTTCATGGCTAGCGGCTTCTGGCTCGCCGCCGAGTCGATAAGCGCAGGCGCCGGAAGGTTGACAGAAAAAGCCGCCGCAAGGCAGTTTGCCGGCTTGAGGGTAAACGCGGGGAAGTATCCTATGAAGAAGACCTATGAGAAGCCGGTGATCGTGAAGCGCGAGACGCTTTCGGCTGTGACAGCTGCCTGCACGCCGTCGACATGCGTTACCGATTGATCGAGGAATAACGTCACGAAAAGCCCGCTGGCTCCGGCCGGCGGGCTTTTTTGTTTCTGGCGTGGTAATATCGCCGGGTTCCATACGAAACACGGGGCCTAGGGTGCGTTTTCTCTTGATTGCCGTCGCCGTCCTGTTTCTCATGGCGGTCGGTTTCTGGCTGACGGCGGATATTATCATCAACAGCCCTACCAGCGTCACGATTCCAAAGAGCTAGTTTGCCGGTCGTTTCGAGAACGGCAGTATTGTAGCTCCCGGAGACTCCGGCTCCAAGGGCTCATGTCCCGGCTCCTCGTGGTAAAAGACCTGGCGCAAGTCGCGCTGATCAACCTTCTGACCGCAGTTTGGGCAGTTGTAGAAATGGCCTTCCTCCCGGATGAGGTCGCCGCCATGCAATTTGCCGGGGATCGGCGGGCCGAGATCGGATAGCTTCGTCATGTCTGCATGTCCCTGCTAACGTCATCGAGCATCTTGAGCGCAGCACTCCTGCCAGATCGTAACAAGAGGCCCTGGTCAATTGCTGCAGCCTTGAAGGCCGCAAAAGCGATGGCTGGTTTGCAGGTGCCTTCCTTGGCTGCAGATATCAGCCGGCACGCGTCCTTGTAGGGCGCTGCCTCCTTGTTTCGCCATTGACCTTTAAGCGCAACCTCCGCTTCGCAGATCGACGAAACCCTCATGGCTGTGCCGTCCACCAGCTTGATGGAAAGCGGTAGAAAGTTGCCCATGGCACGACCTCCCCAATCGTTGAGAGCGCCAGAACGCACCACGGAAAGTTTGGTTTCCAAATTCGGGAACTATTTTAGCTTAAGCTTATTGAATCGCGGTTTGTGCGGGTCAGTGTATGCGTTTGAAGTTCATCAAGCCGATGGAGCCAGAGCTTTTCGACACCCCTCCAGAGGGTGACGACTGGAGCCACGAGATAAAATTCGACGGCTACCGCACGCAGGTCATCAAAGACGAAGACGGCATTCGGATGCTGACGAAGAACGGCTTCGACTGGACGGCGCGATACCGATATCTTGTCGAGGAAGCCGCCACGATCAAGGCCGAAACCTTCATCTTCGAAGGCGAAACCATCATGATCAATGAAGCCGGCCTCTCCGACTTCCACGCGCTGCAAGGCATCATTGGGCGCCGCCAGCCGTCACCAGACCTGTATCTCGTGGCGTTCGACCTGATGCTTCTCAACGGTCATGATCTGCGGACCATGCCGTTGGCGGATCGACGCGAGATCCTGCAAGGAATGGTCCCAGAAGGCGGGCGGATACAGTTCAGCGAGGCGCTGCCAGGCACCGGCGATGCGGTATCATCTCGTCGACAAGGCCAACCTTGAGGGCTTGGTATCCAAGAAAAAGGCCAGCGCCTATCGCAGCGGTCCGACGATGGACTGGCGCAAGATCAAGTGCTTTGAAGAGAAGCAGATGGACATCATTGGCGTGCAGCGGGAACCCGGCAAAGCTGCACAGGTGATCATGGCCGAAAAAGGCCACTACAAAGGCGGCGCGTTCGTGAGCTTCAGAGCCGACAAGCGGCAAGCCCTATGGGATCGGGTGCAAGGCAAGGTTGGCGGTCCCGTCCCGAAAGGGCATAAGAAGGACAAGGCCGAATGGCTGAAGCCTGGCCTCGTCGGCCGCGTGAAAACCCTCAAGGGCGAAGAGAAGCTGCGCCATGCGAGACTGTTGGACTACTGGGAGGACGACGTAGATGGCCGTAGCTAAGAAGGACCAGGAGCGCATCGCCTACGCCTGGATGTACGGCGGCCAGGCGCGAAAGGACGGGAAAGCCCGCGACGTGCCGGCGTACTGGGAAGAATGGCGTGACCCTTGGCTGCAGGGCTTCGACGGTGTTCCGCTTGATGGTGCCGGCAAGGCCAGGCCGGTCAGCGATCAAATGGAAGCTGAGGTCGACGAGGCTGCCGTGGACCGCAGCGAGACCTAAGCTGACGAGCTCGCCGGAATGACTAACGGCCAGCCGCAGGCGTTAGATCCAAATAGCGGAGGTCTCGCAGATTCAGGTACCCGGGATCGAAATCTGCCGCACCGCTTAAGCCCTCCCAGTTCATGATGGACAGCCGCCCGTCCTTATGTTCTAGAAGCCCGTCAGCTCTCAGCTTCTTCAACATCCGGTTTACGTGAACAACGCTCGCCCCGATAGTTTCGCCGAGCTGAACTTGAGTTAGCGGCAACGGAAAAGAATTGTCAGTTACCAGGCCCATCACTTTCAAGCGCACGTAAAGTTCACAGGCGAGGTGGGCGAACCTGCCAAACGCATCATGGCCTCCCAACACCTTGACCCACGCCCGCGCAACGGCTGCATCAACCAAACTCTCACGCCAAAATAGATTTCCCAAGCGAGGTGACTTACGGAGAACCTCAAGGATGTCGCGGTGCGCAATAAGGGCGACCTTGCTTTTACCTAAAGACGCGAGTGTGTGATCCATCGTCCTAAGGTGCAAGCCCTGTAAGTCAGGTATATCGCCGGGAACATGGATCGATAGCGTTTGCAAATTGCCGTTGCTCAAGATGCTGTATCGCCGCACGAGTCCCTCGACCACCAAGCAACAAAGGCTTGGCTCGTCACCTTCCAGCGCTATGTGCTGACCGGACGTCAACTCCTTACCTGCAAGCGTCATCGCTTCGATGCTGTCGCGTTCACCAGCAGTAAGGCGACCAAGGCTTTCGAGCTTTCTGATTAGCGGCGTTGTCAAATCGGACATCGATGACCTTTAGCAGGTCGCCATCATCACACAAGCGAACCTCAGCAACGGCAGATCGGCTTACCGCAGACTCGTGTTGCGCTTCTGTCTGTAGCTCAGGTGGTCCAAAGCGATGATCGCGATAAACGCCAAGACTACGACAGCCGTTCCTCCCAACCAAAAATGAGACATTTGACTGTTCTCCCAGCCCTGGAATTATCGTACTCCGAGAGAGATTGGCTCGCAATCTCGGCAGGACGCTCGTCTAACAACGCGGTAAATGCGAGTCCCAGTTCGGGACGGCGGTACTGGCACTGCTTTTGCCTCTGACAGGGTGCCGGTTGATCCCGGCCCTGATCGCGTACTCTGATCAGGTTGTGGGCTCGCCGGGCTTGAGGTTGTTGGGGTCTTCGTCCGGCGAGCTTTCCATCCATATCCTAGACGCGAGAAGCACCGGCGAAAGCGGCCCCATCGGGTTATGTCCAGGACAAGAATTGTCGAAAAGGCCACTTGACCCGTTACGCGACCTCTTAGGGTCAATCCGCTTTTCCCGGCGATCAAGCGTTGATGCGGTGAAGCTCGGCTTCTGAAGACACTCTAGAGCCGCACGAACTTATACAGTGCTAGCCGCCTCCGCTGGCCTTCCGCGAAGGCCAACGCCATCGATTCGATTTCGAATGACCGTGTAAGTTCCTGGTCTTCCTCAACGACGCGGACAACCCACTCACCGCAGGCTTCGAACACTTCCACGCAAGGCTGGGTCTGACCATTCAGAATTATGGAAACGCTGTCCATCGCAATTCGCCTCCAAGGGCAATGGGCTTGGGATTTTAGCGCACATGTACGCCCCGCTAAAATCAATTCTGGATGACAAACAGCGCCGGCCGAAGCTGGCGTGCATTAACAAATGAAATTGAAATCGCTCTTTTGGGGGACACAATTTCTCGACCAGCCGACAGACGAAGGAGGCCTGTTGTGGAAAACAAGCGGCGTGTCGATAAGGAAAAAATTGAGAGAGCTGATCGTGAAGCACGGAGGATTCTCGATGCTGAACGAAAAGCCCGGGAGGCGAAAACTGCGCGGCTAAGAGAGTTGCGGCTCAACGGAAATCAACCGTCAGGTGGAACTCACAGCTCCATGTGAGCTTTGTGCACACATGAGCACACGCGGCATCAACTTCCTCGACAAATGGATGGCAGAGCAGTTGCCCGAAACCGCTAGTGACGATCCGGTGGTCATCAGCGACCTTGCGGACAAGGCCATGAAAGCCGCCGACAAGGCAGGCATTCCCACGACCGAGATCAGCGAGGAGGTGCCCAGCGTGTTCGAGGTCATCGCCGAGGCCATGGACCATCGCGAAGGCGGTGCTCCGTGAACCGCTTTCTGTTTGTCACAGCTGATTTTCTATCTCGCCCGCCCGGCTTCTACGTCATGATGCTGGCCATGATCGTTTGCACGGCCCTGGTGCCTTTCGGCCTCACCAATGCCGTCACTTATGCTCTGTCAGTCGCGGCCATTCTCATCACTGGCGTCGTATTGATTCAGGGCTATCGCGACACCGCAGCAATCCATGCCAAGCTGGATGAGATCATCGTCGCCCTGAACGAGACCAGGAACGAGGTGGTCGGGTTGGAGCATGAAGACCCGGAGATGATCAAGGCTGAATTGAACAGGCTGGAAGAGGAGGCATCCAAGCGGTAATCCAAGGAGATCGGCGCCGCTTGACTCGTTCACGAAGCGTTCCCATTTTGGTCTTCCGCAACGATAGACCGGTGATCTCATGTGTGGACGCGTTTTCGTCAAGACGACAATCCCTGACATGGTGCGGCGTTTCGAGTTCGCGCATCCTGGCGACGTCGAGCGCATGGGCAATGGTTTCCCAATCTGGAATGGCGCGCCAAGCCTCAACTACCCGATTATCATCCGGGAGGAACTGTCCACGTCCATGGCCGGCTTCGTGTCGGCGAGGTGGGGGCTTGTCCCCGGATGGGCTCGTGACGGAGGCGGCCGACCGCCGCCCGTCAACGCACGCTGCGAGACGATCGCGACCAATGGCATGTTCCGCAAAGCGTACGCCTCACGGCGCTGCCTGGTGCCGGTGGACGGGTATTTCGAATGGCAGAAGCTGGACGCCTCGGGCAAGAGGAAACAGCCCTATGCAATCGCGATGAAAGATGACGAGCCTTTCGCCATGGCGGGCATCTGGGAAGAGTATGCCGACAAGGTCACGGGTGAACTGATCCGCACCTTCGCTATCGCTACCTGCGAACCGAACGAACTGATGGCAACCATCCATGACAGGATGCCGGTGATCCTGGCGCCGGCCGATTACATGCGCTGGCTCGGACCAGAGCCAGATCCTCGCGACCTAATGAAGCCGTATCCGTCCGACCTGATGAAGATGTGGCCGATCGGCGGCAAGGTCGGCAGCCCCCGTAACAACACGCCTGACATCATTGACGAGATCGGCCGGCCCGACATTATCGATGTGAAGGGCCACGGTCCCGACGATCTTTTCGACGTCTGACCGAGCTTGGCCTGATGAGCACACGCGGGACGAATTTCCTCTTCAAATGGATTTCAAACAACATCCACGGCACCGATGTCTCCGTCGCCGAGCTGACGGAGATGCTCTTTGCCGACGCGAGGACGCTGGGCTTTAGCAGAGCGGAAATCGAAGACGATACAGGCACCGCCTCTGAGGCGATCGATAAGGCGCTTCGATACCAGGATGCGGGCTTAGTCGACTGACAGGCCATACTAAGGATGATCGCATGCCGGCTGATAGATTGAAGGTCCGCGACGCCGCGGCGGGCTACGAGGTCCTAGCAGACGGCGAGGTGATCGGGTCTTTCCCCACCATCGTCGACGCAGCTCGGTTTGTCCGGGATCGTGGCGCGCGGCTCTGGCTCGATTGGGCTCGAACTGTGATTGGAGGCCAGACCGTTGGTCCCCAAGATTTCGAGCCGGCGTTCCTCGGCTCCGGCGTCGGCCGGGTGCTTGGCGAGCAGCACGGGCCCAGCAAGGACAAATGGTTCTGGGCGATCAGCACGAACGACAAGCGCTGGCGGGTCCATGGCGGTCAGCGAGGCAGGGAGGACACCAAAGAGGCAGCGGTGGCAGCGCTTGAGCGCGAGTTCACGACATACCTGGCCGTCACGCCCCCGAAGCCGTCGCCTTATGCCCAGGCGAAGGGTGTCTAGGGTCTAGAAAACCATATTCCGACCAGAGCGCAAAAGGCCAAAACTAGAACGGCGGCCGCGAGCAGCACGCCCTTATTGTTCTGCCACCGTGGAGACGGCTCGGGCACCAATTTCTCGGGGGTCTGCTTTTCGTTCATGGCCATCAATTTTCGTGCAAAAGCGGCTGACCGCAAGGCGAGATGCCCTCCGCGCTTGGCGACTTCGCGAAACAGGAGATTGTTCCGCTCATATCCCGTGGGTCAGCACAACATAAATGGCGGGGACGAGCATCAACCATCCGCCCATTCCCAGAAGCACCAAAATAGCCCTGCGCTCGGTCCGCGTGACGAGGGCGGCAATGTTCTCCTCGTCATTCGAGGCAGCGTCCAACGTCATATGAGCTCCGACGTTGTCATTTGCAGGAGTGTCCGCATTGCAACTCTCATTCGATCTCTGGGCCAATGTCATTTTCTTCTGCTCATCAATTAAGATATCGGCCCGTTCTCGGCGCTCGAGCCGGAACGGGCCACGTGCAGCGGTAACTAACTAGAATCGCAAGATGACCGAAGGACCACGTCTGCGATAGCACCGGACGCGACGGCGACCATGTCGCCAGTAACTACGGCAAACCCGTCTCCAACCCCGCCGGCGACGGCGGGGGCCGTAGTGCCAGTCCCGGTGGGAAACCTGCTCGACTTCCGCCTGGCCTCGTTCATCGAGATCCTGTCTTTGTGGCGTTTCGAGTTCATCAAGGATGCCGGGTCCCGCGCTTGGAACACCGGCCATTGCGTTGATTGGGCGGACAGCGCTTGCAAGCGCAGCTGCTCCGGCAATGCCAAACACCGCAGTCAGGAAAGTTCGCCGATCCATAGTAAACCTCCAAGGTTGCATGAGCTAAAGCCATCCCACTGTGAAAATAGAGGACCCGCCAGCCGCGGAAGCGGCTTGGCGGGTCCTATCAGCACAGGAAGGGACATAGCTGTGCCGATCCATCACATGTCAGCCGAGGACTATGCCCATCACCAGAAAGGTGACGGCTGCCGCGAAAACCGGTGCGAGCAACCAGCGTGCTTGGCCAACACTTTTATCCATGTGCTTTCTCCGAATTTGGACCAGCAACTACGCCGGACTTAGGCTGTTCCGCCTAGTCTCAAGAGGTAAGACCATTGCGTTCCGTGGCCGGACTTTGGTCTTGGTCTTGTTGGGACCGAAGTCCGTCTGAGGAACGTTTGACATGCCGTGAAGTTCGAGTGGCTGGCGCACAGACGATGGTGCTGTCGCCTGATCACAAGAGGAGAAAAACCATGAAGATGCACCTTACCGGCGCCGCAGCGGCGCTGTTGCTTTTGGCTGGCGTCGGCGCAGCTGCGGCACAGGACGTTGTCATCACGCCGGAGCAGGACACCGTCGTGCGCGAGTACGTGAAAAAGCAGCCGCTGGCTTCCGTAAAGATACCCGGCGTCGAGCTGAACATCGGTACGGCTCTGCCGGACACGGTCGAACTCCACGAGGTCCCCAACGTGAAATACCGCTATGTGGTGGTCGACAACCGCACGGTCCTGGTGGATCCGAGCACCCGCAAAATCATCAAAGTCTACGACTGAAAAGCGAGTTGCCAATTGCCCGCCGCCGCTTGCATGGCGGCGGGCTGCGCATGTCAATCCCCTCAACTGGACAATGAAGATGATGAACCTTGAAGTCGAGACGACAGATGCGCTTATGGCGCGCTTAGCCGATCTTCAGGCGAGAGTGCGGGCAGCACGCATAACCGACGCCGAAATAAAGACCTTCCAAAAGGTCGCTGCCATCCTGGACGACGGTCGTGGCCGGATTGCCGGCGACGATCTGATCGCAGCATCGTTCCTCGCTGAGCCGTTTTGATTGGCCCAGGCCCTTGTTGCAACGTATCGGCCACGCCAATGAGACAGGAGGAAGAAGTGGTGCGGGAGAGCAGTGGGCAATTTGGAGAGATGATCGCCAATGTGGCCGCCATCCTTCTGTTGCTAGGGCTTTTAGCAATCATCTTCTTCATTTCCGCCAAACCAATCTTCCCCGAGCGGATGGCGCGAATGGTGATTATCCTGCCCGTGGATGCGATAGAAACAGCCGCGGTCAAGAACACGCGCTTGGATTTGCCACCCAATTTTAATCTAGGCCTTGTCCGGCCGCGACCTGGTAGCTGACATACAATGCGTGGCAAAAGCGAAAGCCGAAAGATGAAGCTCGACCGTCTCGCGACGTCGATACCAAAGCACGAGTTCGAATTTCTAATGAAGCTCGGGCAAATGACGCGAGTGGAAACATTGGCCCTGATCGAAAAGCACGACGGAGATCGGACCGAAATTTATGCTGACCTCGCCGGCATCGCGTCACGGAGATGAAGCGTCGGGCCTTCAGTTTGGCCGGCCGCGAAATTCACTCATCACGAGCGCCGCTTCCGTGCGGTTTCGGACTCCGAGGGTCAACATAACCCCAGTCATGTGGTGCTTGACTGTCTTCTCCTGCAACTTCAGGTGCCGGGCGACCTCCTTGTTGCTGAGACCCTGAGCCACCAGCCTCAGGATTTCCTTTTGCCGTTCGGTGAGTTGCCGCATCCGGTGCGCCACGCTGTTCGCAGGTGATGAGTTTTGAATATCGGAAAGCCGCGCCGACAGGGTGGGCGTAAGATAGCGCTCTCCAGCCGCAGCATTGCGGAGGATTTCGGCAAGAGCCCGCGACCCGACACCTTTTAGAACATAGCCGCGCACCCCTGCATTCAGGGCTCTGGTCACATCGGGATTGCTCTCTGAAACGGTCAGCATGACGATCTTCTGGGCGGGATGGTCGGCAAGGATGCTCTCAACCGCGGCCAGGCCTCCGCCCGGCAGCGAGATGTCCAGCAGTAATATGTCGGGTCGCACCGTAGACGCGATGCGCTCTGCATCCTGCGCCGTCGCCCCTTCATCGACAATCTCGAAGCCCCCGATCTCTGATAGGCTGCGCGTCACACCTTCGCGAAAAAGCGGATGGTCTTCGACAACAGCGATGCGAATGATCCCGATCATGCCTACTCCGCGTGAAGCTACCTTGTCGAACTCAACGCTAGATTTTAAGTTCCGCCTTGCAGGGCAAAAAGGCCTACCCGAATGGACACGGGCAGGCCAAGGTCTTTGCGCTGGATCAACCAGCAGAGGTCAGCGAGCGGCGGGGTGGTTGCTTGCGAAGCGCCAGGCTGTGCCCAGGCTGGGAGAATGGCCGATGCAGTGGGGCTCCAACCGTGGGGGCAACGGACCACACCGGCCACTGCGGGAGCATTCCCCCGCTCCGAATGATTATGGGTATATTAGCAATCACGCAATTAGCCAATCGGGCGTAGGGCGCTTGTTTTTGGCACCGCTTCGTACCCAACCCGGAGCCCGCTCCGTTAGGCGGTGGAGCGAAGCTAGCGCCAGCGCCATGCCGGTGACGCGAAGGCGCCAAGACCCATTAACCTCCACCGTCTCCCCGGCGGTCTGGTCATACCGGCATGGAGCTTGCTGAGGACGGTCTTAGTTAGCTGACACGCGTGGTCTTGGTCAGATGAGAGGTTGGAAAGCCACTGAGCCGTATCGTATCGAACCGTTGAGGGGGCAAAGACGCGTGCGGAGCCTTCGCTGGTAGTGCGTGAAGGGCGGGGGTGCGAGAAACTTCTGTACGGGGCTGTATTTTGTCGCACCACCCTGGCACCATGCGGGTTACAACAATGGTGTAGCTCTCGCTCAAATGGTGCAGGCTGGTGGACGTGTCGTGCCCGTTTGGTGCCGCATTGGCACCAACAGACCAAATTGGCGCATCATGTCGAAAAGGGGCTCAACGCCTTGCAATTAAAGGCGTCAGCGGTTATTCAGACGCCCGTTGCTGCGGTAGTTCAGTGGTAGAGCACTCCCTTGGTAAGGGAGAGGTGCGGGTGGCTGCTGGTTGTCCCCCAAATCGCTACCACGCAGCCGCCACCTGGCGAACGGTTGGCAGATGCCGCCGTTCGCGGCTTTGCACTCTGCCGATCGCCAATCACCGCTGAGTTGGCTGATTCTTTTGGGCTTCATGCCGTTCCGCATCGAACGCCTCCTTTCCCTTCCCGGCCCACATGTTCCGCGCATGCCCGCCTTCATGGCTTTGGAGTTTGGCGACGATCCAGAGGAGCGCTCCGTAGATGATGGCGCGATCGTCGTTGGTGAGCTCAACGATGCCTGCCTTAGCGACGAGCCCGCCGAGCTCGATCAAATGTCGTGTGCGCTTGCGGCGCTCGACCTGCCACGTGCGCATGTCATGCCGAGCCAGAGCTGCTTTCCGGCGATTGTGGGCCGCCCCGTTGCGTTGGAGCGCTGCGAGGGTTGCGCTGAGATGCCGGAGCAGCTCGCCGCGACCGGTTCGCGAAAAACATCACCCCACGCTTGGCCCATGCCTCACGCGTTGCCGTGTCTTTCGTCTCAGTGATTGCCACCAATGCACCAGCCAGTTCGTCGGTGCTGAGCTGATCGGCGCCGGTGGCGATCACGAGTTCACCAAGCTGGTGGACCTTTCGCGCTTTGAGTTCTCGCGCTTTGTCTTCCAGCGCCTTCAGTTCGGTGTCGAAGTCCCGCGGTTTGCGCATGACTGTCTCCATTGTTTGTCGATGTCTGGATGATAGTTGAGCGTCTGCCGGAAGGCTTCAGGGTTGCCGAGACAGCCTGGGACGGGCTGGTCCATCCCGAGAATTTTTCGAGGGAGGGCGCGCTTATACGTCGTGCCGACGTGCGCTTTGACGTGCAAATGATCTGGTCGCGATGGCGATCTATCATCTTCACGTCAAGGTCATTGGCCGCAAGGCAGGCTCAAGCGCTGTGGCGTCCGCCGCCTACCGCTCTGCCTCGCGATTGCGTGACGAGCGCATCGAACGCAGCCACGACTTCTCCGCCAAACGCGGTGTCGTCCATTCCGAGGTGATGCTGCCGGAGGATGCACCGGAGGCCTGGCGCGACCGCGAACGGCTGTGGAACGATGTCGAGGCGTTCGAGCTGCGCAAGGACGCGCAGCTTGCCCGCGAGGTCGAGTTTGCGCTGCCGCGTGAACTCAGCCAGGCGCAAGGCATCGAGTTGGCGCGCGACTTCCTTCAGGCCGAGTTTGTCAGCAAGGGCATGGTCGCCGATCTCAATGTGCATTGGGACCGGGCAGAGGATGGCAGTCCAAAGCCGCATGCTCATGTCATGCTCACCATGCGGGCCGTGGACGAGAACGGTTTTGGGTCAAAGGTTCGAGACTGGAATGCTACCCTGCTGGTCGAGCGCTGGCGCGAGCGATGGGCGGAGCTGGCCAATGAACGCCTGGCCGAACTCGACATCGACGCCCGCATCGATCATCGCAGTCTGGAAGCGCAGGGCATAGCGTTGGAGCCGCAAACGCAGATCGGTGCTCCGGCCCAGCGCATCGAGGGCAGTGGCCTTGCTGCTGGCGACACTGAAGCAGATCGCGCTGAACTGCATCGCGAGATCGCGCGCAACAATGGCGCGCGCATCATTGCCGATCCATCCGTGGCGCTGGATGCCATCACGCATCAGCAGTCGACATTCACCCGAAGGGACATGGCCAAGTTCTCGCATCGCCACAGCGATGGAATGGAGCAGTTCAACGCGGTCGTGGCAGCCATCAGCAACGCACCCGATCTTATCGAACTCGGCAAGGACGGACGCGGCGAAGACCGTTTCACCACCCGGCAGATGATCGAGACCGAACAACGTCTTCACCGCGCGGCGGAGCGTATCGATTTGGAGGAGCGACACACGGTGAGTGACGCACATCGCGAGGCAGCACTGGCGCGGGCTGCGCAACACGGGCTTGTCCTTTCAGGCGAACAGACCGATGTGCTTGCGCATATCACCGAAGGTCGCGGTCTTGGTGTCGTTGTCGGCTTTGCCGGAACGGGCAAGAGCGCCATGCTGGGCGTCGCGCGCCAGGCATGGGCAGCGGCGGGCTACGAGGTTCGAGGCGCCGCACTTTCCGGCATTGCCGCCGAGAATCTGGAAGGCGGATCAGGGATCCCGTCACGCACCATCGCCAGCATGGAGCATAGCTGGGGACAGGGCCGTGATCTGCTCACAGCACGCGATGTCCTGGTGATCGATGAGGCCGGCATGGTCGGCACGCGCCAGTTGGAGCGCGTGCTTTCCCATGCCGCCGACGTTGGCGCGAAGGTCGTGCTGGTCGGCGATCCCCAGCAGCTACAGGCAATCGAAGCCGGCGCTGCATTCCGCTCGATTCACGAGCGACATGGCGGCGTCGAAATCGGCCAGGTGCGCCGGCAGCGCGAGAACTGGCAGCGCGATGCCACGCGCGATCTGGCAACCGGCAGGATTGGCGCTGCAATCAGCGCCTACGACGCGCAAGGCATGGTGCATCAAGCTGCAACGCGCGATGAGGCACGAGGTGCACTCGTCGAGCGCTGGGATCGCGACAGGCAGGCGCATCCAGAGGCAAGCCGGATCATCCTCACCCACAAAAACGACGAAGTGCGCGTCCTGAACCAGGCAGCACGCGAGCGTATGCGCGCTGCCGGCGATCTCGGCGACGAGGTTCAGGTGAATGTCGAACGCGGTGCAAGAAACTTCGCCAGTGGCGACCGGGTCATGTTCCTGCGCAACGAGCGCGGGCTTGGCGTCAAGAATGGCACCATTGGTGTGATCGAAGAGGTCAGCACACAGAGCGTGACGGTTCAAACCAACGACGGAAGGTCTGTGCGCTTCGACCTGAAAGACTATGCTCACATCGACCACGGCTATGCCGCGACCATTCACAAGGCGCAGGGCATGACCGTCGACCGGACTTATGTGCTCGCCACGCCTGGCATGGATGCACATGGCAGCTACGTCGCGCTGTCGCGGCATCGAGATGGGCTGGACCTGCATTACGGCGGCGATGACTTTGCCACTAGAGCACGCCTCGTCCGGACGCTGTCACGCGACCGCGCCAAGGACATGGCGTCGGACTACGAGCAGGTCGACCCGGCCCAAACCTATGCCGAGCGGCGCGGTATCACGTTCCGCGAGCGCGTGGTCGAGATCGTGCGCCGGATCGTTCCGGAGAAGCTGCGGGACAGGATCGAGGGGTTGCTCGACGGGTTGCGCTCGCCTGGCGACGCCGAGCTTGACCGACACCTTGGGCGCAGGCCGAGAAGGGAAGATGTTGGGGCGCAAATCGGAGATGTTGGCGCCACGCCTGGAAGAGAAGCTTTTGCTGGGGGAGCGCAGCGTGACGCGAATCTCCCGGGGAATCCCGAAGCAGAAATGCGCCGCGCACGCACCCAAGCGCTTGTGCGTCACGCGCGTGCGATCGACGCGATCCTCCGTACCGGAAGTGCGGACGGGCAGGGCAGTCCCGAGCAGATGCGCGAGTTGAGGGATGCCCGTTGCGCTTTCGAGAAGGTTCGGCCTCACGGCTGGCGCGATGCTGAAGCGGCTTATGTGAAAAATCCCGAGCTGGTTCGTGAGACGGGCGCCGGCCGCGTCAGCCGCATCGTGGTTGCTCTCCAGCTTGAAACGGAAATTCGCACCGGGATGGACATCGATCCCGGCCGCCGCGCCGACCGTTTCGTGGAACGTTGGCAAAAGCTCGACCGTACCGGACGGGAGCAATATCAGGCCGGCGACATGTCTGGCTATAAGTCAACGCGTTCGGCCATGTCCGATATGGCCAAGAGCCTTGAACGCGATCCTCAACTTGAATCCCTATTGGCAAACCGCAAGCGCGAACTCGGCATTCACGTCGGTTCCGGCCGCCGACTCGGGGCGGAACTCGCGTTCAGCCATGGCATCGGTAAGGGGCGAGGCCTTGGACTCTGACACGCTCCGATTTGCCGCCGTTTTCACGCCGCAGACTGCTGAAGCGACAAACCTGATTGCGTCCAGCATTCGTCCGTCCTGTCTGTCCCAGTAGATACCAGCAACAACCACTGAGAATCAGGCAAGCTATGCCAGAGCCGGATCGCATCATACGTCTCAGAACCGTCCTTGACAGGACCGGCCTGTCCCGTTCAGCCATCTACCGCAAGATCGCCGAAGGCACGTTTCCGGCCCAGGTCAAGATAAGCATCAACGGGGCCGGCTGGCGCGAATCCGATGTCAATAGGTGGGTCGCTGACCCTGTCTACTGGCACACCAATGCATCACGAAAAAAGAGCGACTAGTGGCGGTCGAGAGGTACGTTGCGCCCATCGTTGAACAGTCCTCTCTGATGTAAGGTTCAACGACCGGGAAGGGACCGTCCGCTGACAGTCCGGTTTATGGGACAGATGGCGAGAAGCAGCCGCATTGCTAACTGAACCATTTCGGACATTAGCGTTTCACGCTGCGGACGACCACTGCGAGATCCAGGTCTTTGGAAGCTGACAATCTTTCGATCGGACCAGCCGATGGCAACCGAGCTGCGCTGGTGGCGGCGTGTCTGCGCTGAGGAGCCCAGCCCGTTGGGTTGGCAGTTCGCTGAATGGGGTAGCTGTTAGGCAGCTGCCCTCGGCTTGGCAAAAACGTCGCCGCGGTCGATATCCTCGTTGCGCGTGAAATCGAATATTCGGCTAACCTGAAGGCCGTCCCACCTGAACCTGAAATGGGCACCCTGGACCGCCTTGTCGACGAGGATCTCGACACTAAACACTGCGAGAAAATCGTGGCCGGGGACCTCCTCCGTTCGGTAGAGAACGCCGTTGGCGCCGTCCTCGAATAATTGCCGACCGATGAGCCGACGTGCGGCGACCGACATGTCCGTCGGGACACTCCGCAGGTCAATGACCTCACCTTTGACCTGGTGCGCCAGCATCCGCATGTCTACACCACACGACGGTTCGTCGGTGCGTGACAAGAATAGCTCGCGGCGCAGGACGGCACGCGCAAGTGCCGCCTGCGTGTCGGAGGCGAGATCCATTACCGAGTAGGGTGCCGGAAGGAAATCGCTCCCTTCCGGCATGGGATAAGAGAAGGGGGCATGGTTCCAGTTCTGCAGACGCGGTGAACTTGCATCCGCCGAGATATCGCCACCTGTAATGCGCGATTTCGCGGCAAGTCGAGGGTTCGTCACCGCTTCCAGCTCCGCCGCGAATGCCTGCATCTCGCGGGAGCCGAAACGTTCATAGATATCGATGGTCGGATATTTCGACGGAATGAGCCTTCGGTAAAGGCCGTCGATGCTGATCCGGGGGTACACGTAAGCTAACCTCCACGCTGGGCGTCGACATAATGTCGGACCCTGATGATGTCACTCAGATTACCGGTCATGATCACGTCCAGTGCGGACGCGCCTTCGAAATACCTGTTGGGCCTTCTGATCCATCCGACGGCAGTTTCCTCCGAATCCATGACGATGCGCAGCGCCTTGTAGATGGATCCGAGGTGCGAAATTCTCTCCAGCGTATCGGCAGACACGTCGCCGCCGTCCTTTCTCCACCGGAAGTAGGTTGATCGTGATGGTGATCCCAGCAACTTGATCTGCTGGTCGGTGTTCAGCTCCCAGATGTCAGCGAGTTTGAAGAAAAAACCGAGGGGGCTTGGCAGCTCGGGATTGGTTGTGGCTGTCGATTGGGGAGTAACTGTCTCATGCGTTTCCATCTGCTCCTCGATGTTGTGTCAAATCGGACTTGATTTTTCATTGTAGTCCGATTAGCTACAGTCCCAGAACGGACTGATTCGTAAATATCCGTCTCTATTGGGATTTCGTCAAGGCTTGACGCGATGAAACACACACGTCGGGACAGGAGAGAATCTTATGTCCGACCAAGTGAAAATCGAACCCGGGTGGGACCGCACGGCAACCAGGTTGCCAGCACCCAAGTCGCTTGGAGTAGGCGTACTTTTCGTATCGGGAATTAGATAGGAGAACTACATGGCTCATAAAGGCTCCGGAAAGACCCATCATGTTGTCCACAACCCCGATGGGGGTTGGGACGTGAAGCGCGGTGGCAGCGAACGTGCCTCCGACCACTTCGAGACCAAGCGCGAGGCCATCGACTACGGCCGCGGTGTCAGCCGCAATCAGTCGACTGAGCTCAAGATCCATAATCAGGACGGCAGAGCGACAGCCACGGCCGAGACCCGTACCCTCCGCGTGGCTAAGACACTCGTACAAGCAAAGGAATAGACAATGCAGAACGAGAACGAAGCCCAAGATAAGGGTAAGGACAAGATGATCGAGATCATCGTCAACGGCACGCCTTACGAAGTGCCGAAGAAGGAAGAACTTTCGTTCGAGGAAGTCGTAACTCTCGCGTACCCCGACTTCCCGCAAAACCCGGGCGCGACTTACTCCGTCACGTACACCAAGGGCCACAACGATAAGGAAGGCATCCTTGCGCCGGGCACCTCGGTGAAGGCGAAGGATGGGATGGTTTTCCGTGTTAATCGCACTAGCCAATCATAATGCGGACATCCGGCAGCTGATGGACCGGGGCTACGCGCTCCGGTTCGACAGCAAATGCCTGGTCGTGCGCGACATCCCGTACCTAAGCTCGCAATTGGAGCTCTGTTACGGGGCCATCGTCTCCAAGCTCGTCTTCACCGACCAGAACCATGTCCTTCAGGATGACCATCAGATCTACTTCGCCGGCGACGTGCCGCATGGCCTGAACGGGCAGCCCATCCCCAATCTCGCAGGTGGAGCCACGACGATGCAGCTGGCCAAGCCGGATGTTGTCGTACAGCGCTCATTTTCCAACAAGCCCCCGAACGGATTTGCCAACCTTGCCGAGAAGATCGACCACTACGTTACGATCCTGGCGGGCCCCGCCCTCAGCCGATTTCCGGACGCGAAGATTTACACCTTCGACGTCGACCATGACGTCGTCGAAGACAGCATCTTCAAATTCCACGACACCCTGACTAGCCGAGCCGAGATCGGCGACCTGGCGGCGAAATTCAAAGAAGATGTGGTGGCCTTGATCGGCCTGGGTGGGACCGGCAGCTATCTCTTGGACTTCCTGGTGAAAACCAATGTGAAAGAGGTCAGGGGCTTCGATTCCGATGCCTACTACATTCACAATGCCTACCGCTCGCCTGGGAGTGTCCTCGAGGCCGAATTCCGGCGCCCGAAGGTCGACGTGTATCAGGCCCGCTACGACAATTTTCGCCACGGGCTAAAGCTCGTCGACAAGTTTATCGACGCGAGCTGCGCAGAGGATCTGGCCGGCGTCACGTTTGCTTTCGTCTGTGTCGACAAAGGCTCAGCCCGCAAGGAAATCTTCGACCTGTTGATCGCGCTGGGGATTGCGTTCATCGACGTCGGCATGGGGCTCAACCGGCAGGACGGTGCCTTGGCCGGGATGATGCGCGCGACCCTCCTACAGCCCGCTACCGCGGCCGATATCCTCAGCCAGAACCTGATCGAGACGTCCGATCAGCCGGGCGACGAATACCGCACCAATATTCAGATTGCCGAGTTGAATGCCATCAACGCCGGCATCGCCGTCCTCCGATACAAGCAGTGGCGAGGGTTTTACGCGAGCGACGCCGCGACGTATCATCTGGTCATGGACACCGCCTCAACCCGCCTGTTCTCTTTCACATGCCCCTGAGTCAGATCGCGCTAAGGGAGGTTCAGTATGTTCCGCGCGAACTCGAGCCGGGCATTCTGTACGTGTCCGAAGAGTTCGGCGTCGCCGTGCACCTTTGCGCTTGCGGGTGCGGCAGCAAGGTATCCGTGCCCTTGGGCGCCGCCGAGTGGACATTCATTAAGAAGGACGGCAAGCCGAGCTTGTGGCCGTCGATCGGCAGCGGTCAGCTGCCCTGCAATTCCCATTACGTCATATCGAACGGTCGCGTCGATTGGGCCGCAACGATGTCAGCGGCGCAGACCGCCGCAGCTCTTCGGAGCGACCAGCTGAAGCGCGAAGCCTACTATCGGTTGCGCGAACCGAAGCCGGGCCTACTGCGGCGGATCTGGAACGCAATTGTCCGGCTGTTCGGAAGGTAAGTGTGGACGATTTTCACAGAGGCCTGATAACGCAGGTGCATTGCTACGAGTGCAACGCGCTGTACGACCGCATCGCCTGCCCCGTTTGCGGCCACGTGATCGAAGCCGAAAAGGTCAGGCAGCCTGACGGCAGCTATGTCGAGCGGCGAACCGTGCCGGGTGCCCTGGGTTGGTCCACCCATCTCTTGCTCGAGATGATGAGGCGGGAATGGGAGCGCGCGGACGATGGCCCGGCGCCGATAGGCAAGACATCGCGGAAGTTGGTTATCGTCATCTTGTTCTGGGCGTTCTTCGAGTCCCTGATGGACCGCTTCTATAACGCGGCACTTGGCGACCTCGACGAAGCCGAGGCGGCTAAGATCCTCCGCAAGTTCAAGTTCGTCGGCGGCCAACTCGACGAGCTGCACAAGTCGCTGTGGGGTGTATCCTTCTGGGAGGACCTGGCCGCCTTGGACTACGTACCGCTGGCCGAGCAAATCCGCACGATTCAGGAGCGCCGCAATGCTTTCATCCATGGCGATCCGGAAGCCATCGACGACTCTTTGGTAGCCCGGACTATGGGGATCCTAATGGACGTGCAAGTCGCGTGGATCAAATTGTTCAACACCCGCTGCACCCATAAAACTCGGAAAATCCCGATCTGGCACCAGGTCGAGCGCGCGGTGAAGGCACGCTAGCCGGAGCTGTCACTCTGCGTTCCGGAACGACAAGTCGAAACTTTCGGCAGGAGCAATTACGTATAACATAACGTCCTTACGTTATGGCCGGCTGCAGGCCGATCATCGAGCCACAATACGGCTGGCATATACGGCGTCAAACATTGACCCCGCTGCTCCCATCCTCCGTCCGCTTTCGAGCTAGATTTTCATACAATTAGACGACCGAAATGGGGCACTTGGCTGTCGTTCGGGACGAGTGCCAGGAAGTCCGCTTTCAGGCGAAGGCAACGTTTGCTTGGACGTCCGAAATGGGGCGGTGGGTTCAACCGGTCGTCGCAACACCTTTAATCTGAGAGGATGGGAGGTGTCGCATGGTGACGTCGCGGATCTGGTTTACGTCAGAACAGAAGGCCGAGCTCTGGGATCGATGGAAGCAAGGCCAGAGCATTTCGTCGATCTCGCGCGCACTTGAGCGCCGGAACAAGGGCGGCGTTCAGCGGATCGTATCCTTACACGGCGGCATTGCTCCGTCAGCAAGGCGTAGAGCGGCCTCGGCGCTCGTCG
>NZ_JBFUGI010000017.1:0-117417 GCF_056402995.1 Mesorhizobium sp. P3_A8 | reverse complement strand
AACAGGACCAACGGTGGCCAGGCAGCCCGACCCGGTCCACCATCGCGCAGCGGGTTGAGTAGCTTCTCGAAGCGGTCCCACTTCACCAGACCTGACAATCGATCGAGTGGCGAAGAACCGCCTGCCAACTTGCCGCCCAGAAAGGCTTCCGCCAAGCTCAACTGACCCGTCTGCTTCACTGCCATCGTGATTCCCTCCGAGCGTCAATCTCAGAGAATCACAACCACCGAATTACGCAACAGTCCCCCTTGCGGGGGAGATGTCCGGCAGGACAGAGGGGGGTGGGCCGGAACTCGACCGAGCGGTTGTTCTGCGAGCCCTTAAATCACATTCAATTCCCGAAACGCCCGTCCCTCGGCCACGCGCCCATACCCAAACGCTTTGCAGTCGATCGTCCGATACCCCCCATGCACGATCAACTCCGCCAGCGCCTTGCCGACCGCCGGCGCCTGCTGCAGGCCATGGCCGGAGAATCCGTTGGCGAACAGGAAATTGCCGACCTCGGGATGCGGGCCGATCACGGCGTTCTGGTCGAGCGTGTTGTAATCATAGTGGCCGGCCCAGGCGCGGGTCGCCTTGATCGCTTCGAAGGCCGGAATGCGGGTTGCCAGCACTGGCCAGATCACCTCTTCGAACAGCGGCCAGTCGACCTCGAAATCCCCGGGGTCGGCCGGCCCATCGCCCTCCTCAGGTTCGGCACCGCCGGTGAGGTAGACCGAGCCTTCCGGCCGCACATAAATGCCCGAGGGATCGACCAGCAGCGGCATATCGGCGTATTTCTCGCGCGCCTCGAAGACGAAGACGTTGCGCTTGCGCGGCTCGACCGGCAGCGAAAGCTGGGCAAGAGCGGCGACCTTGCCGGCATTCGGCCCGGCGGCGTTGACGACGATGCCGGCCTCCAGCGTTTGGCCATTGTCGAGGGAGACGCCGGTGACGCGGTTGCCGTCGCGCGCAACAGCGGTGACCGAAGCGGTGATGAAATCAATCTTCTTGTCGCGCAGCGCTTTGCGGAACAGCGTCAGCATCGCATGCGCGTCGAACCAGCCTTCGCCGGTCCGGCCATAGGCGCCGGCGGAAATGCCTTCGCTCGAAAGCCAGGCGAAGCGCCGTGTCAGTTGCTCGGCATCCTCGAGCACGATGTCGGCGCCCTCGGCGATCTGCGCCTCGTGATTGGCTTTGAGGATCGGCAGCCCGGCCTCTCCGGCGAGGATGAGATAGCCGCCTTCGCGGAACCCGATATCGGCATCGGTGCCGAATTCTTCCTTCAGCCGCCGGAACAGTTTTAGCGTGAATTGCGACAGCCGGATGTTTTCCGGAATGGAAAATTGCTGGCGGATCGAGGCCATGGACAGGGTCGTTGCCGCATGGGCGAATTGCGGATCGCGCTCGATGAGCGCGATGGAGCCGGAAAACCCTTCCTCGCGCAGATAATAGGCAATCGAGGACCCAACGATGGCCCCGCCGATGATGACGATGTCGTAGCGCATTTTTTCGGCTCCAGCTTCCAGAGCATGATCCCGAAAAGTGGGTACCGGTTTTCGGATAAGATCATGCTCAGCTTGATAAAGGCAAAGTGATCTCGAAGCGCGTGCCGCGCTCGCTGTCAACCAGCCGGATCATACCATCATGCGCTTTCAGGAGGGCCAGCACGATGCCGAGGCCCATGCCGGTGCCGCCGGTAGCGCGCCTTGTGGTGAAGAACGGCTCGAAGATGCGCGCCTGGTTGCTGGGCGAAATGCCGTCGCCATCATCGCTGACCAGCACCGTCGCCTTGCCCTCGGCGCTCGCCGCCGTGATCGAAACCAGCGTCGCGCCGTGCCTGGCCGAGTTGTCGATGAGATTGGCAAGCACGATTGCAGCGTTCTCGGACGAGATGCGCAAAGCGAGATCGCCGCCCGCCTCGACGCGAACCGCCAGCCTGGTGTCGACGGGAAGCAATGCCAGCACAGCATTGATCGAGGTGCTTTCACCGCTGGGTGCAAGATTTTCGGCCTTTGCCAGATCGAGCAGGCGCCGCACCAGCAGATTGAGCCGTCCGGCATCGGTGACGATATTGTTGGAAAATCGCCGCCGCTCTTCATCATCCATCGCGCTGCCTGAATCGCGCAGCAATTCCGCCGCGCCCTGGATCGCCGTCAGCGGTGATTTGAGCTCGTGCGAGACATGGGCGGCAAAGGTCTGGATGCTATCGGATCGCGCCTGCAGCTTTTCCGCCATGTCGAGGAAGGCGGCGGAAAGCTCGGCCATTTCATAGGTGCCGTGATGGTCGAGCGGCCGGATCGCGTCGCGTTCGCCGGCGGCGATGCGCTGCGTGCGGTCGATCAGCGCATAGATCGGCCGGCTGACGGTGCGCAGGAAGACAAGGCCGATGAGCAGCGTGCCGCCGAGAATGGCGATTGCCGCCAACGTCACCTTGCCGCGTTCGCCATAGAGATGTTTTATGATGTTGTTGGGCGTCCGCGAGACATAGACCACGCCGGCGACCCGGCCATCGACGGCCACCGGCAAGGCGACGAAAACACGCACCTTGGTGCCACGGCTGACCGAATAGAGCGGTGGCGTCGGCTGGTCCGGGATGCGCAGCCTGAGCGCACTGGCATAGCGGCCGGCAAGCGCGTCGCGCACCTCCTCGACCTCGCCAAGCGACTGCCCGACCTCGCCGCGCCCGGCAATGACGACGCCGCGGGGATCGAGCAGCCGGAAGCCGGCCAGCGTGGTTTTCTGCGTCGCATCGAGAATGCTGGACAGGCGCGTGCCGATCGCGGCGAAGGCGGGATCCACGGTCGCCGGCGTCGCCGCCGGCCGCGTCGGCAGCACGTAGTCCGAAGCGAGATCGAGGCTCGGCTCGATCGGCCTGTATGGCCCGTCGGGATTGGCGTCTCGGCTGGCACTTCCATTGGCCTCCGGCATCGGCGCCCCGAGCTTTTCCGGGGCAATGCCGGCATCGCGCACCTCCTGCGCATAGATGGCTGCGATGGCCGCGCCTTGCGCGATCAGCTCGGCCTCGGTCTGGCGGATCAGCTGGTTCTCGTAGAGGCGAAAGAAGAACAGGCCGACCAGCGGCAAGGCCATAACCAGGATCAGGATGGCGACGACGACCGTGGCAAGCCGTGGCCGCCATTTGCGGCCGATCCATTTGCGCGACGCCGTCAGCCGCATCGGCCAAGCCGGAAGCCGACGCCATGCACGGTCTCGATGGCGTCAACGCAACCCACCGCCGCCAGCTTGGCGCGGATGTTTCTGATGTGGCTGTCGACGGTACGGTCGGCGACATGGATTTTTCCCGCATAGGCGCTGGCCATCACAGCGTCGCGGTCGAGCACATGCATAGGCCGGGCCAAAAACCCTTTCAGGATCGAGAATTCGATCCCCGTCAGCGCAAGCGGCTTGCCGTCGAAGGCAGCCGCGTGGCTGGCCGGCGCCAGCGTGAGCTTGCCATGCGCGAACTGCCTGTCGTCGATCGGTTCGGTCGGCACCGGGCGGGCGCGCCGCAGGATGACATTGACGCGGGCGACCAGCTCGCGCGGGCTGAACGGCTTCGTCACATAGTCGTCGCCGCCCATTTCCAGCCCGAGGATGCGGTCGATCTCCTCGTCTCGCGCGGACAGGAAGAGCACCGGCACATCGGATGTGTGGCGCAGGCGCCGGCAGACCTCCAGCCCATCCATCTCCGGCATGCCGATGTCGAGCACGACCAGATCCGGCACCCGGCGTTCGATCTCCTGCAAGGCAGCGGCACCGTCGGCCACTGCATGCGTTTTCATGCCGGCCTTTTCCAGCGCGAAGCAGATCACCTCGCGGATATGCGGGTCATCGTCGGCGACGAGGATGTGATGCGGCATGGATCAGCGGTCCGGCATGGAAGGCTGCGAAGGTAGCGCGGGTGGAGGAAGCACGAGCGGACCTCTCTTGTCGAGAACCCTGGCCAGCCGCCAGCCGCGAAAACTCCAGGCGCGCCACTTCTTCTGTTCGGCGATATAGTCATCGGCCATCTGCAGGTCTACCGCCCAAGTGGTCAAATGTTCGGTCTGATGCATGTAGTAGCGATCCAGCGCCGGCAGGGAGACAGCGCCGAACGAGCGCAGATACTCGGCGTCGAGCGGGGTGCCGGAGCCGGTCATTTCAAGGGAATGGTCGACATTGTAGTTGGCGATCGTTGCTGCGAAATTGATGAAACAGCAGGCATAAAGCGTCAGGGATAACGTCAGAAGATTGGCGGAGGAGAGCCATTCGTTGGATTTTCGCAGCGCGATGCGAGCAACGATCAGCGCAAGCCCTGCCGCCACCAGCCCCATCCAGACGAAAGCCGCGATGCGCCAGTAGGTCAGCGCGTAGATGCCGATATAGAGATCGAGCCGCAGGATCGACGAGATGACCAGCATGATGTTCTGCGCCACCCAGGCATAGACCAGCCGGCGGATGAGCGGATCGGCTGAGGTCTCGCTTCCCGGCCTGAGCGCCGCCAGCACAAAACCGGCGGCAAGCAGCGCGGTGACTATGAGGGGATAGGCGCCGCGATGCGCATAGGCGGCGTAGCTCAAGCCGTCGGGAAGCGCTGCCCCGCCCCACAGATAGGTGGCATCGAGCCCGGTCTGCAGCGCGAACAGCACGTTGAAGACGATCAAGGCGCGCAGGATGGCTGCCTTGCCGAACACGATGTCCTCGATGACGTGCCTTTGTGGATTGACCGCCGGTTGAGCGGCAGGGGTATACTTTGGCCGGGAGGCGCGCTTCGAAAAACGCGGCAGGCGTGGCCGCAAAAAAGCCCAGACACCGGCGAGCACGAACAGCCAGAAGGCGATGCGCGCCAGCTGGATCAGATCGAGCAGCTTCATCAGGTCGATCAGCGACAGCCAGTAATCGATGATCGGATTGGCGGCGCCGAACAGCGCCAGGAAGACGGCGCCCAGCGTCAACGGCATCACCCAGACCGCGATCGCCGCCAGCCGCACGCGGCGCCGGCCGAAGCGCCGCGCCGTCTTGCGCCAACGGATGAAATCGCGAACGAACCGGAACGGCGCTGCCAGCCAAAACAGCGCGATCTGGCCGGGAATGCGGGCGATGCTGTGCCGCAGACGACCACTCAGCGAAAGCGCGAAGACGACCAGGGCCGCCAGCGCAATCGACACCGACAAGGCGCTGACATTTTCGGCGAGCGGCAGCAGCGCGACAAGCAAAGCGGCGGGCTTAAGCCAGACCCTGATGTCGCTGAAGGCCGCGGGATGCACTGCGACGACCGCGGCGGCAACCAGGATGGCGAAGAGGAAGATCGTGATCCCGGCAGGCTGGCCATAGAACAGAAAATCCGCCATCACGACCAGCAGCACGGCGACGCCGAAGCGGCTGCAATAGCTCGGCGCGGCGGTGAAAAACGATGTCATGATCTGGCCTTCCTGATCGAGGCCGGTCGCCATGGCGGCGGGCTCTTGCGGACAAAGGGAATGAGGTTCGCTGTGGGGTTCGCGCGCGGCGGATCGACCAGCCACCAGCCTTCGCTGCGCAGCCGGTAGGGCAGAGACCAACGGGGTTTTGCTCGCTTGTGCATGCCCCTGTCTCGCAGGCGGGCGGGGAGATGGCGGGGCGGATCCGAGGAGGTTTTCCGCAAACGTGTGCAGTTTTCGTGCAGAGGCTGCGCTTCACGGCTGGTGCGCTGCCCGCAATCCTTTTCCGAGCGTTGGCGCCGCCAGCTTTCGCGATTGGCTCATCTCACCAGTCGGGTGCTTGCCTACACCACCCACAGGCGGCATAGATCGGATATGACCGAACCCTACCGCCCGCGCCGCTCTGTGCTCTACGTCCCGGCCTCCAACGACAAGGCGCTGGCCAAGATCGCGCAGCTGTTCTGCGACGCCGTCATCATCGATCTGGAGGACGCCGTCGCCCCGGCCGACAAGATTGCCGCTCGCGACAAGCTGGCCGGAATTTTCGCCAATCGCCCCGCTAGGCGTTGCGAGATGGTGGTGCGCGTCAATGCGCTGGCCAGCGAATGGGGCGCCGACGACCTCTTAGCCGCGGCAAAATTCGAACCCGACGGCATCCTGTTGTCCAAAGTCGCCACGCCGCGCGATGTCCTCGAAGTCGGCGATGTGCTCGACGACAATTTTGCCCCCGACAGCGTGAAACTGTGGGCGATGATCGAGACGCCGAAGGCGCTGCTCAACATCGGCGCCATTGCCGAACTGGGCCGCGATCCCGCCTCGCGCCTCAATTGTTTCGTTGCCGGAACGAACGATCTGGCCAAGGACACCGGCGTGCTGGCGACGCCGGACCGGCGCTACCTCGTGCCATGGCTGATGCAGATGGTGCTGGCCGCGCGCGCCGGCGGCCTCGACATGCTCGACGGCGTTGCCAATGATTTTCGCGACCTCGATGCCTTTGCCCGCGAGTGCGCGGAAGGCGCCGCCATG
This sequence comes from Mesorhizobium sp. P3_A8, assembly GCF_056402995.1. Lineage (NCBI taxonomy): Bacteria > Pseudomonadati > Pseudomonadota > Alphaproteobacteria > Hyphomicrobiales > Phyllobacteriaceae > Mesorhizobium > Mesorhizobium sp. P3_A8. The sequence goes on along the minus strand of NZ_JBFUGI010000017.1, from coordinate 111,010 downwards.
GGCTTCGATGGCAAGACCCTTATCCATCCGGCCCAGATCGAAGCGGCGAACCGCGCCTTCGCGCCGTCAACGCAGGCGCTGGCCGAGGCACAGCTGGTCAAGGACGCCTTTTCACTTGCAGAGAATGCTGGCAAAGGCGTGATTTCGCTGAACGGCAGGATGGTCGAGCGGCTGCATCTGGCGCAGGCCGAAAAACTGCTGGCGAAAGCCGCCGCCATCGGCGCATGATATCACCCCATGCTTGCGGGCTATGGGCACTTACGACAGGACTGAAAAATGAAACTCTACCGCTTTCTGACCGCCTCGGACGATGCCAGCTTCTGCCACAAGGTGACGGCGGCACTGAACAAGGGCTGGCACCTTTTCGGCTCGCCGACCTACGCCTATGACAAGAAAGCCAAAACCATGCGCTGCGGCCAGGCCGTGGTGAAGGATATCGACGGCCAGGAATACGGGCCGGACACCAAGCTTAGCGACTGGTAGACGACAGCATCAGGCGGCATCTGCAATATCAAGACGCACACTCAGTCCGGCCTGTGCGGCAAGGTTGATCAACGTGTCCAGGCTGAAATTCGCGATCCTGCCCCGCAGGAGGTCGCTAAGCCGCGGCTGGGTGATCCCCAGGCGGGTGGCTGCTTCGGCCTGGGTAACGTCCCAACTCCGCACCCGCTGCTCGATCGCGATCAGCAAGTTGGAGCGCATCGTCATGTTGGCGGACTCGGCCGGAGTATTCTCGAGCGCGTCCCAGACGTTTTCAAAACTCTGACGTTCCATCGCCCTGCCTCCGTTAGATTTGCCTGAACCGCGATGCGGCAAGATCCAGGTCTCGTTTCGTCGTTTGTTGCGTCTTCTTCTGGAAGGCGTGCAGCACATAGACGGTGTCACCTATGCTCGCGACATAAAGCACCCGGAACGCGCCGGTGTTGTCACGGACGCGGATTTCCCGCACACTGGGACCTACCGTCGTCATCGGCTTCCAGTCGCTTGGCTCAAGTCCGAGCTGAACCTTATGCAACTGAACGCCTGTTTCCTTGCGCGCCGGTTCAGGAAAATCCCGGAGCTAGGCAAGAGAATCTCCCAGAAACTCTAGGCGCTTCGTCACTGGCATAGCAGATTTATATCAAAACTTGTATAATTGGGCAAGACGATGACGCATGTGATCGGCTCGCTGCCTGCTCGGACGCAGGCTGTGTCGAGATTCAGGTCAGGCCTAGTCGAGAATCGTGGGTTCCGAGAACCGGAACGGAGCGTAATTTGGGTACGTGATTACAGTTCTACTGCGACGCAGTAGAACTGGGAAGCGTAGGAAGCCGCCATTCGCAGGTCGGCCTCACCTGAATATCGGCACAGCCTACTCGGCCGCCTCTTCGAGCTTCTCCATATCATCATCCGACAGGCCGAAATGGTGGCCGATCTCGTGGATCAGCACATGGGTGACGATGTCGCCCAGCGTTTCTTCGTTTTCGGCCCAGTAGTCGAGCATGGCGCGGCGGTAGAGCGTGATGCGGTTCGGGCCTTCGCCGGTCTGCGGGTTCCAGCGCTCGGCGATGCCACGGCCCTCGAACAGGCCGAGCAGGTCGAAGGGCGTTTCCAGCGACAGATCGTCCATGATCTCGTCGGTCGGGAATTCCGCGATCTGGATGACGATCTCGCCGGTCAGCTTGCGAAAGTCCTCCGGCAAATGGGCGTAGGCCTCCAGTGCCAGGAACTCGAACTCCTCCATCGAGGGCGCGAGTTCGCTATGCCAGGTGCGGGTTTTATAGATGCGGGCCATGCTTTGTCCTTTGAACCCGGCATATAGGCTTTCGCGCCGGTCGAGGCAAATGAAGCGGCAATTCTCGCCGCAGCGCCTTTGCCGCGGCCGGGGAATCGCGTAGGGGTCGGTTCCGGCCATCTCTCAGGAGTTCTCATGCCGGACCTTTCCACCATCGGACTTTTCGCCATTGCCTGCCTCGCGCTGACCGCGACGCCGGGGCCAGACATGCTGCTGATTGCGTCACGCAGCGCCAGCCAGGGACGCGCCTCGGGCCTGGCGACCTATGCCGGCATCGCCGCCGGCACCTATTGCCACGCGCTGGCCGCCGCCTTCGGCCTGTCGCAATTGTTCCTGGCAGCGCCCATCGCCTACGACATCGTGCGCTATGCCGGCGCCGCCTACCTCGCCTGGCTCGCCTGGAAGGCATTCCGTTCCGACGGAACGGCTTTTGCCCCGGTCGCCGGCCTGCCACGCTATTCGCGCGGCCGGATTTTTCGGCAAGGCCTGCTGACCAATCTGCTCAACCCGAAAATGGCGCTGTTCGTGCTGGCGCTGTTCCCGCAATTCGTGCGCCCTGAGGCCGGTTCCGTCGCCGGCCAGATCCTGCTGCTGGCGACCGTGCTCAATCTGATCGGGCTGGTGGTCAACGGCCTGGTCATCCTGACCGCCAGCCGGATCGGAACGGCGTTGTCGAGGCGAACGCGGTTCCAGCGCGCACCGCAGGTCCTGCTCGGAACCGTGTTCGCGGGTCTGGCCGCACGGCTGGCTCTTGGCGGCCAGCGCTAGTTTTCAGCGCAGAAAGTTGACGGGGTCGTTGTGTTGACGAGCCAGATGCGTTGGCGATTGGCGAAGAAAAGCCCATCGGTTCGTCATCCACGGGCGGAGCAAGAAGCGCAGCGACGCGGCGCAGACCCGAGGATCCATGCCGGGACTCTTGAGCGCCGCAACGGTGCAGAATTCTGCTCCGCTGCACTCCACAGTCGAGGTCGCGGCATGGATCCCAGGGTCTCCGCGACGCCGCTGCGCGGCTGCTTCGCCCTAGGATGACGAAATCACGGGATGCTGCGATCTACCCATACGCTGGGCTCGTGGCCACCTCACTGAGGAATAAATTCCTTATGACTCTGCTTGACTCTTCTGCTGCCCTCTGGAATCTATAGGAACATAACAGGAACAATTGTGAGTGGACACTGACCGTCATGGCGATATCAGCCGTGGCGCGGGAAACTGTTTTTGCCCTGCGCCGCCAGATCGCGAAAATCGAGGGAACGCTGCCCGAACGCCTGCAGGCGCCGGCTGGCGCACTCCTTGATGCTGATGTCAGCGCCGATGTCGATCTCACGATCGTCCGGCGCGGCATTGCGGCGGCCTTGCCGGATGCCTTCCTGCCCATCGGCGTCGAACGGCTCGATGCCGCCCTGAGCGGCGGCCTGCCGAAAGCCGCGCTCAGCGAAATCCATGGCCTGGAAACCCGCGATGCCGGAGCCGTCGCCGGTTTCGCCCTGTCGCTCACCAGCCTGATCCTCAAGCAGGCGCAAGGGCTGCCGGTGCTTTGGATCGGCACCACGGAAATCTTCCGCGAGGCCGGCTTTCCCTATGCCAGGGGGCTGCAGGCCTCGTTCGGCATCGAGCCCGGGCAATTGCTGTTTTCCGAGGCGCCAAAGCTCGTCGACGCACTGTGGGTCGCCGAGGAGGCCGCCCGGATGACGGCGCTCGCTGCCGTTATCCTGGAAATCCGTGGCAACCCGCAGCGGCTGGACCTGACAGCGACGCGCCGGCTGCATGCCAGGGCGCAGGCTGCCGGCCGCCCGGTGTTTCTACTGCGGCAGGCCGCCGCGCCCGAACCGACGGCAGCGCCCGTTCGGCTCATCGTCTCGTCGGCGCCGGCCACGCCACGCGCCACCATCGCCGGGCCGCTCGCCGGTTCGATCGGCCGCCCCGCCTTTACCATCACCATCGGCAAGAGCCGCACGGCCCTGCCTGGACAATTCACACTGGAGTGGAACCCCGATGAACGCGCATTCGACGAAAGAAGGGGCCAGAAACAACGGACAGAGGATCCTGTCGCTGTGGTTTCCCTATCTGGCGGCCGAAAGGATCCTGCGGCAGCGTCTGGGGCGGTCATGGCGTTCCCGGCCGCCGGATCATCCGCCGCTGGTGGTCAGCCATCGCCAGGGCAACGCGCAGCGCATTTCGGCCCTCGACGAGCGGGCTGAGGCGCTGCACCTGAAGCGCGACATGGGCATCGCCGATGCGCGCGCCATGCATCCGTCGATCGATATCGTCGAGGCCGATGCGGAGGCCGACCGGCGCCTGCTCGAAGGCCTGGCCGACTGGTGCGACCGCTACACCCCGCTGGTGGCGCTGGACGGCGCGGACGGCCTGTTCCTCGACGTCACCGGCTGCACCCATCTGTTCGGCGGCGAACGCGCCATGCTGGACGACATCCTGTCGCGCTTCTTCCATCAGGGTTTCGATGTCCGCGCCGGCCTTGCCCCGACACCGGGCGCGGCCTGGGCGGCGGCACGCTTTTGCGGCGACCGCATCGTTGATGGCGGCGACGAGGAAGCCCTGCTCGCACCCTTGCCGCTCGCTGCACTGCGCATCGACCCGGCGACCCGCGCCAGCCTGGAAAGTGTGGGCCTGCGCACGGCGGGCGCCGTCATGGCGGCACCCCGCGCGCCGCTCGCCCGCCGCTTCGGCGCCACCTTGCTGCTGCGTCTCGACCAGGCGCTTGGCCGTCTCGACGAGGCGGTCTCGCCGCGCCTTCCCGTGGCGCCGCTTTCGGTCGAACGCCATCTTGCCGAGCCCATCACCCTGACCGAGGACATCGAACGGCTGGTGGGCCTGCTGGCGACGACCTTGAAGACCGATCTCGAGCGCCGTGGCGAAGGCGCCCGGACGCTGGCGTTGCTGCTCTTCCGTGTCGACGGCGCCGTCAGCCGCATTGCGCTCGGCACCTCGCGGCCGCTGCGCGACACCAGGCTGATCCAGAAACTGTTCCATGAAAGGCTGGCAGCGCTCGAGCAGGACATCGATGCCGGCTACGGCTTCGATCTGGTTCGCCTCTCGGTGCTGGCCGCCGCCGCCTTCGACATGGCGCAGGCCGATCTGACCGGCGAGGTGACCGACGATGGCGCCGACATCGCGCTGTTCGCCGACCGCATCCGCGCCCGGCTCGGCGAGGGCGCGGTGCTGCAGCCGGTTCTCGTCGAAAGCCATCTGCCGGAACGCGCCGTCGCCACCATCCCCTTCACGGAGGCACCGCGCCGGACCACACCGCCGAAGAAGCCGGACAGACTGCAGGCGCCCAAAACCATCTTCCCGCCGGAACGGCCGATCCGGCTGTTCCGCGCGCCCGAGCCCATCGACGTGCCGGCGACCGAAATGCCCGAGGGTCCGCCGCTCAATTTCCGCTGGCGGCGCGCGCTCTACCGCGTCACCCGTGCCGAGGGTCCCGAACGTATCGCCGCCGAATGGTGGCGTGAAGCGTCAAGCGATCCGGTCACATCGACCCGCGACTATTTCCGCATCGAGGATGTCGACGGCCGCCGCTACTGGCTCTACCGGCAAGGCCTTTACGGCAACCCGCAGGTGCCGCCGCGCTGGTTCATGCATGGGGTCTTCGCATGAACGCACTGACCGTCATCCCCTATGCCGAGTTCGGCATCCAGTCGAATTTCTCCTTTCTGCGCGGCGCCTCCAAGCCGGAGGAACTGGTGGTCGCGGCCAAGCTGCTGGGCTTCTCCGCGATCGGCCTTGCCGACCGCAACACGGTGGCCGGCGTGGTGCGCGCCTGGCAGCAGGCCAAGGTCGAAAAACTCGCCTATCACCCCGGCTGCCGGCTGGTTTTTGGCGACGGCACGCCGGATATTCTCGCCTATCCCAGGGATCGCGCCGGCTGGGGGCATCTGTGCCGCATGCTGACCCAAGCCAATCTGCGCGACGAGACCGAAAAGGGCGCCACCCTGCTCCAGCGCAGCGACGTGGTCGAATGGGGGGATTTGATGTCGCTGGCGGTGCTGCCCGATCTGACGGCGAACGCGGACGGCAGGCTTGCCCTGCTTCGCCAGCTCAAGGACCGTTTTGGTAAGGCCCTGCGGCTTGGCGTCTCTCCCGACTATGCCGGCCATGACCGTTTCCGGATCGAGCAGGCGGCGGCGCTGGCCGAGACGACCGGCATCCCGCTGATGGCGACCAATGACGTTCTCTACCACACGGCCGAACGACGCCCACTGCAGGACGTGCTGACCGCGATCCGCCTCAACACACCCGTCGCCGAGGTCGGGCTGGAGCTCACCGCCAATGCCGAACGCCATCTGAAGCCGCCGCTGGAAATGGCCCGCCTGTTTCGCCGCCATCCGCAGGCGCTGGCCGAGACACTGCGCTTTGCGGAAGAATTGACCTTCTCGCTCAGCGACCTCCAGTACAATTACCCCGACGAGCCGACGGAATCCGGACTCGGGCCGCAGGCCGAACTGGAAAGACTGGCGCGGGAGGGAGCGGTCAACCGCTATCCGGCCGGCGTTCCTGCCTCCGTGATCAAGCGCATCGAGGAAGAGCTCGCCCTGATCGAGCGCCTCAACTATGCCCGTTACTTCCTGACCGTCTACGACATTGTCAAGTTCGCCCGTAGCAAGGATATTCTCTGCCAGGGTCGTGGTTCGGCTGCCAATTCGGTGGTTTGCTTCTGCATCGGCATCACCGAAGTGGGGCCGGAGAAAATCGATTCGCTGTTCGAGCGCTTCATTTCCGAGGAGAGGAACGAACCTCCAGACATCGACGTCGATTTCGAGCACGAAAAGCGCGAAACCGTCATCCAGTACATCTACGAAAAATACAGCTCCAAGCGCACGGCTCTAGCCGCCGCCGTCATCAGCTATCGCGGCCGCTCGGCGCTGCGCGAGGTGTCGAAGGCGATGGGCCTTTCGGAAGATGTCCGGGCGTCGCTTTCCGGCTCGATCTGGGGCTGGTCGACCTCGGAGCTCGGCGAGAAGGAAGCCCGCGCCGGCGGCCTCGACCGTAGCGACCCCACATCGCGGCATGTGATGGAACGGGCCAACGAGATCATGGGCTTCCCCCGTCATTTGTCGCAGCATGTCGGCGGCTTCGTCATCACCAGGGACCGGCTCGACGAGATCGTGCCCATCGTCAAGACGGCGATGGACGAGCGCAAGATGGTCGAATGGGACAAGGACGATCTCGACTCGGTGAAGATCCTTAAGGTGGACATCCTGGCGCTCGGCATGCTGACCTGCCTCCAGCGCGCCTTCACCTTGCTTACCGACCACTATCCGAAGGCACGGGACCCATACGGGCAACCCTATGTGCTGGCCACTCTCCCGGCAGAGGACCAACGCGTCTATGACATGATCTGCCGCGCCGATACGCTCGGCGTCTTCCAGATCGAGTCTCGCGCGCAGATGTCGATGCTGCCGCGGCTCCAGCCGCGCGATTTCTATGACCTCGTCATCGAAGTGGCGATCGTGCGGCCAGGTCCGATCCAGGGTGACATGGTCCACCCCTATCTGCGCCGCCGGCAAGGCAAGGAAGCGGCCGAATATCAAAAGCCAGAGCTGGAAGCGATCCTGGGTAAGACGCTTGGCGTGCCACTGTTCCAGGAACAGGCGATGAATATCGCCATCGTCGCCGGCGGTTTCAAACCGGGCGAGGCCGACGAATTGCGCCGCGCCATGGCCACCTTCAAGCGCACCGGCACCATCGGCAATTACCGCGACCGTATGATCAATGGCATGGTCGGCAAGGGCTACACCAAGGATTTCGCCGAGCGCTGCTTCAAGCAGATCGAGGGTTTTGGCGAGTACGGCTTTCCCGAAAGCCACGCCGCTTCCTTCGCCTTGCTCGTCTATGCCTCGTGCTGGTTCAAGACCTTCTATCCCGACGTGTTTTGCGCCGCGATCCTGAATTCGCAGCCGATGGGGTTTTACCAGCCGGCGCAGCTCGTGCGTGACGCGCGCGACCATGGCGTCGACATCCGCGAGGTCGACGTCAATTTCTCCGTCTGGGACTGCACTCTGGAAAAAGCGCCTTTCGACCCGGCCCGCATCCTGCCGCGCCATGCCGAAATGCGCGGTGTTATCGAGACGAACCATGCGCTGCGGCTCGGCTTCCGGCAGATCAAGGGTCTTTCCAAGGAACGCATGGAGGCTTTCGCAAAGCGGCGCGGTGCAGGCTACGAAAACGTCCGCGATGTCTGGCTGCGTTCCGGCCTCGATGTCGACGAGATCGAGCGGCTGGCGCAGGCCGATGCCTTCCGCTCGATCGGCCTCGACCGCCGTGCCGCACTTTGGGACGTGCGCGCGCTGGGCGCCAGGAGTGCGGCCGAAAAGCTGCCGCTGTTCGACCAGCCGGCGCTGCGACTGCGCGAACTGGAGCCCGAGACGAAGCTGCCGAAAATGCCGCTTGGCGAACACGTCATCCACGATTACCGCTCGCTCGGCCTGTCGCTGAAGGCGCATCCGGTCGCTTTCCTGCGCGAGCGGCTCGACCGCGCCGGCATCACGCCCAATGCCAACCTGCCATTGGTACGCGACGGCAGGCGGGTCTCCGTCGCCGGCCTGGTGCTGGTGCGGCAGCGCCCCGGCAAAGGCAACGCGATCTTCCTGACGCTGGAGGACGACAAGGCGGTCGCCAACGTCATCTTCTGGCAAAGAACCTTCGACCGTTTCCGACCCATCGTCATGGGTGCGCGGTTCGTCAAGGTCAGCGGGAAATTGCAGTCGGAATCCGGTGTGATCCATATCGTCGCGGAAAAGATCGAGGATCTGACGCCCTGGCTCACCGTGCTTCTGGAGAAGGTCAGCGGGGCGGGAGCGCCGGTGCTTAGAGACACACAGGTCGGGGACCTCGCAACGCTGTCGGAAGAGGCGGAACGTGTCATGCCCAAGGGGCGGAATTTCCAGTAGGCATTGGCCTGCTCCGGTGTCGCAGCTGGAGCGATTACGAATAGAATGCCGGCGGGCCAGCGCCCCCCTCTGTCCTGCCGGACATCTCCCCCACAAGGAGGGAGATTGGCTGTCATCCCGGCTTTCGCCAATCTCCAACGTTGAAAGACGAACTGGGCGGCGAAACTGCCGATCTCCCCCCAAGTGGGGGAGATGCCCGGCAGGGCAGAGGGGGGCGCTGTCCCGCCGGCCTCTGACCACTTCTACACACAGCGAAATTCAGGAAGGCCCGCTCAGCCTCGGCGGCGGCGCCAGCACATCCTCCGCCGAGAGCGTCCGTGCCTCCGAAGGCAGCATGATCGGGATGCCGTCCCGCACCGGATAAGCCAGCTTGGCGACCCGCGAGATCAGCTCACCCCGCTCCGGATCCCAGGCCAGCGGCCCCTTGGTCAGCGGGCAGGCCAGCAGTTCCAGCAGCTTGGGATCGACATTGATCTTCTTTCCGTCACGCCCCGCCATCGCACCCTCTCACTGTAAGCTCGAGCCAAAATCCTCATTCTCGCGCGCCAGCGCCATTTCGGTGATGGCGATCAGCGTCTCGGCCCGCGTCTTCAAATCCGCCGCCTCGAGCAGCGCCTGTTTCTCGGCCGGACCGTAGGGCGCCATCATCGACAGCGCGTTGACCAGCATGGCATTTTCGGCGCGGCTGACGCTTTCCCAGTCGGCTTCGAGATCGTTGGCCTGCAGATAGGCGCGAAATGCCTTCAGCAGCGCCGGCCGATCGATCTCGTTGGCCGCCGGATCGTCATCGAGATCGGCGATGAAGGGCGCGGGCTTCGCCTGGCGAAACGGCGTCTTGACCGTCAGCTCATGGGCGATGCGGAAGCGGAACACGCCTTGCAGCGAAATCAGGTAACGGCCGTCGCCGGTTTCGGAGAAGGCGATGATGCGGCCGGCGCAGCCGACATTGCAGAGCTCCGGCTCGCCATCCTCGCGCAGTGCGCCGTCGAGACGGGGCTGGATGACGCCGATCAGCCGCGAGCCGGCGACCGCCTCGTCCACCATCTGCAAATAGCGCGGCTCGAAAATGTTGAGCGGCATGCGACCGCCCGGCAGCAAAAGCGCCCCCTCGAGCGGAAAGATCGGGATCGTCGACGGCAGATCCTTGGCGAGCCGGTAATGCGCGTTTCCCGCTTGCACCTCATTCCTCCGATCGACTTCTTCCGCCTTCCGCCACAGGGAGCATCGGCCTGCTGAAGTCAGGTACCTAATCTGGCGCGGCCACCGCCGACGCCAAGCCCGTGCGACGATTGAGCCGCCGGCTCAGGAGAACAGCAGCGCCGACAATTTGCGCCGCGCGGCCAGCGTCGCCTCGTCGGTCATGCCCCAGGCCTCGAACAGCTGCAGCAATTGCGCCCTCGCGCCATCCTCGTTCCAGGCGCGGTCGGCCTTGATGATGGCCAGCAGATTGTCGGCTGCCGCCGTGCGCTCGCCCCTGGCGTTCTGGATCATGGCCAGATCGAAACGCGCCTGATGGTCTTTGGGATTCTCAGCCAGGCGGCGCTCGAACTCGGCCGGATTGCCAAGCGCTGCGGCTTGCGCGGCCAGCGCTATCTTGGCGCGCAAGGCGGCGAGAACAGGCGCGTCCTTCTTGGCCTCGGGTGCCGTTGCCAGCAACGCCTCGGCGCCTTCCGTGTCGCCGGCCTCGAACAGCAGGTCGCCCAGCCCGGCGATCGCCTCGATCGTCTCAGGCGCCTGCGCCAGGACGGCGTCAAAAATGTCGGCGGCGGTCTGCATGTCGCCGGCCTCGCGCGCTTCGGCCGCTGCCGCCAGCGCGTCGGCCACAGCCGGGGCGCCATTGCCCTTGCCGCCGACCTTGGTGATGAATTCGTTGATCTGGCTCTCAGGGATTGCGCCCATGAAGCCATCGACGGGCTGGCCGTCCTTGAAGGCGATGACGGCGGGAATGGACTGGATGCCGAGCTGGCCGGCGATCGAGGGGTGGTCGTCGATGTTCATCTTGACCAGCTTGACCTTGCCGCCGGCCGCCTTGACCGCCTTTTCCAGCTGCGGCGTCAGCTGCTTGCAGGGACCGCACCACGGCGCCCAGAAATCGACCAGCACCGGCTGGCGCCGCGATTCCTGGATGACGTCGGCGGCAAAGGCCGCGGTCGTCGTGTCCTTGATGACATCGCCGCCGGCAACGGGCGCGGCCGGCGCATCGCCAAGCGCGACCTTTGCCGGCGCGGGGGCGGTTCCGCCATACTGCACTGTGGTGGCATACTGGCCGCCACTGCTGCCGAATGACCCGCCAAACGGCTTGTTGTCGCTCATCTCGTCACCTTTTCGGTCGCGCCGCCGGCCCGCGGGTCGGCGCCATGTCATTGGAAGTCGGTTTCGCCATGCATGTGGCGATCATGCCGAGACTTTCAAGATAGCAGCATCATGCCCGGTTGCCTCGACGAATCTGATGAGATCGGCCGCGGCGATCGATGTCGTCGCCTCATTGGTCAGCGGATGCGCGTTGATGACGGCATGCGCCATCAATTCCTCGTCGAGCACCAGCTTCACCCGGTTGGCGGTATCGTTGATGACACCGAAGACGGTAACGGCGCCCGGCGAAACGCCCAAAAGCTCCATCAGCATCTCCGGCTTGCCGAAGGAAACGCGGCTGGCGGCGCCGATCAGCTGGTGGATCTGCTTGAGATCGACGACGGCGTCCTCACCGACGGTGACCAGGAAGAAATTGTCCTTCTTGTCCTTCAGGAACAGGTTTTTGGTGTGCCCGCCGGCGATTTCGCCGCGCAGCGCCTGCGAATCGGCCACCGTATAGAGCGGCGGGTGGCGTATCGTCGAAACGGCGATGCCGAGTTCGGCAAGAAAGGCAAAAAGTTCGGCTTCGCTCTTCGGCATCGATCTTCTTCTCGTCCAATTCCTGCCTTGCCGTTTACGGCCAATGCGGTGGCCGACACAAGACCATCGCGCAACGGCGCGGCAAAATCCGCGCGGCGCGGGCGGTTTGCCGGCATCGCCTGGCGTGTTGCAAAAACCCTGCGATTTCCCTGTTGCAATCGCCGCGCTCTTCAGCCATATAGGCCCGGCTTGCGGCCAAGACGCCGTGTGAGCGGGTGTAGCTCAGGGGTAGAGCACAACCTTGCCAAGGTTGGGGTCGAGCGTTCGAATCGCTTCACCCGCTCCAATTTCCTCAATGGAAATCAAGCATCGAAAAGCCGCGGTCCGCCGCGGCTTTTTCGCATTTTGGCTTGCCTTATAAGGCCGCCATTCGCTCGATGATCGAGGTCAGAATAGAAAGTGCGACAATCGTGGTGGTGCGGTGGCGCACACCCAACCTCTGGTCGAGATTGCGGGATGGCCACCCTCACCTACATAACTAAGACTGTCTACTGAAGGCCGGTTTTCTGGCAGCTAAGCTTATCGGCTCTCATTTCCCCGAGCAGCCTCTGGGACGGAAATCCCCCAACGTTTTGCCAACATCTCAACATGACGCGTGTGTCGGGACGTATAAGTAATCACATCCCAGGTATCGATGTGAGATAATTCTTGGACGCTGGCATACGTGGCGCGTTTTTTAGCTGTCGAAGCGCCTCCGAGCCCGAAATACACAACGATCTTCTCGCGAAAGCCAAGATTTGATGCGCTAGAGTTCTTGCGAGAAGTTAGGAGGACAAGATTGCCTAGACTGTGCGTCATTACCTCTCGCTCTTCCGGCATAATGTGGTCCCAAGCGCCCGGCTCGGGATTCTGCGGAAGAATGTGCTCAACTGTTTTCTGTCCGTCCCACACTACCGGCTGCTCTGCCATTAGCCGATCAAGGCGTTCAAGCATCGCTCGAACCACTCGAGTTGGAAATCGGCTATAAAGCGGACCAGTTAAGGACTGCCACGCTTCTGAAATCTCGTCCGCCGTCAGAGTAAGGGCGACAGACAATTCGTGTTCTTCCTTCTTGAGGGCACGGAGAATTTCAACATATCGATTCATGCGCTGCGTGTCGTACCGACGAGCAAGCTGCATGGCCCATGCGAGCCCTTCAAGCTTGGCTAGCGTTTGAACTAAGCTGGCTCCGGCACCCAGTTTCAACGAAGCCTCGATCGCTACGGGTATCCAGTCCTTATTGGGGACCAGGCTCAAGCCGGCCATCGCCTCCGAGGCTGAAACACGCAACTCTGCGGGAAAATCACTGCTGTCGCAGTCCAGTATTTTTCCGTAAAGGCGCTTTGCAGGGGCTAACTCATTACCAAGAAAATCTCTGACAGCAGCAGCGTTGCTACTACGAAAGCGATCGGCATATGCCTCACTCAAACTCTGCCTGCTTTTTGCCTCCTCGTGAATGAATCGGATCGTTTCCAAAAGACCTTCGAACTCAGTCCGTCCAAGATCGTTCTCGAACTCTCTCCATCGCTCAGCTTGATGGGCCATTTCGCTCTCGTCGGTAAATTTGGCGAGCAGATCAGCTTTAATTACGTCCGCATTCGAGAGGTCCATTCCACGATCATTCAGTACTCTAAAGATGCGCAGCGCCGCGGATCTTGATTCCGTTGCCACCACCACGAGAACGCATTTGTTGAGGAGGAAAGCCACCAATGCTTGTCGTTCGATCTCAGGAAGGACCGATACAAGTTGGCGAAAGGCCTGGATATTTCGCCATATCAAACGCTGTGCCTCGTTTCCAGGCTCCTGAGATGAAACCTCCTTGGAGGTGGCGCCCGGAACTTGAACCGAATCTCGGAAGAATACCCGGTCGCGTTGGTGCGCACGAACCCTCACCGCTTCAACCTGCGCCTTAAACTGGTTCGGCTCAATGTAGACAGCCGCCGCCAGTGCTTCCTTTTCATTTTTATCAGTCGCAATGTCGCGTAGTACGGCGGCGAGAATCGTCAGCGTGGTCAAGCGCTGTTGGCCGTCAACAACCTGGCCGACCAATTCGCCTTGCGGCCGAATCAGCACAATGCTTCCGAGAAAATATGGCTCACCACTTGATGCTTCGACAGCTTCCTTCAAATCTTGATAAAGCTCCCGAGCTTCATCTGGTGTCCAAGCGTAAGGTCTCTGATAGGGAGGTATCTCGTGCAAAAACTTATCGCCAAGTACTTCTGAAACCGTGTGTTGATGGGCCGTAATCATAGAAATTCCTCCGCCGTCTAGGTGTACCTGACGTATTGTGCTTCGCAAGAGCAGGAAACCGGCATCGACTTCCTGCCGACCACATGAGCGATCCCGTCGATGGTTTGGGTGCTTTCCGCTAGGTTTTGGCCGCGAGGTTGATACGTTACTCGCATGGATGGAAAATTCGTGGTTAGCCGCTACCCCCGGCCTTCAGCCGCCCTTCACCCCATCCGCCTTGCGCAGCGATGCCTGGTGCACCAGCGACGTCCAGCTGTTGGTTGAGGCGAGGTGGCAGTAGAGCAGGCCGAGCGCGCCGGATTTTCTGAGGTCGAGGAAGGCCGCGTCGCTCAGTTTGTTGAAGGCCGGCTCGTCGATCACCTGGAAATCGGTGAGGTTGAGCACTTCGCCGCCTTCCAGCGTCACCTTGCTCTGGCGCGGCGCAAACAAGCCGTGCGCGTCGATCTTGTCGATCATCTCGCGGGTGGCTCTGAAGTCGATCTGGAATTGATTGCAGAAGGCGAGCGCCTGCTTGGTTGCTTCGGTCGGCTCCGTGCCGCTGAAGAACGGCGCGACCTTGTCTTCGCGGAACGGCGCCATGAGCTGGTCGATGACCCGCTCGCTTGCCCTGTCCACGCACAGCGTCAGCCGGCCTGCCGTGGTCGGATCCTCGGCAAGGATGAAGGGGTAGCGGCGGACATAGGCGGGAATGTAGTGGGGCGCGGTCCACCGGCCGTCGGCATCGACGAACAAATTCTCGCCCTGGCGCACGCCGGTGATGATGACAGGGGATTTGGCCGGGCCGATGAAGACGATCGGGTAGGAGCGCATCGCCGCCGGCATTTCCGACGCCACCACCGGGATGGCGTGCGCGGTGCGCGCGAAGGCAAAGTCGCCGCGCGCGGTCAGGCCGAGCGAGCCGTGCCGCGCCGGGTTGAGCGCCTCCGGCTTCGAATAGAACAGCGGCATCGCCTCGGCCGCCGGCGCTGCTTCCGTTCCTGCCCCGTTGTCAGCCATGGTTCCGTCCCTTTCTCCCGCCAGCCGATCAGGCCGGCTGCTGCGCATCAGACCCCAAGACCGGCATCTGCTCTTGTTGCGCTGATCTTGGCTGGACCAAGACTCCGGCGCAGGAACAAAGTACTACAGTGTCCGTGGCGCGCATAAAAGCACGACCGTTGCGGTATTTTGCGCTTTGCCCCGGCGAATTGTCTCGCAACGCCCGGGCCAGACGCAGGGCCTCTGGACAGCCTGCGGCGAAGCGGCAAGATTGCACCCGGCAGCAGCGGAGTGACGGCATGGCGTCGGTAGCGGATTTCGAGCAGGGGCAGGTGTTCACCGTCGAGGCCGGCGGCAAGCCGGTCTCGCTGGAACTGAGCACGGTCAAGCCCATCGCCGCCAGCCCGCGTCCGGGTGGCGGCTTCTCACTGGTGTTCCGGGGCCCGCGCGAAACGCCGCTGCCGCAGGCGACCTATCGCTTCACGGGTCAAGGCAGGGAGCACGAGATCTTCATCGTGCCGATCGCCGCCGACGCGGCCGGGCGGCTTTATGAGGCGGTGTTCAATTAGAGATTTGGTTGTGACATTGACTGGGCCGACGCGAAAATCATTGCTGTCGGCGCTGCCCCTCACTGTCCTGCCGGACATCTCTCCCCGTAAACGGGGCGAGAGGGCTGGCCGCGCGCCTTCGCCTTTCTTGCAACGCCGATGATTGGCGAAGCCATCGATGACAGCGTCCCTCTCCCCGTCACTATACGGGGAGAGGATGCCGGCAGGCAGGTGAGGGGCAGCGCCAACCGAAAATCACCGGGCGCTTTCACCCGCCCGCGCACACGCCATCAAATCATAGACTCCCTTGTCCTCGACCACCGCAAAGCCGAGCTCGACATAAAGCCGCCGCGCCGGATTGTTCTTCTCGACATGGATCGACGCTGATTTGCCGGCTAACCATGCCTCGTCGATGAGGTCGCGCAGCAGCGCCGTGCCATATCCCTTGCGGCGATGGGCGGGCAGGAAAGCGATGTCGATGATGCGGTGCTGGCTTGGCCAGCGCTCGATATAGAGGCGGCCGATGTCCTGCCCGGCCCGCTGCACCACCAGCCAGTCGGCCTCGGGATAGTGTTTTCTGTAGTGGGCGTGTTGCGCCTGGAATTGCATGTCGAGGAAGGCGGCCTTCTGCGTCTCGGTCCAGTCCGTCACCGCGAGCTCTTCCAGGCGCGTCGAGGCGTAGAGAAGCGACAGGAACGGCAAATCCGCCTCCGTCGCCGCACGGAAGCCGAGCCCAGCCTGCCGCGACCGGGACCAGACCGGAAGAAGGCGTGCCGGGCCGACTTCTGCCACGCTGCCCGCAGTCAACGCTCAGACCGGCGGCGTCAGGTCGCGCACGACTATGGCCTGGTTGACGTTGCTGCTGGCAAGCGACACCCAGGCGTCCTCCCACTCCGTGCTGTCGATGCCCATCTGCGACAGCGTCCACAGCGAGTTGTCGTTGGGTGCGCCGCCGCCCATCAGGCTGAACAAAGCGACGCGGCCGTCGGCATTGTAGTCGAGCGTCAGCCTTGTGTTGGCGCCCGAAGCGTTGAAATCGCGCCACCCCGACCAGTTTTGAGTGGCCGCGTCATACTGGGCGTTGAACGAGTGCACGTGTTGCTGGTCGGACGCAACAAGCATGATGTCGCCATTGCCCTCGATGCCGGCAGCCAATGTGTATTTGGCAACCCGGCTGTATTCGGTCATGGCCCAGGGCGTCCAGCTGTCGGTGCCGGCCGGCTTCTGGCGCGTGTGCAGCACCTGCCCGCTCTGGTTCAGGGCGAACAGATTGGTGGCGCCGAGCGGCCCGACAATCGGCGCCATTTCGGTGAACCCGCCGGTGCCCGTGGTGTCGATCTGCACCCATCCCGTCCAGTCGGCAACCTTCAGCGCTTCCGCTATCGCTTGCTGGCAGCGGTAGAGATGCAAGCCGGAATTGATGCCGAAAAGCGCGATGCGGCCATCGGCCTGGCGGATGGCCCTGATCGACACCAGGCCGCCGGGGATCTGCTGCCAGTTGCTCCACGGCTGAACCGGCGGAACGCGCTCGTCGACCGTGACGACGATCGGTGTCGTGGTGCCGGGCGGCGTGATGGTCTTCTGCACCTGCACGATCTGGTCCGGATTCTGGTAGATCCACCAGATGTTGCCCTGATTGTCGGTGAGGAAAACCTCGATGCGGCCGTCGGCATCATTCGCCATCGACAGCTTCTGATAGGAGGCGGCGCCGGGCGGCGCGCCGATACCGATCGGCGTGTTCCATTTGTCGATCGGGCCGATCTGGTTGGCGTCCTCGGTGATGAAGGACAGATTGGTCGACCCAGACAACTGGGCGACGACGGCCACCCTGCCGTCCTTGGTCAGGCCGGCGGTCATGATCACCCAGGCGCCGGGAGCGATGGCCGACCAGGCGGCGGGCCACGACCCGTTGGGCGCGTCTTGCGCCTTCTGGATCAGGCGCCCGGCCGCCGTATCGATAGCGACCACCATCAGCCGCGACAGTTCGAAGAACGACGTGCCGGCCGGCATGTTCTGGTAGACGGGCGCCGGACCGGACCGGACCGGCCGGGCGCTGGCCCTGGAAGCCGCCTTCGGCGCCGCCGCCTTCGCCGCAGGGGCTTTCGATTTCGGTTCTGCTGTCTTGGCCATCGTATTGGTCCTGCCCTGTTGGCTCGGAATTCAGGTTCTTGGCGGGAAGACGCCTTGCAGCGCGATGCAGAAATAGCAGGTGAGATAGGGCTGCAAATTGTTGTGCGGCTGGTCGCCGCCGATCGGCCGCACCGCCTGATCGCTGAGCGGCGTCAAAGTGGCCGTCGCCGAATAGGACGTGCCGGGAGACGTACGCGCGAAGGATCGCGCTGGACCTGGCGCCGCAAGGTTGGCCGGATTGACGTTCGCCATCAGCGTGTGCCCGTGCTGCGGCATTTCCGATATCAGCAACTGCACAGTCTCCGAACCACCCGGCTCGCCGAGATCGTGCAGTGAAAGCCCTGGGCCTTGCCCCGGGTGCATCGGCGCACGGCCTTGCAAATCGGGCAGGGCGAAGTTGGACTTGCCGTTGCCGCCATAGGTGGTGCCGAGCAACGAGAACAGCGCGGTGTTCTGCGACAGCGGCAGCAATTGGCCATCGCACCAGGCCCAGCCCTTGGGTGCGAAATTGAACGGAAAAATGCGGATTTCGGCGACGAACGGGTCAGCCATGGCGGTCCTCTTAGGTCGGCGACGGGAAGATCCCGAACAGCGAAATGATGAAATTGACGCAGAGATAGGGCTGGAAGTTCGTGTGCGGTTGGCTGCCGCCGGTTTGCCCGGCGGTCTGTGGGGACATCGGCGTGGCCGCCGGCGCCTCGCGGTAGATCTGCGACGCGCCGACCTGCCCGGTCATGTTGCCGGTGGGGGTGCTCGCCGCGGCATTGTTCAGCGAAGCAAGGAACGCATGCGTGTGCGAAGGGATCTGCTGGGGTGTAAGCGTGACTTCTTCCACGCCGCCGGTCTGGGAAAGGACGAAATCAGCGCTCTGATGAACCGGAAGGCGACCACGCAGGTCTGGCAGCGCGAACGTGCTCTGGCCGTCGCCGCCATAGGTGGTGCCGATCAGGTTGAACAGGGTCTCATTTTCCGAGATGGGCAGCAGTTGCCCTTCGCAGAACATCCAGCCGGCTATCGCAAAATTGCCGGCAAACATGCGAATTTCGCCAACATATGGTTGTGCCATGGTTGCTTTTCCTCAGGTCGGCGACGGGAAAATGCCCTGCAGGGCGATGCAGAAGTTCAGGGTCAGAAACGGCTGCATGTTGATATGCGCCTGGTTGCCGCCGACAGGGGCCAGTGTGCCGGGCTCCATCGCCGTGGGATTGCCAGGCGCCGTATAGGTGTTGGCAACGGTTGCCAGCAAATTGCCGTTGGGCGCCGGCACGTCGGCGTTGGCGGTCGTGGCCTGCTCGATATGACTGTGAAACGGCAATTCCCCGATCAAAAGCGTGTGCGCCTGTTCGCCGCCGCGCTCGCCCAGCGCGTGGCCGCCGCCGACATGCATCGGCACGCGCCCGCGATAGTCGGGCAGGGCGAAGTTCACCCGCCCATCGCCACCGAAGGTGGTGCCGAGCAGCGAAAACAGTCCCTGGTTCTGGTTGATCGGCAGAAGCTGGCCATTACACAAAGCCCAGCCTTTCGGCGCAAAAACGAAAGACATGATTCTGATTTCGGAAAGAAATGGCTCCGACATCGCTGCCCCCTCATTGTTGGTACATACTAACCCACAACTACAAGCTTACGCAACGTTAGGAGGCGTTCAAATAAAAGAATATTTTTAACTTGGCTTTTATTAAAAAGTAGCCGGCTTCCGGTTGAAGCCGGCCCGAAAGCTTATGGCGCGACGACCGCCGGCAATGCCGGCAACGTGTTGACAAATGTGATCGCCCCGTTGCCGCCGGTCGTGTCCACGATCGGAGAACCATTGTTGTCGTCGGTGATGACACCTTGAGCGGTGCTCTGGGCCGAGCCGTTCCTGGAAAGGTTGAGGTGTGTGCTGGCGTTGAAATTGCTCAGCGAAACATCGACCGCATAGAGAGCGTTGTGCGTCAGCGTATTCTTGCTGCCCGCGCCTCCAGTGCCTGTGCCGATGACGACATTCGTCGTGCTGGTGTCGGTCGCGGTTGCGCCATTGTCGACCAGCAGCGCGGCAAATGGGAACGAGCTCGTCGGCGACGATACGATGTTGCCGTAGATCGAAGCATTCATCGTCGCGCTGCCGTCATTGTTCTGCAGATGGATGCCGACGTTGCCGACACCGGTGATGGTGTTGTTCTGGATCAGAGTTGTCAGCGTGCCGGTGCCTGCCGAGCGCACGAAAATGCCATCGGAATTGGAATTCAGCTTCGAAGGCCCAATCGAGTTGCTGGCAATCGTGCCCGACATGGTGCCATTGTC
The DNA here is from genome assembly GCF_056402995.1 of Mesorhizobium sp. P3_A8. Classification (NCBI taxonomy): domain Bacteria; kingdom Pseudomonadati; phylum Pseudomonadota; class Alphaproteobacteria; order Hyphomicrobiales; family Phyllobacteriaceae; genus Mesorhizobium; species Mesorhizobium sp. P3_A8. The sequence goes on along the minus strand of NZ_JBFUGI010000017.1, from coordinate 91,274 downwards.
CTGGCCCTTGGCGACGAAGATGCCGACCGTGTCGAAGGCATTGGCCCCGCCATCCGTCAGAATATTGTGCGAGATATCGAAGGTCGTCGTCGCCGCCGAGGCCAAGCCGCCGGATCCGCTGCGGATGTCGACCGCCGTGCCGCCGCCGGGTACGATCGCCTGGCCATTGTGGAACGTATTGCTGCGTACGACCGCATCCATCGCTGAATTGTTGTTGGCAAGGAAGGCGATGAAGTCGGCGCGCGTACCGGCGAAGGTGCTGTTCGTCACCGTGTAGTTGGCGATCGCGCTGTTGTACACCTGTCCAATGACGTTGGTGTTCCCACCCGTCGCATTGACCAGGCCAAACGTGTTGCTGTCCATCGTCAGCCGCGTCAGCGTGCCGCTGGTGTTCCAGAGGGCGACGTTGCCCCAGTAACCGCCGCTGATGTTGGAACTGGTGATCGAAGAGGTACCGAGCAGGTTGTCGAAGCGGATCGAGGCCTCTTCAAGATCGCCGGCATTGTTGGAACCGTTGGTGCCGTTGATGGTCGTGCCGGTCATCGTGAAATTGGTCACGGTGTTGCCGTAGACGGCGAAGTTCGAGAAATCATTGAGCTGCATGTTGGCCAGCGACACGTTCGCCGTGTTGCGCAGGAAGATGCCGGTGCCGTTGGTTCCGGACGTGGTCTGGCCACTGGCGTCCGACCCGTTCAGGATATCGGCGCCGGTCTTGTTCGAGATCGTGCCGCCCGAGCCTGCCGTCGTGCCGATACCGGTCACCTTCAGCCCACCGCTGGAACCGGTCGTGTCGAGGACGATGCCGGCATTGCCGCTCGAGGCCGTGGATGTGATGCTCTGGAACGTCACGTTGCCCGAGCCAATCGTCGTGTTGGCGATGTTGAGCGCCGTGCCGGTTGTCGACGTGATCGAGTTGCCGGTGCCTTGCACCGTCACCGTGCCGCCGCCGGTGGCGTTGAAGCCGGTGCCGCCGGTGGTGTTGATGACCAGAGCGCCGCCGGTGAAGTTGACCGTCGCGCCGGTGTTGCTGGTCAGGTTGACGGCGGTGCCGGCGCCGGTGGTCAGCGTCTTGCTGGCGCCCGAGAAATTGATCACCGCCGTGCCGGAATTGCCGCTGACGTCGATGCCGTTGGCGACGGCGCCAGTCGCGCTCAGATTGCCGCTGAAAGCAACCGTTCCGGCAGTACGGCCACTGACCTGGACGACATTGCCGGCCGTGGTCTTGGCCACCGACGCGGCGATGGTGACGGCGCCCGTGCCGCCATTGATGTCGACGCCGACGTCGGTCGGGTCGTTCGTCGCACCGATCGAGCCGCCATTCACATTGACCGCATTGGTGTTGTTGTCGATCCTGATGCCGGCCAGCGTCGTGTTGTCGATCGTCACCGTCGTGAAGGTCACCGCGCCGTTGGCGCCGCTGAGCAGGATGCCGTTGCCGGCGGTCGCCGCGATCGTGGCGGAGGCAAAGTTGAATGTGGCGCTCGAGCCGTTGATCTCGATGCCGTCGCCGCCGGCGGACGTGCCGGCTACAGTGACAGCGCCGCCATTGAATGTGCCGCCGGTCACACCGGTCAGGTTGATCGCGTCGGCGGCGACCGAAGCGGTCGAGTGCAGCGAGCTGAAATTGACGCCGCTGGCGCCGACGGCGACGCCGTTCCAGTTCAGGATCTGACCCGACGATGTCTGGATGGTGTTGCCTGCGCCGGTGACATTGATGGTGCCGCCACCGGTCGCGCTGAAGCCCGTGGCGCTGGTGGTGGTGATCGCCAGGCCGCCGCCGGTGAAGTTCACCGTCGCGCCGGTGTTGTTGGCCAGGTTGACGGCGGTGGTGGTTCCAGTGTTCAGCGCGCTGCCGGCGCCGGAGAAAGTGATCGTGCCGCCGGTGTTGTTGCTGACGTCGATGCCATTGGCGGTGCCGACACTCTGGTCTGCGCTCAGGGTTCCGCTGAGCGTCACGGTTCCAGCGGTACGGCCGCTGATCTGGACGACGTTGTTGGCAACGGTTCCCTTCGACACCGACGCCGCGATGGTGACGTTGCCGGAGCCGCCATTGATGTCGATGCCGATATCCTGCACGGCGCCGAAGCCGCCGATCAGGCTCGTATTGTCGCTGATCGTCACCGCGCCGGTGTTGTTGTCGATCCTGATGCCGCCGCCGGTTGCCGTGCCCGTCTGATTTGCGATCGTCACCTTGGCGAAGTTCACCGTTGCGCTGGTGCCGTTGAGGAACAGGCCGAAGGAATTGGTTCCACCCGGGACGCTGAGCGTGCCGCCATTGAAGATACCGCCGCCGACATTGGTCAAATTGACCGCATCGTTTGTGCCTGCGACCTTGGTCTGCGCCGTCAGCGTGCTGAATGTGGCGCCGCTGCCGCCGATGGTCATGCCGTTCCAGGCCAGGATCTGGCCGCCGAAGCTCGTCAGGATCGTGTTGGTGCCGGTGACGTTGATCGTGCCGCCACCGGTGGCGCCGAAGCCAAGGCCGGAGGTGGTGGTGATACCCATGCCGCCGGCGAAATTGACGGTGGCGCCAACATTGGTATCCAGATTGACGGCCTGATTGGTGCCCGTGGCAAGCGTCATGGCGCCGTTGAAATTGAAGGTGCCGCCGGTGTTGCCGTGGACGTAGATGCCGTTGTCGCTGGCGGTGTTGGCGCTGAGCGCGCCGGACAGGGTGACCGTACCGCCGGTAACGCCGGAGATGTCGACAATCTTGCCTGCGGTGGTCTTGGTGAGCGAAGCGACGACGTTCAAGGTCGCGGCGCCGCCGACGACCTGGACGGCGGAGCCGGTCGGGTCGTTGGTGGCGCCGATCGAACCGCCATTGATGTTGATCGTGCCGGACGTGTTCTCAACGCGCACGCCGGCGGTACCCGTATTGTCTATCGTCACCGTGCCGATGGTGACCGGGCCGGTAACGCCGTTGACGACATAGATGCCGTTGGCGCTTGCCGAACTGACGACCACGCTGTTGAAATTGACCGCTGACGACGTGCTGTTCTGAACTATCAGCCCATTGTTGCTTGTGCCGGCGACGGAAAGGGCGCCGCCGTTGAAGGTGCCGCCCGAGACCGTGGCGAGTTGTACGCCGGCGCCGATGCCGACCGTTCCCGTCGCCTTCAGCGTGTCGAATGTCATGCCGCCGGCGCCGATCGTTGCGGTCTGCAACGATACGATCCGGCCGGTTGCCGTGGTGATCGTGTTGCCGGCTCCGCTCACGATGATCGAGCCGGCGTTGATGCCGAGGAAGCCGTCGCCGCTTGACGTGTCGATGGTCAGGCCGCCGGTGAAGCTGGTCGAGCCCGTGCCTTGCGAGACGCCGGTGCCGGTTGACGTGTCGATGTTGGCGAGCCCGGTGACGTTGAGCGTGCCGGTTGCGACATGGATGCCGCCGCCGGCCGTGGCGGTGTTGTTCACCGTCACCGTGTTGAAATTGAACGTGCCGGTGTTGGTGTTGATGGCATCGATGCCGAAGCCCGTCGTGCCGGTGACGGTCGTCGCGCCGGTGACGGTGAAGGTGCCGGCGACATCGTCGAAGATGATGCCGCTGGCGCCACCAGTGGCGGTGACGCTGCCGAACGTCATGGCAACGGTCAGCGGATCGAGATTGAACGCGGCACCGCCCGTCGTGTCGACCACGCCGCCGGTGTTGTTCAGCGAGAAGGCCGTGCCGGCGCCCTTGGTGTTGACCAGGACGCCTGTGCCGGAATTGTTGGCGACGTTGAGCGTGGTGAGGTTCAGCGTGCCGATCGGATTGACGAAGCTCAGGCCGTCGCCCTGAACGCGCGCGCCCGTGGTGCCGACCGTCAGCGTGCCGCCCGCGGCGCCGCTGAAGTGAACGTTGCTGAACAGGATGCCGCCGCCGGTGCCGCCGGTCACCGTGTTGCCGGCAAACGAATTGACCAGGATGGAATTCGTCGTCGCGGACAGGTTCTGGCCACTGAGCGAGACGGCAGCCCCGGCGCTGGTGCGCTGGAAAGTGTTGCCGTCGATGCTGAGTTGCAGCATGTCGGCCGTGCCACCCGTCGTGCCGAGGCTGAGCGCGTTGCCGCCGGCCGCGATGTCGTTGTTCCTGAGGAAGAAACTGGAGGCGCTCGTCGCATTGACGGCAACGCCCGCGCCGCTGCCGGTATTGCGGACGATCAGGTTTTCGATGCCGCCGGTGAAGATGCCGGTGCCTGATGTCGCAAAATTAATCACCGAGGTGGCGTTGTTGCTCTGCAGCACCGGCCGCAGCGAATCGATACCGCCCGGCGCCGAGATGATCGGCGAATTCTGCACCGTGGTGAAGTGGAACGCGGCGGAGGCGCCGGCGCTGGTGTCGACGCCAAGCTGCGAAACATCGACGGCCGCATCGCCGCTCTTGAAGGCGAGCAGCACCTGCCCGTCATCAAGGCTGAACGTCGTGCCGCTCAGGTCGATGGTTTCCTGGGCTCCGTTGACGTTCTTGTCGATCAGCACCACGACATTGGCGGTCGACGCCTGCGCTCCGATATAGCTGCCCGGATTGGCGAGGCTGCCGTCGCCGGTGCCGCCTTCGGTGACATAGTAGACGCTGATCGACGACAGGTTCGAAATGTCGCCGGTGAAATTGACGTCGTTGAAATTGTAATCGCCGTTCGTCGGCAAACTGTCGGTGGCGTGGATGGCCTGGCCGCCGGTGGTCGCGATCGACGATTCGACCGGGCCGGCGCCGTCGCCGAACACCAGCTTGGCATTGGTGGCGCTGGAGAACTGCACGCCATAGCCGACATTGGCGATGGTCGAGGTCTGGCCGGCCGGGTTGTTGTTGACGGTGTCGCCGAGCTGGATCGTGCCGGTGCCGGTGGTGCCGGCCATGTCGATGCCGATCGTGCCGGCGAAGCTGCCGCCGTCGACATCGAAATCGCCCGCGGTGATGTTGCTCGCGCCGAGTGCCGCGCCGTTGAGGTCCAGGCCGACCGCATTGGCGGCGTTGAGCCCGATGTTCAGGCTGGTGAAATTCAGTGCCGAGCCGAGCGTGCCGGAAATGTCGACGCCGGTCGTGGTGACGCCCTGCAAGTTGACCGTGCCGAGATTGAGGGTGCCGCCGCTGACATTGTTGAGCGAGATGCCGGTCGCCGCACCGCTGGTCGAAATCGAAGCGAAATTGATGCCAGCCGCTCCAACCGTAGCGCCCGCCGTGTCGCCGAGCTTGAGCGCGGTGCCCGTGCCGGTGGTGATGGTGTTGCCGGCGCCGCTGACGCTGATCGTGCCGGCGCCGAAGGTGCTGGCGGTGAAGCCGGCGCCGCTGCTGGTGGTGATGACCAGGCCGCCATTGGTGAACGCGAGCGTGCCCGTACCTTCGCCCACCCCGATGCTCGGGGCCTTGACGATGGCGTCGTTGGTGCCGCCGCTGGTGTTGAAGATCTTCGATGTGCCGGAGAAGGTGACCGTTCCCTCGGACGATCCGTCAAACAGCACGCCGACGGCCGTGCCGGTATGATCGATCGTGCTCGAAATATTGTAGAGCCCGTTGGCGTTGCCGCTGAAGATGAAAGCTGCTGCCCCCGGCCCGGATATTGCCGTTGTCGAGACAACCGAACCGCTCATGTTCAGATGGGTCCAGTCACCGCCGCCGGCTTGCAGCACCGAGCCTGTATCGACCTTGATCGAACCGTTGTAGTTCAGCGTCGCATTGATAAGGTCGTTGCCGCCAGAGAGAGCTATGGCCGAGCCGGTGGTGCTTGTCGTCGCGCCGATGCTGGCGACGCCGCCATTGCCGCCGACATTGACGGTCCCGGTCTGGAGAACGGCCGCCGCAATGCCGACCTGGCTGCCGTCGATGGTCAGGGTGGATCCAGCAACATTGGCGATGTTTATGGTGCCGACCTGGCCGCTGATCTCGAACCCTTCGTTGCTGGTGTCGAGATCGGTCGTGCCGGTGAAATTGACCACACCGGCGCCGAACAGGGCGGACAGCGAGGCGCCGATGTAGCCGGTATCCTTCAGCCCGCCAATGTTGACATCGCCCGTCAGGGTCATGCCTGACAGGAACACGCCAGCGCCGCCGCCGAAGGCGCTCGTGGACACCGCCGAGATACTGTCGAAGGTGACGCCGCCGGCGCCGACATCGGCGCCGTTCACCAGCAGACCGTCGCCGCCGGAATTGATCTTGTTGCCGCTGCCAGTGACGGTAAAGCTCGAGGAGCCGAGGTCGCCAATGGCTATGAAGCCCGCGCCCGTTGTCGTCGTGATGTCGAGGCCGCCATTGGTGAAGTTGATGGCGGAGTTCGTGTTGGGGGTCGGCGTGCCCAGCGGCCAACCGCCGGGGAGGCCGAGATTGACGCCGTCGGCCGTGCCCGAGCTGATCTGCTTGGTCGTGCCCGAGAAGGTGATGGTGGTGGAATCGTTGCCGGCAACGAAGATGTTGCCGCCGGCGGCCGCATTGTTGTCGGTCAGATTGCCCGACAGCGTCACCGAGCCGGCGGTCATGCTCTGGATCGAAACCGCGGCGCCGGTGCCGTTGGTGGCAATCGTGCCGCCGTAGGACATGGCAGCAGTGCCGCCGCTGGCGGCGGTGGTCGAGCCGACATTGAACGACGTGCCCGAACCGGTGTTGGTCAGCGTGCCGGTACCGAAGCTTGCCGTGCCGGCCAGGTTCTGCAGGTCGATGCCGTTGCCGGAAGCGAATGTCACGCTGGTCGAGGCGAAGTTGATGCCGGCCGTGATGCCGTCGAGATCAACCGCTTGTGCTGACGTGGCGTTGATCGTGCCGGTCGTGACATTGACCGTACCGCCGCCGGAGGCGCTGAAAGCCGTCACGCCGTTGGTGGTGATGTCCAGATCGGCGAAGGTGACCGTAGAGCCCGTATTGCCGGTGAGCGACACACCATTGCCGTTGACCGTCACCTTGTCGGTGAAGTTGACCAGGCCGCCGGTGCGGTTGGCGATCGAGATGCCGCCGCCGGTCAGCGTGCCCGGTGTCGCGCTGTTGGGCAAGGTGCCGCGCGTGACCGTGATGTTGCCGGCACCGCCATCGACGTCGAGCAGCGTGCCGGCAACGTTGACGTTGTTGTTGATGATCGACAGGTTCGAATCCAGGCCGGCGACCTTGAACGCCGTCTGGCCGGCAGCAACGTTGCTGACCGTGACACCTTCGATGACGATGCCGCCGGCATTGTTGAAGCCGCCCGCGCTCTGGTCAACGGTGAAGACCGAGCCGCTGGCGCCGTTGAAGTCGAAGGCGGTGTTGCGCACCTGGTTGCTGCCGAGCAGGTGCAGGAAGTCGCCGGTGCCGGTGACCACGCCCTCATTGCCGGTGACGTTGCCGCCGGTGGCGCCGAGATTGCCCTGGACATTGACCGGCTGGATGGTGCCGGAGGTGAGGATGGAGGTGTTGTTGCCGAATCCGGTGATCGACTGTCCCGAATCGAGCGTGAACGGCGTGCCGCTGAGATCGACGGTGCCAACGAAGGCGAAGGTCTGCGTGCCGGCCATGGCATCGGCGGCGGCAACCGAGATCGTGGTTACCGCGGCGCTGAGCCCGTCCGTGCCGGCGGCGATCACGCCCCCCGACTGCGAAACCATGATGACGCCGCCAACGGCGCTGGCCAGATGGGCGCTGCCGGTGAAGGCGACATCGTCGAAATCATAATTGCCAAGCGTCGGATCAAGCCCGATCGTGTTGACGGTGTAGCCACCGCTGGCGGCGATGATGGTGGATTCCAGCCCGTCACCGGCATTGCCGTCGCCGAAGGTGAAGTTGGCGTTGGCCGAGGTCGCCGTGGTGCCACCCGACGACAGTTCGACGCCGACGCCGACATTGTCGATCTTGGAGCCCTGCAGGAAGGTGATGGTCTTGTTGCCTGTCGTCGACGACAGGTCGATGCCGCGCGAGGTGAGGTCGCCGGTGCCGGTGATGGTGGTCAGGCCGAAATCGGCCGTGGTCGATGAACCGCTGAAGTCGATGCCGGTCTGGTTGGCGCCGACATTGCTGACGGTCGTCGTGCCGAAGGTGACGTCAGCATTGGTGAGCGCGAAGTTGATGCCGGCGGTGCCAGCCGTGGTGCCCAGCGTGATCTGTGTGGTTCCGAAGGTGACTGAACCGGCATTATTGCCGATGCCGATGCCGTCGGCGCCGGCGCCCGTTACCGTCACCGTTCCGAAGGTCGCCGATGCGGTGCTGGCGACATTGGCGACGGCTAGGCCGGTGCTCGTGGCATTGGTGATCGACAGCGGGGCTGTGACGTTCAACGTGGCCGAGCCGGCAAGGCCGACAACGACGGCGCCACCGCCGCCTGTCGCGGACAGTGTCGAGCCGGTGAAGCTGATCGCGCCGCCGGTCGGCGCAGTGATCGAGCCGATCGCGAAAAGATTGCCGGTGCCGGTCGAGGTGACCGCGCCGCTGAAGGCCACTGAGCCGCCGGTGGTGCCGTCGACCTTGACCGCCGTGCCACCCGTGGTCACGGAGCTGTTGATAGCAGCGCTGATAGTGATGGCAGCGCTGCCGCCGGAGACGACGACGCCGTCACCCGTGAAGGAATTGGTGATTGTGCCGCCAATGCCAATCGTGCCGGTGTTGTTGGTCAGGCTGACATCGGCGCCGGCAACACCTGTCGTAACCAGGTTGTTGACGTTGACGGTCGCCGCGCTGTTCTGCACCGCAAAGCCGGGGACAGTGCCGCCTGCCGTCGCGATCGTCGTCGTGCCGTTGAAGGAGTAGATGCCGCTGGCGACGTTGGTGAGGCGGATGGCATCGGTGCCGGCGCGGCTGATATCGACGCCGCCGAAGGTGACATTGCCGCCACTGGTGTTCTCGATGACGATGCCGCTCTGCACCGCGCCGCCGGAGCCATCGACCGTGACGCTGGCGAACGTAACGCCCGCCGCGCCGATCGTCAGGCCACTGGCGCCACCGAGATGAATACCGTTTTCCGTAGCGCCGGCGCCGGTGTTGACCGTATTGCCCGCCCCGGTCACCGTCAGCGTGCCGCCATTGATGGCGCTGAAGGCAAAGCCGCCGTCCGTGGTCAGGTCGAGACCGCCGGTGAAATTGATCGCGCCGCCGGCATTGCCGGTCAGGTCGATCGCATTGGCCGCACCCGTGCTGGCAATGATCTTGCCGCCGAAGGTCGCACTGCCGCCGGTCATGGCGTTGATCTTGACCGCGCTGGCAGCAGCGGTCTGGTTGATGGTGCCGTTATAGGTGAGGTTCGGCGTCGAGCTATCGATGTTGAACGCCACGCCGGTCGTGCCGGCGATCGAGCTCGCCGCGTCGAAAGTCAACGTGCCGGTGGTGCCGCCGGTGATGCTGACGCCGGTGCCGGCGCTGGTGACGTCGAAATTGTTGAAGGTGCCGGTGCCGCTGAAATTGTTGAGCGACAGGCCGGTGGCGACGCTGCTCACCGTCACGCCCTGGACGGTCAGGCCGTTGACGCCGGAGGCGCTGATCCCAGCGCCGGATCCGCCCGAAATATTGAAGTCGAGCAGCGAGTTGCCATTGGCCGCCGTCACCACGGCGCCGGCGCCGGAATTGGTCAGCGTTGCCGCGCCACCCGGGTCCGAGACAACCTGGTCATGCTCGACATTGTCGCCGGTGACATTGATTGGAATGCCGCCAAGCGAGAAGGAGCGGCCATTGCCGAAGGAAGCCAGCGTCTGTCCGTCGCTGAGCGAGAAACCGCCCGACGCATCGATCGGCGAGCCATCGTTGACCAGCACGAAGATCGCGGTGCCGTCCGTATCGAGGTCGGCCTGGTCGATCGCAAGCAGGCTCGACGTCGAAGAGCCATCACCCGATGATCCGACGGCGCCGACGAAAATCACATTCTGCTGGTCGAACAGCTGCGGGCCGCTGAAGGTGGTCGAGCCGAACGCATAGTGGCCGAGCGTCTGGTTGAGGCCGCGCGCGTCGAGCGAAGCAGTGATGCCGGCAATCGAGCCGCCGCCGAAGCTGAATTCGGCATTGGCCGAATGGGCCAGCGAACCGGTAATGCCAAGGCGCACGCCGGTGTCGACGCCCGAAATGGAACCGCCATTGGTGATGATGATCGTGGCGTCGCCGGTGGTGTCGGCAAGGTCGATGCCGATGGTGCCGGCAGCATTGGAGCCAGTGATGTTGAGCGACTGCGCGGTGAAATTCGTCTGGCTGCCGGAGAAATCGAGCCCGGTGCCGACGCCGAGGCCGGAAATGACGATGTTGCCGGCCACCACTGCCGCGTTGACGCCGCTGAACGAGATGCCGTCGGCGCCGGGATTGGTGATGTTGATGTCGCCGAAGCGGATCGTCGCCGGCGAATCGGTAATGGCTATCGCCGGTCCCGTCGTGTTGGAAATCGTCGTCGCGCCGTTGACGGTAAAGCTGCCCGAAACATGGTCGAGCACCACACCGGACGTGCCGCCGGTCTGGGTGATCGAATCCAGCACCACATGGGCGGTGATCGGGTCGATGAAGACGCCGACGCCGCCATTGCCGGAAATGGTGCCGCCGGTGGTGGTGAACGTACCGCCGCTCGACGTGCCCTGCACGGTAATGCCGCGATCGGTATTGTTCAGCGCATTGACTGTCGCGAACGTGTAGGTGCCCTGGCCGGTGATATCAAGGCCATCGTCGAGATTGCCCTGCAGCAATGTCGTGCCGGTGAAATTGTAGGTGCCGTTGTCTTCGATGTGCAGGCCGTCGAGGCCGTTGCCGGTCGCGGTGAAACCGGACGCGCTGACATTGGTCGAATTGCCGGTGAACTCGGCGCCATTGCGGCCGGCGCCCGTCACCGTGACATTGGTCAGCGTCGTGCCGGTGGCGTTGTTGCCGAAAATGCCGTCGGCGCCGCCGGTGATGGTGATGCCGTTCAGCGTGTTGCCGTTGCCGAGCGTGATGACGTTGTTGGCGACGTTGGTGCCCTGGATCGTACCGTCGCTGCCGCCGAGATTGAAGGTCGCCGTGCTGCCGTTGAAAAGCTTGGCGGTGACGTTTTCGCCGCCACCGATGACGGTCTGGCCGTTGGCAAGCGTCACGCCGGCTGTCGTCAGATTGCCATTGCCGCCGAGCGCAACGACAAAACCGCCGCTGCCGGCCTTGGTGACGGCGTCGTCCAGCGTGGTCGGGTCGGCCTGCGTGCCGGCTCCGGCCAGGCCACCATCGGCAAAATAGAATTTTCCGAAGGCCGCATTGGTGGCGGCGTTGATGGCGACGCGCGTCGTCGAGCCGCCGGTCAACTCCTGCGACTGGATCCTGACGCCGATGTCGCCGCGCACCCGCTCGTTGACGCGCTTGCGCAGGCCTTCGCTGACCGGATAGATCGGGTCCGTACCGATGGCCGCGGTCGTGTCCGAGCCATGGCCGGGATTGAACGGAATGTTCAGCCGCACGCTGCCGGCGAACTGGGTGTGGTCGCGATTGTCGTCGCGGACCTCGCCGGCGAGCACCAGTTCGGTGCCGCTCCCGAAGACATCGCCGATCGTGTATTCGAACCCGGCCTTGGCGCCGGTGACGCTGCCGTCGTCACCGTGCGGATCCTCGAAATGATAGCCGCCAATGTCGAGCCGCAGCGAATGCTTGTCGGGCAGGTTGATCGGCACCTTTGCGCCGATCTCGCCTTCGATGCCCCAGGCCGCGTAGTCGCGGTGGTCGAGCACCGATATCTGTTCGATCAGTTGGTTGCTGACCATCGACAGCGACGAGCTGGTCGAGTGGTCGGTCGAGTCGCCCTTGATCGGCACGAAGACGTTCACATGCGCGTCGAAGTTCGGCGTGATCGCCTCGACGCCCAGCGTGCCGGCGGTGAACTGCGTGCTGTTGTAGTTCTCGACGTTGATATAGGCGTAGCCGCCGAGCATCAGGTCGGGATTGACGATGCGGCGAATGCCGAGGCCGATGTCCTGGCCGGAAGCATCCTTGAAATCGTGCTTGGCCCTGACATCCAGGAACAGCACCGATTCGGCCGTCTGCTTGATCGGGATGAAGCCTTCGAGCGCGGCATTGCCGCCATTGTTGTCGGCACCGATGATGGCGCGGATCTGCGGCTGCCAGAGCCCATCGGGGTCGCCATAGGCAACCACGCCGGAAAGGCCAAGCGCCAGCGTCGTCAGCGCTGTCGTCTTCCAGAGATGACTTACAATTCGCGAACGCCGATAGACGGCACGCACGTGGAAATCCCCCCCACGCGCTGCCATCTCACCAACCTGCCGAGACTTCTCGGTAGTTCCCATCCCTGGCGAGTCCTTCTGGGACTACACGTCCCGCGTTCATTTCTACGCGAATTCTATTGTATAGCGAGTCCGGAATGTTGTGACTGTTGTTGACCGCCCTCAAACTTCTGTCCTGTGGCGATATTGCCACAGTAAATTTGCCGGCTTGCTTGGTCGGGGAGTCGGCTTCCGGAGCAGTCGCCATTGCGATATCAAGCCTTTTCCAGGAGAATACCTGCCGGAGCAAGGAAAACTGCGGGGCGTAAAGAACATGGCAATTACTTTAGCGAAAGCTAATCTGCTCCGCATAGTCGCGGCATCGGCTGCCCTGTGGCTGCTGTCGGCTTCTGTTGGCCCGGCGCTTGCCGAGGATGCCGCCAAAGAATCCCAATCCAAACAGCCTCAAGCCAAAGAGGCCGGACCCAAGCCGGCCGACGCCAATCCATGGGCCGTGAACTGCTCCAGCGGCTCGGCGAATTCCGAGCTTCGGTGCCAGGTGTCGCAGAACCTGACCGAGGCCAAGACAGGCCAGCGTGTGCTGACGGTGACCGTGCGCCGCGACAACGGCAATGGCAGCTTCGCCATGCTGCTCGCTTTGCCGCACGGCCTGTTCCTGCCGTCCGGCGTCAGCTACCAGATCGACCAGGGACAGAAGGTCGTCATCGCTATCCAGACCAGCGACCAGAACGGCGCCTATGCCGCCACGCCGCTGTCGCCGGAACTGATCAAGGCGATGAAGTCGGGAACCAATCTGAACATCGGCATGGAATCGGTCACCCGCAAGCCGGTCACCATCCCGGTGTCCCTCGCCGGCTTCACCGCGGCCGTCGCCAAGCTGGAGACGACCAAGTAGGGGATTTCGACGGCAAACTTGGCCGACGCCCTATCACTTCGTCATCCACGGGCGGAGCAGCCGCGCAGCGGCGTCGCGGAGACCCGTGGATGACGAAGTTGAGAGGCCTCGGCAATCCCGAATGTTGCCAATGCAAGCGCCCGCAGACCGTCATCCGCGAGCAACCGGCTTGATTGTCGCTCTGCGCAATGCTCCGTTGCCGCTTCGGACATCCGGAGAGGTTTCATGACAGGCTTTGTCGACCGCCAGCGCGCCGCGCAACTGATGCAACGCGCCGGCATCGAAGCACTTGTGCTCTCGGCACCCGAGGCCTTCCACTATGCGACCGGTGCGTGGATCGGCCCGGCCGGCCTGTTCCGGCGCGCCGGCGGCGGCTTCGTCGTCATCCCGGCCCGGCAGGATTTGCCGATCGGCGTTGTCGTCGCCGACTTCAACGCGGCGCAGCTGCGGAGCGCCGCGCCCGAAGCGGTCGTGCGTTCGCACCCGATCTGGATCGAATCCGCGCCTGTCGATACATCTTACGGGCTTCCCCTGACCGAGCGCATCGAGGCCGGCCTCACCTCGCTTGGCCGCACGACGGATTTCTCGCGGCCAGCGACCTTCGATCTCGCCGGCTCGGTGCGCCAAGTGCAGGTTTTGCTGAAAGAATTCGGACTGGCGCGCGCAACGCTCGGCATCGACCTCGACTTTGTTCCAGCCGCCGATTTCGCGGCCATCCAGGCGCTGCTGCCGGATTGCCCGATGGTCGACGGCTCACCGGTTCTGGATAGGCTGCGGGCCATCAAGTCGCAGCGCGAGATCGATCTCTTGCAGCAAGGTATTTTTCTCTCGGAAGCCGGGCTGGAGCGCTTGCAGGTGGATGCGATGGCCGGCATGCGCCAGGCCGACCTCGTCGCGCTCTACCGCAAAGGCGTCGCCGATGCGGCCGCCGGCCTGTCGCATCCGGTCGTCACGGCCGAATATGTGACGCTGGGCGCCCGGGCCAAGGGTGCCGATGCCAGGGCCGTGGCCGGCGATCCCTTGAAATGCGACATGGTCTGCACGGTCGGCGGCTACGCCTCCGACATGTCGCGTAATTTCATCTTCGGGCCGCCTTCCGCCGACCAGGCCGAGCTTCACGCCATCGCCGAGCGCGCCTTCGAGGACGGGCTGGCGGCGCTGATCCCCGGAAACACGCTCGCTTACGTACACCGCATCACCACCGACAGCCTGGTCCGGCAAGGCCTGCGCTCCTATCGCCGCGGCCATTTCGGCCACAGCGTCGGGCAATCGGTGTTTTCCGAGCAATGGCCGTTCATTGCGGCCGACAGCGAAGTCGCGATCGAGGCCGGCATGGTGCTGGCCTTCGAAATCCCGCTCTACATAGACGGCCTCGCCAGCTTCAACCTCGAGGACCAGTTCCTGATCACGGCGGAGGGACCCGTTGTGATGAACCGGCTGCCGAGGCGGCTGGAGATGGTTGGGTAGGGGGTATTGGTCCTTATCGCCCTTAGCACTCTACGGCGCCCCCCTCTGCCCTGCCGGGCATCTCCCCCACGAGGGGGGAGATCGCTTATCGGAACCGCCTTCGCCAATTTTCAACGTTGCAGGAAGAGGCGGAGCGCCGAAGCCGCCAATCTCCCCCCTTGTGGGGGAGATGTCCGGCAGGGCAGAGGGGGGCGCCGTAGAGCGCGACCTCCTATGCTTTGCTATTCACCGCTCCGCCCCGCCGTTCCACGCACTTACGCACTCACCGCCGGCCGCCTATCCCTCCAAGGCATCTCCTGCTCCAACTGCGCCGACGCGGCCAGCACCGTCGCCTCGTCGCCATAGCGGCCGACCAGTTGCACGCCGATCGGCACGCCGTCTTTCGACCATCCCAGCGGCAGCGAGATCGCCGGCTGTCCCGAAATGTTGAAGGGGAAGGCAAACACCGAATCCGCCCATTTGGCGTTGTAGCGGTCGAGATCGGTCTCCGACATGTCGTAATAGCCGAACGGGCGCGGCAGCTGCGTCAGCGTCGGCGTGACGAAGAGGTCATAGGCGTTGAGATCGCCGACAATGTCGCGGCCGATCTGCCGGAGCTGCTCGACATCGGAGATATGCCTGACGCCGCTGGTCGCGCGGCCGCGCTCGATGATTGCCCAGGTCACCGCCTCGACATCGCCTGGAGTTACAGGCCGGCCGATCACCGTTTCAAGGTAGTCGAACGTCGCCGCTGTCTGCACGCAGGTCATGTTGGTGTAGGTCGCCCAGACGCCGTTGGCGTCGACGGGCATGTCGTGTTCCTCGACCTGGTGTCCCAGCCGCTCGAGTGCGGCCACCGTCGCCAGCACCGCCGCTTTCACCTCTGGATCGATGGCGGTGCCGTTGGGCGGCGTGACAGTAAAGCCGATGCGCAACCTCTTCGGCGCCCGTGTCGACAGGCTGAGCCAGGAGCTGTCAGGCACCGGCGGCGTATAAGGGTCTCCCGGCAGCGCACCTGCCACCGCGTCGAGATAGGCCGCGGTATCGCGCACCGTGCGCGAGCAGCAGAGAAAATAGGCGCCGCCATACCAATAGTCGCCGAACGGCGCGAGGCTGACGCGGCCGCGCGACGGTTTTAGCCCGACAATGCCACAGCACGAGGCCGGGATACGGATCGAGCCGGCGCCGTCGCTGGCTTCCGCGATCGGCACCATGCGCGACGCGATTGCAGCAGCCGCGCCGCCGCTCGAACCACCCGGCGTGATGCCTTCCTTCCACGGGTTCTTCGTCACGCCGTAGAGTTTTGGTTCGGTCGTGATCGACCAGCCGTTTTCGGGCGCGTTCGACTTGCCGACCAGCACCAGCCCCGCCGCCTTCATGCGGCGAACGACCTCGGTGTCGAAGTCGGCGACGACGTCTTTCAGGTAGAAAGACGAATTGGTGTTGGGCGCGCCGGTCCAGGACGAGGCCAGTTCCTTGAGCAGGAACGGCACGCCGGCGAAGGGCGCAGATTTGTCGACCGTCTGCGCTTGCGCACGCGCCATGTCGTAGAGCCGATGGATGACCGCGTTCAGCGCCGGATTGAGCCGCTCGACCAGCGTGATCGCCGCCTCGACCAGCTCGGCCGGCGAAACCTGGCCGCCGCGCACGAGACCAGCGAGGTCCAGCGCATCGGACTCGGCATAGGTCTTCAACAGACTGTCGGTGACAGCGGCCATGTACTACTCCTTTCATATCGGATCTGAGTGTCTCACCCTCACCCAGCCTCCGCTTCGCTCGGCTGACCTCTCCCCGAGGGGAGAGGAGACTGTCTCGCTCTGGCGCTCCCTCTCTTCTCCCCCACGGGGAGAAGGTGGCCGCGAAGCGGCCGGATGAGGGGGCTGGCGCCGACGTCAGGCCAGCTCGACCGTCCGGCCGAGCGCGATGCTCTGCTCTGCGGCGAGCACGATGCGCAGGCTGTTGACCGCGGCATCCATCTGCTCGGTCAAATCGAGATCCTCACGGATAGCGCGCAGGAAGAAGGCCTGCTCGCGGTCGCACAGCTCCTGGTGGCCGGGTTCGTCCTCCATGCTGACGATCTCGTCAGGTTTGGAGAAATTCTTGTCACCGTCGACTGCGGCGTAGTGGATCTTCAGCGCATCGGTCTTGGTGTGGCGGTCGATGTCGGCCGAATTGGAAACCTCGGCATCCGAGGCGGTACTCGGCGCCTGGCCGGCGACGATCGACACCGCGCCCTTGGGGCCGACCACATCCTTCACGAAATAGGCCGTCTCGCTCATCATCGGGCCCCAGCCGGCCTCGTACCAGCCGACCGAACCGTCATCGAAGGTGACGTGCAGATGGCCGTAATTCTGCTTGTCGGCCTCGGCCCACAATTTGGCGCCGATGCCATGCACCCGCACCGGCTTGGCGCCGGTCAGCTGGCACATGACGTCGACATAGTGCACGCCGCAATCGACGATCGGGATCAGCGAATCGATCAGGTTCTTGTGCCAGTGCCAGGCGCTGCCGCTGCTCTGCTGGTTGAGGTTGAGCCGCATAACCAGCGGCTTGCCGAGCGTCTTGCCGACCTCGATGAACTTGATCCACGAGGGGTGGACGCGCAGGATGTAGCCGAGCACCAGCTTGCGCTTCTTGGCCCGTGCTGCCGCGACAACCTTCTCGGCATCCTCGATGTTGGTGGCAAGCGGCTTTTCCATGAACACATGGCAATTGGCCGCGATCGCCTTCAACGCATATTCGGCATGCGTGTTCGGCCAGCTGTTGATCGAGACAGCATCCGGCTTCGTCTCCTTCAATGCCAGGTCGAAATCCTCATAAAGCGGATAGCCGGCCAACTCCGCCGGGATCTTTTTGTTGCTCTTGATCGAGCGGCTCATGATGCCGACGATCTCAAAACCCTCGGAGCGGTGATAGGCGCTGGCATGCGACGCACCCATATTGCCGAGACCCACCACCAGCACTTTTACCTTGTCGGCCACCGCCACCTCCCATGCTTTCTTTCAATGGATTGCGGGCGGCAACCCTGTTGCCGCCCGGTTCTGTTGCCGGCTTACTTCACCGCCGAATCGAACAGATGCGCCTTGATCTTCTCGACATCGAGCGCGGCAAAGCCTTCCGACAGTTTGACGCCGTCGGCATCGGCCTTGACCTTGGCCTTGTCGAAGTCGTTGGCCGCCGGGATGAGATCGTTGGTGCAGACATCCTCGGCCTTCACCGGATTGGTGATCTGGCCGATCTTGTGGATCTCGTCGAAGAAGCCCTGCCAGCTCGCCATGTCGTGCGAGCCCCAGCCGCCGCGCTTGTCCATGTCGCCGCGGAAGACATTGATCTGCTGCAGGATCGAGGTGGTGCCGAGCTCCGGCCCGAGATTCTTGGCCAGCGTCGGGAACTGCTCGAACACCGCTTCGACCGCCGCGCGCGGGTTCTGGTAGCCGAATTCGAGGCCCATCGCCCAGCCGCGCAGGTATTTTTCCAAAAACGCCTTCTTGTCGGCATCCTCGAGATCGGCGGCGCGCACCACGAAAGTGTTGGCCGGCAGCTTCGAATTCTTCACGCCGAGCCAGTATTCGAAGTCGAGACCCTTGGCGATCCATTCGGCGCGCAGCCCTTCCCAGGCAAGTGCCGCGTCGCCCTGGCCGCCGGCAAGGGCGGTACCCCAAGTCGGCCAGCCGGCCTCGACATATTTGACCTTCTTTATGTCGACGCCTTGCGCGGCGAGCAGCGGATCGGTGATCGACTGCCAGGCGGCGGAGCCGAGCAGGATGGTCTTGCCTTCGAGCTTCTTCAGATCGTTCGATCCCTCGCCCTTGCGGAAGGCGATGCTGAACGTATCGCGGGCACCCATGTGGAACACCGACTTCAGCTTCATGCCGTTCTGGATGGCGAAGGAAAACACGCCGGGTGAGGGGAAGCCCATATCGGCCTGGCCGACATCGACGAACTTCACTGTCGCCGTGCCGTCAGACGGGCCGGGCTGCATGTCGGTGTCGAGCCCGTCGAAATAGCCGGCCTTCTTGGCCGCCCAGTAGGGATAATCGTCAAGCACTTCGAGCGTGCCGCGCGGCGAAATCCAGGTGAATTTGCCGTAAGCCTCGGCCCTCGCCTTGAGGCCGGTGGCGCCAAGCGCGGTTGCCGTCACCAGACCGGCGCCTGTCACCTGCAGGAAGTAACGGCGGGAGATCCCTGCCTGTTGGACGAAATTGTCTTTGGTCATCGCTTTCCCCTTTTTGTTTGACGTCAGTCCACCGCCCGCCTCCCGGGCATCTTGCTTCAAATCTTCAAGCCTCCCAGCTCGCCCACTTCTTGCCGATCAGGAAGAACAGCACGTAGATCAGGATGCCGAGCGTCGACAGGATCAGCACCACGGCGAAGAACTGCGGCATCTGGATCATCGACGAATAGGTGGTCAGCCGGTTGCCGAGGCCGAAGCCACCGCCGACCATCTCGGCGCCGACGGCGGTCAGCAGGCCGAAGATCGCGCCGATCATCAGCCCGACCAGGATCATCGGCAGCGCCATCGGCGCGCGGATCTTCCAGAAGATCTGCAAGGTGCTGGCGCCATAGGACCGCGCCAGCGCGATCTTGGCGCTGTCGACGCGGCGAAAGCCGGTGGCGGCGTTGATCATCACCATCGGCCCGGCGGCCAGCGCCACCGCGATGATGCGTGGCGTGTAGCCGAAGCCGAAGCGCAGGATGAGCAGCGGCACCAGCGCCAGCATCGGCGTGGTGACCAGAAGCAGAATGTAGGGCGCGACGATCTTTTCCGCGAACGGGAACTGGGTGATGACGGCGGCCAGCACCAGCCCGACGACGGCGCCGATGGCAAAGCCGGACACCAGCTCGACCAGCGTGTAGCCGAGATGCGGCGCGATCAGCGGGAACTCGTCGAACAGCGCATAGGCGATCGAGCTCGGCGGCGGCATGATGTAGAGCGGCACATGGAACAGCCGCAAGGCCAGTTCGATGCCGCCGATGATGACCACGGCGACGGCGATGATCGCCGCCACTTCCTTGCCAGACTTGATGCCGGGGCCGCTGGCGAAGGCCGACAGATTGGTCAGGCTGACATCCTTGCCATCACCGGACTTGGCACCCGATTTGGATTTGGAAAATTCCGGGATGGCATCGCTCACGGCCTGATCCTCACGATCTCGGCGCTGGTGCGCTCCGGCGCCGTCGGTCTGGTACGCTCGCCGACAATGTCCATCTTGATCCGGTTGGTGAGGTCGAAGACCTCCTTGGTCGCCATGATCTCCAGCGAACGCGGCCGTGGAAACGGCACGCGGTATTCCTTGGCGACGCGCCCCGGCCGCGCACTCAGCACCACCACGCGATCCGAGAGAAAAATCGCTTCCTCGATGCTGTGGGTGATGAAGACGATGGTGGTCTTGGTGTCGAGCCAGATCTCCTCGACCAGCCGGTTCATCTCCTCGCGCGTAAAGCTGTCGAGCGCGCCGAACGGCTCGTCCATCAACAGCACCGAGGGTTTTAGGGCCAGCGCCCGCACGATCGCCGCGCGCTGCTGCATGCCACCCGACAGCTCGCGCGGGAATTTTCCACCGAAGCCGTCGAGCCCCACCCGATTGAGCAGATGCGCGATCCAGGCACGATCCGGCTTCTCGCCCTTGATCTCGAAGGGAAAGCGGATGTTGGCATCGAGATTGCGCCAGGGCAGGAGGTTCGCCTCCTGGAAGACGATGCCGATATCGGGATGCGGGCCGGTGATGGCCTTGCCGTCGAGCCTTATCTCGCCGCTGGTCAGGCTGTGCAGGCCCGACATCGACCACAAAAGCGTGGTCTTGCCGCAGCCTGACGGGCCGACGATGGAGACGATTTCATTGGCTCTGACATCGAGGCTGCAGCGGTCCAGCGCCAGCAGGTCGCCAGACGCCGTGTGATAGATCTTGGTCGCTGCCTGCACGCCAAGCTTCGGCGGTGTTATCTCGCCCGCGTTCATCCGCCCCTCGGAGATTGCGTGATGATCCAGTAGGTCATCAGACTGCCAGAAATCAGTCTGTAACTATCCTACTTTGCTGTCAAGCGCTCGCGGTGGTACCCTTACCATCAAAATCCCAGATTAGGATTACTGCATTGTTTTTATGATGTTTTCTCTGCCTTGAAATGCGTGTTGCTTTCCTACATACTCTGGAAAGAGAGGCGGACATACCCTCGCGGCACGCAGCGGTTGCAGCGTGACCCGACGCATGGAACGACAGCGTGCAACCATGATAAGAGGTCAGGTCAAAAGGGCAGGGGAGACCGACTTCATGACCGAAGCTGACAGCCAGGAAGAACCTGTTGCAAGCCACGATCCGGAGGGACGCGACCTCAGGCGCATTCCCGACATCATCTCGCTGGTCAAGGATTCCTACGCGGAATTGAGCCCGGCCGAACGCCGCGTCGCCGATGTCGTGCTCGACGATGTCAAATACGCCGTCGACGCCTCCAATGCGGCGATTGCCGAACGCGCCGGAGTGAGCGAGCCGACGGTGACCCGGTTCTGCCGCGCCATTGGCTGCGAGGGCGTGCGCGACTTCAAGCTGAAGCTGGCGCAAAGCCTCGTCGTCGGCGCGCTCTATCTGGCCAAGTCGCCGGCCGTCAGCAACGACAATGGCATGCCGTTCTGGAACGCCGTGTTCGGCGAGGCCCGCCGGGCCTTGCAGGAGGCCGAACGGCAGATTGATCCGGGTGAGTTGCAGAAGGCCGCCGAGTTGATCGCCAAGGCGCGGCAGGTGACCGTCTTCGGCCTCGGCGGCAGTTCCTCGGCGCTGGCGCAGGAAACCCAGTACCGACTGTTTCGCTACGGCATATCCGTAAGCGCCCAGTGCGACCCCTATCTGATGCGCATGACCGCCTCGACCTTGAAGCCCGGCGACCTGGTGATCGCCATTTCGGCGACCGGGCGCACACGCGAAGTGATCGAGGCCGTCGAGCTCGCAAAACACTACCGCGCCAACGCGATAGCCGTGACCGCGCCCGACACCGATCTCGCCCGTGCCTGCGATGTCCGCCTGACGGTGGCGGTGCCGGAATATCCCGACACGCTGAAGCCGACGGCGTCACGCTATGCCTTCCTGGCGGCGATCGACCTGTTGGCGGTGGCCTCCGCCTACAAGCTCGACGGCTCGGCGCGCGAGACCGTGCGCCGCATCAAATACAACGCCCAGATCCACCGCACCGGCAAGGAGATGGAGCCGCTCGGGGATTAGGGCGCGGTTCTCCCTTCTCCCCTTGTGGGAGAAGGTGGATCGGCGCGCAGCGCCGAGACGGTTGAGGGGTGCGCGAAGGATCGCCGTCGGCGCCAAGCTGGAGCACCCCTCATCCGACCTCGCTTCGCGAGGCCACCTTCTCCCACAAGGAGAGAAGGAAGGACCGCGCGATGCCAACCTGAAGAAAGAGGGAAAGAATGCTCGAGATCGCACCGACGAAACAGGCAGCCGCATGGCTCGAATCCCTGGCGCAGGCACTCGCATCCGGCGACGTCGCCGCGGCAAGCAACCTGTTCGTCGACGATTGCTACTGGCGCGATCTGCTGACTTTCACCTGGAACGTCACCACGATGGAAGGCCGCGAGGCCATCGCCGCCATGCTCAAGTCGACGCTGGCGACGACCAGGCCAACGGCATGGCAACTCACCGGCGAAGCAACCGTGGACGAAGGCACCATCGAGGCCTGGTTCACATTCGAAACCGCCGTGGCCTCGGGCCAAGGCATCATGCGCCTGCGCGATGGCCGTTGCCGGACATTGTTCACGGCGATGGCCGACCTTAAGGGGTTCGAGGAGCGCAAGGGGGCGGAACGGCCGCTCGGCGTGCGCCACAAGGCCGACCCCGAACGCGAGACCTGGTCGGAAGCGCGGGCGCGCGAGACGCGTGACCTCGGCGCCTCGGAGCAGCCCTATTGCCTGGTCATCGGCGGCGGCCAGGGCGGCATCATGCTCGGCGCGCGGCTCAGACAGCTCGGCGTGCCGACCATCGTCATCGAGAAGAACGCAAGGCCGGGCGATTCCTGGCGCAACCGCTACCGCACGCTCGTGCTGCACGACCCGGTCTGGTACGACCATCTGCCCTACATCCCGTTTCCGGAAAACTGGCCCATCTTCACGCCGAAGGACAAGATGGGCGACTGGCTGGAAATGTACACGCGCGTCATGGAGCTCAACTACTGGGTCGCCACCAAATGCCTCAGCGCTTCCTATGATGAAGCCGAGAAGGAATGGACCGTGGTGGTCGACCGCGTCGGCCGGCAGATCACGCTGAAGCCGAAACACATCGTCTTCGCCACCGGTGCCTATGGCCCGCCGCGAAAGATCGACCTGGCCGGCGCCGACCAGTTCAAGGGCGAATTGCTGCATTCCAGCCAATATGCCAGCGGCGACAAATTCCGCGGCAAGAAGGTGGCCGTCATCGGTGCGGCAAGCTCGGGTCATGACGTCTGCGTCGATCTCTGGGAAAGCGGCGCTGACGTCACCATGATCCAGCGTTCGCCGACGACCGTGGTCAAGTCCAGCACGCTGATGGAAGTCGGCTTCGAGATCTTTTCGGAGAACGCGCTGGCGCGCGGCATCACCACCGAAAAGGCCGACATGATCGTCGCCTCGACACCGTTCGCGCTGGTGCCCAAGGGCCAGCGCGCGCTGTACGACGTCATCCGGGCGCGCGACGCGGCCTTCTACGAACGGCTCAGCGCCTCCGGCTTCGCCATAGATTTCGGCGACGACGAAACCGGCCTGTTGATGAAAGCCTACCGCACCGGCTCCGGCTACTACATCGACGTCGGTGCTTCCGACCTGATCATCGACGGCAAGATCGGCATCCGCAGCGGCGTCGCCATCAAGTCGCTGACGGCGAAGGGCATATTGTTCGAGGACGGCAGCGAACTCGAGGCCGATGCCATCATCGCCTGCACCGGCTACCAGTCGATGAACGAGAATGTCGCGGCACTCGTCTCCCGCGAGGTCGCCGACAAGGTCGGTCCGTGCTGGGGTCTCGGCTCCGGCGTCAAGGGCGATCTCGGCCCCTGGCAAGGCGAATTGCGCAACATGTGGAAGCCGACGGCGCAGGAAGCGCTGTGGTTCCACGGCGGCAATCTGGCGCTGTCGCGGTTTTACTCCAAATATGTGGCGCTACAGATCAAGGCGCGGATGGAAGGTATCGAGACGCCGGTTTACGGGGCGGTCAGCAACGCCGGATAAGGTTCGACCCCCACTCCGTCGAGCTTCGCTCGCCACCTCTCCCCCGATCGACGCTACGTTATGCACACATCTTCTGTGACTGGCGTGACTTATCGGCGCGAGGCTTGATTGCCACGTGGTTCCCCCAATCCGTCGCTGCTTCGCAGCGCCACCTTTCCCCCCTCCGGAGGGAAAGGAAGGGAGCGTTGCTGGACCAGCGTTGACGGCAAAAAAAGCCTGGCGCCTTTCCTCTACCCCGTCGATCGGGGGAGAGGTGGCTCGGCGAAGCCGAGACGGAGTGGGGGTCGACCAGCGCCGCAAACGCGCAGCCGAAAGACAGGCCTGCCGGTACTTTCCCCCTCGAGGGGGAACGGCTAATCGGGCCACTACTCGAAACTACTTGCGCACTTTTCAGATGCGGTGAGTAGTCTCCCTGTATTGCCTGGCATTCGGGGGAGGGAAGCCGGTGGGACTGCTGAGAGGGCTTCGCATAAAGCTGGGACTGAAGAAGGACCCGTTGCCGCCACTGCCTGGCGTCGAGATCGGTCGCCATACCTATGGGCTCACCAAGGAATCGTTCTTCGTTCCGCACGAAAACGTGCCGGTGCGGATCGGGTCGTTCTGTTCGGTTGGCCCGGGTGTTCTCTTCATCTGCGCGGCCGAGCACCGCATCGACACCGCGACCACCTTTCCGATTAAGTTTGTGAACGGAAAGATCCGCAATGCGCCCGGCACAGTCGGCAAGGGGCCGATCACGGTCGGCCATGACGTCTGGATCGGTGCCCGCACCACTATCCTTGGCGGCGTCACCATCGGCAACGGCGCGGTCATCGGCGCCGGCAGCATCGTCACCAGGGACATTCCACCCTATGCCGTCGCGGTCGGCAACCCGGCCCGCGTCATCCGCTACCGATTCAAGCCCGAAATCGTCGAGCGGCTGCAGGCGTTGGAGTGGTGGAACTGGAGCGATGACCTGATTCGCGAGCGCGTCGAGCTTTTGACGACCACTGGGGTCGAGCAGTTCTTGAGCGCGATGGGGCCGGCGTAACCACGCCGGCACTCCGCTCAATCGTGACGATGCCCGAAATGCCTGGCGGCAACCTCGACATGCGTATGGTCGGCATGCGCTTCGAAACGCTCCGTCTCGCTCAAATCGTTCGCCGCCTCGTTCGGCCACCAGGTGCCGCCGATGACGATGCCTTCCGACACCAGCCGCTGATCGGCGACCAGCGCAGCGCCGACCGCATCGACGAAGGTGAAACGGCCGGACTTCTGGCGGAGCACGGCGACATCGCCGACGGTACCGACCGCCAGCGTGCCGAGGTCCGGCCTTGCGATCGCATGTGCAGGCCCTTGCGTCGCCGCGCGCAAAACCTCGACCAGCGGCATGCCGAGCGCGATCAGCTTCGACATGCAGACCAGAATGTCGAAGGCCGGCCCGTCGACGCAGTAGAGGTGGACGTCGCTCGAGATCACATCGGGCGCCAGCCCTTCGGCGAGCATCGCGCGCGCCACCTCGAAGTCGAACGAACCCATGCCATGGCCGAGATCGAAGATGACGCCGCGCTCGCGTGCCAGCCGCATGTCGGGGCGCACCGCGCCGGAGGCGAAGACCGGCGCGTTGGGAAACGGCCGGAAGCAATGGGTGAGGATATCGCCCCGGCGCAGGCGCGGCAGCACTTCGGAACGGCCGGGCGGCGGCTCGTCAATATGCGCCATCAGCGGCAGGCCGGCTTTGTCGGCCGCCTCCAGCGCCAGATCGACCGGCGCGATGCCGCTGGTGCCGCCGGCATGCTTGCCGGAGCGGACTTTCACGCCGACGACGACATCGGCGTGCTCGCGCACTGCTGCCACCACCTCGCGCGGCTCGCAGAGCCTGAGATCGCTGCATTCACCGACCGACACCGTCTGCGAGAAGCCGAAAATGCCGGCAAAGGAAATGTTGACATAGGCCAGGATGCGCACCTTCGAGCGCTCCATGACATGGCGGCGGAAGCCGAGGAAATTGCCGGCGCCCGCACTGCCGGCATCGATGAAGGTGGTGGTGCCGCTCTTGGCCGCCAGCCGGTCGGCGTCGACGCCGAGCGAGGTGCCGCCCCAATAGACGTGGCTGTGCAGGTCGACGAGGCCGGGCGCGACGATGCAGCCCGTCGCGTCGACAATTTTGGCGGCGCTGGTCACGGGAATATCGGCGTCGATCGCAGCGACCCGGCCATTGGCGATGGCGACATCGCGCGGCGCGTCGATGCCGGACGCCGGATCGATCAGCCTTCCACCCTTCAGCAGGAGGTCGAATTGCATGGGGGAAACCTCCGCTTCGTTATCGCTTGTCAGACCGGCCTGTACGCGACCGCCTCGACTTCGATCTTGATGTCGATCATCAGCCGCGATTCGACCGTGGTGCGGGCCGGTGGGTTCTTCGGGAAGTGCCGGGCGTAAACCGCGTTGAAAGCGCCGAAATCGCGCGCGTCCTCCAGCCACACCGTGGTCTTCACCACATCGTCCAATGTGCAGCCGGCAAGCGCCAGCGCCGCCTTCACATTGGCGAGCACTTGTTCGGTCTGTTCCGTAATGCCGCCCTTGACCACGATGCCGTCGCTGCCGACCGGAACCTGGCCCGAGACAAAGACAAAGTCGCCGGCCCGCACGGCGGGCGACAGCGGCACATGGGATGTTCCAAAAGTTTGTTTGGGCAAGGGATTGCCTCCTCTGAGTATGCGTCAGGGCGCCAAGGCGGCGCCCGCTTCGGCGCAGATTTACCGCGATCGGGGCGGTCCCGATAGGGCCCTTGTTGGAAAGCAACATTCTTCGAAATCCGCGTTGCTTTATTACAAGAGCGCTTGCATCGTGCGCGCCTGCCGGACGGCTTCCAGGCCGCGACGGAGATATCCTATGCGAGAGCGGAGAACCCGAGAATGACCTTCGACAAGAACCCGTTTCCACCAGGCGACGCCGACCGCCACGCGCTGTGGGAGATGCTGGTGCGGCGCGACATCGACGCTTTCATCGGCCAGGACTGGTCGATGGTCGAGAACGATTTCGTCGCCGAAAGCTTCTTCGGCATGCATGCGCATTTTCTCGCCAATGCCGACGCCTGGCGGCTGCAATTCCCACGGCTGGAAATCTATCGCGACGAGTGGCTGCGCCAGGCCAAGGAAACGGCGGCGACCGAATTCGCCGAGCCGCTGCGCGAAGCGATTTTTCGCGTCACCAATCTGCGCGACATCGATGTCGACGGCGACCGCGCCGTGCTGCACAAGAAGTTCGACGGTTCCATCGCCAAGGCCGATGGCAGCGTCGACCGGCTCAAATGGCAGACACTGTATTTCTGCAGGAAGGTCGAAGGCAGCTGGAAGATTGCCGGCTTTGTTGGATATATGCCGTATCCGCTGGGAGCCTAGACCCCGGGACCCGGCCCAACCAGCACCGCCGCCCGGTAGGCCGGATTGCCGTACCAGGCCATCCGGTCGAGCTCCGCCGCCATCACGGGCAGGTCGACAACGTCCATCATCTGTTCGAGCCGGTCCGGCTCAATCCAGGGGTCGTTGACGAAATAGATCCCACCGCCATGGCCATGGACGAGCACCCAGTGCGGGCAGGTGTAGCCCATCATCGGCGCCTGATCGATCAGCACCAGCGCCAACAAGCCACGATCAAGCGCCCCTCCGATCTCCTCGATCGCAAAGGCGCGGGGCTCGATCGGCAATGACGCGGCTTCGACGTCGCGCTTGAAACCGGCCTGGACGAAGCTCATCAGCCCGCGCCTTTCCTCCGAGGCGGCGCGGTCGAGGAAGATCGGTTCGGCGCTGCTCATGAACACTGCGGTCCGCAGCCCGCGCCGGTGCGCCGCCAGCGCCAGGCCGTAGGGATCGCAGCCGCCCGGCCCGCTCGGGCCGATGATGGTGGTGGCTTCACGCCAGAGCTCGACCTCCAGCGCCCGGTCCGGCCGCAAGTCGGGGTCGAGGCCGGCCATCGCCATGGCCAACGCCGACGGCCCGCAAGTAAAGCCCGCCGTCTGCGGCCAGGACGGTGGTATCCGCTCCTGCCAACGGGTCGGCTCGATGCCGATCCAGCGTTGCAGAAAGCCGTCGCGGCGCTCCCATTGGCCGCCGATGCGCAGCACCGTGTCCTCGTCGGCACGCAGGCAGAGCAGATCTTGCGCAAGCGCCTCCTTCTCCAGCGCCTCCAGCAGGCGCGAGCCGCTGATGAAGCTGGAGGCGGGCCAGAACAGTGCGATGCGCATCATCGCGGCCGCCGGCCGGCGCTGGCCGATCACGATCGCCTCGGCGCGGCCGTCGCGGTATTGCGCCACGCCGGTGACGCCAACGATTTTTTGCAAGGCGGCCAGGCGATCGCCGACCTCGGCCGGCACCGCCGCCATCAGGTCCGCCCAGGCGGAAGCGTCTTCGGCTGTGAAGACTGTCACACTGGCCCTGCCGGCCAGCAGCGAAGCTGGCATGCGGTCATCTCCGTTCAAACCAAGACCGGCCGGGCTTCCGGCAACGTCATGATTTAGCGGCAGCAGGCCTTAATGATCAGTAGAGCGTAATGAAGGCCGGGAACAGCATGCCGGTTTCCCGGAAATACTCGACCAGCTCGATGGCCGGGAAAATGGCGAGGAAATAGAGCCCGTCATAGAAGGTGCGCTTCAGCGCGCGCGGCGAGAATTGCAGCTGGTCATCGTCGCGATAGAGCAGCGGGTTCGGCCAGAACCGCGGCGTCGCCTTGGTATAGGCGGTGTAGGCCGGGCCGAACTTGCCCAGCAGATACTCGGCTTCCTTGCGCGCCGTGACGCGGAAGATGAGAAAACTGGCCACGCCAAGCACTGCCGCCGCCACCAGCGAGCCGTAGAGCAGGCCGATGCCGATCGCGCCGACCGTCGAAAAGAAATAGAGCGGGTTCTGGCTCATCGAAAACGGCCCCGTCGAAACCAGCTCCTCATTCTTCTTGCCGCCGACATAGAGGATGCTCCAGAGCCGGCCGACGACGCAGGCGAGCACCAGGCAGAAGCCGAAGAATTCGAGCGTTTCGTGCCCGTTCGAGCCCTCGGCGAGCGCCGGCTTGGTGAGGAACAGCAGCAGCACCGCCAGCACCGCCGCCGCCCGCACGAAGATCAGCCGCTTGCGCTGCACGAAGGCCTCTGAAACCGGCTTGAGCGAAGCGTAGGTCATTCGTGTTCCCTGGGGCTTGCGGGTTTCGCACTCGGGCACGCCATTGATGGCGGATACAAGGCGCCCGCTTTCTATCAGCGCAACGCGCGAGGTTCGTAAAGCCCTTTTGCGCCAACCACGGCCATCCTTACGAATTTGTATGCCTCGGGACAGGCTGCAGTGAAGTCGCTTGCCTAATGTCGAGATGCCGGATCGCTTCCACCCGGCCGCAACCTCGGGACCTATCCATGCTCGCCCCCAACACGCACCTCGCCGCACCGGACCACAACAGGGTGCCGGAGGTCACGCTCGGTTTCTGGCTGATCAAGCTGATGGCGGTCACCATGGGTGAGACGGCGGCCGACTATATCGCCGTCAATCTCGGGCTCGGGCTGACCGTCACCTCGCTGATCATGACCGGCGTGCTGATCGTCGCCCTTGTCCTGCAGTTCGCACAGAAACGCTACGTGCCCTGGGCCTACTGGCTGGCGGTGGTGCTGATCAGCGTCGTCGGCACGCTGATCACCGACAACCTCGTCGACAATTTCGGCGTGCGCCTGCAGACGACGACGATCGCCTTCTCGGTTGCACTCGCAGCGACGTTCGCGGTCTGGTACGCCAGCGAGCGGACGCTGTCGATCCACACCATCTTCACCACCCGCCGCGAGATCTTCTACTGGCTGGCGATCCTCTTCACCTTCTCGCTCGGCACCGCCGCCGGCGACCTCGTCGCCGAGAGTTTTGATATGGGTTATCTGGCGACCGGACTGCTGTTCGGCGGCGTCATCGCGCTGATTGCGCTTGCCTACTGGCTGCTGCATCTCGACGCCATCCTGGCCTTCTGGCTCGCCTATATCCTGACGCGGCCGCTCGGCGCCTCCTTCGGCGATTTTCTGTCGCAGCCGGCCGAACAGGGCGGCCTCGGCTTCGGCAGCACCTTCACCAGCCTGATCTTCCTCGGCTGCATCATCGCGCTCGTTCTCTACATGACGATGAAGAAAAACGCTGACGACATCGACGAGATCCTGCTGGAGTCGGATTGAACCTTGATTTCGTCATCCTAGGAACGGGCCCATGCCGGTGGTAGCGTGTGCCGGATATCGGCGATCAACCGGAACAGCGATGCGACTTCTTCTTGTCGAGGACGACCACAGGACGGCGGACTATATCGTCAGGGGACTGACCGAGGCCGGCCATGTCTGCGACCTCCTGCGCAACGGCCATGACGCGCTTTTCGCCGCAACCAGCGGCAGCTATGACGTGATCGTCGCCGACCGGATGATCCCGGGTCTCGATGGCCTGTCGATGGTCAAGGCGGTCCGCGCGGCCGGTGTGCGCACCCCGGCGATCTTTCTCACCTCCATCGGCGGCATCGATGACCGCGTCGAGGGCCTCGAGGCCGGCGGCGACGACTATCTGGTCAAGCCCTTCGCTTTTTCCGAGCTGCTTGCCCGCATCCATGCGCTCGGCCGCCGGCCGGCGGCGCAAGAGCAGAAGACCGTGTTGCGGGTTGGCGACCTCGAAATGGACCTGATCATGCGGCGCGTCACGCGCCAGGGCCAGCCGATCGACCTGCAGCCGCGCGAATTCAGCCTGCTCGAGGTGCTGATGCGCGGCGAAGGCCGTGTCATCACCCGCACCATGCTCTTGGAGCGTGTCTGGGATTTTCATTTCGATCCCAAGACCAGCGTCGTCGAGACCCATATCAGCCGGCTGCGGGCCAAGATCGACAAGCCGTTCGAGACCCAGCTCATCCACACCGTCCGCAACACCGGCTACAGCCTGCACGCACCGCTCGCGCCATGACCGGAACATGGTCTCGCCTGCTGCGCAGCACGCCGTTCCGGCTCGCGCTGACATTCGGCTTTCTGTTCATGCTGGCCTTCGTGCTGTCGGGCGCCATCGTCTATCAGATGATGAGCGCCGATCTTGCCGAACGCCTCGACGACACCATCAAGGAAACCTACGCCGTCGTCGCCGCGACCTACGCCGACAATGATCTCAAGGAACTGGTTGAGACCGTCGAAAGCCACTCCGCGCGCAGCCTGAAGACAGAACAGCTGTTTTCGCTGACCGACGCGACCGGCAACCGGCTGGCCGGCAACTTCACCGCCGCGGGGCTTCCCGACGGGTTCTCGGCGTTCGACGCCGTATTGCCCGGCGTGCCGCCTGATACCGAATACCGCGCCTATTCCGGCGCCATCGGCCCCAACACGCTGACGATCGCCTTCAGCCTGTCCGAGACGGAGGAACTGGAGACGATCATGCTGATGAGCTTCGGCTGGGCAACCCTGATCATCACCGGCCTGGCGGTCACCGGCGGCGCCCTGCTGGCCTCGCGTGTCCAGCACCGGCTCGACGGCATTGCCGCCACCATGGTCGACGTCTCGCATGGCCGGCTCGACACCCGCATTCCGCTGACCGGCAAGGGCGACGACATCGACATCGTCTCCAGCCAGATCAACGCGGCGCTCGACCGCCTGTCGGGCCTGGTCGAAGGCATGAAGCAGGTCAGCGCCAACATCGCGCACGATCTGAAGACGCCGCTCAACCGGCTGCAGATGATCCTGGAGGGTGCGGCCGACAAGGCCGCGCAGGATCGCGACGTTTCCGGCGATCTGGCCGATGCGCGCGCCGAGGGCCATCAGATCAACGAGACCTTCGATGCGCTGCTGCGCATTGCGCAGATCGAGGCCGGAGCCCGCAAGGCGCGGTTCACCGATGTCGACCTCGGCCTGATCCTGCAAACCATCGCCGAGATTTATGCCGACGTGGCCGAGGATGACGGCAAGTCGTTGTCGTCGGTCGAGCTGCATCAGACCGCCGCCCGCATCCATGGCGACCCGGAGCTGCTGACGCAGATGTTCGCCAATCTGGTCGAGAATGCGCTGCGCCATTGCCCGCCCGGCACGACGATCAAACTGTCGGTGGCGCGCCAGGACGATCATGTCCTTGCCGGCGTTGCCGACGATGGACCGGGCATCCCTGCCGACGAACGCGAAAAAGTGTTTCAGCGGCTCTACCGGCTCGACCACAGCCGCTCGACACCAGGCAGCGGCCTCGGCCTCAGCCTGGTCAGGGCCATCGCCGATCTGCACGGGGCGTCGATTGCGTTGGAGGATTGTGAGCCTGGGCTGGCGGTGATGGTGAGCTTTCCGCTGGCGACGGATTAGTTGGCGAAATTACCGGTGCCGACCAATGCCAGCTTGGGTTCCTCGCCCCACGAGAGTGGGGAGAGGTGGCTCGGCGAAGCCGAGACGGAGAGGGGCTGCGCCGACCGCGCCAGTTCGAGTCATTTCGCGCCGAGCCCTACGAAAGCCCCCTCTCCGGCCGCTTCGCGGCCACCTCTCCCCCGCTTTGCGGGGGCGAGGAACCCAAGTTCTGAGAAGCCCGCTCATCTATCAATCCTTGTCGACAAAATGATCGACGACGAGGTCCGTTCGACCCCGTCCATGGCGCCGATCTGGTCGAGCAGCGCGTCGAGGTCGCGGATCGACGGCGCGTCGACGATGACGATCATGTCGAAATTGCCGCTGACTGAGTGCAGCGTCCGCACCGGCGGCAGCGCCTGCAAGGCCCGCACCACCTTGTCGGCAAGCTTGGGTGTGACGGTGAGCAGCACATGCGCCTTGACCAGCCCCTGTTCATAGTCGGCGGAAAGCTTGACGCCGTAACCCGATATGATACCGCGCTGTTCCAGCCGCTCGATCCGGCTCTGCACCGTCGTGCGCGAGACGCCGAGCTGTCGCGCCAGTTCGGCCGTCGAAGCGCGGGCGTTGGAACGCAGCAGGGAAAGCAGCGCCTGTTCGGCTTCACTGAGCATTTCGACGAATCCTTTCGGCAAATTGCGCAATCAGAGTTTCATTTCGCACAATTCCACGCTTCCTTTCGACGGGCAAGCTGCGATTCTGTTCCCAGGATTTTGCTTTGCTTGAGGGATTGGTCATGAAGAAGATTGTTGTCGTCGGCGCCGGAAAGATCGGTTCGACCATTGCGGAGATGCTCGCCGCCACCGGCGACTATGCCGTCACCGTCGTCGACCGTGCGGCGGTACAGCTTGCCGCGGCGGAACTGCCGGCCGGTGTCGAAACGCTGGAACTCGACATCGCCGCACCAGGCGCGCTGGAAGCAGCGCTTGCGGGCAAATTCGCTGTGCTGAGCGCCGCCCCCTTCCACCTGACCACGCGCATCGCCGAGGCGGCGGCCAGCGCCGGCGTGCACTATCTCGACCTGACCGAGGACGTCGTCTCGACCCGTCGCGTCAAGGAATTGGCCCGCTCGGGCAAGAGCTCCTTCATTCCGCAATGCGGGCTGGCGCCGGGCTTCATCTCGATCGTCGCCAACGATCTCGCCAGCCGTTTCGACACGCTGGAAAGCGTGCGCATGCGCGTCGGCGCCCTGCCGCAATACCCGTCCAATGCGCTGAACTACAATCTGACCTGGAGCACCGACGGCGTCATCAACGAATATTGCGAGCCGTGCGAGGCGATCGTCGAGGGCGAACTGATCGAAGTGCCGCCGCTGGAAGAGCGCGAGGAATTCTCGCTCGACGGCGTCACCTACGAGGCGTTCAACACCTCGGGTGGGCTCGGCACGCTCGCCGAGACGTTGAAGGGTAAGGTGCGCACGCTGAACTACCGCACCATCCGCTACCCCGGCCATGCCGCGATCATGAAGGCGCTGCTCAACGACCTCGGCCTGCGCCACCGCCGCGACGTGCTGAAGGACATTTTCGAAAGCGCGCTCCCGGCGACGCTGCAGGACGTCGTCATCGTCTTCGTCACCGTCTCCGGTCGCCGCAACGGCCGCCTGCTGCAGGAAACCTACGCCAACAAGATCTATTCGCAGCGCGTCGGCAATCAGGTGCGCAGCGCCATCCAGATCACCACCGCATCCGGCATCTGCGCCGTGCTCGACATGCTGGCCGACGGCAGCCTGCCGGCCACCGGCTTCGTCAAGCAGGAAGATATCGCGCTGGATGCATTTCTGGCCAACCGTTTCGGCCGCGCCTATGCGCAACATGAGATGGTAAGCCGGCTGGCGAGCTGAAGGTGCAACGTCTCTCTTGAGAGAGGTTAGCGGGGCATCGCCCCCCTCTGCCCTACCGGGCATCTCCCCCTCAAGGGGGGAGATTTGCTGTAATCTAAGATTTCGCCAATTTTCAAAGTCTTAGAAGAGGCGCGGTTCCCGAAACTGCCGATCTCCCCCCTTGAGGGGGAGATGTCCGGCAGGACAAAGGGGGGCAATGCCCCGCGGACATCACCGCTTCTTACGCCACCACCGCCTCAAATATGCAGCGCGTGCCCGAGCGCCTTCAGCGCCGCTTCCTGGAAGCCCTCGCCTTGCGTCGGATGCGCATGGTTCGTGCCGGCTATGTCCTCCAGCCGCGCGCCCATTTCCAGCGCCAGTCCGAACGAAGCCGACAGTTCCGACACGCCCTGTCCGACTGCCTGGATGCCCAGCACCAGATGGTTGTCCGCGCGAGCGACCACCCGAACGAACCCATCCTCGCCCAGCTTGGTCATCGCCCGCCCATTGGCGGCGAACGGGAACAGGCCAATCTTGATCTCGCCCTGGACCTTGGCCTCTTCCGGCGAAAGCCCCGCCGTCACAAGTTCGGGATCGGTGAAGCAGACGGCGGGAATCGACCGCTTGTCCCAGCTGCGCTTGTGGCCGGCGACGATCTCGGCGACCATTTCGCCTTGCGCCATGGCGCGATGCGCCAGCATCGGCTCGCCGGTGACGTCGCCGATAGCAAAGATGCCGCGCATCGAGGTGCGGCACTGGTCGTCGATCTTGATGAATTTGCCCGCCATATCGAGGTCGATCTGGTCGAGCCCCCAGCCTTCGGTCACCGGCTTGCGGCCGACCGTCACCAGGATCTTGTCGGCGGCAACCTTGGCGCTCTTGCCGTCCGCTGTCTCGACCAGCAGCGCATCGCCTTTTGTCGACAGTCCCTTGGCTTTGGCGCCAAGCACCACCTCTACGCCGAGCGCGGCGAGCCGCTTGACCACCGGCCGGGTCAGCTCGGCATCATACTGCGCCAGCACGCGCGGCAAGGCCTCGACCACGGTCACCTTCGCCCCCATCTTGGCGAAGGCCATGCCGAGTTCCAGCCCGATATAACCGCCACCGACGATGGCAAGCTTCTTCGGCACCTCGCTCAAGGCCAGCGCGTCCGTGGACGATATCACAGGCCCGCCAAAGGGAAGAAAAGGCAATTCGACCGGCGCCGAGCCGGTGGCGATGACGATCACCTCGGCGCGGATCACTTGCACGCCCATCTCGGTCTCGACTTCGACGGTCTTGCCGTCGCGGAACGTCGCCCAGCCTTGCACAGTCTTGACGCCGGCCTTCTTCAACAGGCCAGCGACGCCGCTGTTGAGCCGGCTGACAATGCCGTCCTTCCAGGCGACGGTTTTGCTCAGGTCGAGCACGGGTGCCGAGACAGAAATGCCGAGCGGGCTCTTGCCGCCGGCCATGTGCGCGACCTTCTCGAACTCTTCCGCCGCATGGATCAGCGCCTTGGACGGAATGCAGCCGACATTGAGACAGGTGCCGCCAGGCTTGCCGGCCTCGACGATGACCGTATCGACACCGAGCTGGCCGGCACGGATGGCGCAGACATAACCGCCGGGGCCAGCGCCGATGACAAGCAGCTTGCAGGAGATTTCTTTCATCTTGGCACGCTCTTTTTGGTGAAGGCCCCCTCATCCGGCCGCTTCGCGGCCACCTTCTCCCCGCTGGGGAGAAGAGACTGGCGCCGGCGTCGACAACCTCCTCTCCCCTCGGGGAGAGGTCGGATTGCCCCGAATTGCCTTTGCAATTCGGTTGGCAATCCGGGTGAGGGGGACCTTGCGACCGTTCTCATCACCCTCAATCCACAAAGATCAGCGCCGGCGTTTCCAGCAGCGCCTTGATCCGCTGGATAAACACCGCCGCGTCCCAGCCATCGATCACCCGATGGTCGAAGCTCGACGACAAATTCATCATCTTGCGCGGGATGAACTGGGTGCCGTCCCACACCGGCCGCACCATCATCTTGTTGACGCCGATGATTGCCACTTCCGGATGGTTGATGACCGGCGTCGTCGCGACGCCGCCCATGGCGCCGAGCGAGGTGATGGTGATGGTCGAGCCGGACAGCTCATCGCGTGTCGCCGTGCCGGACTTGGCCGCCTCTGCCAGCCTGATAACCTCGGCGCCGCAATCCCAGATGTCGCGCGCCTCGGCATGCTTGACGACAGGCACCACCAGCCCCGACGGCGTCTGCGCGGCGATGCCGATATGGATGCCGCCATGCTGGTGGATGATGCCGGCCTCGTCGTCGAACAGCGAATTGAGCTGGGGCTGGTCACCGATCGCCTTGACCATCGCCCGCATCAGGAACGGCAGCAGCGTCAGCTTCGGCCTGTCGGCGCGCTTCTCCTTGTTGAGCGCGGCGCGCAATTCTTCCAGCGCGGTGACGTCGATCTCCTCGACATAGGTGATGTGCGGGATGCGCGATTTGGACAGCGTCATCTTCTCGGCGATCTTGCGCCTGAGGCCCACCACCTTGATGTCCTCGACCGAATCGTTGCGGGCAAGGCCCGATACCTTGGCGACCTGCGGCCCGCGCGCCAGGAACGCCTCGATGTCCTCATGGCCGATGCGGCCGGCCGGGCCGCTTCCCGCAACCTGCCTGAGATCGATGCCGGCCTCTTTTGCCCGCAAGCGTACAGCCGGCGACGCCAGCGGTTTTTCGCCCTCGGGGCGCGGCGCGCCTGAGAGGGACGTCTGCCCGGCGCTTTTAGAAGCGGCGGTGGCCGGTTTCACCTCCGCAACGTTGGCCTTTGCCGGGGTCTTCGCGGCCGGCGCGGCGGTTTCGGGTTTCGGAGTCGGCAGCTTGGCCGCAGGCTCAGCGGCCACCGCCTCGGCCTTGGCGCCACCCCTCACATTGCCCTCGCCCGCCACTTTCAGCCGCACAATCGGCGAGCCGATCGCCACCGTGTCGCCGATCTCGGCGCCCAGCCACAGGATCTCGCCATCGACGGGCGACGGGATTTCGACCGTCGCCTTGTCGGTCATGACGGCGGCAAGCACAGTGTCCTCGCGCACGATGTCGCCGATCTTGACGTGCCACTCGACGAGTTCCGCCTCGGCGACGCCCTCGCCGACATCGGGCAGCTTGATGATGTGCTCGCCCATGTCAGGCCTCCATGGTTTCGATAAGGGCGCGGCCGACCCGGGCGGGGCCGGGGAAATAGTCCCATTCCTGCGCATGCGGATAGGGCGTGTCCCAGCCGGCGACACGCGCCACCGGCGCCTCCAGATGGTAGAAGCAGTTTTCCTGCACCAGCGCCGACAATTCGGCGCCGAAGCCGGAGGTCAGCGTCGCCTCGTGCACGATGACGCAGCGCCCGGTCTTCTTGACCGACGCGACGATCGTGTCGAGGTCGAGCGGCAGCAACGTCCTGAGGTCGATGATCTCGGCATCGATGCCGGTTTCCTCGGCAGCGGCCTGGGCGACATAGACCATGGTGCCATAGGCGAGCACGGTGACATCAGAGCCCGCTCTGCGGATCGCCGCCTTGCCGAGCGGCACGGTGTAGTGGCCGTCGGCGACTTCGCCCAGTTCATGCTTCGACCATGGCGTCACCGGCCGGTCGTGATGGCCATCGAACGGACCATTGTAGAGCCGTTTCGGCTCGAGGAAGATCACCGGATCGGGATCCTCGATCGCGGCGATCAAAAGCCCCTTGGCGTCATGCGGGTTGGACGGCACCACGGTCTTCAGCCCCGACACATGGGTGAACAAAGCCTCGGGGCTCTGGCTGTGCGTCTGGCCGCCAAAGATGCCGCCCCCGGTCGGCATGCGGACCACGATCGGGCACGTGAAATCGCCATTCGAGCGGTAGCGCAGCCTTGCGGCTTCCTGGGTCAGCTGGTCGTAGGCCGGATACATG
The DNA here is from genome assembly GCF_056402995.1 of Mesorhizobium sp. P3_A8. Classification (NCBI taxonomy): domain Bacteria; kingdom Pseudomonadati; phylum Pseudomonadota; class Alphaproteobacteria; order Hyphomicrobiales; family Phyllobacteriaceae; genus Mesorhizobium; species Mesorhizobium sp. P3_A8. Next base: position 53,558 of record NZ_JBFUGI010000017.1, on the reverse strand, counting down.
TAGTCGGCAAACTGAATTTCCACACAGGGTTTCAGCCCATAGGCCGCCATACCGATGGCCGAGCCGACAATGCCCGATTCGTTGATCGGCGCATCGAAGCAGCGGCTCTTGCCATACTTGGCCTGCAGGCCATGGGTGACGCGAAACACGCCGCCGAAGAAGCCGACATCCTCGCCGAACACCACGACTTTGTCGTCACGCCCCATCGACACATCCATGGCATCGCGGATCGCCTCGATCATGGTCCGTCTTGGCATGGCTCAGACTCCCGCCTGCTGGCGCTGGCGCCTCAGATGCGCAGGCATTTCGGCAAAGACGCCCTCGAACATCTCGCGCGTCGACGGCTTGCCGCCGGCATGCAGCGTGCCGTGGCTCTCCGCCTCCTTCTGCGCCGCGATCACCGTGTCGAGGATTTCCGCCTCGGCCTGCGCATGGCGCTCGTCCGACCAGACGCCGAGCCCGATCAGATGGTTCTTCAGCCGCATGACCGGATCGCCGAGCGGCCAGGCGTCGGATTCGGTCTTCGGCCGGTAGGCGGAAGGATCGTCCGAGCTCGAATGCGCGCCGGCGCGGTAGGTGACATATTCCACCAGCGTCGGCCCAAGATTGCTGCGCGCCCGCTCGGCCGCCCATTTGGCTACCGCATGCACAGCCAGATAATCATTGCCGTCGACGCGCAGCGACGGGATGCCGAAACCGAGGCCCCGGGCGGCAAAAGTGCCGGAGCCGCCCCGCGCAATGCCCTGGAACGTCGAGATCGCCCACTGATTGTTGACGACATTGAGCACGACCGGCGCCTTGTAGGTGGAGGCGAACACCAGCGCCGAATGGAAATCGGATTCCGCCGTCGAGCCGTCGCCGATCCAGGCCGCCGCGATCTTGGAATCGTTCGAGATCGCCGAGGCCATCGCCCAGCCGACGGCCTGGATGTACTGCGTCGCCAGATTGCCGGAGATCGAGAAGAAGCCGTGCTCCTTCGAGGAATACATGATCGGCAGCTGCCGGCCCTTCAGCGGATCGGCCTCGTTGGAATAGATCTGGTTCATCATGGTGACCATCGGATAGCCGTCGGCGATAAGCAGGCCGGCCTGGCGATAGGTCGGGAAATTCATGTCACCAGGTGCCAGCGCCTTGCGGAAAGCGCAGCTCACCGCCTCTTCGCCGAGATGCTGCATGTAGAACGAGGTCTTGCCCTGACGCTGCGCCATCTGCATGCGCGCATCGAAGGTTCTGAGCGTCATCATGTGGCGCAGACCCTCCAGCAGCTCCTCGTTGGAGAGCAGCCCGGCCCACGGCCCTACTGCTTCGCCGTCGCGGTTCAGCACGCGGATGATCGAGAATGCCATGTCGCGGATGGTGCGCGGATCGACAGAGATGTCGGGGCGCGGCACCGAGCCGGCCGGCGCAAGGGTCACATTGGAGAAATCAGGCGTGCCGCCCGGCCGCACTTCCGGTTCCGGAACGTGGAAACGCAACATCCCAGCATCGGCCATGACCTTTGTCCTCCAATGTTGCCTGGTTCGGGATATTTGCACATCCACGCGTCCAGTGCGAATTTGTCGGGCAAGGCCTCACGCATCGGACCGGCCGCGCCGACCGATCCAGCCTCCCGCCCACAAGATGTAGATATGTCCGCGAAATTTCTTGTCGATGTTTCGCTGCGCCGCGCAATCTAGCGCAAGGGAGCGATGGATTTTTCGGCGATTCACTGTCGGGCGCTGCGGTTGAAGCTGCCAATCTCCCCCCTCGTGGGGGAGATGCCCGGCAGGGCAGAGGGGGGCGTGAAGGAACGCAAGCCTTGCCATCCTTTGACTTTTTCTACAGGTAGCTAGAAAGCAGGCTGAAGATGGAAAAGACAGCGGGACAGCGCCCCCCCTCTGTCCTGCCGGACATCTCCCCCACGAGGGGGGAGATCGAACTCTGTTCACCCCGCGCTCGTGCCATGCTAACCACCACTCATGGCACAGAAGAAAGCTTTCGAGGTCGATTCGTGGCTCGCGAAGCCTGACCCGCGCATCTCGATCGTCCTGCTTTACGGACCCGATCGCGGTCTCGTTTCCGAGCGGGCGAAGGCCTTTGCCGAAAAGACCGGCCTGCCGCTAGACGATCCGTTCTCCGTGGTTCGGCTCGAGGGCTCGGAGGTCGACCGCGACGAAGGCCGGTTGCTCGACGAGGCTCGCACCGTGCCGATGTTTTCCGACCGGCGCCTGCTCTGGGTGCGCAACGCCACCGGCCAGAAGGCGCTGGCCGACGACGTCAAGGCGCTGACGGCGGAGCCGGCACGGGATGCCATCATCCTGATCGAGGCAGGCGATCTCAAGAAAGGCGTCGGGTTGCGCGCCGTGGTCGAGGCGGCGGACGGTGCCATGGCGCTGCCTTGCTACGCTGATGAGGCCCGCGACATCGACACGGTCATCGACGACGAGCTGCGCAAGGCCGGCATGTCGATGACCATGGAAGCGAGACAGGCGCTGCGCCGCAATCTCGGCGGCGACCGGTTGGCCTCGCGTGGCGAGATCGAAAAGCTTGTTCTCTATGCCCATGGCCAGAAGGATATCGGGCTGGAAGAGGTCCGGGCTATGTCGGGCGACGTCTCCGGCGCCTCTTTCGACGACGCCGTCGATGCATTGCTCGAGGGGAAGGTCGGCGACTTCGACACCGCCTTCACCCGTCACTGCCAGTCGGGGGGCCCGCCTTTTCTCGTGCTGTCGTCGGCGATGCGGCAGTTGCAGCAGATCCAGATCATGCGCGGCCAGATGGACTCTGGCGGCCGTAACGCGGCGTCGGTCGTTGCCGGCGCGCGGCCCCCGGTTTTCTTCTCCAGGCGCAAGCTGGTGGAGAAGGCGCTCGACCGCTGGAGCAGCGACGCGCTCAGCCGCGCGCTGACCCGGCTGCAGACGGCCGTGCTGCAGACGCGGCGGCGGCCGGATCTGGCTGTGGCGCTGGCACGTCAGGCGCTGCTGGGGATTGCAATTGAAAGCAGCCGGTTGGCGCAGCGGTGAAACGCGTGATCTCCCCCAAGCGGGGGAGATTGGCAGCTTCGACGCCGTCGCCAAACATCAGCGCCGCAGAAAGAAAGTGCCGGCAACCGCCAGCCCTTTTATCGTTCTTTGATTTCAAGCTGAAACTTGATTTGCCGGCTAAATACTGTGCTTTCTCAGGCACCTACCGCTGGTCCTTCAGCCGCCTACAGAGCTCGTGGACCGCCGAGAGTCGAGTCGGAATTCTGAATTTCTGTCGGAGTCGGGACACAGCGGCCGTATATCACCGATATATCAGCTGTAGAGCCTAACCTTAAGCCCGCCCTACCGCTCCTGCTTCAATCGCCGGCACAGCTCATCAAGCTGCTCCAACGACCGATAGGACACCCGCAGCTCGCCGCCCTTGCCCTTGTGGTCGATGGCCACGATCATGCCGAGCGTGTCGGTCATCAGCTTTTCCAGCGCCAGCGTGTCGGTGTCCTTTTCCGGCGCGGCTTGTGCCTGCTTCGGCTTGGCCGGCGTCGGCCCGGCCGGCATTTGCGCCAGCGCTTCGGCTTGGCGCACCGAAAGGCCCTCTTCGACGATGCGCTTGGCAAGGCCGGCCGGATCCTCGGCCGTCACCAGAGTGCGGGCGTGGCCGGCCGACAGCGCGCCGTCGACCAGCATGTCACGGATCACATCCGGCAGCTTCAACAGCCGCAGCGTGTTGGCGACATGGCTGCGGCTCTTGCCGATGACATTGCCGAGATCGGCCTGGGTATACCCGTGATCGTCGATCAGCTGCTGGTAGCCCAGCGCTTCCTCGACCGCGTTGAGGTCGGTGCGCTGGACGTTCTCGATGATCGCCAGTTCGAGCGCGGTGCGATCATTGACCTCGCGGATGATGACCGGAATCTCGGTCAGCCCGGCGCGCTGCGCCGCCCGCCAGCGCCGCTCGCCGGCGATGATCTCGTAGCGGCCGGCCTGGTTCGGCGACGACCGTGCCACCACCGGCTGGACCACGCCATGTTCGCGGATCGACTGGGCAAGGTCGGTGAGTTCGGCGTCGCCAAAATGCCGGCGTGGGTTTTTCGGGTTCGGGCTGAGGAACTCGATCGGCACCTTGCCGTCGGCGCTCATGCCGGGCTTTTCCGGCGCTGCCGGGCGATCGATCTCGCCGATCAGTGCGGCCAGCCCACGGCCCAGTCTTTTTCTCGAAAGGTCTTCGCTCATCTCTATTCCAGGTGTTTAGATCGTTTCGGTATCGAATCGGCTGTTAATTATGCTGACGGGCTAATCAAGCGGCGCGCAATTTGCGCTCGCGGCGGATCACTTCCGAGGCCAGCTGCAGGTAGGCCTGGCTGCCCGAGCACTTCAAATCGTAAAGGATCGCCGGCTTGCCGTAGGACGGCGCCTCGGACACCCGCACATTGCGCGGAATGATGGTCTCGTAGACCTTGTCGCCCATATGCGCCCGTACATCCTGCACCACCTGGTTGGCGAGGTTGTTGCGGCCGTCATACATGGTCAGCACGATGCCCTGGATGATGAGGTCCGGATTGATCGAGCGGCGCACCTGCTCGACGGTCTCCAGCAACTGGCTGAGGCCTTCGAGCGCGAAGAACTCGCATTGCAGCGGCACAAGAACAGAATCGGCTGCCGCCATTGAATTCAAAGTCAAAAGGTTGAGCGAAGGCGGGCAATCGATCAGCACGTAATTGAACGGCGCCCCGCGTTCGGTGGCGGCGCGCAGCGCATTGCGCAGCTTGAGCACCCGGTCCGGCGCCGAGGCGATCTCCATTTCGATGCCGAGCAGATCGAGCGTCGACGGCACGATTGACAGGCCGGGCACGGCGGTCGGAATGGCCGCGGCTTCCAGCTCGAGTTCGCCGGTCAGAACGTCGTAGGATGAGACCGTACGATCCTTGCGGTCGATGCCGAGGCCGGTGCTGGCGTTGCCTTGCGGGTCGAGATCGACGATCAGCACCTTTTCGCCGATTGCAGCGAGCGCGGTGGCCAGATTGATGGCGGTGGTCGTCTTGCCGACACCGCCCTTCTGGTTGGCTACGGTGATGATTCGGGGGCCGTTCTTCATCATGGATCTATGCCAGGAATTCATTTTTGGGTCGCCAAATAACCCGACACGTCGAAGCTCAGACAGGCCTGATGTCGGACAGTTCGAGGATGACGCCATGAGGGTCGGTCACACTGGGATGTTCTACCAGATCGAAGGCCCATCGGTTAATGCTTTCTTGCACTTCGGCGCGATAATCCCGGCCTTTGTGGAACAGCCCGCGTGCGCCAGACGTCAGCCAGGGCGCCGACAGATCGAGCAGGGCAGAAAGCGAGGCCAGAGCCCGCGCCGTGACGATTTGCGGTGCTGAAACAAGTGCATGGCTGTCCTCGATCCGGCGCGCCACGACCCGCGCCGGCAGGCTGAACTGGCCAATGACAGTCTGCAGGAACGACGCTTTTTTGCGGTTGCTTTCCACCAGATCGATGCTGGCCCCCGGACGCTCGGCGAGCAGGAAGGCCATGACCAGGCCCGGAAATCCACCGCCCGAACCAATGTCGACCCAACGCGTGGCGCTGGGTTCTATGCGAGCCAGCTGCGCGCTGTCCAATATGTGGCGCTGCCAGACATCGCCCGCTGTCGACTGCGCGACCAGGTTGATGCTGCGGTTCCATTTCTGGAACATCTCTTCGAACGCCACCAGGCGATCGAATGTTTCACGTGAAACCGGGCCGGCCGCATCCTGCAGGCTCTCTAGGGAGAAAGAGCTCACGCAACGTCTCTCTGCGCGCCTTCATGGTGCCGGACATGCGCGACAATGATCGCCAGCGCCGCCGGCGTCATGCCCTCCATGCGCTGGGCGTCAGCAACGGAGCGCGGCCGCCGCGTCTGCATCTTCTGCTTCAACTCGTTGGACAGTCCGGGCACGCCGGCAAAATCGACGGTTTCCGGGATCAACCGACCCTCCTCGTGGCGGATCTGCGCGACATCGCTCTTCTGGCGATCGAGGTAAACCGAATATTTCGCCGCCGTTTCGAGCCGCTCGGCGGTCTTGGCATCGACGGCTGCAAATTTCGGCTCGACCCTGGCCAGCCAGGCGACGTCGACATCGGGATAGGCCAGCAACTCATAGCCGGACCGGCGCACGCCATCCCTGTTGATCTCCAGCCCATGTCGCGCCGCCTCATTGGGCGTCATCGTCAGCGACTTTGCCAATTCCCGTGCCGAGCCGAGCCGTTGCATGACATCGCCATAGCGCTGCATCCGTTGCGCCGAGGCGATTCCCAGCCTCGCAGCCAGCGGCGTCAGCCGTTCATCGGCATTGTCGGCACGAAGCGACAAGCGGAATTCGGCCCGCGAGGTGAACATGCGATAGGGCTCGCTGATGCCGCGGCTGGTCAAATCGTCGACCATCACGCCGATATAGGCCTCGGTGCGGCTCAGCACGATCTGTTCGCCGCCCGCCGCCCGCCGCGCCGCGTTGAGGCCGGCGAGCAGGCCTTGTCCGGCGGCTTCCTCATAGCCGGTCGTGCCGTTGATCTGCCCGGCGAGGAACAGACCACCGACGCGCTTCGTCTCGAGCGTCTGACGCAGTTCGCGCGGATCAACGTGATCATATTCAATGGCATAGCCGGGCTGCAGCATGACCGCGCGCTCCAGCCCGGGGATGGTTTTCAGGATGTCGAGCTGCACGTCCTCAGGCAGCGAGGTCGAAATCCCATTGGGATAGACGGTGTCGTCGTCGAGCCCTTCCGGCTCAAGGAAGATCTGGTGCCCATCACGGTCACCGAACTTGACGATCTTGTCCTCGATCGACGGGCAATAGCGCGGGCCGACGCCTTCGATCGAGCCCGAATACATTGCGGAACGGCCAAGATTGGCGCGGATCAACTCATGCGTAGCAGACGTCGTGCGGGTGATGCCGCACTCGATCTGCGGCGTCTCGATCCGGTCCGTCATCAGCGAGAACGGTACGGGATGTTCGTCCGCTGCCTGGCTTTCCAGCGAGGCCCAGTCGATTGTCTTTCCATCCAGCCGCGGCGGTGTACCCGTCTTCAGCCGGCCGAGCTTGAAGCCCGCGCGGTCCATCGTCGCCGACAGGCCAAGGCTTGCCTGCTCGTTCATGCGGCCGGCGACGATCTTCTTTTCGCCGATATGAATGAGTCCGCGCAGGAAAGTTCCGGTCGTCAAAACCACGGCGCCGCAGGCCAGCCGGCGGCCATCTGCCAGCAGGACAGCGGCGATTCGCCCCTCGACGATCTCGAAGTCTAGGACTTCGCCCTCGACCACGTCGAGATCGTTCTGCTCCCGAATCGCTTCCTGCATCGCAAGGCGATAGAGCTTTCTGTCGGCCTGCGTGCGCGGCCCGCGCACCGCTGGACCCTTGCGGCGGTTGAGCAGGCGGAACTGAATGCCGGCCGCATCCGCCACCCGGCCCATCAGACCGTCCATGGCGTCGATCTCGCGGACCAGATGGCCCTTGCCGAGGCCGCCGATCGCCGGATTGCACGACATCACGCCAATCGTGTCGAAGCGCAGCGTCACGAGCGCGGTTTTGGCGCCGGCGCGCGCGGCCGCACTGGCCGCCTCGCAACCAGCATGGCCGCCGCCCACCACAACCACATCATAGTGATCGGTCATTTCCAAATCCTGGACTCAGTAGAGATTGAGGGACACATGTCCCCGCAGGGCGAAGCTGTCAAGAAAACTTCGCGGCAAGTTTCACGTGAAACAGGTTGAGAGGCAGCACGTCCGGCCTTTGTTTCACGTGAGTCACGACTGCGGTGATTGTTTCACGTGAGTCACGCTAAGGGCGCCTTCGCTAATCGACTAGGCATGAGCCATCATCGAAGACTCAGCTCACGTTTCAGCCAAGTCATTGTTTCACGTGAATCATTTCCCGATGCAGAACTGCCCGAAGATCACGTCCAGCATGTCTTCGACATCGATGGCGCCGACGATTCGGCCCAGGCGGTCAGCGGCCAGCCGCAACTCCTCAGCCCGCAGTTCCTGGCCAGTGGCATCGCCGTCGATCGCTCGAAGCAGATGGAGATTCGCATCGCTCAGCAATTCGACATGGCGCAGCCGCGAAGGGAGAACATCGCCCACATCGCCGGCTGCACTAGCCGCGCGCCGGCCGATCTCGGCAAGTAGCGCCTCAACACCAGTTCCATTTACGACTGAAATGACAAGGTCATAGCGACCGGCCACACCCCCAGCCGACTGCTCATCCAACAGGTCAAGCTTAGTCCCGACGCGCAACAAAGGCGCAGCAACCGGGACTGGGCCGATGTCCGTGGGAGCCGGAATGTCTTCCAGCAGCAGCAAAAGATCGGCGCGGTCCGCCTTGGCCCTGGCCTTCTCAATACCGATGGCCTCGACCTTGCCCGGCGCCTCGCGCAATCCAGCCGTGTCTGTCAGCCTGACGCGCAATCCCTCTAGGTCCAGCACCACCTCGAGCAGGTCGCGCGTCGTGCCTGGCTCATCCGTTACAATAGCTGCATCCCGGCGCGCCAGGGCGTTGAACAGACTCGATTTGCCGGCATTCGGCGCGCCCAGAATAACCACCTCGAAGCCGTCGCGGATGATTTCCGCGGCGTGAAACCCGGCGATGTGGCGATCAACCTCGTCGATCATCGCCCTTACATCAGACCAAACCGTATCCGAAACGGATCCGGGCACGTCATCCTCGTCGGCAAAGTCGATCTCCGCCTCGATCATCGCCCGTGCATGGATCAGCTGGCGACGCCAGCTCATGTAAAGATCGCTCTGGACGCCTTCGGCATTCCGGATGGCAAAGCGGCGCTGCGCCTCGGTCTCCGCGTTGATCAGGTCCGCCAGCGCCTCGGTCTCCACCAGGTCGAACTTGCCATTCAGAAAGGCACGGCGGGTAAATTCACCAGGCTCTGCGTGCCTGACGCCGTCAAATCCGGCGATCACCTCCAGCATCCTGGCGACCACGGCACGCCCGCCATGAACATGGAATTCGGCGACATCCTCCCCGGTGAAGCTGGCCGGACCGGGGAAAAAGATCACCAGACCGCTGTCCAGCACGGTTGCGTCCGGCGCCCGGAACTTGCGCAGAACCGCCGCACGCTCCTTAACCATGCCGCCGGCGATCGTTTCGACCACGAATCGAGTCTGCGGACCGGAGATACGCAGCACGGCAACACCGGCCGGAAGCCGGCCGCTCGACAACGCAACGATCGAATCGCCTGAAATCATTTGCCCGCTCTGTTGAACCGCCCTAGCTTCGCGCCTTCAAAACAACCCGAGTGTGCCCATCGTGACATTGCCCGCGCAAAACCTGCTTGCCCAGGAAGCCAGCCCCTATCTGCAGCAGCACAGCGGCAATCCCGTCCACTGGCGGGCCTGGTCGCCGGCTTCTCTGGACGAAGCAAAGACGCTCGATCGCCCGATCCTGCTTTCCGTCGGCTATGCCGCCTGCCACTGGTGCCATGTCATGGCGCACGAAAGCTTCGAGAATGACGACGTCGCGGCCGTCATGAACCGTCTGTTCGTCAATATCAAGGTCGACCGTGAGGAGCGTCCGGACATCGACCAGATCTATATGGCCGCCCTGTCCTCGATGGGCGAGCAAGGCGGTTGGCCGCTGACCATGTTCCTGACGCCGGATGGCAAGCCGTTCTGGGGCGGCACCTATTTTCCGCGCGTGGCGCGTTATGGCCGTCCTGGCTTCATCCAGGTGATGGAAGCGGTCGACAAGGCCTGGCGCGAGAAGCGCGACAGTCTGCATCAGAGCGCTGACGGCCTGACCTCCCATGTCGAGGCGCGGCTGTCCGGCTCGCATGCCAAGGAGAGCCTTGATCGCGGCACGCTCACCGACCTCGCCGGCCGCATCGACGGCATGATCGACCGTGACCTTGGCGGCCTGCGCGGCGCACCGAAATTCCCCAACGCGCCATTCATGCTTACCCTGTGGCTGTCCTGGCTACGCGACGGCAACGCTTCCCACCGCGACGACGTGCTCGTCAGCCTCGAACAGATGCTGAGCGGCGGCATCTATGACCATATTGGCGGCGGGCTCAGCCGCTACTCGACCGACGCGGAATGGCTGGTGCCGCATTTCGAGAAAATGCTCTACGACAATGCCGAGCTGATCCGCTTCTGCACCTGGGCCTTTTCGGCGAGCGGCAATGATTTGTTCCGGGTACGAATCGAAGACACTGTCGACTGGCTGCTACGAGAAATGCGCGTCGATGGCGGTGCCTTCGCCGCCAGCCTCGACGCCGACAGCGATGGTGAGGAAGGGCTGTTCTACACCTGGAGCAAGGACGAGATCGAGGTCGTGCTCGGCGATGATTCAGCGTTGTTTTTCAAATACTTCACGCTCTCCAGCCCGCATGGCTGGGAAGGCAAGCCGGTTGTCCATCAAACCCGCGCCCAGCAAGCCCAAAGCGTGGCCGAGCGCGAGCGGCTGATCCCGCTCAAGGCCAGGCTTCTCGCTGCCCGGGAAGAGCGGGTTCGGCCTGGCCTGGACGCCAAGACCCTGACCGACTGGAACGGCCTGATGATTGCAGCGCTCGCAGAGGCGGGCCGCTCACTGGGGCGGCCCGTCTGGATCGAGGCCGCGGCCAAGGCCTTTGCCCACATCTCCGGCGCCAGCCGCGACAACCGCTTGCCGCATTCCATGCTCGGCGCCAGGAAACTCTTTCCCGCTCTGTCGATTGACTATGCCGCCATGGCCAATGCAGGGATTTCGCTGTTCGAGGCATCGGGCGACTGGAACTATATCGACCAGGCAAAGCAATTCATTGAACAGCTCGACCATTGGCATGCTGACGCCGAAGGGACGGGTTACTATCTCACCGCTTCGGACAGCACCGATGTCCCGATCCGCATCCGCGGCGATGTCGATGAGGCCATTTCGTCGGCCACCAGCCAGATTATCGCAGCGCTGGTGCGGCTCGCTTCCGTCACCGGCGACTTCGACCTCGGGGAAAAGGCCTGGAAGGTTGCCGAGCATGCGGCCGGCCGCGCGGCGCACCAGGCCTATGGTCAGGCCGGCATCGTCAATGCCTGCGCCCTTGCCATCGAGCCGCTGAAGCTGGTTCTGATAGACGATCCGGCGAATCCCAAGCTTGTTCCGGTTGCGAATCGAAACCCTGACCCACGCCGCGTGGCCATTGTCCTCGCAATCGGTTCGGAAACGAATCGACCCTTGCTACCCGGCGGGATTCTACCGCCGACGGAGAAAATCGGTGCCTGGCTTTGTACAGGTCAGGTCTGCCTCCCCGTCGTGGCCGATCCGGAAGAACTTGGCCGGCTTCTGCGCCGTCCGTAACGTCACGGCGCGTCTGCCAAAGCTTCTGCCTGTCGCGACCCGGACCCGACGCAATGAAAAACCCCATCCCGGTTTCCCGGAACGGGGTTTCAATTCGCAGGCCGGAAAACTCCGGACAGACGGTTACGTATTCATCGAGTCGAAGAAATCGCCATTGGTCTTGGTCTGCTTCAGCTTGTCGATCAGGAACTCGATCGCGTCGGTGGTTCCCATCGGCGCCAGGATGCGGCGCAGCACGAAGATCTTCTGCAGATCCGAGCGCGGAACCAGCAGGTCTTCCTTGCGGGTGCCGGACTTCAATATGTCCATGGCCGGATAGATGCGCTTGTCGGCAACCTTGCGGTCGAGCACGATTTCCGAGTTACCCGTACCCTTGAACTCTTCGAAGATGACTTCGTCCATGCGGCTGCCGGTATCGATCAGCGCGGTGGCGATGATGGTCAGCGAGCCGCCTTCCTCGATGTTGCGGGCGGCGCCGAAGAAACGCTTCGGCCGCTGCAGCGCGTTGGCATCGACACCGCCGGTCAGCACCTTGCCGGATGACGGCACCACGGTGTTGTAGGCACGGCCGAGACGGGTGATGGAATCGAGCAGGATGACGACATCACGGCCATGTTCGACCAGGCGCTTGGCCTTTTCGATGACCATTTCGGCGACCTGGACGTGACGCACCGCCGGTTCGTCGAAGGTCGAGGAGACGACCTCGCCCTTCACGGAGCGCTGCATGTCGGTCACTTCTTCCGGCCGCTCGTCGATCAAAAGCACGATCAGATAGCATTCGGGATGATTGGTGGTGATGGAGTGGGCAATGTTCTGCAGCAGAACGGTTTTACCCGTACGCGGCTGCGCGACAATCAGGGCGCGCTGGCCCTTGCCGAGCGGCGCCACCAGGTCGATGACGCGGGCCGAGATGTCCTTGGAGGTCGGAACCTCCATTTCCATCTTCAGCCGCGAGGTCGGGTAAAGCGGCGTCAGATTGTCGAAGTGGATCTTGTGACGAATCTTTTCGGGATCGTCGAAATTGATCGTGTTGACCTTGAGCAGCGCGAAATAGCGCTCGCCCTCTTTCGGGCTGCGGATCGGTCCTTCGACCGTATCGCCGGTCTTCAGCGAAAAGCGCCGGATCTGCGACGGCGAAATGTAGATGTCGTCGGGACCTGGCAGATAGTTGGCATTGGCAGAGCGCAGGAAGCCGAACCCGTCCTGGAGCACTTCGACCACACCATCGCCGATGATCTCGACGTCCTGGGCGGCCAGTTTCTTCAGGATCGCGAACATCAGTTCCTGCTTGCGCATGACGCTGGCGTTCTCGACCTCGAGCGATTCGGCATAAGCGATCAGCTCTGGCGGTTTCTTGTTCTTGAACTCGGCGAGTTTCATTTCTTGCATAAACGGACCTTGAATAGATGGAGTCTGGGCAGGCTTTGGGAGGATATCGACGGGATGCGACAAATGCCGGGCGCGGCCGAAAGCAATGAGGGGCGGCGCATGACGGGAAGGAAGACCCGTCTTTTATCGTCGGTCGGGTGAAAGAGCAAGCCGCGTTTTGCGGAGACGGAAAAGGCTTAAAACACCTTATGCATGTCGTTGTCCCAAAACCGGGACCACTTTTGGGCGACATGCATTAGAACGGCTTGACGACAACCAGGATCACGATTGCGATCATCAGCAATGTGGGGATCTCATTGACGATCCGCCAGTGCTTCGCGGGCTTTTCATTGCGGTCCTCGGCAAATTTCCGCACCGCGCCGGCCAGATAGCCATGAACAGCGGACAACAAAAGCACCAGGCCGATCTTGGCGTGCAGCCATCCGCCCTGGAATCCGAAAACCTTCCAGGCCAGCCACAGCCCGAACACCCAGGTTACGATCATAGCCGGATTGATGATGGCGCGCAGCAGGCGCCGCTCCATCACCTTGAAGGTCTCCGACTGCACCGAGCCTTTCTCGGCATCGACGTGATAGACGAACAGCCGCGGCAGATAGAGCATGCCGGCCATCCACGAAATGACGGCAAGGATATGGATCGCCTTCGCCCAGGGATAGAAACTTTCGGGTGCTGCGAAAAACAAAAGCGCGGTGAGAACCACCAGCACGATGATCCCGATAGTCATGCGCATCATCGCCTGACCCGTGCTGTTGGTGTTGTTCATCTCAGCCATCAGCGTGTCGCACTCCGAACCTGTTTCACCATCGCCTCGACATGGGCGATCGGCGTCTCCGGCGTGATGCCATGGCCGAGATTGAAGATCAGCGGCCCATCACCCAGCGCTTTCAGGATCGTCTCGACTCCATCCGACAAGGCCTTGCCGCCAGCCACGAGGCGCAAGGGATCGAGATTGCCCTGGACGGCACCCGAGCGCTGCAAATCCTTCGCTGCCGCCAGCGGCACCGTCCAGTCGATCCCCAGACCCGTTACACCGGTCTTCTGACGATAGGTGCGATAGCGAGCCCCGGCACCCTTGGGAAAACCAATGATCGGAACCTCGGGATGGACAGCGCGAACCTGCCTGACGATCTCGGCCACCGGCCAAACGCAGAACTGGTCGAACGACGCGTCGTCGAGCACGCCGGACCAGGAATCGAAGATCTGCACCACATCGGCGCCGGCGTCGATCTGTCGGATCAGATAGGCTGCCGAGTGATCGGCCAACACTTTCAGCAGCTGTTGAAACGCTTCCGGCTCACGGTAGGCAAACAGTCGCGCCGGCGCCTGGTCGGGTGTTCCATGGCCAGCAATCATATAGGTCGCCACCGTCCATGGCGCTCCGCAGAAGCCTATCAGGGTGGTCTCCTCAGGCAGTTTTGCCCGCAACCGGCGAACCGTCTCGTAGACCGGTTCGAGATTCACGTGAAACACATCGCCTTCCAGAGCCGCCATCTCGGCCACCGAGATCGGCGTCAAAAGCGGTCCTCTTCCCTCTTCGAAGCGAACGTCGCGGCCAAGGGCATGTGGAACGACAAGGATGTCCGAGAACAGGATCGAGGCATCGAAGCCGAAGCGTTCGATCGGCTGCAATGTCACTTCGACGGCAAGGTCGGGATCATAGCAAAGGTCGAGGAACGAACCGGCACGTCTGCGCGTCTCCCGATACTCCGGCAGATAGCGCCCGGCCTGGCGCATCATCCAGAGCGGAGGCGGAAACACCGCCTCGCCCTTGAGGACGTCCAGCATGATCCGGCTTTTGGGCATCGAGCTCGCCTCTCCCAGCCTCCCTATAATCTTAAAGATTCTTATATCTAAGATTCTTCTGATTCTAAGAGTCTGTTGGTTGTGGTGGTTGTCACCTGTCCCGCTTTGCCCCGAAAAACACCAGCAAGCATATTGTCGCGCGCTTCGTTCTCCCGGATGTAGGGTTCTGGGGATAGTTCGGATTCCGCCACTGGAGTCAAAGCCTTACGATACTGCGGGAAAACTCGGCCCTGTGGATGGATGCAGGGCAAGAAAACTGGTCCCCAGACTTGTCCCCAGCCGCCCGACGAGACTGACAGCACAGCGAATTGTGGACAAACTGCCATCTGATACAGTCGCCTCCGACCGGCCTCTCTTTCTGTCCCGGTTTATCCACACAAGCCCACAGCCCCAGGTGTACCCTGTGAACAAACCCCAGAGCTTCTTTCACCTGCACCTTATTTCCGATGCGACCGGCGAAACGCTGCTCGCCGCCGGGCGCGCGGCTTCGGCGCAATACAAGGACGCGCGCGCCATCGAGCACATCTATCCGCTGATCCGTACCGAAAAGCAGGTGGCCAAGGTGTTCGAGGATATCGAGGAGGAGCCGGGCATCATCCTCTATACCGTCGTCGACCAGAAGCTGGCGCGCGGCATCGACGAGCGCTGCGCCACAATGGGCCTGCCCTGTGTGTCGGTGCTGGAGCCGGTGCTGACTGTCTTCCAGTCCTATCTCGGCACGCCGGCCGGCCGCCGCGTCGGCGCCCAGCATGTCCTCGACGCCGAATATTTCCGCCGCATCGATGCGCTGAACTTCACCATGGACCATGATGACGGCCAGCTACCGCTCAACATGGACGATGCCGATGTCGTGCTGATCGGCATTTCGCGCACGTCGAAGACGCCGACCAGCATCTATCTCGCCAACCGCGGCATCAAGACCGCCAACATTCCGATCGTGCTTGGCGTGCCGGTGCCCGAAAGCCTGGTCGCAGCCAAGACGCCGCTGATCGTCGGGCTGATTGCCACCGCCGAGCGCATCTCGCATGTCCGCCAGAACCGCATTTTGGGCAACAGCAGCGACTATGAGGCTGGCGACTATGTCGACCGCGCGGCCATCACCGAGGAGCTCGCCTACGCCCGCCAGATCTGCACGCGCCATGGCTGGCCGATGATCGACGTCAGCCGCCGCTCGATCGAGGAAACGGCCGCGGCCATCGTTGCCCTGAGGGGGAAGACGCGCTAGGGCGGAACGCCAACCCTGGTAAACAAGCATGACCGAAAAAATCATCCTCGCCTCAGGCAGCCCGTTCCGCAAGGCGATGCTCGTCAATGCCGGCATCGACGTCGAAGCGGTGCCGGCCGATGTCGACGAGCGCGCGCTTGAGGCGCCTTTGCAGAACAGCGGCGTCTCGCCCGAGGATGTCGCTTTGGTGCTGGCCGAGGCCAAGGCCACCGAGGTGAGTGAGCGCAAGCCGGGCGCGCTGGTGCTTGGCTGCGACCAGACTTTGTCGCTCGGCGATGAAGTGTTCCACAAGCCGGCCGACATGGAGGGCGCGCGTCGCCATCTGCTGACGCTGTCGGGCAAGACCCATCAGTTGAACAGCGCCGCGGTGCTGGTCCGTGACGGCAAGGTGCTGTGGCGCCATGTCGGCATCGCCTCGATGACCATGCGCAAGCTCGACCCCGCCTTCATCGGCCGGCATCTCGCCCGTGTCGGCGCCAAGGTGCTGGCCAGTGTCGGCGCCTACCAGATCGAAGGCGAAGGCATTCAGCTTTTCGAGAAGGTCGAAGGCGACCATTTCACCATTGTCGGCCTGCCGCTTTTGCCGCTGCTGGCGGAACTGCGGACGCTGGGAGCGATCGATGGCTGAGACGTCGAAAAAAGCTTTTGTCACCGGCCACCCGATCAAGCATTCGCGCTCGCCGAAGATCCATGGCCACTGGCTGGCCAAACACGGTATCGACGGCAGCTACGAGGCCATCGACGTGGCGCCGCAGGATTTTGCCGAATTCATCGCGACGTTGCAGGCAAACGGGTTTCGCGGCGGCAATGTCACCATTCCGCACAAGGAGGCCGCCTTCGCGCTGGCCCACCGCCGCGACCAGGCGGCGGAAGAGATCGGCGCCGCCAACACGCTGTGGTTCGAGGATGGTGTCTTGTGGGGCGGCAACACCGATGGCCACGGCTTTGCCGCCAATCTCGATGATTACGCGCCGGGCTGGGCGAGTTCGGGACCGGCGGTCGTGCTCGGCGCCGGCGGCGCATCGCGCGCCGTCATCCAGGCGCTGAAGCAGCGCGGTTTTGGTGACATCCGCATCGTCAACCGCACGCTCGCCCGGGCGCAGGAATTGCGCGATCGTTTCGGCGCCGGTGTCTCGGCGCATGGCACGGCGGCGACCAACGAATTGCTGGCCGACGCCGGCCTGTTGATCAACACCACGGCGCTCGGCATGGTCGGCAATGAAGGTCTCGCCGCCGATCCGGCCCTGCTGCCGGACCACGCTGTCGTCACCGACCTCGTCTATGTGCCGCTCGAAACGCCGCTGCTCGCCGCCGCGCGCGCCAGGGGGCTGAAGACGGTCGACGGCCTTGGGATGCTACTCAATCAGGCGGTGCCCGGCTTCGAATATTGGTTCGGCGTCAGGCCGCAAGTCACGGCTGAGCTCCGCGCGATCATCGTTGCCGATCTGGTGCCAAAACCATGATCGTGCTCGGTCTCACCGGCTCGATCGGCATGGGCAAGTCGACGACGGCGAAGATGTTTGCCGAGGCGGGCGTACCCATCCACGATTCCGACGAGACCGTGCATCGCCTTTATTCGGGCGTGGCGGCGCCTCTGATTGAAGCCGCCTTTCCCGGCACTACTGTTGGCGGTGTGGTCGACCGCGCCAAGCTCGGTGCGCGCGTGCTCGGCGATACTGGCGCGCTGAAGCGGCTGGAAACCATCATCCACCCGCTGGTCCGCGTCGATGCCGATGCCTTCCTGGCCAGGCATCGTAACGCCGGCGAATCGATCGCTGTGCTCGACATTCCGCTGCTGTTCGAAACCGGCGGCCGTGGCCGCGTCGACAAGGTCGTCGTCGTCACCGCACCCGCCGAAGTCCAGCGCCAGCGCGTGCTGGCGCGGCCTGGGATGACCGAGGAAAAACTGGCGGCGATCCTGGCCAAGCAGGTGCCGGATGAGGAGAAGCGCAGGCTGGCGGATTTCGTCATCGATACCGGGCAGGGGCTGGATGCCGCACGTGCGGCGGTCGATGCGATCATCGCGGAACTGATCGGCGGGTCTGATCGCTGACGCCCTTCCTTCCCTTCTCCCCTTGCGGGAGAAGGTGGCCTCGCGCAGCGAGGTCGGATGAGGGGTGTTCCAGCTTGACGCCGACGGCACTCCGTCACCCACCCCTCAACCGTCTCGGCGCTGCGCGCCGATCCACCTTCTCCCACAAGGGGAGAAGGAAAAAGAGGCATTGCCATTTTGTTCTCGTGTCCCGATTCTGCTCCCTAGGAGCACCTGATTCGATGCGCGAGATCATCTTCGATACGGAAACCACCGGCCTTGATTCGCGCGACGACCGCGTGATCGAGCTGGGCGGCGTCGAGTTGGTCAATCGTTTCCCGACCGGCAGGACGTTCCACCACTATATCAATCCGCAGGGCCGTGCGATCCACGCCGAGGCGCAGGCCGTGCACGGCATCAGCGCGGCGGATCTTCAGGGCAAGCCGACCTTTGCCGACATTGCCCAGGAGTGGCTGAACTTCACTGACGGTGCCAAGCTGGTTGCCCACAACGCCACTTTCGACATCGGCTTCCTCAATGTCGAATTCGGCCGGCTCGGTCATCCGGTCATAGACAATGGGCTTGTCGTCGACACGCTGGCGCTGGCGCGCCGCAAGCATCCGATGGGCCCCAATTCGCTCGACGCGCTCTGCCGGCGCTACGGCATCGACAACACGAAGCGCACCAAGCACGGCGCCCTGCTCGATTCCGAACTGCTGGCCGAGGTCTATATCGAGCTGATCGGCGGCAAGCAGGCTGCGCTCATCCTCGACAGCGCCACCGCGCCGGCGCAGGGCGAAAATATCAGGCACATCGAAATCATCGTCGCCCAACGCCCGAGGCCGCTGCTGCCGCGCCTGACTGAAGCAGAGCGCGCCGCGCACACCGCCATGGTCGCCACGCTCGGCGAAAAGGCACTGTGGCTGAAAGCTTCCTCATAGATACGGCCACTCGCCCCGCCCTAGTGCCGCAACCGCCACGATGATGCGGCCAAAAGCTTCCGCAGCAGCCGGCACGGTCGCGCGGGCGCGCAGGAAGCTGTGCACGAGACGGGGCTCCTCATGCCACCAGGCCTTGCCGCCGGCCGAAACAATGCGGTCGCGATAGGTCTCGCCATCGGATGACAGCGGGTCGCACTCGGCCGTGATGATCACCGTCGGCGGCAGGCCGGAAAAGTCGCTGTCGCGCAATGGTGAAAAGGTCGGATCGTCAGGCGACTGCTTCTTGGCCGAGCGGATGTCGCGGTAGAAGGCGATATCGCCGACCGACAGCAGCGGCGCCTCGGCATGTTCGACATAGGAGCCCGAACTCTCGTCGCCGCCCAGGCCGGGATAGATCAGCACCTGGCCGATCGCGGCCCTGATATGCTTGCGCGTCGCTTGCGCGACGGCCGCCGCCAAATTGCCGCCGGCGCTTTCGCCGCACAGCACGAGCGGCAGGTCGCTGGCTGTAGCCGCCCAAGCAAAGACGGACATCGCATCGTTGAAGGCAGCGGGGTGAAGATGCTCCGGCGCCAGCCGGTAGTCGACCGACACCACGTCGAAACCGGTGCCGGCGCATAGCTCGGCGCAGATGTCGTCATGGCTGTCGAGCCCGCCCAGGATAAAACCGCCGCCATGGAAATAAAGCACCATCGCCCGCGCGGCCTTGCCAGCGCGCTGGTAGTGGCGGATCGGGATGCCGTGACCCGCAGCGGCAACCAGGCCATCGCTGGCCTTGACCCCTGCGGGGCGGCCCCGGTGGAAGGCGCGGCACATGCGGTCATAGATTTCGCGCTGCTTGTCGATCGGCAGGCCGATGATCTCGGGCGGATACCAGGCGTTGACGCTGTCTATGTACGCCCACAGCACCGGATCGAGCCGTGTTTCGTATTTGCCGCGGCCGCTCATGTCAGTCTGCTGTCATAGATCGGCGTAGAGCGCGGCGGCATTGTCGAAGCTGAAGCGCAGCGGCACCGAGCCCTCGACCTGCCAGACGGTGACCGTCTCGCCGGCCAGCAGCCGGCAGGCGCCATCCGTGTCGGTGACGGCGCCGCCATAGAGCCGGTTGGCAAGGTTGAGGATGCCGGTCTGGTGCATGGCCGCACTGCCGCTGCCGCAGGCATCCTTGACCAGCAGCACGCGGAACCCCTTGGCCACCGCATCTTTCACAGTGGCGTCGATGCAGGCCTCGGTCCAGACCCCGGCAACAACCAGCCATTCGATGCCGGAAGCCTTGAGCCGATCAGCCCCCGGCCCTGATCGGAAGGCGCTGGCCTCGGCCTTGATCAGCAGTCCTTCGCCGTCCGCCGGCGCCACCTCATGGCAGATCTCGGTCAGCGGATCGCTCTTGTCCGAAAAGGCAGACTTGCCGTCGGCATCGAGCGGATGAAAGGGCCGATCCTGCTTGTCGAGATCGACGATGTAGGCCCAGTGCTGGAGCGGCACTTTGTTCGCGCGCGCCGCCGCCTGCAGCCGCTGGACGTTGGCCAGGATGCCGGCAAAGCCCTCGACCAGATAGCGCGGGTCCTGCCGGTGCTCTTCCTGCAGATCGATGAAGACGGCGGCCACCGTGCCGCGGTTGAGGGAGATGGGGGTTTTCATGCTGCGCCTTCTTCCATATGCCGGCGGGACAGCACCCCCCTCTGCCCTGCCGGGCATCTCCCCCGCAAGGGGGGAGATCGCCGGTCACGAATGCCTTCGCCGATGGCCAGATTTGCAGAAAAAAGCGCTGCAGGCGACGCTGCCAATCTCCCCCCTTGCGGGGGAGATGTCCGGCAGGACAGAGGGGGGTGGGAGGGAACGAGGCGCTCGTTATGAGCGTTGGTTGCCACCATCAAACCTGCTTCTCCAGAAACTCATCCTCATAGGGAAAGCGCGACAGCAGCTCTGTCCCCGTCTCGGTGATCAGGATCTCGTCCTCCAGCTTGACGCCCTCGCGGCCGCCCTTCTCGCCGATATAGCTTTCCACGCTCACCACCATGCCTGGCACGATATGGCCGTCGCGGCCATAGGTCTCGTAGTCCATGGCATGCGCGATGAACGGTGTCTCGCCATGCATGCCGACGCCGTGCATGACCGAGGTATAGCGCTGGTCGACAAAACGGTCGGGGATTTTCCACGCCTTCTCGGCGATCTCACGAAACGCCATGCCGGGTTTGACGATTCCGATGTTGTGCTGCACCTGGTCATGTGCCATGCGGTAGAGCGACTTCTGGTAGGGCGTCGGCTTGCCCGGGCCGCAACGGAAGGTGCGCGAGAAATCGGAATAATAGCCGTAGCAGCCGATCGTATCGGTATCGAGCGCCAGCAATTCGCCCGGCCGGATCTTGCGGCCGCTGGCCTCGTTGAACCATGGATTGGTGCGCTGGCCTGACGTCAAGAGCCGCGTCTCGATGAATTCGCCGCCCTGGCGGATGACCTCGCCATACATGATGGCGAACAAATCGTTTTCGGAGACACCGGGCTTGATCGCCTCCCGCACCGCGTAGACGGCGGCTTCAGCGCCCGCCATCGACACCTGCAGGCATTTCACCTCCTCGGGTGTCTTGATAGCGCGCACGGCGAGGATTTCGCCCTGGCAATCCCGCACATCGCAGCCGCGCTTTTCCAAAGCCAGCGCCTGCAGATGGCTGCAGCGGTCGAGCCCGAGCTTCATCGAGCCGCCGCCGTGCTTCTTCAGGAGCTCGGCGATCTCGTCGGCGAAAGGCCCGGCGGTCTCGTCGTCGCGGCCGGAGACCGACGACCAGACGAGCTTGGAAGGACGCGCCTCGTCGATCGTGTCGAGCACCATGGAGACATGGTAGCTCTGCGGATATTCGAACAGCACGATCGGCCCTTCGGTCGGGATAAAGAAATAGCGGGTCGAGTTGCGCAGGAAATAGCCGAACATGTTGCGCGAGCCGGTGGCGTAGCGCTGGTTGTAGGGGTCGAACAGAACGACGCCGCCATAACCGGCCTCGCGCATCCAGCCGCGCAGTTTTGCCAGCCGGCCTTTACGCAAGGCGTCGGCATCGATGAAGGACGGCTCGGTGTCCGACAGCCACATGCCGCCCGCCGGATCAGCCGCCGCGGGGTGGCGCATGCGGTCCTTGAAGTCGACGTCCTCGGTGCTGTCGGGGTCGAATACGACGATGCTCATGGGGGCTAGCCTTGGGTCGGTTGCGAGGTCTGACCATGGCGTATGCGATGAGCGGGGGTTGTGCGAAAAACCGCGTGTGTTGTGCGGAATGCCGCTAGCCTTGCAACGTATGGCGCTGCCCCTCACCCAGCCTCCGCTTCGCTCGGCTGACCTCTCCCCGAGGGGAGAGGAGATCACGAGCGCTAGCGCTTCCCTCTTCTCCCCTCGGGGAGAAGGTGGCCGCGAAGCGGCCGGATGAGGGGGTCTACCCTGATAAGCGCCGACTCTAATGCCGTCTCGCCAGCTTCGGCGGATGCCCGTGCTCCTCGCGAAATGCCCGAGCAAAGCTCGACATCGAGGCAAAGCCGCAGGCCAGCGCCACGTCGCGCACGGCAAGCGTCGAGTGCGCCAGCAGGTCGGCGGCGCGCTTCAGCCTGAGCCGCCGGTAATAGCCATTGGGCGAGATGTCGAGTTCGGAGCGGAAGGAGCGCTCGAGCTTGTCGGACGACACGCCGAGCCGGGCGGTCAGTTCAGCCATGCCGAGCCGCTCCTCCACCGCATCCTCCATGATGGCGATGGCCGACAGCACCAACTCGTTCTGCACGCCTGTGCGCAGGCGCAGCGGCATCAGCTTGCGGTCGACACTGGAGCGCAACTGGCTATGCACGAACCATTCGGCGACGCCGGCGGCAAGCTCGGCGCCGTAATCCCGGGTGATGATCTCCAGCATCATGTCGAGGCTGCCGACGCCGCCGGCCGAGGTGAAACGCTTGCGGTCGATGACATAGAGATCGCGCCGCAGTTCGATGTTGGGAAACGCTTCGGTGAAAGCGGCCTGGCTGGTCCAGTGCAAGGTGCAGGCATGGCCGTCGAGCAGGCCGGCACGCGCCAGGAAGAACGCCGCATCCGCCACCGCGCCGATATGCGCGCCATTGCGCAGGCTGCGGCGGATCCAGCTTGCCGCATCCTCGGCGACGAGGTGATCGGCGTCACCACCCGAGCACACCACGATGCGGTCGACCTTGGGCGCGTCCTCCGCGTAAAAACCCGGCTGGATGACGACGCCGTTCGATGCCTCGACCGCCCCTTTGGTGCCGCCGACGATGATCCAGCGATAACACTGCCGCTTCGCCAGCACATTGGCGGCGCGCAGCGGCTCGATGACCGAACTGAACGCCATCATCGGAAAGCCGGGGAACACCAGCACCGCGAAGGTGAGGGGTTCGGTGGGTTTTTCGGGTTCGCGCGTCGCCATGGGCGCTACATCTCGGGCGAATGGCGCGCGAGGTCAACCGGGCCGATGCTTGAACCTGGACCGCTGGCTTTGGAGATTGGCTCGTCCCAGTCGGAGCGACTCTGCCCCTATCCCCCCAGCGCCTGCTCCAGATCCGCAATCAGATCATCGCCATCCTCGATCCCCGCCGACAGCCGCACCAGCGAATCCGATATCCCGATCTCCGCCCGCTTCTCGGCCGGAATAGACCCATGCGTCATCAGCGCCGGGTGTTCGATCAGGCTCTCCACCCCGCCGAGGCTTTCGGCCAGCGTGAACAATTGCGTGCGTTCGAGGAAGCGTTTGGTGCCGGCGAGATCGCGGTCGAGCACGGCTGATATCATGCCGCCGAAGGCATGCATCTGCTGCACGGCGATGGCATGCTGCGGGTGGCTGGCGAGGCCGGGATAGATCACCCGGCGCACATCCTTGCGGGCTTCCAGCCACTGCGCGATCTTCAGCCCGTTTTCGGAATGCCGCTCCATCCTGAGCGCCAGCGTCTTCAGCCCGCGCAGCGCCAGGAAACTGTCGAACGGGCCCGATATGGCGCCGATGGCGTTCTGCAGGAATTTTAGCTGGGCGGCCAGCTCCTTGTTGTCGCCGACGACGGCGACGCCGCCGACCATGTCGGAATGGCCGTTGAGATACTTTGTTGTCGAATGGACGACGATGTCGATGCCGAGTTCCAGCGGCCGCTGGATATAGGGGCTGCAAAACGTGTTGTCGGCGACCGACAGGATGCCCTTGCGTTTAGCCAGAGCCGCCACTCCTTCGAGGTCGACGATGCGCAGCAGCGGGTTGGTCGGCGTCTCGACCCAGAGCAGTTTCGTCTCCGGTCGGATCGCGGCCTCGACCGCCGCAAGGTCGGTGAAATCGACGAAGGAGACCTGCAGATTGGCCGAGCGCTTGCGCACCCGCTCCATTAGCCGGAACGAGCCGCCATAGATATCGTCGGTGGCGACGATATGGGCGCCGGAATCGAGCAGCTCCAGCACCGTCGAGATCGCCGCCAGGCCGGAAGCGAAAGCGAAGGCTGCGGTGCCGCTTTCGAGATCGGCCACGGCACGCTCGAAGGCGAAGCGCGTCGGGTTCTGGCTGCGGGCATATTCAAAACCCTTGTGCACGCCTGGCGACTGCTGGCCGTAGGTCGAGGTGGCATAGATCGGCACCATCACCGCACCGGTCAGCGGGTCGTGGCTCTGGCCGCCATGGATGGTGCGCGTCGAGAAGGCCAGGCGGTTTTTGCCGGCCGGCGGGGTATGTTTGGTCATCGGGCGCGCCTCAGATGGTTGATCAGGTCGATGCGGGTAATCAGGCCGACGAACTCGTCGCCGTCGAAGATGATGGCGACCTCGTTGCGGTCGAACACCGGCAGCAGCGCATCCAGCGTCTGGCTGGCCTGCAGCGTGTGCAGATTGGAGGTCATCGCCGTGCGCACCGGGCCGTTGAAGCGTTCCCAGCGCCCGTCATGCGGACCCTCGACCTTGGCCAGGATATCGCTTTCGTCGACGATGCCGACCAGTTTGCCCTCATCGAGCACCGGCAGTTGCGACACATCGGAGCGGCGCATGCGGCCATAGGCGTTGAGCAGGCTTTCGTCCGGCCCGACAGAGACCGTATCGCCGGTGCGGTGCGAGCGCATGACCAGGTCGCGCAGATCGCCATGATGTTCCTGCTCGGCCAGCCCCTGTTCGGCCAGCCAGAAATCGTCGAACACTTTCGACAGGTATTTGTTGCCGCTGTCGCAAACGAAGGTGACGACGCGCTTGGCCGACGTCTGCTCGCGGCAATAGCGCAAGGCGGCCGACAACAGCGTGCCCGACGACGAGCCGGCCAGGATGCCTTCCCGGGATAGGAGATCGCGCACCGCCAGCATGCTCTGCTTATCGGTGATCGAATAGGCCTTCTTGACCAGCGACAGATCGGCATTGGGCGGCACGAAATCCTCGCCGATGCCTTCCACGGTCCAACTGCCCGCCTCTTCCATCTTGCCGGTCTTGATCAGCGGCGCCAGCACCGAGCCGACCGGATCGGCGAGCACCATTTCGGTCTTCGGCGATACCTTCGCAAAGTAGCGGCCAAGCCCGGTCAGCGTGCCGCCCGAACCAACGCCGACAACCACCGCGTCGACATTGCCATCGAGCTGCGAAAAGATTTCCGGACCGGTGGTGGTCTCATGCGCCAGCGGATTGGCCGGATTGGCGAACTGGTTGGCGTAGAAGGCGCCCGGCACCTCAGCCGCGATCTTCTCGGCCATGTCCTGGTAATATTCGGCGTGCCCCTTGCCGACATCCGAACGCGTCATGCGCACTTCGGCGCCCAGCGCGCGCAGATGCTGGATCTTTTCGCGCGACATCTTGTCGGGCACGACCAGCACGATGCGGTAGCCCTTGGGAATGCCGACCTGCGCAAGCCCAAGGCCGGTATTGCCGGCGGTCGCCTCGACGATGGTGCCGCCCCGCTTGAGCTTGCCTTGCTTTTCGGCGGCGGCGATCATCGATAGCGCGATGCGGTCCTTGATCGAGCCGCCCGGGTTCTGGCTTTCGAGCTTGATGAACAGCCGGCATTTGCCGGTGTCGAACTTGGTCAGCTCGACCACCGGCGTCTGGCCGATGAGGTCGAGAACCGAGGCATAAGGTGGCCGCAAGCGGGACAATGGACCATCCGAGGGGGTGCTGCCTGGCGCAGCTTTTCCGTGCTCGCTCATATCGAAGCTCCCTGATCAAGCGACCGGCTCGGGGGCAGAGCGGCAGCGTAGCCTCTTTTCCAGCCGTTTGTCGCGGGAAAGAAGATAGAACGTGCCAATCAACTGGCCAGACGGGGAATGAAATTCCAGGAGGTGCTTAGTCCATTATGTCTCAACCGCCGCCTGGCCCTCGATCTCGATCAGGAAATCCGGATTGGCGAGGCCGAGCACGCGTATGCCCGTCACCACCGGTGGCGGCCCGCGATCTGCCCAGAACGCCATCCAGACGCCGAAGGCCGGCCTGATATCGGCGTCGCCGACAATGTAAAGCGACAGGCGGACAAGGTCTTCCGGCCTGGCGCCGCCGGCTTCGAGCACCATCGCTAGATTGGCGAGCGCCTGCCTGGTCTGCGCTGCGATGTCGCCCTTGCCGACGATCTGGCCATTGGCGTCGATGCCATTCTGGCCGCCGATCAGCACGATGCGTGCCGAGGCCGGCAGCGCCACCCCCTGCGAATAGGCCGGGTTGCTGTGCATGCCTTTCGGGTTCAGCCGCTCGATACCCATTTTGTCTCCTCCTCCAAAAAATGCCGCGCCACGAAAGGGCAATCAGTTTCCCCGTTCAACGAACCATCTCGTTCGTTGAAGCCGCCATTTTCATCATGCTAGCCGAACGGGATGCCAGCCGAAACAAGCGGGCCGCGCGATCCTGACATCCCAGGAGGAGACAGCCGATGAAGATCATTGCCTATGACAATTTCAAGCCCGGCGTCACCCTCGACGACCTCAAGCCTTACTGCGCGACGAAGTGTCGAATGTCTGGCGGCTCTGGAAGGCCGGCATCGTGCGCGAAAACTACGCCCGCGCCGATGTCGGCGGCGTCATTATCGTCTTCGAACTCGACAGCGTCGAGGAAGCGCGCCGCTACACCGACGACTTTCCACTGTCCAAGGCCGGGCTGCTGGAGTGGGTTTTCCTGGCCTTCGACTCCGCACCTCTGCCGCTCGAATATCTGTTCGATCCCACTGTCGACATCGCCAAACCCTGGGACCGGACCGCGGCATGATCCGGTCGAGCGAAGGCATCGAGATCCCGACCAACTTGGCCGAATGGTGCGATCCCAACCGCATGGCGCTGGTGGTCTACGACATGCAGGTCGGCATCTGCCGCCAGGTTGCCGGCGCGGCCGACATTGTCGAGCGCACCGGCATCGTGCTTGAAGCCGCGCGCTCGGCCGGCATGCGGGTGGCGTTCACCCGCCACCTCTCCTTGCCGCGCAAATGGATGGGCGCCACCCAGCTGCGCACCGCCATGGCCTGGCAGCGGCGCGACAGCCCCGACGCGGTCGAGCCGTGGTTCTTGCGCGACGCCGAAGCGACCGGGATTGTGCCCGAACTGGCACCGCGCGCTGACGAAGCCGTGTTCGACAAGCTGACCATGTCGGCCTTCGATTCCACGGCGCTTGGCTTCGCGCTCGGCGATTGCGGCGTGCGCACTATTGCCCTTGCCGGCATCGCCATGGAGATCGGTATTGAGCCGACCGTCCGCCAGGCGACCGACAACGGCTTTACGGCTGTCGTGATCAAGGACGCCTGCGGCTTCGGCAACCGCGAAGCGCGCGACCGCTCGATGGCGACGCTGCGCTACCTCGGCGAAGCCGTCATGTCGGATGTCGCGGGCTTTTGCGGTTCGCTTGCCGCCAGCAGGAGATAGACGCTTTGTTAGGCGGCGGCATCAATGTCGGTGCGAAAGCGCACGCCTTCCGCACGGCCGTGCTCGCTGCCCCAGTCGTAGAGCGCCTGCAGCGCTGCGGCGAGATCGTGGCCGCGCCCGGTCAAGGCGTAACGTGCCTTGCCGTCGGGCGACGGCTCGAGCGCGACGAAGCCGATCTCGACGAGATCGGCGAGCCGCTGCGTCAGCATCTTGTCGGACAGCGAGGGGATCAGCCGGCGCAACTCGGAATAGCGCAACGGGCCTTGCTTGATCCGCGCGATGATCACCGTTTTCCACTTGCCGCCGAGCGCGTCGAGCGCGAACTCGACCGGGCAGCCATACAGTCTTCCGCGTTGGGTCATGCACCGATCCTAGGCAAGGCGCCGCCGCGGCGAAAGCGGATTTTGCCCCGCCATATGGCCAGATTGCAGCGCCCGGCTTTGTCGGCGACAGCTTCATAACGGGAGAGCCAAGATGAGTGTCAGGGATGCCAATCCGGTCAATGCACGTCGGCCGAAAAATGTCGCGATCGTCATCGCCAATCCGGCCATTTCGACCACGACCGGCTGGCCGGTCGGCTTCTGGTGGAGCGAGCTGACGCATCCCTGGTTCGCCTTCACCGAACGCGGCTACGCGGTGGAGATCTTTTCGCCCGATGGCGGCAGATGCGAGGCCGACGCGTTGAGCGACCCGCGTGACCCCTCGGGTTACTCCGAGACAGACCTCATCTCGCTCGGCTTCCTGTCGAGCCCGAACCTGGCTGCTCTGGTCGACAACACGCGGCCGGTGGCCGAGATCGATATCGACAGTTTCGACGCCATCGTCGTCGCCGGCGGCCAGGCGCCGATGTTCACTTACGAGAGCGCGACCGACCTGCAACAGACATTCGTCGCCTTCCATGAAGCCGGCAAGGTGGCCGCCGCGCTCTGCCACGGCACCGCGCTGCTGCGCTACGCCAGGCGCGGGGACGGATCCCTGCTCGTCACGGGCAAGACCGTGACCGGTTTCGCCAATGCCGAGGAGGATTTCGCCGACAAGGCGACCTGGGAGATGGGCGCGCTTGAGCGCGGCAAGCACCTGATGCCTTGGCGCATTGAGGATGAGTTGAAGGCAGCAGGCGCCAACTATGTCCAGGCCGGGTTGTGGCGCGGCTTTGCCATACGCGACGGCAATCTGATCACTGGCCAGCAGAATTTTTCCGGCGCCGAGACCGCACGCCTTGTCTGCGAGGCGCTGGGCGGCTGAACGCCAGCCAGCGCCTACCCCAGCAACTGCTTGCTCAGCCGCGCGCACTGGACGCGGATGTCGGGAATGGCGTCGATCTCGAAGAAGGTGCCGCGCGTCAGCGGGCCGACGGCGAGGATCTTTCGCGAGACCGTGCCGTCGCCGGCGATGATCTCGCAATTGGCGGAGACGTCGAGGCCGATGCGCATCGGATCCGGCCGCGCGAGCCCACGGTCGACCAGAGAGCGCACGACGCTGTTCGACGAGGTCGAAATGTCCCGCACGATTCCGGAGCAATCATAGATGCGGGCGACGTCGAAGGTCTCGAGGCGCTGTGTGTGGCGCGACTGGACCTGGACGGTGAAGTCACCACCTTTCGCGATGTCGACGACGCGGCCGGCGACAAGGCGGATGCGTCCCGATTTCACCGCCTCGGTCACACGCGCATAGACTTCGGGCGGCATGCGATGGCGGTGGATGTCCCACCACGCCTTGGTGTGCTCGACGAAGCGGCGCTTGGCCGAAGCCGGCCAGTTCTGCCAGATCTTCTGGTTGAACGGCCGCAGACCGTCGACCACGTCGCGCCAGTCGACGCCGGCCTTCTGGTTTTCCTTGATCAGGTCGCGGAACCAGCCGACGAAATAGGAGAGCTGGGTGCCGAGCGGGATGTCGGCGACATCGAGCTTGATCGGGTTGCCCTTGCGGTGCGGCGACGGCAGCAGGCCACGCCGGGAAACGGCGACGATCTCGCCCGTGTGGCCGCGCTGTTCCAGCGCCAGGAACGCATCGACCATGCTGAGGCCCGTGCCCAGCACCATCACCCGGCTGTCCGGGGCAAGCTCCGTGTCGGCTTCCGAGCCCATCCGGATTGCACTGCCCTGCGCCGGCTGTTCGTCATGGCCGGTGGCCAGTATGGCCAGATGCGCGACGACGCTGGTGCCGTTGGCAAGCGCCACCTCGACGCCGGACGGGGTCGGCGTGATCGACCGGCTTTCCTCGTGGATCAGGCGAAGCCTGCCGGTCGGCTGCTCCTGCGCTTCGAGGTCGTCCAGCAACTCGCCGAGGTAGCGGGCATAGATGCTGCGCGGCGCGTAGAAGGGCGTCTGCGGCGTTTGCTCCGGGCTAACCAGCCCACGCCCTTGCAGCCAGCGCCAGAAATTGCCGGAATCGTCGGCATAGGCACTCATGCCGGCGGCACTGACATTCAGCACATGCGCCGACAGCAGCGTCGAATAGGCGACGCCTTGTCCGAAATGCGGGCGCCTTTCGATCAGCGTCACGCGCAGATCAGGGTTGGATGATTTCAGCAGGTGCGCGGCCATCACCACGCCGCTGGCGCCGCCGCCGACAATGATGATGGAACTGGGGATAATGGAATTGGCACGCCCGCTCATGCGCGCCTCCGCGGCGTGCGAGGCGTCAGGCCTGGACCTTCACCGTGACCGGCAGGTCGTCGAGGCCGATATCGCGCATCTCGGCAAGGCTGCGCTGATCGAGCACCTCGGCGATCGCCTGCCGGACCTCGAGCATCAGATGTCGGACTTGGCATGTCGCCTCGTTGCAGTCTTCACAGCGCTGATATTGTGTGCGGCTGGCGCAGGGAATTGGCGCCAGCGGCCCATCGAGGACGCGCACGACATGGCCGACCTTGATCTCGTCGGCCGGCCGCGCCAGGCGGTAGCCGCCATCCTTGCCCTTGCGGCTCTGGACAAAACCGGCATTGCGCAACTCGCCGAGAATGGCGTCGAGAAATTTCTTCGGAATATTGTTGCCGGTGGCGATGTCGCCAACGAAAGCGAGCTGCCCGGCCGGTATCTGCGCCAGGTGGACCAGCGCCTTGAGGCCGTACTTGCCTTTTTTGGTGAGCATAGATCCAACGTTTCTCTGTCATGCGATGGCCGGGCCATCCCTGCGAAACGCCTGGCGAGCCTCCCCGCCACGCTCAAGCATCCATGACACATAAATTCTAGTGACATGATATACAAGCCGAGGAACGTTGAATTTGCTTCGTTTTCAAGCCGCTGTAGCCATTTTGTCAGGCCTTTGTGCCATTAAGAGCACAGAAATGCGCGTCGACGGCAACAAGGCGACAAATGGTTTCCGCATGACAGCCGTGTCACGTGCCGACTCACGCGGCGCCGGGAGCCGATGCATGCCGTGAGCGATCATGGTGATGGGGTGCCCTCTCATCGTCGCCTCCAGTTCCCGCATGTCGATAAGGATACTATACTTACCCTCGAACACGCGGAACGGGTTGTCAATTCCGCAACTGTTTGAGGTATGGATTTGCGTGACAATCGCAAAAGCGAAAATTGTTATTTCGTGGGTGATGGCGCCGACGGTTATCGAGTTGCCTGAGCCTCCCAACTTCGTCATCCACGGGCGGAGCAGGAGCGAAGCTCCGTCGCGAAGACCCGAGGATCCATGCCGCGACGTTGATCGAAGAGTGCAGCGGTGAGGAATGAAATCTTGTCCCGTTGCCATCCCTGATCACCGTCGAGACGCTTTGATGTCACGGCATGGATCCTAGGGTCTGCGTGCGTCGCTTCGCTCCTTGCTTCGCCCTAGGATGACGAAGCCGGGGAGGCTCGCGGAGTACCATCCCTGTTCGGTTTGTCATCGGGACGGTGAGGCGGCAGCAGCCGACCTATGCGCTCGGGTGCTCCACCACCGACAGGTTTTTTCCAACAAACCCACCTTCGTTGGAAGGATTTAACTCTACAAGAGCGATAGAATTAGCGGACTATCATAGGGCAATCCGGTTTTCTCTGTTTTCATGGAGCCCTTTGATGTCCACCATTTCGCGACGCATTCTCCTTCTGTCGTCGGCCGCCCTTGCCGGCGCCGCCTTCCTCAGCCCAGCCTTGGCCGATGATCTGAAGATCACCATCGGCTACCAGACGGTGGTCGAGCCCTCCAAAGTGCCGCAGGCCGACGGCGTCTATGAAAAGGCCACCAAGGCCACCATCGACTGGCGCAAATTCGATTCCGGCGCCGACGTCATCGCCGCAGTCGCTTCCGGCTCGGTCGATATCGGCTATGTCGGTTCGAGCCCGCTGGCGGCCGCCGCCAGCCGCGAACTGCCGATCCAGACCATCTTCGTCGTCGGCCTGATCGGGCCGTCCGAGGCGCTGGTCGCCCGCAACGGTGCCGGCATCGAGAAGGTCGCCGACCTCGCCGGCAAGAAGGTGGCGGTGCCCTTCGTCTCGACGACGCATTACAGCCTGCTTGCCGCGCTCAAGCACGAGAATGTCGACCCGAAGTCGGTCCAGATCCTCAATCTCAGGCCGCCGGAAATCGCCGCCGCTTTCGCCCGCGGCGACATCGATGCGGCTTACGTCTGGGATCCGGCGCTCGGCCAGATCAAGACGACAGGCAAGGTGGTACTGGATTCCTCGCAGGTTGCCGCCTGGGGCGCGCCGACCTTCGACGCCTGGATCGTGCGCACCGATTTTGCCGAGAAGAACCCGGAAGCGGTGCGCGACTTCGTCAAGGTGACGGGCGCCGCTTATGCCGAATACCTCGCCAAGCCCGACGCCTGGTCGGTGTCCTCGCCGCAGGCCGGCAAGATCGCCAAGCTCACCGGCGCCAAGCTGGAAGAGGTGCCGGAGCTGTTGAAGGGCTATGTCTTCCCGACGCTCGAAGAGCAGGCCTCCGACAAGTTCCTCGGCGGCGGCACGGTCAAGGCGGTCGCGGCGGCATCCGCCTTCCTCAAGGAGCAGGGCAAGGTCGACGTCGTGCTGCCGGACTATTCGAAATATGTGACATCGAAATACGTCACCGAGGCGCTGGCCTCGAACTGAGCGCCTGACGCCACCTGAACGCGCGGATCTCCTTCCCTGACGCCGCGTGCTGCCTGCCCCGGAACTGCTGACGAGGAGCCTTTCCGGGGCAGTCGGATTATCCATTCGTTTGAGCATGATCTTTTCCGAAAACCGGACGCCACTTTTCGGGATCATGCTCTGGAATCCCTCCTGCGAGGCCTCATGCCGCATCTCGTGCTCGACAAGATATCGATCCATTATGACGGCCAGCCGGCACCGGCCGTCGAGCGGGTGTCGATTGACATTGCCGGGGATGATTTCGTCGTCCTTGTCGGCCGTTCCGGCTGCGGCAAGACCTCGCTGCTCAATGTCGCCGCCGGCCTTGTTACGCCGTCGCGCGGCAGTGCCACGATCAACGGCCAGCCGATCACCGCCCCCGGTTCCGATCGGGCGGTGGTGTTCCAGAACGATGCCTTGTTTCCCTGGCTGACCGCGCGCGAAAACGTCGCCTTCGCGCTCAGGCTGCGCGGTGTCAGGCCAGCCGAGCGGGCGCGGCGCGCCGACGAATTGCTGGACCTGGTCAAGCTCGCCGACGCCGGCGACAAGCGCATCTGGGAGCTGTCCGGCGGCATGCGCCAGCGTGTCGGCCTCGCCCGCGCGCTCGCCGCCGAACCTCAATTCCTGCTGCTCGACGAACCGCTCGGCGCGCTCGACGCGCTGACGCGCGAACGCATGCAGACGACACTGCTGGATCTGTGGACGGCAAGCCATGCCGGCGTGCTGATGGTCACGCACGGCATCGAGGAGGCGCTGGTGCTTGCCACCCGCATCGTCGTGCTGGCACCGGGCCCCGGCCGTGTGGTGCGGACCTTCGAGCCGGGCTTCTCCAGGCGCTACGCCTCGGGCGAAGCCATCCGTACCATCAAGGCCGACCCAGCCTTCGCCGCGGCGCGCGGCGAACTGACCGACGCCATCTTCGAAGGAGAGGCGGCATGACCGTGACGTCCTATACCGAGCGACCGAGCCAGAAGATCGACGAGGTCGATGGTCTGTCCGTGCCATGGTCGCCGGCCACTCCGAAGCGCAAGGGCGTTTCGGCGCGCATGATCAGCGCGGTCACCATCCTGGTGGTTCTGGCGGTATGGGCGTTGTCGGCCCGCCTGCAACTGGTATCGCCGGTGTTCCTGCCTTCGCCTGCCGCCGTCTGGAACAAATTCTTCGTTGTCGCCAATGACGGCTTCGTCGATGCAACCTTGCTGCAGCACGCCGTCGCCAGCCTCGGCCGCGTGTTTGCAGCACTCGTCGCGGCCCTTCTCATCGGCGTGCCGGTGGGTCTTGCCATCGGCATCAGCACCGTCGGGCGCGGCATCTTCGATCCGCTGCTGGAATTCCTGCGGCCGATCCCGCCGCTCGCCTATCTGCCGCTGGTCATCATCTGGTTCGGCATTGGCGAGCCGTCGAAAATCCTGGTGATCGCCATCGCCATGCTGGCGCCGGTGGCGCTGTCGACCGCGTCGGGCGTTCGCGGCGTCTCGCAGGAGCGCATCAACGCCGCGCGCTCACTCGGCGCGACGCGCGCGCAAGTGGTCCGCCACGTCATCCTGCCCAGCGCGCTGCCCTCGATCCTGACCGGACTGCGCATCGCGCTCGGCGCCGGCTGGTCGACGCTGGTCGCGGCCGAACTGGTGGCGGCGACGCGCGGGCTTGGCTTCATGATCCAGTCGGCGGCCCAGTTCCTGGTCACCGATGTGGTGATCATGGGCATTCTGGTGATCGCCGCCATCGCCTTCGTGCTCGAATTCATCATCCGCCGGCTCGAGCGCGTGCTCGTCCCATGGGCGGGGCGCGAGTGATCAACCGCAAGCGCAGGAGAATGAGATGACCCATTCCACCGCCGTGCTGTTTGCCCATTTCGGTGCCTGGCTGCTGGGCCTTGCGTCCGATGACAAAGCGGCGAGGCAGGACAGCCAGCGCTCCCCGGCGCCGGTCCAATTCCAGGCCGGCCGCGACCGCCTGCCGCCACGCGACGAGAGTTTTTACTGGGCCTGGCAATACTGGTCGCAGTGAGGGGCACACCGACACAGCGATAATGACGAGCGTCGCGCTCTGTCGCGCCCCCCTCTGTCCTGCCGGACATCTCCCCCACGAGGGGGGAGATTGGCAGCTTCAGCGCCGCGCTCTCTTCTACAACGTTGGCGATTGGCGAAAACCGCGGTGACAGCCGATCTCCCCCATGTGGGGGAGATGCCCGGTAGGGCAGAGGCGGGCGCTGTCCCGCCAAAGGGAGAAATCGATTCCATCTCTATGCGCTAACTCGCAAAATCATTCCTCTACTAAATTTATAGAACTACCTAACCTGATCCCTCATCCAACCGGCGAGGACATTTTCCCGGCGCCGATCCGCAGCGAAGGAGAGGGATCATGTTCAATCTGACCAAGCGCTTCAATCTAACAAGACGCGTTTTCGGCATCGGCCTTGTCGCCGCGACGGTTGCCCTGTCGTTCGGCGCCTCGGCGCAGGAGCTGAAGCAGCTCAGCATCGGCTATCAGAAGACCAGCCTGCCGGTGATCGCCAAGCAGCAGCAGGTGATCGAGAAGGCGTTTACCGGCGTCACCGTGAAGTGGGTTGAGTTCACCGCTGGCCCGCCGCTGATCGAGGCCCTCAATGTCGGCGCCATCGACGTCGGCTGGACCGGCGACGCGCCGCCGATCTTCGGTCAGTCGGCGGGCGCCAACATCGTCTATGTCGCGGCCCTGCCGTCCAATGGTGACGGCGAGGCGATCTTCGTCAAGCCGGCCTCGCCGGTCCAGTCGGTCGCCGACCTCAAGGGCAAGCGCGTCGGTGTCGGCAAGGGCACCTCCGCGCACAATCTTCTGGTGGCGGCGCTGGAGAAGGCCGGCGTCCCGTTCGATCAGATCACGCCGATCTATCTCAGCCCCGCCGATGCCGCCGCCGCCTTCGCCAGCGACCAGATCGATGCCTGGGCGGTCTGGGATCCGTTCTTCGCCATCGCCGAGACGCGTTACCAGCCGCGCGTGCTGGCCCGCTCCAGCGAGGTGCTCAAGGTCAATACCTATTTCCTCGCCAACAAGGATTTCGCCAAGGCGCATCCAGAGGTCGTGACCACGACCGTCGCCGCTCTCGGCGAGGCGGTGAAATGGGCCGACCAGAATCGCGACAAGGTGGCCGAGGCGCTGCATGAGGTGACCGGCGTGCCGCTCGACGCCCAGATCATCGCCGCCAACCGCAGCAAATTCGGCATCTTTCCGATCACCGACGAGATCATCGCCAGCCAGCAGGCAACCGCCGACCGCTTCTTCAAACTCGGCCTGATTCCGAAGGCGGTCCGCATCTCCGACGCGGTGTGGACCGCGCCAGGCAACTGATTTTTTCCTCGATGGCGCCGGGTGAGAACGCCCGGCGCCATCGCCGTTTGTATTCTCGAAAAGGCCCGCCCATGACCAAGCCAGCCAAGAACACGCCAGAACGGCCGCTCGATTTCTTCTGGTTCATCCCGACGCATGGCGACGGTTCCTATCTTGGTTCCGAACAGCAGCAGCGGCCGCCGGAGTTCGGCTATTTCAAGGAGATCGCCCAGGCGGTCGACCGGCTCGGTTTTCCCGGCGTGCTGCTGCCGACCGGACAGAATTGCGAGGATTCCTGGATCACCGCGACGGGCCTTGCGACGCTCACCGAAAAACTCAAAATCCTGGTGGCGCTCAGGCCCGGCGTGACGTTGCCGACCTTCGCCGCGCGCCAGACCGCGGCGCTCGACCGGTTGAGCAATGGCCGCCTGCTGCTCAATGTCGTGGTCGGCGGCAATCCGACCGAGCTCGCCGGCGACGGCGTCTTCCTGCCGCATGACGAGCGCTACGCGCAGGCGCATGAATTCCTGACCATCTGGCGCGCCCTGGTGTCCGGCGAGCGCGTCAATTTCGACGGCAAATACTACCGCGTCGAGAATGGCCGCCTCGATCTTTTGCCGAGCCAGGAACGGCCGCCGCTCTATTTCGGCGGCTCGTCCGACGCCGGGCAGGATCTCGCCGCCGACCTCGTCGACATGTACCTGACCTGGGGCGAACCGCCGGCCCAAGTCGCCGAGAAGCTCGCTTCAGCGCGCAAAAAGGCAGCGCTGCGCGGCAGGAAACTGCGTTTCGCCATCCGGCTGCATTTCATCGTTCGCGAGACCGAGGACGAAGCCTGGCGCGCCGCCGACCGGCTGATCAGCCATGTCACCGACGCGCAGATCGAGAATGCCCAGGCCCGCTTCCTCAACCAGATGGATTCGGTCGGCCAGCGCCGCATGGCCGAACTGCATGGCGGCCGCCGCGACAAGCTCGTCGTCGCGCCCAATCTGTGGGCCGGCGTCGGCCTGGTGCGCGGCGGCGCCGGCACCGCACTGCTCGGCACGCCGGAGCAGATCGTCGAACGCATCCGCGAATACCAGGCGATCGGCATCGATACCATCATCGGTTCGGGCTACCCGCATCTCGAGGAAGCCTACCGCGTCGCCGAGCTGTTGTTCCCGCTCCTCGGGCTCGGCACCAGGCGGCAGCGGGCGCATGAGAACATCGCCAATGAATTCTCGGTCGGCTTCCATGGTGCCGCCCGCCTGCAGGCCTCGTCATGAGCTTTTCCGCGCGCCTCCACGCCAACGCCATCGGCTGGGTGCTGCCGGTCCTGGTCATCGCCGGCTGGGAGATTGCCAGCCGCGCCGGTGTCATGCCGGCCAATGTGCTGCCGGCGCCAAGCGCGGTCGCCGAGGCCTTCTGGCGGCTGACGCTTTCGGGCGAATTGATCCGCAACATCGGTGTTTCCACGGCGCGCGCCCTTGCCGGCTTTGCCGTCGGCGGTTCGATCGGCTTCGCGCTCGGCCTCGCCAACGGCCTGTCGCGGCTCAGCCGCGGCCTGACCGACACCACGCTGCAGATGATCCGCAACATCCCGCATCTGGCGCTGATCCCGCTCGTCATCCTCTGGTTCGGCATCGACGAGGAAGCAAAACTCTTCCTGGTGGCGCTCGGCGTGTTCTTTCCGATCTACGTCAACACGCTGCTCGGCATCCAGAGCGTCGATCCGCAACTGGTCGAGATGGGCCGCGTCTACGGCATGGACCGGCGCGCGCTGTTCTTCCGCGTCATCCTGCCCGGCGCGCTGCCGGCGATCTTCGTCGGCCTGCGCTACGCCTTGGGCATCATGTGGCTGACGCTGATCGTCGCCGAGACCATCTCGGCCAGTTCCGGCCTCGGCTACATGGCCATGCAGGCGCGCGAATTCCTGCTGATCGATGTCGTCGTGCTGTCGATCCTGATCTACGCGCTGCTCGGCAAGCTCGCCGACAGTCTCGCCCGCCTGCTCGAGCGGCTGTCGCTCGGCTGGCATCCCGCCTTCCAGAACGGATGAGTCTTCGATGCCAGCCGCCAGCCTGACCTCCGTCCGCTCCTTCGTTGCCGCTCCGGCGCCGGCGCGCCCGGCGATATCGGTCGAAGGCCGGCGTGCCTTCGCCTTCAAGGGCGTTGAAAAACGCTTCGGCGACAAGACCGTGCTTGACGGCATCGACCTCGACGTGCCGGCTGGGCAGTTCGTTGCCGTCATCGGCAAGAGCGGCTGCGGCAAGAGCACACTGCTCAGGCTGCTCGCTGGGCTCGACCGGCCGACATCGGGATCGCTGACGCTGGGCGCCGAGGAAGAAGGCCACAGCCGCACTCGCTTCATGTTCCAGGAGCCGCGCCTGCTGCCCTGGGCCAGCGTGGTCAGAAATGTCGAGGTCGGGCTGACCGGCATCGCTTCCGGCACGGACTCAAGGCAACGCGCGCTCGACATTCTGGGTGAGGTCGGCCTCGCCGATCGCGCCGATGAATGGCCCTCGGTGCTGTCCGGTGGCCAAAAACAGCGCGTGGCGCTGGCCCGGGCGCTGGTCGGCCAGCCGCAGATCCTGGCGCTCGACGAGCCGCTCGGCGCGCTCGACGCGCTGACCCGCATCGAAATGCAGCAATTGCTGGAACGCATCTGGCTCGCCCAGAAATTCACCGCCGTGCTGGTCACCCATGATGTCGCCGAGGCCGTCGCGCTCGCCGACCGGGTGGTGGTGATCAGCGAAGGCAAGATCGCGCTCGACCTGGAGGTGCCGGTAGCCCGGCCGCGCCGGCGCGGCTCCGCCGAGCTCGCCCGCCTCGAAGGCATGATTCTGGACCAGCTGTTCGGTTAGGGTTGTTGGGGGCAAGGCTTTCTGTCCGAACCGGATAGATAGGTAACGGAATCGACCGGGTAGCATGGGTGACTATTTTCTTGCTCGCCGGGCTATTGCTGTCTTGCGGCGGCACATTTGAGGACCGCCTTCCCCCACTCCGTCGCTGCTTCGCGGCGCCACCTCTCCCCCCTCCGGAGGGAGAGGAAGGGCGCTAATCTCGGTTAAGCTCGCGCCTTTCCTCTCCCTCGTCGATCGGGGGAGAGGTGTCGAGCGAAGCTCGACGGAGTGGGGGTCGACCTTTCAGCGCCGCCCCTACCGGTTCGCCCACACCAGTCCGGCCAAGCCGACCAACATCGCGACCAGACCAATATAGA
Source organism: Mesorhizobium sp. P3_A8 (assembly GCF_056402995.1). Lineage (NCBI taxonomy): Bacteria > Pseudomonadati > Pseudomonadota > Alphaproteobacteria > Hyphomicrobiales > Phyllobacteriaceae > Mesorhizobium > Mesorhizobium sp. P3_A8. Next base: position 14,508 of record NZ_JBFUGI010000017.1, on the reverse strand, counting down.
GCCATTGCGACTGGCCGGTCATGAAACTGCCGCCGACCACGCCGATGCCTTGCAGCGACCACACCGCGCCGATAGCCAGCACAATCAAGGCCAGAAGATTTTTGGTCAGTCTCATTGACGGATCTCGCTTTTCAAGTCGATCGTTTGCGGCGGTACCGGCGTGATGAAAGAGCCAAAGGAATTGGCTCAATCACGCCGAATTCTACTTGGATATTAATCCGATATCTTGTCAAAGCGATCTCGGATATCGGCCCGAAGATCATCGAGAATTGATCAAATCTCGCCAAGAAATCCCTAACAGACTGTTACCCGCTGACTCCAAACGTGTGATCTCGCCACGGAACGGACAGATGCTTGCCGCATTTCCTGCCTTATTCGCCACCTAACGGCTGGGGTCTGTCAAAAACGGAGCCACCCCCTAAAGATGAAGAACCTAAACCAGACCGCGCTTGTCGCGGTAACGATCGCTGCTGGCCTGATGGTCGGCGCCTCTGCTACCTCGGCAACCGCTGCCGCCGGCCAGTGCGGCCGCGCCTCCTGGTACGCGCTGCACTCGAAGACCGCATCGGGCGAGCGCATGAACCCTTCGGCGATGACCGCCGCCCACCGCACACTGCCGTTCGGCACCAAATTGCGGGTCACCAACCAGCACAATGGCAAAAGCGTCATCGTGCGCATCAACGATCGTGGCCCGTTCATCAGGGGTCGCATGCTCGATCTGTCGAAGGGCGCCGCCGGCCAGCTCGGCTTTATCAGCTCCGGCCAGACCGCTGTCTGCGTGGCGCGGGTCTGATGTAGTCTTTTCCTTGGACCATGATCTCTTCCGAAAACCGGAACCACTTTTCGGGATCATGGTCTGGTGTCCGCCACCAGGGCCGGACACATTTCCTACACATTTCGGCACTGCACATTGAGCCGGCTCGGCCATTCCAGGCGGATTTGCAAGCCTTTGGACGAAAGAACCATTGGTCACGCAACGTGACGTATTGCGTCGCAGCAATTAGTTGTTAACTTCGCCGCGAGACATTTGAGGCTCGGCGCTGCTCGTCGTCCCTTCGGTCGAGGCAGCAGCGGGGTTCTTAATGTTCTACCAGCTCTACGAAATGAACCACGCTGCCTTGCAGCCTGCGCGCCTCTACGCCGATGCGGTGCGGATGTTCTACTCGAACCCGCTCAATCCGATCTCGCACACCCCCTGGGGCCGTTCGATCGCGGCGGGCGCCGAACTGTTCGAACGCACCACGCGCCGCTATGGCAAGCCCGCCTTCGGCCTCGACAAGACCGTCGTCGACTGGAAGAGCGTCGCGGTCACCGAAAAGACCGTCTGGTCGAAGCCATTCTGCAATCTCGTCCGCTTCGAGCGCGCTGTCCCTGCTGGCCGCAAGCCGGATCCGAAGCTTCTGATCGTGGCGCCGATGTCGGGCCACTATGCCACGCTGCTGCGCGGCACGGTGGAAGCCATGCTGCCCTATGCCGATGTCCACATCACCGACTGGGTCGATGCCCGCATGGTGCCGCTGGCCGACGGCAGCTTCGATCTCGACGACTATATCGACTACATCATCGACATGTTCCATGCGCTCGGGCCCGACACCCATGTGATGGCGGTGTGCCAGCCTTCCGTGCCGGTTCTGGCGGCGGTGGCGCTGATGGAGGCGAAGGGCGACCCTTTCGTGCCGTCGACGATGACCCTGATGGGCGGCCCGATCGACACCCGCCGCAATCCGACCGCGGTCAATCTGCTGGCCGAGGAAAAGGGCATCGACTGGTTCCGCGACAATGTCATCATGCACGCGCCCTGGCCGGTGCCCGGCTTCGGCCGCGAGGTCTATCCGGGCTTCCTGCAGCTATCCGGCTTCATGAGCATGAACCTCGACCGCCACATCATCGCCCACAAGGACTTCTTCATGCATCTTGTGAAGCATGATGGCGACAATGCCGAGAAGCACCGCGACTTCTATGACGAGTATCTGGCGGTCATGGACCTGACGGCGGAGTTCTACCTGCAGACCGTCGACACCGTCTTTGTCCGCCAGGCCTTGCCCAAGGGCGAGATGACGCATCGCGGCACGAAGATCGATCCCTCGGTTATTCGCAACGTCGCTCTGTTCACCGTCGAGGGCGAGAACGACGACATATCGGGCCTTGGCCAGACCAAGGCGGCGCAGGATCTGTGCGTCAACATTCCGGCGGACAAGAAGGCGCACTACATGCAGCCGGCGGTCGGCCATTACGGCGTCTTCAACGGCTCGCGCTTCCGCTCCGAGATCGTGCCGCGCATCGTCGACTTCATCACCAGCTATGGCCGCCAGAACCGCGTCGCGGTGAAGCCAAGGCTGGTCCGCACCGCCAAGCGCTAAGTAATTCCGCTGCAAAATCGGCCTTCGGGCCGATTCTGTTGCACAATAGACGCTGTCCCTCCCCGCGGGTAACCATGCTGCAAATCAGGCCGTCGCCGTAATTGACACGGACTGTCAATCGCCCTTAACGTTTCGTTAACAACAGGGTGGGCGGGGACAATGAATTCCTCAACAATGGCGAGAAGGTTGCGCTTGTGCGCGGCTGCGGCCGGTCTGGCCGCCACGGGAAGCTGGCCGGCAATGGCAGCCGGAGCGATGGCGACCGGGGGCATCACCTCGCAGCCGATCGGCCACTATGATTTCTGCAAGCTGCACCCCGGCGAGTGCTCGATCCGTCCGAGCAATCTGGCACCGGCCAGGATGACCAATGGGCTGATGAGCAAGCTCGCCGGCGTTACCGCCAGGGTCAACGCCGCCGTCAAGCCGATGAGCGACATGGACATCTACGGCAAGGACGAGGTCTGGGCCTATCCCGACAAGGGCGTCGGCGATTGCGAGGACTATGTGCTGGAAAAGCGCCGCCGGCTGTCCCACATGGGCATCTCGCTTGCCGATCTTCTCATCACCGTGGTGCGCAAGCCCGACGGCGAAGGCCATTCCGTGCTGACGGTGCGCACCGACAAGGGCGACTACGTGCTCGACAATCTGACCGACAAGGTCAAGGCCTGGGACCAGACCGGCTACCGCTTCCTCAAGCGGCAGGCGATCGACAACACCGGCCGCTGGGTCTCGATCCGCGGCGGCCAGCAGGTTCTGGTGGGGTCGGTGGAATAGGGGACTGGGGCTGCGGCCCAGTTCGAGCGGCCGCACCCGTCGCTTCGTCATCCTAGGGCGGAGCAGCCGCAAAGCGGCGTCGCGGAGACCCTGGGATCCATGCCGTGACCCCAACACAGAACACGGCGGCCCAGGAACGGGCGTCGTCTTCATCCGAGCATCGTTAGATTTTGCACCGCTGCGGCGCTCGCAAGTCGCGGCATGGATCCTCGGGTCTGCGCGTCCGCTTCGCTCCCGCTCCGCCCGTGGATGACGAAGGCGAGAAGGTCCTCCGCCTTCGAGGCACCGTGCCCATCGGCAGCCGTCCCGAAAATTTTCTCCACCTCTCCATGAACCATTTCCGTTCGCCCGGCGACACACAGCCGTGAATGACGAAAACCCAACCATGGAGACTTCAAATGACTGCTTTCCTGCGCAACACCCTTCTCGCCGTCGCTGCCGTATCGGCCCTGGGCGGATCCGCTATGGCCGACCAGACGGTCAGCTGCGTCCACACCAACCTCAATGACCTTTGGGCTGGCCGTTGTTGCGGCACTGTCGGCGCCTCGGACTGCCTGGGCGGTGGCAACGGTGGCCACGGCGACCAGGGCCGCCCGGGCACCAACGGCGGCAACCCCAATGGCGGCACCGCCGGCAAGTATTGATCTCGCCACAGCTGCCCGCTGGCGGTTCGCCGGCGGGCACTGTTTTGCGATCAGGCAGACATCCGGCCGTCGCAACAACCGGGCAAAAACCAGTTACTTCAGCCGGCCCAGCGCCGCGCGGATCGAGGCGGTGATGCGGCGCAGTTCCGCCTCGTCCAGCTTTTCGATGTTCTCGGCCAGAAGATTGGCCAACTCGGTGGCGGCGGGATTAAGACCCGACGTATCGAGTTTTACGCGTGGATGCGAGGCTTCGGCCAGCCGCGCCAATTCCTCGGCATCGTCCCAGATAATGTTGAAATAGCCGATGATCTTCTGGATCAGCGTCCAGGTCGGCGCGCCGCGCCTGCCATGCTCGAGCGCCGAGAGATAGGCGGCGCTGACGCCGATTGCCGCCGCCATGTCCTTCTGGCTGACGCCGCGCTCGGCTCGCAGCGCCCGCAGCCGTTCGCCGAACGGCGTCATGCGCCCCGCCTCCCAGCGTCAGCCCTCATGCGCGCAGCCGCCGCAGCCTGATATAGAGCGCGCCCGAGCCGCCATGGTTGCGGGCGGCATGGTCGTGGCTGGAGACCAGCGGCCGGAACGCCGGCGTCGACAGCCAGGCCGGCACGGCGCGCCGCAGCACGCCATCACCGCCGGAGGACGACCCCTTGCCGGTGATGACCAGCACATAGCGGATGCCGCCGGCATGCGCCCGGTGCAGGAACGAGAACAGCAGCGAATAGGCCTCGTCCTGCGTCATCCCATGCAGATCGACGCGGCCTTCGATCGGCAGCCGGCCCTTCGACAATTTGTCCAGCGTCGGCTCGTCGAGCCGGTGCGTGACATGCTGGACCTTCGGCTTTGCCGCACCCGGCGCATTCGCGGCGGGCTGGGCCGTCTGCGGCGCCGTCGGTTTGGCCTCGATGGCCAGGTCGGGGATGTCGACAGAAATCCGGCCTTTGAGCGGCTTGGCCGTGCGCGCCACCAGGTTCCACAGCACCCGGTCGTCTTCGCTGAGTTTATCGGGACGCTTACTCATTTTGCGCCCCCGGCCAGCGCGCGTGGCACCAGCGCGTAGAAGTCGGCGGCATTGCGCACCACGCCGGCGATCTCGCCGGCCGCATCGCCCGAGCCGGCGAACAGATCGCCGCGGGCCGGCCCGGTGATGGCCGAGCCGGTGTCCTGCGCGATCATCAGCCGCCGGAACGGGTTTTTGTCGAAAGCGGTCAATGTCGGCGCGTCGATGTAGAAAGGCGTGCCGAAAGTGTGCAGCAGCCGGTCGACGGCGACCGAGCGGCCCGGCGTCAGCGGCACCTTGGCGGCCGCGATCGGACCAAGGGCGGCATCCTCGACATCAGCCTCGCGGAAGAAGATATAGGAGCGGTTCTGCCACAGGATCTCGTCGACGCGGTTCGGATGCGCCTTGAACCAGGCGCGGATCGACTGCATCGTCACTTCGGCGAGCGGGATTTCGCCCAGCTCACTCAGCACCTTGCCCGGCCCCGTGAAACGCTGGCCGGACTTGGCGGCGTAGGTGACGCGGGGAAGCCGGCCGTCGGTCATGGCGAGCCGCGCCGCCCCTTGCACATGGACGAAGAAGGCGTCGACCTTGTCGGCCAGCCAGGCGATCTCCAACCCTTGGCCCCCAAGCGCGCCACGCTCGATCGCGCCCCGGTCGAAATACTCAGCCAGTCCGTTGGCGGTCCGGCGCGCGAAGGCCAGGTAAGAATCCATCCCCTTCGGCCGGTTGGCGTCATCGACATCGACGAGATCGGTCGGCCGCGACAAAAGCGGCACGGCAAAACGCTCGGTCCGCACCGGCGACGCCTCGACCTGCGGCTCGTAGAAGCCGGTGACCAGCCCGGCACCGGTTTCGGCGCGGACCAGCATGGGGACAAAATGGCGTTGGAAGAAGGCGCGGGCTTCTGACCGGTCGGCGGGAGAAGCCTCGCGCGCTTGCGCATAGGCTTCGGCAAAGGCGCTGAAATCGACGCCGAGCGCACCGCTGCGATAGGGTTTTACCAGGATATGGAAAGCGGAACGGCGAAAAGCCTCGAAGGCCGGCAGATGGTCATCGTCGCCCCAGCCGGGGAGATCATCGAAAGACTTTGCCAAAAAGAGAGGCGATAGCGACACCGGAGCCCCGCTCTGCCTGGGCTCAGTCTTCTTCTTCGGTGGCGACGAGCTTCCAGTTCGGATCGCGCGAGCGTGTGTCGCGGGCGAAGGTCCAGACATCCTTGACCTCGGCCACGGTTTCTGGATCGCCGTCGATGACGGCGCCGGCCTTGTCGCGAGTCGCCGAAATCAGCTCGCTGATGATGCGCAGCGTGACATGCGCCTCGCCGCCCTTCATCTCGGCCGAGACGATATCGGCCTTGTCGATGCCGACGAAGGAGGACTGGATCTTTTCCGCCTTGGCCTCGCGTTCGCCGATGGCGGCGACGAAACCGTCGAAAACCTCGCGCGACAACAGGTTCTTCAGCGTTTTGCGGTCGCCGTCGGCATAGGCCATGACGATCATCTCATAGGCCATCTTGGCGCCGTCGACGAAACCCTTCGGCTCGAAGGACGGATCATTGTCCTTGATCGTGCGCAGACCCTTGTTAAGGTCGGTGTCCGGCTTGGCGAAGGCGTCGATCGCCGTATAGGCGTCGGCCGGCGCCGGCTCGCCCGGCAGCCGCTTGCGCGGCAGCGAAACGACATTCTCGGGCTTCTGGGTGGCGTCCTTGTCGGTGCGGGTCGCGGTATAGGGATCGAAGGGCGGCCGCTCGCTACCGGTCCGACGGCCCAGCACGTTGCGCAGCTGGAAGAAGATCACCACCGCCGCGATCAGGAAGAAAATCGTGCCGAAGTCGAAGAATCCCATATCTTCCGCCAATCAATCCCTGCCTCGAGGCCGGACCATCCAGCCAACAGGCCGCGGTCGCATAGCGTTCAACATTCAAAGCATATAGAACGCAAGGTGCAATCATTCAAATCAAAGGCAGGCATACCTATCTAACAGCCTCAGTGCCAGCGGCGATTGGCTGCCGACGGGCAAAACATCCAAACGACCAACACATTCGAAAAAAGATTGGCAAGACTTGCGCATTTCGCTGCTTCCCCTTTTTCTTCTCGCCCTTCCGCTGCTGGAAATCGCCGGTTTCGTCATCGTCGGCCGTGAGGTCGGCGCGCTGGCGACGGTCGGCCTGGTGCTGGCGTCGAGCATTGCCGGCGTGCTTGTACTCCGGTACCAGGGTTTTGGCGTCATGGCGCGGGTGCGCGCCGAGATGGCTGCCGGCCACGATCCCAGCCGCCATCTTGCCCACGGCGCCATGATCGTGGTCGCCGCGATCCTGCTGATCATCCCCGGCTTCATCACGGATATTATCGGCCTGCTGCTGTTCCTGCCGCCGGTGCGCGACCTCGCCTGGCGCCGGTTCAAGGGCCGCATCGTCGTCGCCACCGATTTCTCGGCCGGCGGTTTTCGCGGCCGCCAGCGCGACAAGGTCATCGACCTCGACGACGGCGACTATTCGCGCTCGGACGATTTCAAGCGCGGACCGGATCACAACTCGCCGTGGCGGCGTCTGAAGGATGATTAGGTCCTGAACGGGGCGCGCCGGCTGCCCAGCCTTGCAGTCCGCCGGGCCTTGCAATCTGATTGAGTTTTGCTTTGATGTGGATCGCCAACATCGCATATGAATGGCCGGATGGCGATTTCCGCTCCACCTCCACCGCTCAAGGCCGCTGCCGGATTTGACGTCGCTGTGATCGGCGCCGGGGTGGTCGGTTGCGCCGTGTTTCGGGCACTGACGCTCTCTGGGCTGTCCGTCATTCTGCTCGAACGTGGCGCCGATATCCTGGACGGCGCGAGCAAAGGCAATTCGGCGATCCTTCATACCGGCTTCGACGCCCCGCCTGGCAGCCGCGAAGTGCGGATGATGCAAGGCGGCCGCAAGCGCTACCTGGCGGAGAGAAGCCTTTTCGGCCTGCCGATCCTCCACACCGACGCCGTGCTTGTCGCCTGGAGCGAGGAGGAAGCCACGCGCCTTCCCGCGATCGTCGACAAGGCGCACCGCAATGGCGTGACCGACGTGCGGCCAATCGAGCTGGACGCGCTTCGCCATCGGATGCCGGAGCTCGCCGCCTCGGCGGTCGCTGCCCTCAGCGTGCCGGGCGAGCACATCATCGATCCCTGGTCTTCGCCGCTGGCCTACGTCTTGCAAGCCATGGCTCATGGCGGAGCGGTGCGGCGGCTTTTCGATGTCGACAAGGCCGAGCGACTTGGCGGGATCTGGCGGCTCTCCGCCGGGAACAGCACGGTGGACGCCGGTATCGTCATCAACTGCGCCGGAAATCACGGCGATCATGTCGAGGCGTTGTCGCGACCGAGTTCGTTTGCCATTCGGCCACGCAAGGGTCAGTTCGTCGTCTTCGACAAAACGGCACAACGCCACGTTCCGACGATCCTGCTGCCTGTGCCGACGGAACGAACCAAGGGCGTCGTCGTCTGCCCGACCATCTTCGGTAATGTGCTCGTCGGGCCGACGGCGGAGGACCAGGACAACCGCAGCCTGGCGACGGTCGAGCGCAGCGCCCTGGAACATCTGATCGGCGAGGCGGCGCGCATGGTGCCAGTCCTTGGCGAAGAGCCGGTCACGGCCACCTATGCCGGGCTTCGGCCGGCAAGCGACCAGAAGGACTACATCATCGAGGCAATCCCCGAACGTCACTGGGTGACGGTGGCCGGCATCCGTTCCACCGGCCTGACGGCGGCGCTCGGCATTGCGGACCATGTCACGGAACTCGTTGGAGAGCATTTTCTTCCACTCCGGCCTTTGCAGGATTTGACCTGGCCGTCACTGCCGAACCTTGCCGAACATCTGCCGCGAGACCACGAACGGCCGGGACGCGGCGACATCATCTGCCTGTGCGAACTCGTCACCGGGGACGAAATCGGTGCGGCGCTCGCCGGCCCTTTGCCTGCGGGCAATCTCGGCGGGTTGAAGCGGCGCACACGCGCAATGATGGGTCGATGCCAGGGCTTCAACTGCCTGGCGGCGGTGTGCGAGATGGCGAACAACAAGCTGCTGGAAGTGCCGCCATTGCCGTGAGGTACCAACAGTGACGCCTGAAACCCCTGATCTCCTTGTCATCGGCGCCGGGCCGGCGGGCTTGAGCGCGGCGATCGCCGCGCGCCGCCTTGGGCTCTCCGTTACGGTTCTCGAGCGCGAGGCCGAAGCGGGTGGCGCCCCACGTCATTGCGGACACATTGGGTTCGGAATGCGCGATTTCGCCCGTCTCTGGACCGGGCCGCGCTATGCCAGCGCCTTGCGCGAGCGTGCCGACGGGATCGATCTTCGCTGCGGCCATGCGGTGACGATGCTGCGCCCGGGAGGCGTGGTTGCCGTCAGCGGGCCGGACGGTCCCTATGAGTTGGCCGGGCGCCGCGTGCTGCTGGCCAGCGGTATTCGCGAGACACCTCGGGCCGCGCGACTGATCTCCGGCGGACGGCCGTTCGGCATTCTGACGACAGGCGCCCTGCAACGCTTCGTCTATCTGCACAATCGCCTGCCATGCCGGAACCCCATCATCGTCGGCAGCGAGATCGTCGCCTTCTCGACAATCCTGACGCTAAGACATCTCGGCGGCAGGCCGCGCATGATCATCGACGAAGCACCACGATTGCGCAGCCCGGCGCTCGTGGCGCTGGGATCGCGTGTGGTCTTTGGCGTCGCGGTGAAAACCGATGTCCGGATCATCGGGATCGAAGGCGAGAAGCGCGTCGAGGCCTTGACCTTCGAGCATGACGGCCTGCGCCACACAGTCGCCTGCGACGGCGTCGTGTTTTCCGGCGACTGGCTGCCCGAAGCGACGCTCGCACGGCTTCATCCAATGGGGGTCGATGCGACGACACGCGGCCCTGCGGTCGATGCGGCGTTCCGCACGGCCGATCCGCATATCTATGCGGCGGGCAATGTGCTTCGCTCGGTGCGGTCCTCCGGGCCTTGCGCGATCGATGGGCGCAACGCCGTGGCCAGCATCGCGGCCGATCTGGCCCGGACACGCGCAGGGAGCCGCCCGACATGACGCAAACCCCGGTCATCCTTGCCATCGATCAGGGAACGACCTCCACCAAGGCGTTCTTGCTGACCGGCGACGGTCATTTCCTGTCGTGCGGCGGGCTGGCGCATCGCCAGATCCTGCCACGGGACGGCCTTGTCGAGCATGACGCGGAGGAATTGATCGGCAATATCGAGACGCTGATCGATCGCGCGCTTGCCGCCAACCCCAAAATTTCGGCGGTGGCGCTGGCCAATCAGGGAGAGACGGTCGTCGCCTGGGACCGGGTGACGAAACGTGCGCTTTACAACGCCATCGTCTGGCAGGATCAACGGTCACAAGGCCAGCTCGACGCCCTCCCGGCCTCGACGAAGGCGCGGATCACGGCGCTGTCGGGCCTTCCTGTCGACGCCTATTTCTCCGCCTCCAAGCTTGCCTGGCTGCTGGAGAACGTGCCGGCTGTCGGCGAAGCCGCGCGCGCCGGCCGCCTTGGCATCGGCACGTCGGAAAGTTTCTTCATCGACCGGCTGACCGGCCAGTATGTGACCGATCCGACCACCGCCTCGCGCACCAGCCTGATGAAAATCGACGATTGCCGGTTCGACGATGAGCTCTGCCGGATCTTCGGCGTGCCGCGCGACCTGTTGCCCGAAATCGTTCCGACGTCGGGCTTCTTCGGCCTGATCCGGCGCTCTGGCCGGGAGCTTCCCCTCGTGGTCAGCATCGTCGATCAACAGGCTGCGCTGTTCGGGCATGGCTGCCGCACGGTGGGCGATGCAAAGATCACCTTCGGGACCGGGAGCTTCGCGCTGGCGCTGTCGGGCGCCGCGCCGATCCTCGACAGGCCGGGCCTTGTTCCGACAATCGCCTGGCAATTGGCTGACCAAGCGCCGCTCTATGCGCTCGACGGGGGTGATTATACGGCCGCGGCCGCGGTCGACTGGGCAATCTCGCTGGGCCTGGCCGCCTCCTACGAGGATTTCGCCTTCGAGGACGCCACGCCGGCGATCGTCCGCGAGATTGCCTTTGTTCCAGCACTTGCCGGCCTCGCCGCCCCCTATTGGCGACGCGATGTCGGCGCCAGCTTTGTCGGCCTCAGGCAATCGACGACGGCGACGGATCTGCGCAAGGCCGTCCTCGAGGGCATAGCCTATCGCGGGGCGGAGCTCATCGAGGCACTAGGCGGCGAGGGTGACGAGCCCGTCTCCATCGATGGCGGGCTTGCCCGCAACAGCTACTTCGTCCAGTTCCTTGCCGACGCCATGGCGCGTCCGGTGCGCTTGCAGGAAAGCGCCGACCTCACCGGGCTGGGGGCGGCGGAAATGGCGTATCAAGCGTCGGGCTTGCCGGTGCCGCACCGATTGGGCGAGCCACCGCGCCTGGTCGTGCCAAGCCCCCGATCCCAAATGATCCGCGAGCGGCGCGCGTATTTCCAGATGGCGATCGACCTGGCAGGGAAGCTGGCTTCGCCGCAAGGCGTTGGGCGTTGATCGGCACCGGACCCGCGGCGTGCCTGCCCGCGGGGTGCACAAGGCGGCCAACCTTGTCTTGTCATCACGGCCATGCTAGCCAACGCCCGATTTCAATTCGGTCAGCAAGGCTGCCCAGGGGAAAAGGATTAGGCTCATGGCCAGCAATGATGACGCGCCAGCCGGCGCGGCCAACGGAAACGGCAACACGGCGGCGCAACCGTCGCTCAACGTCCTGGCCCAGTATGTGAAGGACCTGTCCTTCGAAAGCCCCGGCGCGCCGAACTCGCTGCGCGGCCGCGACAAGGCCCCCGGCATCGCCATCAACGTCAACGTCAACGCCAACCCGCTCTCCGACAAGCAGTTCGACGTCAATCTGACGCTGAACGCCAAGGCCTCCTTCGACCAGGAAGTGCTGTTCAACGTCGAGCTGGTCTATGGCGGCGTCTTCGCCATTTCGGGCTTCCCGCAGGAGCACATGCTGCCGATCCTGTTCATCGAATGCCCGCGTCTGCTGTTCCCCTTCGCCCGCCAGATCATCGCCGAAGCCACCCGCAATGGCGGCTTCCCGCCGCTGATGCTCGACCCGATCGACTTTGCGCAGATGTTCCAGCAGAAGATCGCCGAAGACCAGGCCGCGGCGTCCAAGGTCCAGGTGAGCTGATTTCGGCCTGAACGGATGTTCTGAAAAACCCGGCCTTGTGCCGGGTTTTTTGTTGGGTGCTTCTACTTGCAGGATCCTGGGCAATGCTGGCGGGACAGCACCCCCCTCTGGCCTGCCGGACATCTCCCCCGCAAGGGGGGAGATCGGATGTCGTCTCGGCCTTCGCCAATCTCATGCGTCTCAAAGGTGGCGCAACGCATGAACTGCCAATCTCCCCCTTGCGGGGGAGATGCCCGGCAGGGCCGAGGGGGGTGTGACGGAACTCGGCGGCGGCGAGTTTCTACTCTATCGCCCACTTACACCCCGTTGCTCCCTGCGGAGCACCGCACAACTCCTGCGGATTCCAGAACACTCCCCAACGTCACCCCCCTCTATCATCGGCCTCTCAGGCAAAGGCGTCCCGGCGGTCGCAGCCGCCCCCGCGTTGGCGATTCGTCGGGACGAATTCTTTCTGTGCATGCCGTTTTCCCAAAACCGCTAGGCACTTTTGGGCGGCATGCACCAACAATCAGGGGAACGACGATGAAATTCATGCTGACCGACCGCAAACTGCACCCGCGGGCCAAGCCCGTCGCCGACGATTTCAAAACAGGCGGCATCAACCGCCGCGAATATCTTGCCCTGATGGCCGGTCTCGGCGTCAGCGCCGCCGGCGCGCTGGCGCTGGGTGGCCTGGCCGCGACCCCGGCCCGCGCCGCCGAGCCCAAGAAGGGCGGCACCTTGCGCGTCGCCATGAACGTCAAGGGGTTCAAGGACCCGCGCACCTTCGACGGCGTGGAGATGTCGAATGTCGCCCGCCACTGCAACGAATATCTGGTGCGCTGGAACACAGATTTTTCCTTCGAGCCCTGGCTGCTCGAAAAATGGGAGATGAGCGACGACGCCAAGACCCTGACACTGCATGTGCGCAAGGGCATCACCTGGTCGAATGGCGATGCCTTCAACGCCGACGATGTCGTCCACAACCTCACCCGCTGGTGCGAGGCCGGCGTCGCCGGCAACTCGGTCGCCGCGCGCATGGGCGCGCTGGTCAATGCCGACACCAAGAAGGTGGTCGATGGCGGCATCGAGAAGGTCGACGATTTCACCATCAAGCTGAACCTGCCCAAGCCCGACATCTCGCTGATCGCCGGCATGGCCGACTATCCCGCCTTGATCATGCACCGCTCCTATGAGGGCGACGGCGACCCCATGAAGGCGCTCGCCATCACCACCGGCCCCTGCCAACTGGTGAAGTGGGACGCCGAGACCGGCGCAGAGGTGAAGCGCAAGGACAAGCCCTGGTGGAAGGGCGACTTCTACCTGGATGGCATCCAGTGGATCGACTACGGCTCCGACCCCAACGCCATGCTGTCGGCCTTCGAATCCGGCGAGATCGACACCGATCACGAAACCGCCACCGATGCCGTCTCGCAGACCGACAAGATGGGGCTGAAGAATTCCGAGATCGCCACCGGCTCCACCATCGTCGCCCGCTTCAATGTCGGCAATGCGCCCTATGACGACGTCAAGCTGCGCCGCGCCGCGCAGCTCGCCATCGACAATTCCGCCGTGCTGCAGCTCGGCCTCGATGGCCGGGGAAAACCAGCCGACAACCACCATGTCGGCCCCATGCACCCCGAATATGCCGATATCGGCCCGGCCAAGCGCGATGTGGAGGAGGCGAAGAAGCTACTCGCCGCCTCCGGCAAGGCGGACCATGAATACGAGCTGATCTCGGTCGACGTCGAATGGCAAAAGAGCACCGCCGACGCCATCTCGGCGCAGATGCGCGAGGCCGGCCTCAAGGTCAAGCGCACCGTGCTGCCCGCCGCCACCTTCTGGAACGACTGGAGCAAATATCCCTTCTCCTGCACCGAATGGCTGGGCCGGCCGCTTGGCGTCCAGGTGCTGGCGCTGGCCTACAAATCGGGCGCCGCCTGGAACGAAAGCGCCTACGCCAGCAAGGAGTTCGACGACCTGCTCGACAAGGCGCTGGCGACACCGGATGCCAAGGCCCGCAAGGAGATCATGGCCGGCATCGAGAAGAATCTGCGCGACAGCGGCATCATCATCCAACCCTACTGGCGCTCGGTCTACCGGACCTATCGCAAGGGCGTCGAAGGCTGCGAGCAGCACCAGGCGCTGGAGCAGCACTTCGAGAAGGTTTGGATTGAGAGTTGATGACGTCCAGCGAGACGCGTTGAAACTTCCTAAGCCGAGGTCGGCGCTACCCCCTCACCCGACCTCCGCTTCGCTCCGGCCACCCTCTCCCCGAGGGGAGAGGAGACTGTTGGCGCTAGCGCTTCCCTCTTCTCCCCTCGGGGAGAAGGTGGCCGCAAAGCGGCCGGATGAGCAACTGTGTTTTCAGGCTTTGTCTGGACACCAGGGTTGGTTGTGTCGAAGCATGGCGCTGAGGATGGTCATAATCTTTCGGGCCACGGCGACGATGGCGACCTTTGGTTGCTTGCCGTTGGCAATGAGACGCTGGTGGAAGGCTCTGAGTACGGGATTTGAGCGGCTGGCGGTGAGCGCTGCCATGTAGACCACCCTGCGCAGAGCATGCCGGCCGCCCCAGATGACGCGGCGACCTT
>NZ_JBFUGI010000016.1:0-118424 GCF_056402995.1 Mesorhizobium sp. P3_A8 | reverse complement strand
CCGCCGCCAACCAGATCGCCGAGCTTGCCGCGGCAGGTGCACTCACCGGGATCACCGCCTCGGCCACGGATCCCGATGCCGGCTCGACCGTCACCTACAGCATCAATGACTCGCGCTTCGCCATCAATTCCAGCAGCGGCGTCATCACGCGATCGGCCACCGGCGCGCTCGACTTCGAGACGCAGTCGTCGATCAATCTGACCGTGACGGCAACCTCGTCTGACGGAAGCACCGCCAACCAGGCCTTCACCCTCGCCGTCCTCAACAGCCCTGAGCCGATCGCTTTCAACTCCTCGCCGGACGCCAACCCCGCCGCCAACCAGATCGCCGAGCTTGCCGCGGCAGGTGCACTCATCGGGATCACCGCCTCGGCCACGGATCCCGATGCCGGCTCGACCGTCACCTACAGCATCAATGATTCGCGCTTCGCCATCAATTCCAGCAGCGGCGTCATCACGCGATCGGCCACCGGCGCGCTCGACTTTGAGACCCAGTCGTCGATCAATCTGACAGTGACGGCAACCTCCTCCGACGGAAGCACCGCCAACCAGGTCTTCACCCTCGCCGTCCTCAACAGCCCTGAGSCGGTCGCTTTCAACTCCTCACCGGACGCCAACCCCGCCGCCAACSAGATTGCCCAGAACGCCGCCGCCGGCACGGCGATCGGGATTACCGCCGCRGCCACGGATCCCGATGCCGGCTCGACCGTCACCTACAGCATCGGCGACYCTCGCTTCGCCATCAATKCCAGCACCGGTGTCATCACGCGCTCGAGTACCGGCACGCTCAACGCCCAGTCCGAGCCGTCGGTCGCCCTSACCGTCACCGCCACCTCGTCCGATGGCAGCATCGATACCCATGCCTTCAGCCTCAACGTCACGGCCCACCAGCTGCCGACGTCGGTGACCCTGGCACATACTATCCTGACTTCGCTGTGGTCGCCGCCGAGCCCCGACCCCACTGATATCGTCTATATCTCCCACTTGGGCACGCTGCTGGTTGCCGACAGCGAAGTGGAGGAGATGTCCATTTTTACCGGCAAGAATCTCTACCAAATGACTCTGAGCGGCACTCTGGTAGGAACGCTCACAACCGTCAGATTTTCCGACGAGCCGGCCGGGATCACTTATAATCCTGCTAACCACCATCTCTTCTTCTCGGACGATACCGGCACGAAGAGCGTGTACGAACTGAACCCCGGCAATGATGGACTTTACAATACGTCCGACGACATCGTGACCTCGTTCAAGACGTCGGCATTCGGCAGCACGGATCCGGAAAGCGTTGCCTATGATACCAAACGTGGCGTCCTGTATGTCGCGGATGGCTCAACGCAGACGATCTACACCGTCGCACCGGGTCAGAACGGCAAATTCGACGGCGTCGCGAGTACGGGCGGCGATGACATCGTGACGAGTTTTTCTGCTCATGCGCTGGGAACCCCCTCTGACGAAAGCATCGCGTATGACCCGGTCAACGACCTCCTTTACATCATTCAGTCGCGCAACTCAGTGGCAATGGTTACAACGACAGGGGAGCTGTTGGGTACGCTCGATATCTCCTCGGCCCACGCGAAAAAACCGGCCGGATTGGCGCTGGCGCCAAGCAGCGACGATCCGAGCCACCATATGAGCCTCTATATCGTCGATCGGGGCGTGGACAATGACTCGAATCCAACCGAGAACGACGGCAATATCTATGAATTCCATTTTAATGATTGGCTCGTCTGAACCCGGCACGGCGCGATAGCGCAATCCCTCGGCGCGCTTCACGCCGGCCGAAAGGTTGAGTGGGTACCGAGGGATGATGCTCAATGCAAATTGAGGATGCAACGTTAGGCGCGTCGGCGCGGGCAGAAAAATGCCCGGGCCGCTCGCGGCACTCTGGGTGCGACGAGCGATCCGGGCTTGCTCCTGAATGATTAAGGCTCTTCGTCCTTCGCAACTATTTATTTTTACCCACCTGGCCGGGAGGGCCGACGTGAATATGGTTCTTGTCTCCCCAACCATTGCCCGGACGTGTTCCGCCCGATTTGGCAATCGCCCTGGAGTTCAAGCTTGTGCCGAGCAAGAGCGTCACTGCCGGCGGCGTAACCGCCGCAAAACGCCCCGCCTTCTTGAGAAAATCACGGCGCGCTTGAGCTTCCGAGACCAGGGTCTCCTGCGTCCGCTCCGAGCGTTTTGTGCCTTCAGTTGACATGTCACACCTTCCCACAAATTTCTCAGATTTACGAATTTCACTTTATGCTTGCTGATACATTGGCACTAGTTCTCCAAAAGGCTTAGATTTTCGTGCGAGGGTCAAAAAGGGTGCGAGCGATGCGACGCAAGAGGTCGGATGGTCCACGTCGCGCCAAGCTGTAGGCACGTGAAAACCGCCATGTGCCCCACATCAAATTCCCTGTCAGTCGCAGCGGGGCGCCGATGACGGGGTGGATCGCCGTGAAGATGCGCCTCCAGTGCTGGAAACGGATCATCGGGCGTTGTCCACATTTCGCCGGGATTCTGGTTCCAAAGAAATGGTGCAAAGCCAGCAGCTGGGTATCGAGCGCATTTCGAGCGCTTCGATCCGACATGGAAGCCTGCAGTGCGGTCCAGTCCACGTCATCGCTTTCCGCTAATCTTGCCAGATCATAAAGGTGTCTGAGATCAATCCTTCCGCGCCAATAATCTCCCTCCTTGAGTAGATCGTGCACCATCCAGTGCAGGGCGCGAGACTGAGCGGACGGAATTTTCACCCGAAGGCCGTCTCGCTGGACGAGCTTGGGCGGTTCAAAGCCGTTCGACCGGCTCGTCCGCAGTTCCAGCATTCCGGCGTCCTGCTGGCGGGCCATACCTCGAGCGCCCGCCACATCGACGTAGCCAAGTTCTTCAAGACAGGCTCGGGCGATCGTCTCTTCGGGCGAGTCAACGGCTAGATCCAGGTCACTCGTCATCCTGCTAGGGACCTGACCGGCCGGCGAAAGGAACAGGGGAATGGCGCCCTTGAGCAGGAACGGAACGACATCGCGGCGGTTGAGGGCCGCAACGGCTTCACGCAGTTGGGTACGCAAGCGCAGGTTCCGTTCCCGATTGCAGCCGTGGACGAACTGAAGGTATTCGCGCACGTCCTCCGGAAGATGGTGGATCTGTCCGGAACGCGCGAGGGACGAGAACAAATCGGGTGTGAGCAGAGTGTGATTTGCCAGAGCAATCACGGCCCGCCAATCGGTGCGGTCGGGCGGGCTACCACGCAGTCCGGCGATCAACGCCTCAAGCGCATTGCCTCTGCTCATCATCGGCATGCTTTCGTGATCAGTTTTACCGCGTCATCAAGCCTCGAATAGGTCAGGCAACAGGTTTCCGCCGATCCGATGAGTTGGATCAGGACGTCAAACGCGGTGCCACTCAGCTCTCCGCCGGGTGCAAGCGCGCCGTTGAGAAGGCCGCGCAAAGCGTGAGCTGGATCGACCGGCTCCAGGCTCGCTTTCGAGTCGCGACCTCGACGGAGCAGGACCACACGGCCGATGGGGAGAGGATCAGGAGGCAACGGCACGAACGCCTTGGGCACGGCAAACCGTACACGCCTGCGATCTGGGCGGCGACAGACTGGAACCGCATCGAGGCCGGGGCAGTATTCGGCCAGCAGAGGCCATGCTCCCGCCTTGACTGCCGGGGCAAACGGAAGGCCAATGCCATGCCCGCTGGAGTCCAGCAGCGTCACATCATCGGCGACAAAGCCAAATCCTGCATGGACCAATGCCAAGGTCAGCGTTGTCTTGCCGGCGCCTGGATTGCCACAAAGAAGAACGATGCGTTCATTTCTGAAAAGCGCTGCCGCATGGAGAGCAAGCTCATAGGCGCCGTAATCCAGAACCTCGGTCAGCAATTGCCCCTTCAGCATGACGGGTAACTCGTCGAGGGAGCACGACAAGATCCACCCGCCGTCCCGCAATAGATGGACTCTCCCCCCGTGCCAGACCACCTCGAGCAGAACGTCGGCAGTCTCACTTCTGACCTCAAGGTGCCGAAATACGGTGATCGCGGGAAAGGCGCAGGCTGCCGGATAAACGATGCGTATGTTGAGGCCCGCAACGGCGACCACCTGGCTCACAGGCTTTTGAGCTGACGAAATAGACAAAGGCGTGCATGGCCGCACCAGGCTCAGCCGCAGCCAATCCCCGAGCGCAGCCTCGACATGCCTGTCTGCCTCAAGCCTATCAACGCCTCTGTGCGCCATCTCGACCGAGATGGCTTGCGGTGGCATGCCTTCTTCCAGAGAGCGCCAGATGTCGGCAGCAGTATCGTTGACGGCGAAAATGGCCTGCTGGGATGGGCTGAACAGGATGTTTTGTCCCCTGACGCGTACCAACCGCCCCCGGGTCACAAACGTCCCAGGATTGTGATCGGCGGGGCCTGATGCCACGATTCTGTCAATCGTCTCGTGCTGATTCATCGCGGTGACGGTCCAAGCTGTTGTTGCAAAGCAGGTGCATGCAAAGAGCGCGCGCCACAGGCCTTCGCAGTTCGGATATCATTGCCGACGGCTGCGACTTCTCACAGCACTTCGTCGGAGAACCGGACCACGTCCTGATGCACCGCGATCCACCGTAAATGCGCCTTGTTCCAATATTCGCGGGCGTTGGCGCCCGTCAGCAATTTGAAACCAGAGAGCGGCAGCGGCAATGCGGAGGGGATTGGCTCGTCGGGCAGCCACAGCAACACGTTGTCCCGGCTTTCAATCGTCAGCCGCCATGTTCTTTCCAGGCGACGGAATCCACGCATGTTGGCCGCGGCCAATGCAAAGACCGATTCCTTGATCCTCAACCTGGGTGACTGATCGACAGCCTTGATCGGCGCCTGATGTGTGATTTCGCCCTTGGAGAGAAAGGCGTGCATACGGATTAGGGATCCATCGATCCGAACGGTTTCCCCTGATCCGTCCCGTTCGTTTGACGCGGGATCCAGGCTGATCCCCGAGAAACATCCGTCGAACAGGCAATCTTCGATGATACCGCTGAGGAGATAGTCGTTCTCCACCGCATCATCCCTGATTTCGCTGAGCCAGCACCCTTTTAGCCGAAAGCCGTCGGCGTGCTCGGCGAAACGAATGCCATCCCAGCAGCGACGCGCACGGACACCCTCTATCGTCGCATTGGCGGTTCCGTCCCTGATGAGCAGAGCCGCGCTGTTGCAGTAGGTGTCCTGCCAATCAGACGTTAGCGGCACCTGGCCATCGAAGCGGCCGCCGATAAAGTGAACGCCGGGAGAGTTGCGGATGACGACGGGATATCGATTGAGAGGCAACGGCCCCTCGTCGCAGCCCATCGTCGCGCTGGGATCTCTGTTTCTGCTGTTGGCAACCGTGAAGGCAGCATTGCGAGCGTCGATGGTTGCTCCAGGCTGAAGATCCCGAATCAATTGCTGTTCGAAGCCGTACTCACCCGCCAGAACGAACTCCTTGCCTTCCGGCGTCTGTCCGCCTTGCGCTTGGAACGAGCTCGGCAACAACGCGATCACAGGGTACAAGCCGGCGCCCATGAAAGAACGGCGGTCCATTCTTGTGCTCATTGAGCTACCAAATCGCACAGCCGATGCCGTTCGAGGCAGGCCAGTAGCACCGCCTCGCGAACCCTTTCGGCGACGTCTTCGGGCGACGCAAACTTTTCCACGTCGACCGCCGCCAGTACGCCGGCGTGGTCTTCCGTTGCCATCGCCCCCTCGAGATCGATTGCAATCTGTCCGCAAGCACGTTCCGCCGTCGACCAGAGATCAAGTTCGCGGTCAGGTGATGCCCTTTGCATCCGCGAGGACCGATCTCCCCTTTTTTGAAGTCGATCTCGTGCGACGCCGATTTCGCCGTGCAGATGGACAAAAGCCATGTCGTGCACGCCAATGGCGAGCAGGATATCAAGCCAATTCTCGGATGTCGCCCGGCGCCTGCTCTTAAGCAAAATGGACAAGAACCCCTGCAACAGACCCTGATCCATTATAGTAATAGTATTTTTTTCTGATCTCTCGCTTTGGACATAGGCAACCAGAAACGAGAGGTTCCATATGACTCTGGCTGCATCGACAAATGATGATTGTCCGCTTTCTGCAACAAAGCGCGCAATTCGCGCGAGCAGGGAGCGAAACTCACGATCCTTAAATCTCGGTGCAACAATACCGATCCTATAAATTTGGCGGCCGACGAAATTTCTTGTCTCCCACGCTATTCGCACATCAGCTGCCAACGGGCCGCGCCGGCGCAAGCCGCTCGCCAACAGGGTGGATGCGGTTGTCTTTCCAATCCCGGGAAGGCCAAAGAATTCCACAAATCGAATGTCTGTTTGAAGCGCGCATGGTTCGACGCTTGGCGGCAAGCCTGCCGCCAGGTCACGAACTGTGGGCGCAATCATTGGATTCAGGTGAAAGTTGATTTTTCGGAAGGTTGAAAAACAGCTCAATGCTGAAATAGTTGCGACCCGGTCGCCGCGTATAACTTTGGACGCTCGAGACCGGTCTGCAATGATCGTTGCGTGCCGCGGTAGAAGATGAGCAAAGCCAACGGCAGCCAGAAGAAAGCCGCCGTTGATGGGCCGAAGGAATCGCTCATCTGGTTTGCGACGATGTAGTTCCACAGGGAAACCGACGTTCCGAGCACCATCACATTCACTTCCGTCGCGTGGTCACCCCCCCTGTCATTGCCGAGCAATGTGCAGAGGACGGCGCTGACCAGATATGCCAAGACGACGAGAACCATGATCGATACCAATGCGACGCCAGGCACTCCCAGTGTCCTAAAGAAGTCGATAAACAGATTGTGGCTATGGGGAGCGATATCGCCCACCGGCTGCCCTGCCCCCACTCCCATGAACGGATGCGACAGGCCGAGATCCATCGATATAGACCACAGTCGCTGCCGCGATACCACCGAATGCGCCTCGCCCCCCGAGAGTTGAAGAGCCAGCAGGTTGTAGGCCCGTGGATTTAGTGACTGCAATACCACTAGACTCGCTTCGAGCAATATTGGAGCAGCAATGGTCCCCACGATAACTTTTACGGGACTCTGCTTTCTTCGAATCAGGTAGATACTGTACAATCCAAAGAAAGTTGCGAGGCCGGCTACGCCGAGAACGAAGTTTGTCTTTGAACCCGATTTCACCAAACCCAAGAGTACCGCTACGAGGCAGCCCAAGAGGAGAACTCGGTGCCTCCGAGATGAGACCAACTTCGCGGCGACAAGCGGCAGACCAGCCGACAAGGCAATCCCAAGTTGGTTCGAGTGTTTGAAATAGCCTTCCGCCCGATCGGCGAACCTGGCATCGCCCAGTCCGATTGCGACAATACAGGATGTTGCAACACTCATGATGATTATCGTCACCACAACCCTGTCGATTGCAACGAGACCCTTGGGTCTCGTGGAGATCGCTGCGACTGCTGGAATAATCGCGAAACCAAACACCTGTGCGAAAACCGCGCGCATCGTCCTGATCGGATTGTCCGCGTAGAGCATCGACAATAGGGACAGAATGATGATGAAAGCAGATATCGTCAGCACCGCGGTCGCCAGGGCCGCTTCGGTCCGGTGGAGCCGTCGTGCCGTTTCGGCATAGGCAACAATGCTTGCGATGGCGCAGAACAGAGCCAGCACGAAGGAAAGCGAGCCATCCGTTCCGGCAATCCGCGTTGCGCCAGGGAACCAGATGGACACGATCAGCAAAAGAACGGATGCCTGCAACATAGATGAGATGTCACACTGAAAGCACTATGCAAGAACTTCGCGCCGACGCAGCCCTGCCCCGACGCGAAGCGTCCAAGGCCTTGTTGTCCTGAATAGCAGCACCGATAAACACAGGCTCAACGTCCCCTGGGCGGATCATATTTCATTGCATGCTGCCGCATGGCGGGTGAAATCTCCGCATACCTAATTGCAAGCAGCGTAGGCTCGGCGGGTGGACAAGGAAATGAGCGAAAAGGGGGCATTTGGACAGGGTGCTCTACGCCTTTTGTGCAATGCGGCGGAGGTGGAGTAATTCCCGCCACTCGATCGAGCGCCGACAAGACAGTGCAGCCGGATTGAGTGTTGGTACGGATTTGCAGATGTGAGAAGCTTAGGCATGGCACACTGTGTCTTCCACCTATAGGAGATCGCCGTGCTTTGGTGCCTTGTCGCCGCCGTCGGTGTGATCGGCATTTTGCTGGGATTTCGTTTTCGAGCAGCTGCGCTCATCATCATGACCGCGATGACTGTCATCGGCGGTGTCGTTGCAGGTGGCATCGGCAGTGATTGGCACCGCCTGCTTTCAATCCTGCTTCTCGTTGTCGTTCTGCAGTGCGCCTATTTGCTCGGCCTCTTCCTTGGCGTCATCTGGCGCCGAGGCATGTCACGTGAGCAGTGACGATCCGCGGCTGCCATTTCGCAGCGCCCGGCGCCGCACCTGTTCGCCCATTGCGGTTGCGAAACCACGTTGCGGTTTTTGGACGACGACTGCATGAGGCAAGAATTTGCGATGCGCTTTCATCAAGACGCACGGTCGAATTTCATCACGGCGAAAACAGTCCGGACGAGAATAACGACATCGGCCCATAGGGACCATTCCCGCACATAGCGGCTGTCGATAGAGACACGGCTGGGATAATCCATTGCGTCTCTGCCCGTCACCTGCCACAGGCCGGTCAGCCCCGGCCGGGTTTTTAGATAATCGATCGCACAGGAGCCGTAACGTTTCAATTCGTCCGGAACGACCGGACGAGGGCCGACGCAACTCATCTCGCCGCGCAGCACGTTAATGAGTTGCGGCAGCTCATCCAGGCTCGACTTCCTGAGAATATGTCCCAGGAATGTGATGCGCGGGTCCTTCTTGAATTTCCAATTCTGCTGCCACTCTTTGGCGGCTTCGGGATTGTTCGCAAGATGGTTGGCCAGGACCCGCTCCGAGTTGGCCACCATGGTCCTGAACTTGTAGCAGGCGAAGCGCTTGCCGTTGAATCCGACCCGGGTGTGGGAGAATACCGCCGGTCCCCCGTCAGTTACCAATATCAACAGGGCAACCACCAGCATGACCGGAGCAGCGAACACAAGTGCGACCAATGCGACGGTCATATCCATCATCCTCTTGGGCCGGCCTCCAAGCGGATGGACTTCTTGGCCGATGCGGATGCCGCGCCTGCGGCGCTTTATGTCAAATGCGCTTATTGTCACGGGTTTCACCAAGAAAAGCTGATGGTTTTGCTGCCCAACTTCACAGCGGCTTGTCATTCTCGGCAAGAGAAGCAAAGGAGGTAGCGCCATACCCTGCGCTCGTTACCCCCTTAGCCCGATAGGCGCGTCGCTGGTGTAGCGTCGGTAAGCCTTGTGATCAAACGGCGTATCACCTGCATCCGTTTGCTGCGGTAGCAGATCAGGCAGGTTCGGCTGTATTGCCGGAACCTGCAGCGGAATTGGTTCGGCGACCATAAGGTCAAAGTGCCAACCAAATTCGGGCCGTCACGCTCCCTGGCGAGGGTAGAAAATACAGGGACCACGTTTGCCAAATGGGCAAGGCCGCAAAGGTGTCCGTCAACGCAATGCAGGAAATGCACGTGCGTCGCCGTGAGACGAGACCCGGCAGGCAGTTGAGCTGCTTAAAGGGCATTGCCGGCCTATCTGATAGTGGGAGCGCGCAACGTGGTAGCCAGCTTGACACCTCTATCACGTGATTTTCCCGCAAGCTCGTTTGCTCGTGGCGTCCCAAAGATCGACCTCGCCGGAGTACTTGCTACCGTCCGCAAGCAAATAGCCGTGCTTGATCTAGATCTCTCTGGCCTCACCGTGGTCGTTGGCGCTACGACAGGATACCAAGCGGTGACCGCCACAGTGGCGGCGCTCGCGAATGCCAGCCGTGTCGTTGCGCTCACCCGCGTCTCCTCCAGACATCCGAGCTTCGCGGCAACTGCGGACGCGACCTTGGCATTTGCCAAACACGCCGAGGTCGCCGAACGCGTTGAAGTGACGAACCGTATCGACAGCCGCAAATGGCAGGACGTCGACATCGTTACCTACTGTCTCCAGGTCGGGCCGATTTCGAGATCGATCATCGAACTCTTGCCCTCGCATGCGGTTGTCTCGCTGATGGCTGAACCATGGGAGCTTCGGCCGGGCGTTGTGGACTTCGACGCCTGCGACGAGGCCGGCATTAAGGTTGCGGCTCCCAATCTCAGTCACCCAGCTATAGACTTGCTGTCGGAATTCGCGCGGTTATGCTGCATCTTGCTCGGCGATGCCGGTGTCGATCACCGTGCCGCGAGGATCGCCATCGTCTGCGACACACCCTGTGCACCATCCCTTCAGCATACACTGCGCGAGGGTGGGGCCAGTGTAAGCGTTTTTTCGCACCCCGAGCTCCTGACCGGCGATGCATGGGATGTGATCGTGGTCGCGATGAGGCCCTCCGACAAACCATCAATGGACATCAACAGCCTAGGCCGTATTGCCCGGAACTCGCGCCAAGCGTTGCTGGTGCAGTTCAGCGGCGGGATCGATCGCTCGGCCGCCACCTATTTCGGCCTCAGGGTCTGGCCACCAAAGCGACCCACCAGCGGTCAGTTGAGCCTTCCACCTGATGTAGTCGGATCGGCTCCACTGATCCGCAGATTGACGGGAGGGCTGAAGGCCGCCGAAGCCGCATATCGGGGCGCGGAACTCGAAGGGGACAGCGTCGGATTTCTGGTGAAGGCAGGGTCCGCGACGGTTGGCCGGGAACATACCTAAACACCCGCCGAGAGTGCCTGTCTCGCGAAAAGGCTCGGACGAGACGATCGACCTTCGGAACGCTAGATCAGACCAGCGAACCTGTGGTCAGCCGTTTACGCATCCAGCAGTTGTATTGCTAG
Organism: Mesorhizobium sp. P3_A8; assembly: GCF_056402995.1. Taxonomy (NCBI): domain Bacteria; kingdom Pseudomonadati; phylum Pseudomonadota; class Alphaproteobacteria; order Hyphomicrobiales; family Phyllobacteriaceae; genus Mesorhizobium; species Mesorhizobium sp. P3_A8. Next base: position 107,589 of record NZ_JBFUGI010000016.1, on the reverse strand, counting down.
AGCCGTCCAGGCAAAGACCGATCGAGGCAGCCTTCAAAGCAACATCTGTCTAAGTTTGTACGCTACCTCCGTGCGGTTCGTAGCCTTCAGTTTTTTCATGATATTACGGATGTGGACCTTGACGGTGCTCTCACAGAGGTTGAGTTCGTAGGCAATTATCTTGTTCGCCTTGCCTCTCTTGAGTGCCTCCACGACCGCCGCCTCGCGAATGGTGAACATACCGGTGAGCGGACGGGCACCGTTTGCGGACGAGTGGATGATCTCGCGGAGCGCCAGCACGCAACTGGCGGGTACAAAGATTCCTCCGGCGCGAGCGAGACCAATGGCCTCGGCAGCGACCTTCACCGTGACGCTTGTGGGAATGTAGCCACGGGCGCCGCATTCGAGTGCGGCGAGAACCTCCGCCGGCTCGTCGGAATCCACCACGACGATTACGGGTACGGCGCCAATCTCAGCAATGAAGTGCGCAAGTTCCGCCCGAACACTCTGGTCAGAGACCTTTCTGGAACCAAGGATGACGAGGATCGCGGACGGCTCCGCTTCCCCGGCAATGTGCTGGATTTCGTCAAGCGATCCTACCGCGCCAACGCGCAAAGTCGGATTGTGCTCGATAAGGCCGCGGGCAAGGCATTCACGCTCAAGTGCTCGCTTGTCGACAATCATGACAAGACCTTCGCCTCGATATCCTTCTTCGAGATCGGACTTGCTAAGGCCATTTGCGTCCGGCACATGCCCGTTGTGTAGCGGTCTTGTCGCTTCATTCGAAAAATCGGAAGTTTGGGGGTGTCCCATCGACTCACCTGCTCCTCTCCGCCGCTGACCTGCCTTTACTCCTTTTGGTTTGGCTCCCTCGCAAAAACTTGTCAGCGTGAACTGATACGCTCGTTAATCGTGTGTCAGGCTGCTTAGGTCTTAGGAATGGATTTAAGGAGTAGGGCATACGCCGCCCCAACGCACGGGCGTATGGCTTTCCTGCTCGTTAGAGGTAACCCAACCTGGAAGGCATACTACGATGCTGTGGAAAAGACGCATTAATCTTGGTTAACAATTTGTAATTATATCTTAGCTAGCTAATATACCGAAGCTTATGCAGCCTAGAATTGTGCAGGTCTGAAATCACACTAAAAAAGTGTATGCGGAATTGTCTCGACCTGAGAGGTGCAAACTTGCGATTAGAGGAATCGGGCCGCGATTTTAGAAAACCGTACTGACTGCTGCCGGTCCACCCTCCCTTGGGCGCTGCATGCTCGAACCTAGCGCAGCTTCTCGAATATGCTCACGACGCGTCGGCGTCACCGGTTTATCGGCCTCCGGTGGACCGCCGAATTGTTGCTCTCGTACTTCGTTCGTATGCTTTGCACATATCTAGCGTGATCGCATATAGTCCCCCAGCCCCGGCGCCGTTTCTCACAAACTGCCCGTCGGTTAGGCCCGGTGTCCTAGCCCCATCCCAACAAGGGGTGCCGGGCCGCTCCATCCAAATCCTGGTTGACTAAAGGCCCGCCGCCCCATTTGCGAGGCGACGGGCCCTCGCCCCAGCCCACACACCTATCAACGCAATTGCGGTGCCAAGGCTACTGACCCGTAACGGGTCACAGTCGGCCCAACGGCGGATAGGCTTCACATGCATTGTGTCGCGACGCCCGCCAAGGAAAAGCCCGCGCCTCTGGCGGAGAGCGCGGGCGGATCAGGGGTCATTGCCCCGATCTTCAGCAGGTGATGGAAGGCATACCCTGCCGCAAGCACAACCCGTGAAAGGTTCCATCAAGCCGATTCTGGCTTCTTCCCTTCGTCGTAAGTCGCGTTCCAGTCGCGGATGGCGCCCCACCACAGGCGGACCTGACCCATCGATTGGACCATTTCACGGACGCGCCCAATGCGATATATTGATCCGATAGTCTTCTTACCTGATCTTCGGGAAGCGCGGATCGGGAGAAGATAGCGGCGAGCACGAGGTTATGAAGAGCCAATGATAGGCTTGGAGATGACCATGTCCATCAACGACCAGATCGGATCGCCTGGTATATTGCAGGGCCGCCTTTCGGATTGCATCGCGCGGCGGACTGCCGTGGATGAGAGCCGCCGGACGCCGATCCTTAACCTGTCCTTGTTCCGCCGCAGTAAGCGCTATTCACCGAGGTACGGCCGGTGGTGGAACGCGACGGCATGCTAATCCCCAGAGATGACGAACGCATGAAATTGCGCCTCGACGAGAAGCGCGAGGGATACTTTTAACAGTGCGCCACATGGCAAAGAGCCTTGCACCCACCGACGGCGTCCGCGAGTACCTGGCGGCGCAGGAAAAAAAGTCGCTGCTGCGCTTCCTGTCCTGTGGTGCGGTCGATGACGGCAAGTCGACGCTGATCGGGCGCCTGCTGTCCGACACCAAGCAGATTTTCGAGGACCAGCTCGCCGCGCTCGAAGGCGATTCGCGCAAGCATGGCACGACCGGCGACGACATCGATTTCGCGCTGCTGGTCGACGGTCTCGAGGCCGAGCGTGAACAAGGCATCACCATCGATGTCGCCTACCGCTTCTTTGCCACGCCGAAGCGCAAGTTCATCGTTGCGGACACGCCCGGCCACGAGCAGTATACGCGCAACATGGCAACCGGCGCCTCGACCGCCGACCTGGCGATCGTGCTGATCGATGCGCGGCAAGGGGTGCTGCGCCAGACCCGGCGCCATTCGATCATCGCCTCGCTGCTCGGCATCCGCCATGTCGTGCTGGCCGTCAACAAGATCGATCTCGTCGATTTCGACCAGGCGGTTTTCGATCGGATCGTCGAAGACTACGGGCAATTCTCGCGCGATCTCGGCTTCCAGACCATCGTGCCGATCCCGATGTCGGCCCGTTATGGCGACAATGTCAGCCGCCGATCGGAAAGCATGGAATGGTATTCCGGCCCGACGCTGATCGAGCATCTCGAAACCGTGTCGGTCGACGAAGCGATGGTTGAACTGCCGTTCCGTTTCCCGGTCCAGTATGTCAATCGCCCCAATCTCGACTTTCGCGGCTTTGCCGGCACGATCGCGTCCGGCTCGGTTGCGCCTGGCGACGAGGTCGTTGTCGCCAAGTCCGGCAAATCCTCGCGCGTCAAGCGGATCGTCTCGTATGGCGGCGACCTCACGCAGGCGGCCGCGGGCCAGGCTGTTACACTCGTTCTTGATGACGAGGTCGAGATCTCACGCGGCAACATGCTGGTTTCGCCGGCCGCACGGCCGCAGGTCGCAGACCAGTTCGCCGCCAACATCGTCTGGTTCGACGAACATGCGCTGCTGCCCGGCCGCTCCTACATCCTGCGCACCGAGACCGACCAGACCAGCGCCACTGTCACCGACCTGAAATACCGGATCAATGTCAACAACTTTGCCCATGAAGCGGCCAAGTCGCTTGAAATGAACGAAGTCGGCATCTGCAACATCTCGACGCGGGCGCCGATCGCCTTCGATCCCTTCGCCGAAAACCGCACCACCGGCGCCTTCATCCTGATCGACCGCATCTCAAACGCCACGGTCGGCGCCGGCATGATCGTGCACTCGCTGCGCCGCGCCGAAAACATCCACTGGCAATCGCTCGATGTCGGCAAGCGCGTCCGCGCCGACATGAAGAACCAGCGGCCCGCCATATTCTGGCTCACCGGGCTGTCGGGCTCCGGCAAGTCGACCATCGCCAACCTGTTCGAAAAGAAGCTGTTCGCCACCGGCCACCATACTTATATCCTGGACGGCGACAACGTCCGTCACGGCCTCAACCGCGATCTCGGTTTCACCGACGCCGATCGCGTCGAGAACATCCGCCGCGTCGCCGAAGTGGCGCGCTTGATGGCCGATGCCGGGTTGATCGTCATTGTTTCGTTCATTTCGCCGTTCAGCGCCGAGCGGCGCATGGCGCGCGAATTGATGGCCGACGGCGAATTCATCGAGGTGTTCGTCGATACGCCCTTCCAGGAATGCGCCAGGCGCGATCCGAAGGGCCTCTATGCGCGCGCACTGAATGGCGAGATCAAGAACTTCACCGGCGTCGATTCTCCCTACGAAGCGCCGGAAAACCCGGAAATCCATCTCAAGACACTCGGCAAATCGGCCGAAGAGATGGTAGACGCCCTGGAACACTGGCTGAACGAGCGCGACATTGCCGAAGACCAACACGACAGCGGCGGCGGCGTCTGACGACAGGCCGATGCTCGAAATCTTCGAGCCGCTGGCTCTGGCGGCCGGACGCGAGGTGATGCGAGTGTTCCACGCCGGCTGTGCGGTCGACCGCGGGAGAAGCCGGGTGTCAGGGCTCTTACTGATGCAATCGTTGTGGCCGTTCTAGGCAACCTCAATGCCACATTCTCTCCCTGAGTCATCTGAAAAACCTGTTCCCAGCGATTGTCCGGCGGACTCTAGCGGCAGCCCATTGTCCTCTTATCGTGGTCCCGACATGGCAACTGCAGACGATGTCGTGCAATTCCCAGTCCGACAGTTCGAAGAAGCGCTTTGCTTCCACATAGGTGGCATCCTTCAGGCCGACCGCACGCAGTACCGGATCCTCGAAGGCCACTGTAATTGGCGAGCCCTCACTGCGTGCTGGGTCGCGGGCTTGCCCTTTCAGATGCTCAGTGCCAGTCCGCGCTCCCAGGCGTCGCTCGGGATGTTCGTCTAGCAACTTTGCCCAGCGCTCGATGCGCTGTTGCCGGGTCATGATCGGGTATGTCGACAAGGGTTCCACTTCTGCGATTGTCCGCAGTTGGCTTAGGGTTTGGTGTTTCATGGTCGGCTCCTCTTGATCGAAGGTCCCTTCGCACCAGGACGCGCTGACAAGGCCGGGTAGGCGGCTGCTCGACGGACAATCGCGATTGCCAAATTTTGACTAGTACTGCCCATTGCTCCGCCGCCGCCGACACTCGAACAGACCCACGTCCCACCCCAAAAAGGGCGGGTTCTTTCCTGCCACTGGCGTCATCATGGAGAGGCAATTCGTCTAGCTAGAGCGCCGGAACAATTCGTCATCAATCCGGTTTTCCTCCTACGCCTGTTCCAACCGAAGGAGGCAACGATGAGTTGGGATCAAATCAAGGGGAAATGGATGCAGTTCAAAAGCAAAGCCAAGGAGCAATGGGCGATGTCACCGACGATGATCGAGACCAACTCCTGGGACGGATTCAGGAGGGGTATGGGATTGCCAAAGAAGAAGCAGAGCGGCAGATAAACGAATGGTCTAAAAGGGTCTGACAAGGTCCCAATTGGCCGAGGATCCGTGCAACTGCCGCTTCACGCCAATGCACGGCTTCCACGAATCTATTCGCAGGCAGGGCTCCTCGCGCGCCGCATCAGCGCCTCCCTCGATACTCACGGTCCGAACTACTTATGCACCGTTGCGACCTGGGAACCGTTTGAGCGCAAACAAGCCCACATAGCGAAACCCGCCACCGGCAACTAGATGGGCGCCATCCGCCGCCATTTCTGATCGCTGTCGGTGACGCGCTCGCGCTTCGTTGTGCCATGTGCGATCGCATGAGCGATCAAACGACGAACACGTCGTGGAAGGTCAGGGCCGCCCCGGGCTCTAGGTGGGCGATTTCCACTTGGGGGATCGATTTCGAGCCATCGGGGTCATAATACAGAATGCCCGTGGTCCGGTTGTAGAGCAGGTAATCGTTGTGGCTGGTGGCGTGTTCGCGCAACTCGAAATACGACGAGTTCACCTGCGTCGGGCTGGACAAGGAACCGGTGCCGAGCTTGGTGAAGACGGCGTTGTCGAGATAAAGCGAGTCATCGGCCGCATGGAAGTCGGTTAGTCTATCGACATTGCCAGGCCCATAGGCCGTGTCAAACACGAAGGTGTCCTTGCCGGCGCCACCGGTCAGCACGTCGTTGCCACCCAGGCCCCGCAGTGTATCGTTGCCAGCCAGGGCATCATAGCTATCGGCCGCGCCAGTGCCGACAAACGTATCGTTCCCGGTCGTTCCGTGGGTCGGGTCGGTCGGCGGTGGCGGAGGTGACGGGTCGGTCCCGTCATGGGTTGCGTGCCAGACCGCCTTGGCGTTGGCCCAGTAATCGCGGGCCACCTGGCCTTGAAGGACCGTCCAGCCGGCGGGCGGCATTGGATAAGTCGACGGCAGCGGCGTGTCAGAGAGGTTGAGATAGTAATTGCCGTGCGACTCGACCGTCTTGTCCCAGGCCCGCTGCAACCGCTCCAAGCCGTTGTGGTGAACGTCTGTGATCGCCACGACGCAGTCGATAAAGTGCAGGCTGGGCACGATATCGTCAGGGCCTGTGCCCTTGTCGAGTTTGAATGGCGAACCGTGGGTCATCTCGCCTTTGCGAAGGTACTCTCCCATGCCCAGAAGCATGCCATCCATGACGACCGTGTTGTCAGACCCATCCACGTCACCGTCGCCAAGGCTCACTCCGGAAAACACATGGTCGAATAAGGAATCCCGGATCGTGCCGCCGATAACGTCGTCGTCCTCGACCGCGTCGTCTCGTGAGTAGCCGACATAGCTATCTTCGATGAGGAAGGTGCCAGTGCCGCCGACACGGATGCCATCCCAAGGCTGGGTGATTGTCCATTCGTCGATCACAAAGCTGTGGGCTGAATTCACACGGACTGCGGCGGAGTTGACGTAAATATTCTCCCAGTCGCCGGTTTGGGAGACCGTGCCGTTGATCGTGCCGCCCAAAGCCACGAGGTTGTCGCCGGGGTTGACGACCGCGAAGGGATAGAGGTTGGTGGGGCTTCCCTGATTGGCGACGATCCACGAGGCGCTGGTGGCATCGATTATGGTGTCGGCGGGCAGACCGGATATTTTATATTGGCGGTAGCCATAGTCGCCGCTCAAGACAATGGTGTTCGTATTGGCCATGCTTGGCCACCTTTCACACCCCTCGCCCTTTTCGCCACGTGCCTGAAGCCAGAAAGGCCTGCACATATCAGAGCCCCGTCGGCGATGTCGTGCAAATCACAAAATATGACAAAATATCGGACACCCACGTCCAATTACAGCGCCCCGCAGGATAAGTACGTCGATCCCGCTATAGGGCTACCACGACCAGTCGGCTAGTCATCTCGTTGACGAGCGCAAGCGCCCGCGCAAAGTCGCGGTTCCATGGATGTTCCTTTCTGATGATTGGCTATGGTCGGCGCCAGGAGGACCGAGCGGATGAAGAAGTACGACGAACCCAGAGGGGACCGGGTGAAGCTTCCGAAGTCTTGGTCGGAATTGCGTCCCGGCTTGCGATGGCTATGGGCGTCCATCAATAAATTCAATGGTCATGGTGGGCCCGGAGGGCATATTAAAATCGTTGATTTTGTTGAGTTTTTCGTGGGCCAAAATCAGAAATCTTCCCGTATCGTTCCGTATGGCTCCGAGACTGCCTTAAAGTTGAAGGAACGCCTTCACTGCGTTCGACAACGCTCCCTAGCCGTCTCGAAAAGTACCGTCACCGCTCCGCCAGCGGTCGTTCCATGTCGAGTGCATTCAAATTTTTTGCACCGAGCACGACAGGCGTTGCTTGGATGAGCTTGAGCGACTTGACCATCTTCACCGTCGCGGCCTTGTACTTCTTGAAATGAGCGGATTCCAAATGCGACCGGTATGCATCTGTATCGCGATAGATTTCGAAAACTCTCACGTGGGAGGGATTTTCGCTTTCGGCCACGGCATACAACACAAGGACTCCCGCCTCTTCGCTGACCGCCGTCGCAATCTGCTCCTCGACCGCAGCTTTATAGTCCTCGAACCGGGCAGGATCGATTTCGAGCTCCGCTATCTGCACATAGAGATTTTGCATTTCCCCACGGGACGGGAGTGGAGCGCCTCCTGTGCCCTTTATCATTCCATTCCTTCCTTGTGTGGCGGCGCCTACCGGCCAGCGTCGCAAAGCCAGGTGCGCCTCTGCGCGTGATTATCGCGATCATAAGGTTTGCGGCCTTAAGCCTCAACGCGTTTCGGCAACTCGGAGACCAGAGCATCGATTGCCAGTCGTGACCGCAGCGGCGGCTTGTGCAATGAATGGACCTAACCGCAAAACCAATCGATGAATGCTCGGAGTTTTGGCGGCTGATTGCGTGTGGGATAATAAAGCTTGAACTGGACAGGACCTGGCTCGAATCCTGTCAAAAGCTCAACCAGTTCACCTGCCTCGATGGCAGGTATTTCCGTCGCTCTGTAGAGTTGGGCGAGACCCAGGCCCGAGCGAACGGCAAAATCGAAATGGTGATTGTCGTCGAACACCAGTCGCGGTGGCGGATCGAGACGAAAAACCTGATCGTTGACGTTGAAGGTCAACGGCTCCAGTCGCTGGCTCCCAGGAAACCTGTAACGGATAACCTCGTGGCTTCCCAGATCATTAGGATGCTGCGGGGTGCCAAAAGCTTCCAGGTAGGAGCGCGAGGCCAGCACTGAGCGGCGAAGAGGTGGACCAATGGATCGAGCGATCATATCCATCTCCAGTGTATCTTGAAAACGGATTCCGGCGTCGAAGCCACCAGCTACGATATCGGACAATCGATCGTCGGTTGCGAGTTCGATTGTGATGTCCGGGTAGTGCCGGACGAAGGCGACCAGTCGCGGCAAGATGCAGACCTGAGCCGCCAGCCGCGACAGGTTGATCCGCAAATTTCCTGCCGGCCGCTTCCCAACCGTCCGAACCCGGTCGAGTGCGTCCGCGATGTCGCTGAACGCTCGGTCCGTGTTTTCAAGCAGGAGGCGGCCCGCCTCGGTCAGCCGGACACTACGGCTTGTGCGCTCGAAAAGCCGGACCCCCACAAGGGACTCGATCTGGCGAATCTTCTGCGACACCGCTGACGGCGTTATCCCCAACGGGCCGGAAGCGGCTGTGAAGCCATTGGTCGTGGCGACCATCCGGAAGATCGGCAGCAGCGAGAAAAGATCGAGCGCCATCATTAAGTCCTGCTTCAAGGCTCTTGAAGCATGACCCAACTCGACTTCACAATCAAGCGGAGCCATCTAGGGAGCATCTTTCAAACCTGGAGTTAAAAATATGACCGAAGATTTGGCCCTAAGGGCATGGCCGGACAGCCTCGCAAACGCGATCGATGTTGCGATCGAGGACGCACTGGCAGAGGGCCGCATCGCTGGTGGCGTCGTGCTCGTCGCCCAAGATGGCAAGATCGTTTACGAGCGGGCGGCAGGCTTTGCTGACCGTGAGACAGGCAGACAGATGCAGATCGAGACGCCTTTCCGCTTCGCTTCCGTCACGAAAGCCTTCACGACCATGGCTGCGTTGAAATTGATGGAGGCCGGACGTCTGTCGCCCGAAGACAGGGTGACGAAGTATCTGCCGGAGTTTACGCCTCGTCTCGCCGATGGCTCGATAGCCGACATCAGGATCGGTCAGTTGATGGCGCATACGGCCGGGCTGGACTACCGCAACCAGCAACCCGCCGATGGACCCTATGCCCGTGCCGGGGTGTCGGATGGTCTTGAGGAGAGCCGGGGCTCACTCGAAGCAAATCTCGCCCGTATCGCTAGCGTGCCGTTGGATCGCATTCCCGGCGAGGGCTGGCGCTACTCCATTGCGACGGACGTTCTGGGCGGCGTGATTGAGGCCGTCACCGGCACGACCCTTGACGGCGCAATCAGCGCCCTGGTCGCCAAGCCGTTACAATTGGGTGCGGCGTTTCATTGGCCCCAAGAGGATATTGCGGTCCCCTACCACAATGGCGCATCGGCGCCCGTGCGGATGACCACCGGTGTCGAGGTGCCGCAGCGTTACATTGAAGGTCCCGGCGTTCGCTTCGATCCGGAGCGCATTCGCGACGCGTCCGCCTGGCCCTCGGGCGGCGCGGGCATGGCTGGCCGCGCGCGCGACGTGCTGACCCTGCTTGAGGCTTACCGCACCGGCGCTTTCCTGGGCGATGATCTGCGTGAAGCGGCGAGGACCCCCAGAGTCGGCGCGGAGGCTCAGGCGATGGGCCCGGGGTGGGGCTTTTCCTGGCTGGGCGCTGCCCTGATCGACCCCGCGTCCACCGGTAGCAAATGGAGCAAAGGATCGGTTTCCTGGGGCGGAACATATGGCAATTGGTGGGGTATCGATTTCGCCAGGAAGAGAAGCGTCGTCTCGATGACGAACACTGCCTACGAGGGAATGTCGGGCAGGTTCGCGCAGAGCATCGCGGCGGCGACCGCGATGCCGCTTTTGTAATTCTGGCTCAGAGCGTGATCGGACAGACGGCAAGCTACGGCCTCAAGCCTCCACGCGTTTCGGCAACTCGGAGACGAGGGCATCGATTGCCAGTCGTGAGCGCAGCGGCAAATATTGAGTGGCCGGCCAGACAGCGTAGCACTCCATCGATGCGCTTGGACGATTGGCCCACAATGCAACGAGAGAGCCGGCAAGCAATTCATCGCGGATGAGCCAGTGGGGAACCCAGGCCAGACCCATACCGTCGACGGCGGCGTTAGCGATGGCCTCGAGGTCATCGAACCGAAGCCGCGACGTGACCGAGATGTCGATTAGTTTGCCGCTAGCGTCTGGGAGTTGCCAGGCTTGTCCGTGATCGGCGCGCCAATAGAGCAACGTGTCATGGGCTGCCAGATCCGTAATTTCATCGGGAGCACCCTTGGCGGCCAGATACGCGGGAGCGGCACAGAGGACCTTGCGTTGGCTGGTGATGCGCCGCGCTTGCAATCCAGCACCGTTGCCCAAGACACCGTTGCGAACCGCGAGGTCCACGCCATCGGCAATCAGATCGACCTGCCTGTCGCTGAAGCTCAGATCGAGTTCGAGCCGAGGGTGCTCGCGGGCGAAAGCGAGAAGAACAGGCGCTACACAATAGCGGCCAAACAACACCGGCATGGAAACGCGCAGCCTTCCCACGACGTCGCGTCTTCCCGATTCGAGAAGGGACTCGCCAGCCCGCAGTTCCTCCATCGCACGCAGGCACCGCTCGTAATATTGCTGGCCGTCCTCCGTCAGATTTTGCGTGCGGGTGGTCCGGTGAAAAAGGCGAACACCGAGCCGTTCTTCCAACCGTGCGATGGACTTTCCGACAGCAGAGCGAGTGAGTGCAAGCCGTTCGGCAGCCTTGGCAAACCCACCAGCTTCAACCACCTCGACGAATACCGGCACGCCGTCAAATCGATTACGCATCTAGCGACTGGTCCCAGGAAGGGTATGAGCATTGTAGAACGGCGGGAACCAAAAACGGGAAGAACTGTCGCCACCGCCAACGTTCATTCTACGCTAAGTACAAAAACACGCCAACGATTTTGAACGGTCGCGGTCATGCACCGCATTATTGCGGCCGGCAACAGCCATCTGGAGCTGGAAGCCTATTTGGGTCGGCGCGTTGCCCAGACCGTGCGCCGACTTCAGCCTGCTTGATCCGCATTTTTCTCAACCCAGGAGCCTCATCATGAAACTGCTTTGCCTCGACATTCCCCAACCCGGCGCCACCATGGAACGGTATCAACCGCATATGACGGACGAAGTCCGCCATACCTGGCAGGCTTACAAGAGCGGTATCGTGCGCGACATCTATTTCCGCCAGGACCGTCCGGGCGTGGCCATCATCGCCGAATGCGACTCGATCGATGCCGCCAAAGAGGCTCTGAGCGAGTTCCCGCTGGCCAAGGCCGGGCTCATCGACTGGGATGTTATCCCGCTTGGCCCTTTCCTCAATTGGGAAACGCTGTTCGCATCCGGAAATGCCTGAGACTGCGCAAAATCACGGAGCACTTCGCGCCCGCCGCGATCGGCGGGCGCAGCAGCTTTCGTCAAGCGCTTCAATCCCGTCTGGATCGACAAGGAATACGGACAATGAATGTGCTGGGCTATTCCGCACCATCGGCCACCGGGGCTCTTGAGCCTTTCGCCTTCGAGCGGCGCGCTGCGCGGCCCGACGATGTCGTGATCGACATCGTCTATTGTGGGGTCTGCCATACGGACCTGCATTTGGTCCGCAATCACTTTGGCTTCACGAGTTATCCCATCGTTCCCGGCCACGAGATCATCGGAAGGGTTCGACAGGTCGGCGAGAAAGTCAGCCGCTTCAAGGCGGGTGACATGGTCGGCGTCGGCTGCATGGTCGACTCCTGCCAGCACTGCAAACCCTGCCTCAATGGATGGGAGCAGGACTGCGCCGAAGGCGCGACCTTTACCTATGCCAGCATCGACAGGCACGATGGCAGCCCAACCTATGGCGGCTATTCCGACATGATCTTGGTGTCGGAGAGGTTTGTTCTCGCTCTGCCCGATGGACTCGATCCGGCCGGGGCCGCGCCGCTCCTATGCGCCGGCATTACCACCTGGTCGCCGCTCCACCGCTGGAATGTCCATGAAGGCAGCAAGGTCGCCGTGATCGGTCTTGGCGGCCTCGGCCACATGGCGCTGAAGCTCGCCAAGGCGCTCGGCGCCGACGTCACGCTGTTCACCCGGTCAACCGGCAAGGATGAGGACGCTTTCCGCCTCGGCGCCGATCATGTGGTGCTGTCGAGCGATCCGGCCCAGATGGCGGCCGTCGCCGGCCAATTCGACGTGATCATCGACACAGTCCCCTACGACCACGACGTCAACCCATACATGCCGACGCTTGCGCTGGAAGGCGTGCTTGTCCTGATTGGCTATATGGGGCCGCTTGGCACGCCGGTGAACGCCGGCGGCGTTGTGCGCGGCCGCAGGGCGATCTCGGGATCGTTCATCGGCGGCATCGCCGAGACCCAGCAGATGCTCGATTTCTGCGGTCAGCACGGCATCGTCTCGGATGTCGAGATCATTGCGATCCAACAGATCAATGAAGCCTATGAGCGCATGTTGAAGAGCGACGTAAAGTATCGCTTCGTCATCGACATGGCCTCACTCAAATCACGAGGAACATGACAATGCCAGACAATATCAAGCCCATTCTTTGCGTCGTCACCAGTCACCCGATCCGCGGCGACAGCGGCGAGCCGACAGGCTTCGCCATGGTCGAGCTCACGCATCCGCTTGCGGTGTTCCGCGAAGCCGGCATCCCGGCCGAGATCGCCTCGATCCGGGGCGGGCATCCACCGATCGACTTCTTCGACCTCAAGGATCCGGTCAACGACCGCTTCTGGCACGACCAGGAATTCCGTGACGCGCTCGCCCACTCGCTGATCCTTGGCGAACTCGACCCGTCACGCTATTCGGCGGTTTTCTTCGCCGGCGGCCACGGGACGATGTGGGACTTTGCTGACAATGCGGCTGTCCAGCGCGTCATCCGCGAGATCTACGAAGCAGGCGGCATCGTGTCCGCAGTTTGCCATGGCCCGGCAGCCCTGGTGAACGCGACGCTTTCGGACGGCAGCTATCTCGTAGCCGGCAAGAAGGTCGCCGCCTTTACCGACGAGGAGGAGGCGGAGGTCAAGTACACGAAAGTCGTGCCTTATCTGCTCGCGACCACTCTCAAGGAGCGGGGTGCGCTGCACCAGCCGGCCCCGAACTGGACGGAGAAGGTTGTGGTCGACGGCCGCCTGATCACCGGCCAGAACCCGGCGTCCGCGCACGGCGTCGGCGAGGCAGTCGTCGGTCAGCTGACCGCAAAGTCCTGAGCGACAATATCCGGGCCATTGATCTTGGGCGCGACGAATAGCTGTCGATCTGAGGCGCCGGAGTGCAGCAGGAGGAAGGAGCAGAGATGAAGATCATCGCGATCGAAGAGCATGTACTTCCCGAAGAGGTGCAGCATGCGTGGAACACCATTGCCGGCGCCGATGACGGAACACTCGGGCTCAATCCCGGGATCCTCGGCAATCGCCTCGCTGATCTTGGCGAGCAGCGCCTCGCGCTGATGGACGAAACAGGTGTCGACGTGCAGGTCCTCTCCCTGACGACGCCCGGCCTCAACAACCTTGGGAATCACGCCGCCGATCTGGCTCGCCGGGTCAACGATCTCCTGGCTGAAACCGTGGCCTCGAAGCCATCCCGCTTCCAGGCATTGGCAGTGCTGCCATCCGCAAGCCCTGACGCAGCCGCGCAGGAACTCGAGCGCTGTGTCCTCGAGCTCGGCTGCAAGGGCGCCATTCTCTACGGCCGCATCGGTGAGAAAAATCTGGACCATGCGATCTTCGAGCCGACATTCGCCCGCGCGGCGGAGCTGGGTGTCCCGCTGCTGATCCATCCCCAGATTCCGCAGACGAGCATTCGCGACGCCTATTATGCGGGGTTCGGCGCACCGGTTGACCTTGCCCTCTCGACCTTTGGTCTTGGATGGCACTACGAGGCCGGCATTCAGTTCGTCCGCGTCGTCCTGGCCGGGGTATTCGACCGCCATCCCAACCTTCAGATGATCCTTGGCCACTGGGGCGAAATGGTGATCTTTTATCTCGAGCGGCTCGCAATGCTCGATCGGGTGTCGGGGTTGCAGCGGCCGTTTGTCGAGTATGTCCGCAACAATCTCTATCTGACCGCCAGCGGAATGTTCAGTCCGGCATATCTGCAGCAGGCGATCGGCGCCGTCGGCCCCGACCGCATCCTGTTTTCGACGGACTATCCCTACCAGTATCGCCCAGGAAGCGACGCACGGAGATTCGTGGAAGATCTGACGCTCGACAACGCCGACAAGGCGAAGCTTGCCCACGAAAACTGGGAGCATTTGACCAGGAGTTCTGGCTAAGAACCCGGCGCAGCCGGGTCCCAGCCTCAACGGATAGCAACACCTACACCGGCTCGCCGGTCGTAAAGGTTTGTCCGCTGATAGGCCTAAGTCATCGTCGGTGCACCTCCTCAATTCATTAGAAGGACCCACGACATTGAAGCTCACAGGAAATACAATTCTTATCACCGGCGGCGCAACCGGTATCGGTTTTGCGCTCGCGCGACGCTTTTCCGAAAAAGGCAATCAGGTTATAATCTGCGGTAGGAACGAAGCCGCTCTTCGCAAAGCGAAAGAAGAAGCGCCGGCGCTAGTCACCCGCATCTGCGATATCGCCGATACCGCAAGTCGCCGGTCGATGGCCGATTGGCTGAAAGCGAGCCATCCAACCCTCAATGTCGTCATCAACAATGCCGGCGTTCAGCACCGGCGCGACTTCAACCATGATCCGGAGATCGCCACTCTCGATCAGGAAGTGGCTATCAACCTCACAGCGCCTATCCACCTGATCGCCGACCTGCTGTCCACCCTCAGGCAGCAGGAGCACGCTCATATCATCAACGTCAGCTCGGGGCTGGCCTTCTCGCCGATGGCGGATGTGCCGGTTTATTGCGCCACCAAGGCCGCGATTCACTCCTTCACGCTGAGCCTGCGCCATCAGTTGAAATCGACAGGAATCCGGGTGGTGGAGATAGCCCCACCGATTGTCGATACCGGTCTTGGTGGCAACACGCGCAGTGAAGGGACAGCCAACCGTATGATGGTCAGTTCGGAAGAATTCGCCACGGAAGCGCTTGCGCAGCTCGAAGCGGACAAGGACGAGGTGCTTGTCGGTATCTCTGCCCAAACACGCCAGCTGGGCGAAGCCTTGTTCGAGCGGATGAACAGCCGCTCCTGAGCCACCATGGGATTGCCGCGCGGGTCTCGGCAATCCCCGTCGTGCGCCGCGCGCCTCAAAGGTTCTATTAGCCATGTCTGCGGGCCGGACAGCGGATCAAATGGTGGGCCTGGACGTGCACTGAAAAAAGATGCCTGACAATCGATGCTATCGCGCCGCTTCCCCTACTCCCACTCGATTGTTTTCAATCCAGCTACGTCATTGATCTAGCTGGTCTTTTCTTATCAGAACCCGTCCAATTTGCACGCTCAAGCCGCCGATCACCGCATGCATCGCTGGAAGGTCTTTCGAAGCCGGAGTTGTTGGGCTACGTGTGACGGGTGCCATCAACGAGACGGAGGAAATTGACGAACGGGCCCAAAACCATTTCACCCAAAAGGCACAGGCTTACCCGACAACGCTCAATTCAAACTCAAAGAATTATGCGTAAGCTACTGATTTGTAATAAGTTGGTGGGCCCGGAGGGTCAGCATTTTCTACACAAAATCAATACGTTAGCGGATGGTTCGCCAAGCCGTTTCCTTCGTATTCTCTCGTATGGTCTGGCGAACCTAAGGACGATGAACGCGACTAATTACAGGCGTCAAGATATCGCCGATGTAGCCGCAGGTCGTCAGGAACTCCTTGGTAGTGAACTACCGAAATGGGGCCGACAGCAGATCGTCCGCTAAAAATGTGGGCAACGCAAAAAGCGGACATAGCGACCTGATGCCAAAATGCTTGCGAATGTTGCGCTAAAATCCGTACCGCCGCCAGATTGTGACAGAGATAGGAGCCAAAGGTCCTAACCAGCTACCTTGCAGTAATTATTCCAGCGGGCGCGCATCGCAATCTTCAACATATCGTCATCAGCCATGCCGGTCTGGAAAAGCCTAATGAGTTCCGCAGCGATTTCTTGCGCGTGTGAGGTGTCGGGAAGCACATGAAATTCAACACACAGGCAGTCAAAAACGGCTTTTAGTGCGTCGAGGTCGTTGGGATAAAATGCTTCGCCGTAAGAGCGCACTGGTCGGTTATGCATCAGACGCCTCCAAAGACGAGAGGGTGCGATGGTCGCTCCCAAGCAGCGAAGCCCAAAGAGGGCTCCGCCAACCTGATCATTTTGGCAGCGTCGCTATCGGCCGTCATTAAACTATGATGTAACGGCAACGGATTCCTTAATAAGCATTTGCGACGGTACAACGCTGATTGGCGCTCCGACAAGCGACAGACGCGAATGACGGCCGACCCATCATCGTCCTGTACCGCAACGACCTACGCATTTTGAACAATCGGACACTTTCGTCCGCAGTCGACGCGGGCAGCCCCTCATACTGCTTTTCATTCTTGACGAAGGTCTGCAGGACTCGCGTCTGGCAGGGGAAGCAAGGCGGGGGTGGCTCCATCGATCGCCACCGCGTCCGGCAATCAGCGCAAGCCTGCTTTGGACAGCGCTTGAAACACGGCCTCGTTTTGCCGTGCGAAGCGGAACCATTGAAATCGCCATCCGTTAGGCTGTTCACGAAATGCATGAGCGAGGCAACGTGGACCAGGATGACGCTTCACCTATACCATCCGGCGTTAGCGGCCTCGATTATGTCCTGCGCGGCGGGTACGCGAAATTCCGTTCACATCTCGTCGAGGGCAGGCCGGGTTCAGGCAAAACAACCCTCGGTCTCCAGTTCCTGATCCATGGCGCGGAGACCGGCGAGAAATGTCTTTATATAACCCTCTCCGAAAGTAAGCGAGAACTGCGATCCGTAGCTGACCGGCACGGCTTTTCACTCGAGGGTATCGAAATACTCGAACTGGTGCCGCCAGAGCTAAGTCTCGACCCGTCGCAGCTTCAGACCTTGGTGCACTCCTCCGATCTGGAATTGGGTGAGACGGTGCAGTCCGCGCTTGCCGAAATCGAGCGTATCAAACCGGATCGGGTCGTGTTCGACTCCTTGTCGGAGATCCGCCTTCTGTCACAAGGATCGTTGCGCTACCGGCGGCAGGTCTTGGCGTTGAAGAGCTTCTTTCTCCTAAACAACGTCACTGTGCTTCTACTGGATGACCTCACTGCCGAGCATGATGATCTCAACTTGCATTCGATCAGCCACGGCGTGATCCGCATGGAGCAGCTTTCGCCAATCTATGGAGGGGAACGTCGACGGCTTCGTGTGATCAAGATGCGCGGTGTCCAGATCCGCGGCGGCTTCCACGATTTCGTCATTCGCCCCGGTGGGGTTACCGTCTTTCCCCGTCTAGTTGCCGCCGAACACGACGTGGCCGAGCACGGGACTGTGGCCGTCAGCGACAGTTCTGTCGATACGCTGGTTGGCGGCGGCCTTGAACGCGGCACCAGCACCCTGCTCATGGGCCCATCTGGTGTTGGGAAATCAACCATTGCCTGTACTTATTGCTATGCCGCTCTGAAGCGCGGTGAACACGTGCTTGTCCTGTTGTTCGATGAGACCAAGCGCATCTTCTTGGCGCGTGCCTCAGGGCTGGGCATGGACCTGCAGCCGTTTGCCAACGATGGGAGCCTGTTGCTGGAACAGGTTGATCCTGCAGAATTGTCGCCGGGCGAGTTGTCGTCACGCGTCCAGTCGGCTGTCGAGCAATCGAATGCGAGAATTGTGGTGATCGATAGTTTGACTGGCTACCTCAACGCAATGTCGGAGGAGCAGCATCTCGTGTTGCAGATGCACGAGATCCTCACCTACCTTAACCAGAAGGGTGTTGTGACGATCCTGCTTTTGGCCAATCATGGACTGATCGGGCAAATGGCCTCTCCTGTCGACATGACCTACCTCTGCGATTCGGTCATGCTGCTGCGGTTCTTTGAAAGCGGCGGCCGGCTGAGACGGGCTATATCGGTCGTCAAAAAGCGCGTTGGCCCTCATGAGGATACCATCCGCGAATTCAAGATCAGTGCGGCGGGCCTCGCCGTTGGGGAGCCGTTGGAAGAGTTCCGGGGGATTTTGACTGGTGTGCCTACCTATGAGGGCAAGCAGGGCGATCTCCTCAACGACAAGGCATCGTGATGCCATCTGACTGCGGTGTGCTCATACTTGCGCCAGTGGGACGTGACGCAAAGATTGCGGCGTCGATACTCGCCACGAATGAAATCCGCTCGCACATCTGCCCAAGCCTGGATGAAACCCTTTCGCATCTGGACGAGGCCCAGTGTCTGGTGGTTGCCGAGGAGGCCCTGATCAGCTCCGACCGAAATCAATTTGCATCCTGGTTGGAGCACCAACCAACGTGGTCGGATTTCCCGATCGTGCTCTTGAGCATGCGGGGAACAGAAATCGACAAGCGGCTGTCGTTTCTGGATGGTTACCTTATTGTCCTGGAGCGACCGTTCCTGGCCTCCAGCCTGGCAAATTCTGTGCGCTCCGCACTGCGCGCCCGTGCCCGCCAACTTGAGGTGAAGTCCTATATTGAACAGAGGCAGGAAATAGCCGATCGGCAGAAGTTGTTGATCCGAGAACTCCATCACCGTGTCAAAAACACGTTGGCCAATGTCCGTGCAATGATGAGTGCGACCGCTAGGTCGAGTGGCAGCGTGGAGGACTTCACGCGAGATTTCTCGGCCAGAATTGTTTCTCTGGCTGACACGCACTCGATGCTGACCGACGACTACTGGCAGATGGCTTCCTTACATAAGCTGCTTGAATCGGAGCTGCGACATTACGATACCAGCGACAAGTCCCGCGTATTGCTCGAGGGACCGGATGTGTCGCTAGTCGCTGACATTGCGATACCGGTCGGTATGGCGTTCCATGAGCTTGCATCCAATTCATCGAAGTATGGTGCATTATCTCGACCTCAAGGCCGCCTTGAAATCAGGTGGTCGGTCGGCAGCTCAGGCGACGCTAGGGTCGTCAATCTTAATTGGCTGGAAAAGGGCGGTCCTGCGGTAGAGCAGCCCAAAAGGCGCGGTTTCGGCACGACGCTGCTTGAGAAGGTTGTGGCGGTGCAGTGCGATGCCAAGCTCGAATTGAACTACCACCGCGACGGTTTCCACTTCGCAATGGCTTTGCCTGTGCGTGAGACCAGGCTGGTGCCTGGCTATTGACGGCGGCGCGCGTGGCTGGCCGGTTCGAAGGCAGCGAATGACGCCGCGAAGTCAGGCGAAGCAGGCGATTTTCGCTAGAAACCCTTCGCCTGCGGATAAGGCGACGGCTTCACAGGCGTGCCGGCCAGGTAGTTGGAGAACTCGCGCTCAAGGGCAGCCACCGCAGCGTCTTTGGTGTCCTCCCTCTCGCGCTGACCGCCATGGACGCGCCAGCGCTTGTCGTTCGTGCTGATCGACCAGAACCATTTGTCCTTGCTCGGCCCGTGCTGCTCGCCAAGCACGCGGTCGACGCCGGAGCCGAGGAACGACGGCTCGAAATCTTGGGGACGAACGGTCTGGCCTCCAATCACAGTTCGCGCCCAATCGAGCCAGAGCCGCGCGTCACGATCCCGGACAAACTGGACGGCCTCAACTAAGGTCTCAAACGACCAGATCGGCTCGCCGTCCTCGAGGACCTCATAACCATCCTCCGCAGCATCGCGGACCTTCAACCTATCAGCCGGCATGCGATCATCCCTTGTACGGCCTGTCAGTCGACTAAGCCCGCATCCTGGTAACGAAGCGCCTTATCGATCGCCTCAGAGGCGCTGCCTGTATCTTCCTCAATTTCCACTCTGCTGAAGCCCAGCGTCTTCGCGTCGGCAACGAGCATCTCCGTCAGCTCGGCGACGGAGACATCGTCGGTCTCGTGGATATTGTTTGAAATCCATTCGAAGCGGAAATTCGTCCCGCGTGCACTCATCAGGCCAAGCTCGGTCAGACGTCGAAAAGATCGTCGGGACCGTGGCCCTTCACATCGATGATGTCGGGTCGATCGATCTCGTGGATGATGTCAGGTGTGTTGTTCCGGGGACTGCCTACCTTGCTGCCGATAGGCCACATCTTCATTAGGTCGGACGGGAACGGCTTCATCAGGTCGCGAGGATCTGGCTGCGGTCCGAGCCAGCGCATGTAGTCGGCCGGCGCCAGGATCACCGGCATCCGGTCATGAATGGTTGCCATCAGCTCATTCGGCTCGCAGGTGGCGATGGCGAAGGTGCGGATCAGTTCGCCCGTGATTTTGTCGGCATATTCTTCCCAGATCCCAGCCATGGCGAAGGGCTCGTCATCCTTCATAGCGATCGCATAGGGCTGCTTCCTCTTGCCCGTGGCATCCAGCTTCTGCCATTCGAAATACCCATCCACCGGCACCAGGCAGCGCCGTGAGGCATAGGCCTTACGGAACATGCCATTGGTGGCGATGGTCTCGCAGCGTGCGTTCACGGGCGGCGGGCGGCCGCCCCCATCACGAGCCCATCCGGGAACAAGACCCCACCGGGCCGACACGAAACCGGCCATCGAAGTGGACAATTCTTCTCGGATGATAATCGGATAGCTCAAACTCGGTGCACCGTTCCAGATCGGGAAGCCATTACCCATGCGCTCGACGTCGCCAGGATGGGCGAACTCGAAACGCCGCACCATGTCGGGAATTGTCGTTTTGACGAAAACACGTCCACACATGAGATCACCAGCCTGTCGTCGCGGAAGACCAAAATGGGAACAAGTCGGGAACGAGTCAAGCGTTGTCGATCTCCTCGGCGGATCGCTCGGATGCCTCCGCTTCCAGCCTGTTCAGTTCAGCTTTGATCTTTTCTGGGTCTTCATGCTCCAAACCGACCACGTCGTTCCTAGTCTCGTTAAGTGCTACGATGATCTCATCAAGCTTGGCGTGGATTGCTGCGGTGTCGCGATATCCCTGAATCAAAACGACACCAGTGATGACAATGGCCGCGACTGACAGACCGTAGGTTACGACATTGGTGAGGCCGAACGGCACGAGGGCCGTGCACACCACCATGGCCAGGGCCATTACGTAGAAGCCGGGCGGGCGAGACAGAAAATCGGCTGTGACGAACAGGAAGCGGTTCATTACGGGGTACCGCCTTCGCGATGGTCCAAGGCTTCCGCTATCACCTCGAACACGCTAGGCACTTCTTCGCTGATTTCTCTGGTAGCGATGCCCGCCTGATCGGCAGCTTTCATCACTTGGTCCGCAAGGTCGCTGATTATAATTGGATCGTCGGTCGAGGGTTCAGGCAACTCATCTGCCATCCATCGATCGAGAAAATTGATCCCGCGTGTGCTCATTTATCTTCAAGCTCGATCAGCAGCTTGAGTTCCACTCTGTTTAGACGCCGCCTTCAGCCGCTGCTCCCGCAATCGCGCAGTCTTTGCCTCCCGAGCCTGTCGCTCCGCATCAAGCACTAGCCTGCTTTCCCGATCCGCTCTCTCAATCTTCTCGCGGTATACTCTCCGGCGTTTCATGACAGCCTCCTTGGTCTGACGGGCCAAAAAGGGCTGAGGTATGAAATGGTTCCCGAAGATATTTTTTGGCGCGACCCTCATTTGTTATTGAGGGGAAGATGGGACCTTCACATTCGAGCTTTGGAAGAGGAGGAAATCCAGATGCCGCAACTCCATCAACGCGGTGTTGAGCTCGTTTATGAACTCGTCACCGCCGCCGATCATGTCGAGAAAATGAAGCATGAGGAGGTTGCCGCGCTGCTGCGGGAAACCGCCTCGGTGCTCGGCGATCTATTACAGCGCGACGTCCAAGATCATCCTGCCGAGAAAGGCTCACTCTGATGGACGTGCGCTCACGGCAGCCTCATCGAGTTCCGTCTCCAACCGATCGCTGACCGGCTTTGCCTGGACGCCGGCTGGCGTGCCGTCGAAGCCCTGCAGCCATGCGTCGGCTTGTTCCTGCCAATAGTCCGGAACGGCACGTTCTTTGCCATCCTTGCGTGCCTGCGCGCCATACATCCAGGCATAGCCGGCGCGTTCCTGATCCTTCTTGGCTACGGCCATTCATTCATTCTCCCAGTAGTCCAGCAGCCTCGCATGCCGCAGCTTCTCTTCGCCCTTCAGGGTTTTCACGCGGCCGACGAGGCCAGGCTTTAGCCATTCGGCTTTGTCCTTCTTATGCCCCCTCGGAACGGGACCGCCGACCCTGCCTTGCACCCGGTCCCAAAGGGCTTGCCGCTTGTCGGCCCTGAACGAGACGAATGCCCCACCCTTGTAGTGGCCCTTTTCAGCCATGATCACCTGGGCAGCTTTGCCGTGCTCCCGCTGCACGCCAATGATGTCCATTTGCTTTTCTTCGAAGCACTTGATCTTACGCCAAGCCCTGGTAGGACCGCCTCGATAGCCGCTGTCCTTTCGCTTAGATACCATGCCCTCAAGACTGGCCTTGTCGACGAGATGATAGACCGCATCGCCGGTGCCTGGCAGCGCCTCGCTGAACTGTATCCTGCCGCCGTCGGGGATCATACCTTGCAGGATGTCGCGTCGATCATCCAACGGCATGGTCCGCAGATCGTGGCCGTTGAGCAGCATCAGGTCAAATGCCACCAGATAAAGATCTGGCGATGGCTGGCGCCGCCCAATGATGCCTTGCAGCGCGTGGAAGTCGGACAGCCCCGCTTCGTTGATCATGATGGTTTCGCCTTCGAAGATGAAGGTTTTGGCCTCGATCGCGGCGGCTTCTGCGGCGAGGTAGCGATATCGAGCCGTCCAGTCGAAGCCGTTCTTGGTCAGCATCCGAATGCCATCTTCATCCTTGATGACCTGGGTGCGGTAGCCGTCGAATTTGATTTCGTGGCTCCAGTCGTCACCCTCGGGCGGGGTTTCGAAAAGCTCTGGCTCCATCGGCTTGATGAACTTCAAACGCATACACTGACCCGCACAAGCCGCGATTCAATCAGCATTACCTAAAATGGTTCCAAAACTGGAAACGATGGCAAGGTGCAACAAAGTCTTGGTCTGAACGTTGCGCGTCGGTTATAACGCCTCAGGAGCGCGCCATTGCCGACATACCATGTCGAGGAGATTGACTGCGATACCGTCACGGCGACTCACGTTGTGAACGCCACTACGCCTTTGCGGGCCGCCCGCGAGGCAACCGAGCGGGACGTCACCTTGCGTACGAGCGAGCATATATGGATACGCGTCACTGACGAGAAACGCGGTCACGTCTTCGAATACAGTTTCAGCCTATGACGAAACTATCAGACCTTGGTCCACCGATTCCGGGCAACCTGCATGGCGGCGACCTGATCCGCGAAGAAGGCCATTTTTACAACTGTCCGAACTGCGGTCAGAGGGTCGACCAGCGCGACTTGCGACAGGTATTCTGGCACGAAGAGCCAGGGCACCAGCCTCTGGAGCCCGAGCCCGAGGCGACGATTATAGAATTCCGACGAAGGAAATAGGATGCTCGCCGTCTTTGCCCGGCAAGAGCGGATTTCCTGTGTTGGCAGTGCTGCAGCCAGCGGAATGGATGGAATGGCGCAGCCTGCTCGGCTTGGATGAGCCCGGGTTCTATGTCGCGCGGATAACGGTCCTGTCTCGATTGCAGCGACCACAAGTTCCTTGGTCACGGTCAAAGTCGGATGTGGTTCCAAGTGCGCCCGTGATTTGACCAACTTGAGCTGGGGTTACGTTACACTCATCTACTATACAGCTGTCGCAGATAGCAGTTGGTTTTTGATTTGTGATCCATGCGTTGATGCGCTGGGCGGTGTTCATTCACATGTTTGCCGAGGGTTTGCCAGTTATTTTCCGACCTCTAACAATTAGCGACATCTAATGTTCCGTGTCCTCTATGACGTTCGCGGCCATCCATACATGTGTAACAAAAAACCTCGGCACTGACTGAGCAGCGACGGGCCCTTGTTTGTCTGACCGGTTGACGGATATCCGAGCAAAATCTCAACTTGCTCGCGCCCGTCAGTTCCAACAAAAAAGCCCGCGCCTTGGAGGAGGCAGCGGGCCAGTCTGGGGAACGCTGTTGGAGGACAGCGCGCCAAAAGAACACTCGGTGCGGACTGCGGTTCCATGTGGCTCGGCGCGATCTGGAGACTGGACCAAATCCGAACTTGGGCACTGCGCTGATGGGCCCGCCTCGCGGGCGGCGAAGCGGGCCCGGCCAAGATGTTGCAGCCTTGGCCGGCAGCGAGGAGGCTGCCGTCACAGGAACAACCCGTTGAGTATCATGTTCCGCTTATACGCAAAAAAGGAATTCCCAGAGCTCGTCAATTCACAGCGGCTGTTGGACTGCGCGTTGGCGCCGAACGGTGTAAGCAAAGGTCCTGTTCTCATGGGTCAGTTCGGACACCCTAATCCACTCATCTTCCTGATGACGAAATGTGACCGGCTGGCGAACCTGCTCTTCGGCGGCTTTAAACGGTAGAGCTGCTTTCACCGTGGCAGATGAGACGACTAGCGCTCCCGACATAACTTCGACTCTATACGTGCGCATTCGACCCTCCCAGTCGCGCTCGTCACTGATTTGGCGACGTGTCCCCACGCATTGCGATACCGCGCACCGCTGCCTTCTTGGCAACGAGTGCCTCCAGGTCGGCATCTGATCGGTCGGTTCGCGTCTTTTCCCTAATCAACGCAATCAGCCGAGGCACCGATCGATCTTCAGGGCCGCACTCGCTCAACAACGCATCCACTACGTCAGGGACTTGATCAGGTTTCAGGGTTAGCCGCATTTCCCGACACTCCTTGGGAAGGCTGAGGTTGGTATCACCGAAACTTCGCAGCGGTTTGGCGGTTCCGGTACCAATTCAGCATGTGCAATGAAAAAAGCCCGCTGCTCTGAGGGGAGAACAGCGGGCTAGGGTCTGGAGTGTGCTGGGATCAACCAGCATTGGTTAACGGTCCGCGGAGAGGTTGGTTGCAGTGATGAGAAGCCCTCGCCGCCGCCATCTTAGCGACCGTCGCGAAGCTCCATGTTGCGACGACGTTGAAGCCGCCAGCGCCGAGCATCAAGGCATGACGCTCAATCTAAATCGTCGGCGACCGGCGTCAATTCGAGGTCGGCGGGCGATATGCCTGTTTGCAGCTGGGCCAGCCGTAAACCATCGACCCAATAGGCCTGGCCATCCACCAGCACCCGTGCGCGATAAGCGCCTTCGTTAAAGCTCTGCGCAGTGATGTAGACCTTGTGGCGGTCGAGCGCTTTGCGTACTGCGGCACGCTTTCCATTCTGGCTGGTCACAGGATTGGTCATTATTTGCTACGCGGAACTCTACACTGCACCATGGCCCGCGCCAGATCTCCGGACGCGGGACTCCCAAGGCAATCAGCAGCCATGAACACGGCGGCCGGGATTCAATTAGCTGAACCTGTAATGGTTCCAGAAAAGCGGTCAAAGGCCCTATCTCGCACGGCAAGCCTTACGCCGCGCGATTTTCTCAAGATGGCCCGCACCCCTCGGCAGAAGCGCGGGCCGACCAAGGAGTGACTTGGCCAGCGGCTTTTACCCGGGAAGGAATGTCGCCGCCACTACTCGAACTTTGGCTCTGCTCAGATGTTCCATGGCTCATGCCTTAGAACAACAAACCCGCTGACGGTGTCAGCGGGTTTATATAAGCTTTGAACTGGCCGTTAGTTGGCGCCGCCGAGCTGTTTTGTCATCTTACAAAAGTTGTCGTGCTGTTTGGCGATTGCCTCATCACCACACTCCTTCATCATGCCGGCGCGGTCTTCTTCTTTCATGGCCATCCAGGCAGCTTTGAACTCCGCCTCGGACTTCATGGTCTTCATGCCGGCATCGGTGAAGAACGGCGACATTTTCGCCGGATCATCGAGCGCGGATGTCCCGGTGCTGCCGCCTGCGAGAGCCGAGCCAGTCATCATTGCAAGCGCCATAGCGCCCATGGCGAGCATCTTGAAGTTCATGGAATACTCCTCCTGTTAAAGCTACTCCGGTAGCAGCTTGTTCCAACAACTCCGTGCCTCATAAAAAGTTTCGCCTGCGATGGCGAATGCCTAACCGTTCGATGTGGGTAGCTTAAGTGGCCCGCCTCGTGGCGAAAAGAGCCCGCCTGGAATGGGATCACGGGCGGTTGAGGCAGCCGTGTGACTTTCTGGTTACAGACAAGATCGTTAGCGCCCCCTAACGTTGGGTGCCGTAGCTTTGGCCGCCGGGGATTCTAATGAAAAGCTTTTTGCTCGCATCTGTTTTCGCCCTCGCACTGTGCGCCCCGGTGATGGCTGCCGATATGGTTTCGCCTGTAGAAACCCCAGAGTGGACTTGGCAAGGGCCTTACGCTGGCGTCTTCGGCGCGGGCACGCTTGAGCACTACAAGATTCACGAGCCTAATATCGATGCTAGTGCCACACACAGTGTCGGATCGGCCACCGTTGGAGGTTTCGCCGGCTACAACTTCGAAGCAGGCAAGGTCGTCTACGGTCTTGAAGGTGAACTTGGCTACCGCTTCAAGAAGAACACTTTCGACGACATTCCCGGGCCGGGCGTCCTCGATGCATCAACCGGGCTGTTCGGTTCCTTAAAGGGCCGAGTTGGCGTGGATATGGGATCATATCTACCGTTCATCACGGCAGGTGTCACAGCAGCGAAGCTGAAGACTTTCTATCCTGGCGGCCCTGCAGAGCGCGATGCGACAATTGCCGGTGGCATAGTGGGTGCCGGTGTCGATGTGGCACTTACTCACAACGTCTTCTTACGTGGTGAGTACGATTTCTCCTTCTTCGGAAAGAAGTCGCTGGACTATTGCGGCGGCGGGTGCACGCTTGAACACACGGTTCAGACGCACGACTTCCGCGTCGGCATCGCCATAAAATTTTAAGCCGATAGGGCATTTGTTCCGGCGGTCTTGGGGCCCTGTCGGAACCGTTCCCTAGCGAAGGGCTGATCTAGTTCATCGCTGCGAACCTGGCTGACGTTACAGCATTTGAGCCCGTGCCGCATGCAGGGACTCAAACACGAAACCGCGATTCAATCAGCATGTGCTAAAACAGTTCCGAACTTGAAAATGCCCAGCGAAACAAAAAAGCGAGACGCACGTTGCGATCGATCGCAGCTGGGAGAAACCACGATGACTGACGACAAGAACAAGCTTGGCTATCAGGACCGCGGCCGCGTGAGCGGCGATGAGGAGTATGAGGTCGGCTATTTCGCGAGCAAATTCGGCCTGTCCATCCCGCAAGTCCGGGAACTGATCGCAAAGCACGGCAACGACCGCGACACGCTGGAACGCGAGGCCAAGGGACTCAAAGGCAACTAGCCAATGCCGGTCTCTAAGGTCGAAAAACTGTTCGCAGACGAAGTGCTATCTTCTGACAGTGTGGAGGACGATAATCCCTTGAAAGCCGCCGAAAAAATCGCCGGGCCGATCCGTCTCGGATCGAGCCTTGCAGCAGTACTGGTACCGGGTCGTCGACTTGCGCACAGGGGCGATATGCGAGTTTAGCGTGCCTGAAGCCGGGGAAGACAGAGGCTTTGCGAAATGACCAGGCTATCCGACCTCGGTCCGCCAATACCGGGCGCGCTGCACGGGGACGACCAGATCCGCGAAGAGCAGCATTTCTACAACTGCCCCAACTGCGGGCAGAAAGTGGACCAGCGCGATTTGCGCCAAGTCTTCTGGCACGACGAGCTGGGACATGAGCCGCTTGAGCCGGAACGGCAGGCGACGATCATCGATTTCCCACGACGGAAATGAAAAAGCCCGCCGGCCAGAGCCAGCGGGCAGATTGATTGGTAGAAGTCGGTTTCACTCAACTAAGACGGGCGGAGCCGATGGACCAGCAACCACCCTGGAAAGACGATCCTTCTTGGTAAGAACCGGCTTTTCGTATGTCTTCTTCATTTGTAGCTCCTCGCTTTTCCCTCGCCGGCAAATTGCCTTGCGTGGGCATTGGCTGTCAACCTTAGGCCTGGCGCCGAAGGGTATAAGCAAAAATCCGCATCTCATGGGTGAGCTCGGACACCCTGATCCACTCTCCCTCCTCATGACGAAATGCGACCGGCTTCCGCACATGCTCTTCGGCGGCGTTGAACGGTAGACCTGCCTTCACCGTAGCAGTTGAGACGACAAGCTCTCCCGAAATGACTTCGACCTTATACCTGCGCATACAAGGCTCCCATCTTTGCCCTGTACCCCGTCGAATTCCACGCAACAAACGTCCCGTCCTTGCGCGGCTTCGACGTTGATGTATTCGGCGGCCGAACGGCTGAGTTCATCCTCGTAGACAATTCCAGCTGGCGGCTATTTCGAATCAACGCCCTGCTCAGGCTCAATGCCGATGGTGTCGCCGTCGCCGTGCACCTGGTTGCGATCCCAGTCGTTTGTTTTGTCAGGCGTTTTGACAACGGCCTCGCGGGCATCTCTGTCTGTATCTTTGCGAGGCTTTGGGCCAGGCATATCGCGCGATGATTTCGGAGCCATGAGGTGCGTCCCTGCTGTAATGTCGATTATAAAAGAAGACCGGGGTTAGGTTGCTTCACGCACCCGCAGCACGTGTCGGCATCCATCAGTCTTAGTGATCCTTATTTGGCCGTGAAAAACGTCAACAGGACTTTGCCTTCGTCGCCCAGCAGGCAGACAAAACGGTCTGGCGCACCGGTTTTGCCGCTTCGAGCGATATAGGCTTCTCCCAGAACGACCGTTTTGATGGGCACGTCCCCAACAGTGGTGTCCGCCTTGCTCATCGCGACACTCTCCATGTCGATGACGAGATCGCTGATGTCTTTGGACCCTTCCTGAAGCGCCAACAGTCCGGTGGATTTGCAAGCAGCAATCGCCGGGTCGTCGGCCGCCTGGGCAAGGCAGCCTCCAGTCAGCGCCGCCACGATAAGCGACGACGCAACCAAATTTTTAATCAACATCTCGTCCTCCAAAGGATGGGCCAGTGGCGTAAGACGCACCGAGAGGAAAGTCCTGGTGTCGAAGTTCGTTCCTCGACGCTGCACAAAGCCGACTGCAG
The DNA here is from genome assembly GCF_056402995.1 of Mesorhizobium sp. P3_A8. Taxonomy (NCBI): domain Bacteria; kingdom Pseudomonadati; phylum Pseudomonadota; class Alphaproteobacteria; order Hyphomicrobiales; family Phyllobacteriaceae; genus Mesorhizobium; species Mesorhizobium sp. P3_A8. The sequence goes on along the minus strand of NZ_JBFUGI010000016.1, from coordinate 78,292 downwards.
AACGCCTGCCAAGCGGGGAGTGCAGTATTTTCAGGAACGGGTCGCTGCGGCACTGGGGCTGTGACCGCCCCTGGCGTCCCTATCCGCCGGAGAGTGCTCCGGCTCGGCTCCGGCACCAGAGCCCCCCGGCAAGTCGAGGGTATAGAGCGGGCACGGTAAGACGAGTTACGAACGTCGCGGCAATCGGAGCTCGCTTAATGCGGAGAGCAGATCGGCAAACGCGGCTTTGACGACCAAGTTTAGCGGGCGCTCTTACCGGCGGGCCTCTTGACCGCTGGAACGGGGCCGATGCGGACGGGCAGGTTCCGACGTTCGCAAGCAAATAGCGGACGGTGCGGTCGTCGGCTTAGCTGGCGCCGCTTCCGAGACTCCGAGCATCCCGCACCGGTGTGATACCTTTGGCCAAGTGCCCCTTTGGGAAGGTGGCCCGCAGGTTGCGTCAAGGCAGCGCGGGCCGACCGTGATTCGGGGCATCTTGGTCGCCGGCAAAACGCATTCCGGCCGGCGACATGCTAGTTGCCATGCGATCGGCGCTCGAACTGGCGGGAGTTGCCTTTCTAAGTGATGGCGAGACGATCCATGGCGGCCCGGGCGTCCGACTCAGATCGACGGTGTCGCACGCGCATGCGCGGGATGGCCAAGCGGGCATTACTCAAAGCAACGAGATGTAGCGGTCAACTAAGTAGAGGTATCGCCGTCGTTTAACTCTGATTAGGTGCGCTCATCGCCCGTGACATTGGCTTAGGACTTCCGAAATGCGATATCAATGTCGTCGACTGAAAGCAGGCCTTTGTGGACCGGCAAGTTGTTGATCGACGCGACCGCCATCATCAGACCTTCAAGCTGAAGATTGGCGACGTTCATGGCCTGGAACTCTTTACCTGGTCGGATGGGTTCTGCCCGTCTGACTGGTGAGTCTTGTCGTCCACCTCATTGACCGGGCGCGTCAGTCCAACGCCATTCTTGGGTTTCTTGTTTCCGGCCGCGTCCTGAGAGAACGCATCCGAAGGATCGGCGCCGGTCTTTGCCGGATATTTTGTTGCCCCGGTTTCGCGATGGTTTTCGTTGTTAGACATGTGTTGGTTCTCCGTGTGATCAACGATAACCACCCCCGGCAGTGCTAGTTCCGCTCCAGATGGAACATTCCCTACGGCCGGTCGTTGGCCAGCAAAGGAGACACGGAAATGGCCAAGATCAAGAACCTCGGCGCGGCTATTGTCAGGGAGCCGGAGAGAGCCGGCGCCGAGATAGAGCGTAAAGGCCTGAACGGCAGCGACGAGGATCAAGGGTCACCCACCCCTAAGACGGCAGGTGCTTCTCCTAAAAACAAAAGCCGGCTGGCAGAACCGCTCCCTGCCAGACAAATCGATGCGCGGCCGGTGGCCGGCAAAACCCCTCGTCCGACCGACAGACCGGGAGAATAATCATGCCGCCCAAACCAGAGCCAAATGAAGAACCGCCGGTAGATGCCCCCGCCTGGACTCCCGACGTGCGAGAGCCTGACCCGGATCTTCTGCCGGACGAACTTCCTCTCCCCAATCCCGACGAGAACCGTGATCCCCCAAAGCGAGCTCTGCAATGAGCATCGATGATGAGGTGCGCAGCGGTGGCTGCCTTTGCGGTGCAATTCGCTTTTTGGTGAAAGGCGCACCTCTGCGCGTTGGACTTTGCCATTGCCAGGATTGTCGGCGCACAAGCGGCAGTGCTTTCACCTTCTACGGCGTTTGGCCGCGACATACCTATCAAGGCGCTGGGAACCTGCGGGCTTTCGAGGGACGGAGCTTTTGCCCTGAATGCGGAGCGCGCATGGGCGTCGCTGCCGGAGGAAGAGGCTGAGATCATGCTCGGTACCCTCGACATTGCCCCAGCGATATCCATACCCGGCTATGAACTTTGGATCGGCCGTCGCGAACCTTGGCTGATGGATCTGCAGTGGGCTGAGCAGTGTGAGCATGACCGAGAGCCGCGTGCGATAGACGCGCCATCACTTGAGCCTGAAATCCCAGCCCCACCTCAGCAGCCCGATAGTTGACTGCAACCAGGCGTGTCCTGCCCGTCAACCATCCAGGTCGACAGCGATCGATGAGCGATGGGTGGTGGCCCATCACACACGGCTACGCATGCACTTGAGGCCCCGTCCCCAAACTCTACTATCGAATTTTGCCATTTGACCGGGGACATGATGGGCAACGCGACAGCAAGCAATCTGTTTGAACGCGCCAGGCGTTGGGCTATGGCCTTGACGCAGCAAAAAAGCGTCACCGGAACCGATGGCGAGGCGTCGTTCGGGTTATGGTTCGCCGACGCGCTTGGCGCGGAGACTGTGTTTCGAGACGCACAAATCTGGACGATCGAGATCGAACCTGGGGACGGCCGCCATTGCGTGGCAATGCTGATCCGGGGTGCGGGGCGGGACACCATTGTGCTGACGGGGCACTACGACACCGTCTCGACCCGTGACTATGGGGAATTGGAGGACCTGGCAACCGAACCGGAACACCTCACCCCTGCCCTGGCCAAGATGTTGAGCATGGCCGAGACATCCGCCGCCCAACTGGCGAAAACGGATCTTGCCTCAGGAGAATTTCTTGCCGGCCGCGGCCTGCTCGACATGAAGGCTGGCCTTGCCGCTGGATTGGCCGTCTGCGCGGAGTTCGCCGAAAGTGATGGGCCTGTCGGCAATTTGCTCTTCATCGCCGTGCCCGACGAAGAAAACAACTCCGCAGGGGCACGCAGGGCTGTCCAGATACTGCCGGAAATAGCAAGAGAGCACGACCTCGATATGGCGGCCGCAATCAACCTTGACGCCATCGCTGACGATGGCGATGGCAGCAAGGGTCGAGTCATCGCGTTGGGAACAGTCGGCAAATTACTGCCGACTGCTTTCGTGGCGGGCTTTCCCGCCCATAGCGGCTTTCCCTTGAATGGGCTCAATGCGGGCGCGCTTGCGGCCGCGATCGCTGCGCGCATTGAATGGGCGCCGGAGCTTACCGACGGTTCCCAGGCGCTGCCGGGAACACCGCCAAGCCTTCTCAGCATCCGTGATGGCAAGGTCGGCTATGACGTGACGACGCCGGCGACAGCCTTTGCCACGTTCAATGTGCTGAGCTACCGCCGAGCGCCAGACGAGGTGCTGGAGCGTTTCGAGAGGCTATGCCTCGGTGCGGCGAGCGACTATCAGGCGCAGCTCACCCGGCGCCTCGGTTCGAGGCGCAGCAATCTCATCGCCGGGACAATCCGCTTGTATCGTTACGATGTCGTGCTGAGCCGTCTCGATGCGGAAGCGAYGTCGAAGCTTGAGGCGCTCTGCGCTTCCATCGCCGCCGGCAATCTGCCCTTGCCCGAACAGTGCCGGATCGTGACTGAGGAAGCCTGGAAATTGAGCCAGTTCGCAGGCCCGGCAATCATCACGGGGTTTGGCTCGATCCCGTATCTGGCAACGAACCTTTCAGATACGCCAATAGCAGCGAGACTGAGGGCAATCGCCTCCGACATAGCAGCCGGATCGAGTGTCCGTTACGGCAGCGCAGTCAGCTGCACGGAGTACTTCGCCGGGATTTCGGACATGAGTTTCTTTGGCGAGGCCGCCGCGTCCGGGTTCGAGGTGGTCGGCAGGAACACGCCAATGTGGAAGGAAGGCGTCCGTTGGCCGAAGGCGCACGGGCTTGCGAATGTACCGACCATCAACATTGGCCCATGGGGTCGAGATTACCACACGCCGCTGGAACGTTTGCACACAGGCTATGCCTTTGATGTTCTGCCACGGCTCATCAGGGATGTCTGCGAGGCGCTCCTCGGCTCCATCAACCAGTGATGTGGTATGAGCGCGGGTGCAAAGGCAGACGGGCACGATTTCTACACATGTGCAACCTGCTGTCAGAAAGTAGACATGCGCAATTTCCGCAGCTGAGGTGGCACGAAAAGCCGCAACCATGAACCGCTGGAGTGAGACGCTGGCGCGACGATCATCAAGTTCCGCCGAAAGGCAGAGCCCGCCGCTCCATTCACGGCAGCGACGGGCCGACCGGGCTCTGGTCCCGGTCATGCAGCGCTACCCAGGGAAGGGACGCTGCAATCGTCCAGAACTTGCTGCTGATCGCGCGGTTCCAAGCGTACTGAAAAAGGCGCACCGGCCGAGGCTTGGCCCGCCCATCCCGAAGCTCCAGCGCTCAATCCTAGCCCACCTGAAAATGTCTTGGAACCTCGGAGGGCGGACGACGTTGCGCCTTTTTCGAACAAAGGAGGTCGTCATGGACTGGAACCGCGTCGAAGGAAACTGGAAGCAGGTGAAGGGTAAGGTCAAGGAACAGTGGGGGAAACTCACTGACGATGATCTTGATCGCATCGCCGGTAAGCGCGATCAGCTCGAAGGCAGAATTCAGGAGCGTTACGGCATCGAAAAAGACCGCGCACGCCGCGATATCGATGACTGGTATAGCAGGCAAGGTTGGTAGGAACGCAACGAACAAGGCCCCCGGCCCCCCGGCGCCGGGGGCCTTCCTTGCGGCGTCAACCAGCCATGGAGCCTAGCTTTCAGGCAATCATCGATGGCATGCTGGAGGTAGGGGACCCGGGTGGGACATTGCGGGCGCTGAAGCCGCTCATTGCGGCCGATAATATGACACAGAGCGAGAATGCCAAGACTGAGTCCTAGCTCGCGATCGCGCGTGCCATGATACGCGCCAGCAAGCCGGTTTAGGCTGCAGGCTACGGTTTGCTGACCCAGCTTCATCGACGTCCGCGTCCATCTGATCGCCGACCGGCGCGGCCTTGCCGACATGCGATGCCGATCAAGCTGGCGCTGGCTCGCGCCAGCGCTTGCGCCGCGCAAGACTTACGCTTCCCTTGAGTTTTTGGCCGGCGCTGTTTCATTCAGCCTATCCTGACTTCGTCTCTGGGGCGATGCACGGCGTTTGGAAAGGCCCGCAACGAAAATGACCTCCACCCATGACGCTTGAGAAGCGCAATAGTTGCACCGGGTGCCCGCCAAACATGAGCGCGCATCTCGCGCCCGGCGCGGCGTCTATAGCGCACGGGCGAGACGGGAACTTCGTCCCGACAATCCCCTTGCGGGCACGGAAATGTGGTCGTGCAATTGCGTAAATTAACCCCAACCAACGAGCCCAAATCCTCGGGACGTCGCGCGGCCCGCTATCGCTGTCCGGGACAGCGTGGCCCGCGCCTCTAGGTCGGTCCGGCCGGACTGGTTATTGCCGTCCTCTGACCGCCTATCCGGGCCTTCGCCAGTGCCAGAAGATTTGGGTTGCCCTCCCCACGCTCCCCTGTTCTTGATGCTCTCCCCTCTCTGTAAAGCATCCGAGAACGAGCGCAGCGCCATGCGGGGTGCGATGGCTGAGGGTTCTTAAGCCCGGATCGATGGATCGAAAACCTCTGTGGCGCATTTAAGCTTCGGCTAATAATGGCCTCAGGAGAGAACCAATGAAGAAGACGCTGCTCATTTTGACTCTGCTCATTCCGCTCGCGGCATGCTCTCGCACCGAACAAGGCGCTGCTGTCGGTGGCTTGGGTGGCGCAGCTGTAGGCGCGGCAGTGGCCGGCGACCCGGTGAAGGGGGCGGTCGTTGGCGGCGCGGTTGGAGCACTAGCCGGAGCGGTCATCGGGCACGCCAGCGAAGCCGGCCAGTGCAGATATCAAGATCGGCACGGTCGAGTTTATATTGCGCAGTGCCCGGACGGCTACTGATCTCAAGGCGCGTGGTCTTGTCAGATCACGCGCCTTCTCGGGGTAGGACAAGTGAATGCCACATAAGATCAAGACAATGGGTTTCTGGTTTGCCGTTGTCATCGCTGCCGCGATAAACGTCGAACTTAGAACTGCGGTCTCGGCCGCGCCGGTGGAAGCAAAGACGGTTGCTGATCACTTCTCATCGATGAAGTCCATGTCCGGGGACTTCGTCCAGTCGGGTCCAAGAGCGGAAACGACCAGCGGCAGATTTTTCCTCCAACGGCCGGGCAAAATCCGGTTCATCTATGCTGGCCAATCGGGGATCAGTGTCATCGCAGACGGAACATCCGTGGTGCTCTATAACAAGAAGCTCAAGACTTCGCGGCTCTATGCCCTTTCGAAGACGCCGCTCAAGCTGCTGCTCGACAACCAGGTCGACTTCTCTGGCCGTCGCCTCAAAAGCATCAGGGACGATGGTGCACAGGTAATCATCAAGCTGGCTGACAAGTCGGCCTTCGGCAATTCCAACATCACCATGGTGTTTGACAGGAAATCTCTAGATCTGCGCAGATGGAGCATCACCGACGAGAGAGGCCTTACCACGACGGTCACCATATCCAACGTCAAGCAGGGCGTTCGGGCTCCCGCGGGCACCTTCACAATCGACTATGCGGCAAACCGTGAATTCAACACCCCAACGAAATAATCGGCACGCGAGCCGGCCTTCGAAGGACAAGCGCGATGACCATGCGCTACTGGGAGTCTACGCCGCTCTAGCATCGGATGGTTTTGTGTCCGCCTAGCGCGTGCATAGGCAGGGCATGCTACCGAACTGGTCACCTGCACGGCGACAACTGCCTCGAATGCGACTTCACGATTGACCGCCCGCCTGGCAATATTGGTGGTACGACGGTTAGGGACGTGCAGACCAATAAACCGACGGGTGTAATCCCGTCGGATTGGTCCTATACCACGCCCTTTATCGCCTATCGTCTGACGCCAAAAAAACTCAAGACCGCAAGGACGACAACGACGAGTCCGACAATGTAAATAATGCTGTTCATGTCCATCCGAATTTGCGGTCAAAGCACATTGCAGCTCTCGAGTATTTGGCGCCGCAGCAATTCCGGTAACCCTCGCGCTGTAATGAACACTTAGAACCTCCTAATGTTCCACCGGGATGATCGGTAGGATACGGCGATCACGCGTCAGGCAATCTCCAGACGTTCAAGCCTCTTCATCGTCGCGGTAGCTCGCCATCATCGCTCCCTCCCACCAGCGCCCCTCGGGGTCTTCGCGATAATTGGTAAGGATGGTCGCGACTTGTGAAGTCGCCGCGAGCACGGCGCGGAGGCAAGGGCGGGTGCCCGATATGAGGCGCGCTGACCTGCATCGGATCGTGATTATCTTTCAATCCGCGTCTTGACCCGCGAGTGCGCAAGGCAAGCCGCAGCGCTCTGGCGAGGTTTTCTTGCCCTCCGGCCCATGGCAAGTCGATGACGACTCCAAATACTTTTTCGACCGCTTTGAGGGGGGAATAGCGGTCCATCGTAAGCTGGACGCGGTTGGCAAGACGGTCGACGCTGTCCATCGACGCTGGCACGATACGGTTTCGCAGGCGTCGGTCGTCCCAGATCAGTAGATGTCAGTTATCCCTTTCGGCTTGGAAACGCCGAAGACCGAGCAGCAGAGCGGTCATCGTTGCGCTCGCGCACGCCACCGCCAAAAGCGTGATCACGCCTGCGGAGGGGGAAATTTGCTCTGATGGAATTGAAAAATGTTCTGCAGGCAAAGGACTATCAGCCAGCGCTTCCAAATCCGACCTGCTGCCGTGTCGAATGGAATAGGCGCGGGTGAACTCGGCGCCGAGGAGAAAAATTTCCGATGAGTAGTAAACCCATAGGAGGATGACGAGCAGCCCACCGGCAGCCCCATATGAGGAGGCGATCGCGCTGGTGCCTATATACCAGCCGATAAGCGACTTCCCGAGCGTAAACAGTGCAGCGGTCATAACAGCCCCGATCCCCACATCGCGCCATTCGAGTGTTCGATCGGGTAAAATCTTGTAGATTGCCGCGAACATCACTGAGATCAGGACAAACGAAACGACTGCGTTGATCGCTCCGAGGACGATTGTGCCAAACGGCAGCTGAGCGTTGATGATGTTTCCCAACGCCGAAATCGCTGCGCTAGCGACCAGAGACACGAGCAACATGAAACCGAGGGCAGCGACCAAACCCAGACTTGCGGCACGCGCCCGCACCAGACGCGACAACGAACTTCCCTGAGGTTCGACCTTCCATATCGTGTTCAGCGATTGCTGCATTTCGCCAAAAACCCCCGACGCGGCCACCAACAAAGTGATTACTCCGATAACTGCGGCCCAGGTTCCGGATAATTTACTCGAGGCACTCTGCAGGGCGGTCTGTAGGAGATCGGCACTTTCTGGCCCCATCAGTCCGGAAATCTGAGCAGACAAGGCCAATTGTGCAGCATCCCGACCGAAAACGAGACCAGCAATGGCGACCACGATCAGCAAAATTGGAGCCAGGGAGGTGGTGGCGTAAAAAGCCATCGCCGCGCCATGGCTAAGAGCATTGTCGTTGACAAACCCGACTGCGCTCTCTTTGACCAACTCCCATATATTTGTGATCAAGGATCGCATTTTAAGTCAGTCGCCTCCGATCAAGTTCAATTGAAATGCGCCATAACTTCCGATGTTCCAGCCGAGTGGCGCCCCTCTGCTGATTTGCGAGCCGGGTCGGAACTCTTCAGTGAAGACACTCAGCCTTCAGGCTAGTCTAGGCAGCGGGCAGGTTGCCCGGATGGCGACCACGAACGGCACTGGCATGTCGCCCAAGAAGAGATTGATTGCGAGGCTGCCCTTCCGACACATCAGACGGCGCATTTCGGGAACGCACGAGGTTGCGCTTTCCGGCGTCCTGACCGTGGAGGCACTCGCGATGCCTACAGGGATAGCCCCGGGCAGACGGCTCCGGATCTGATTGATCGACTGGGCAACGACCGCGCCGCGATCGAATTAACAGCGCGGAGTAGTCGGGAACTTGAATATCAGCAAGTAGGAAATCCGCGCCGCTCGCTGCCAACCGGGATTCCTATCCGCTAACCTATCCTGATCTTTTGAGGCTCTGCATTGGCAAGAGCGAGGAAAATGCTGTCGAGCAGATCCTTGTCGCGGAACGGCTTGGCGAGCAGCGGCACGTCCGTTGGCCGATCGGCGATCTCTTCCGCATCGGCATAGCCCGTGATCATAACCGCAGGCCAATCGGAACGCAGCGTGCGCGCGAAACGGATGACGTCCACCCCTGATACAAGTGGCATGGCAAAGTCGGTAACGATCACGTCGAAATTGTCGGGAGCGCGTTCGATCATCGCCAGCGCCTCCGCCCCTCCCCCCGCGCAAGTCACCTCGAAACCGCGTTGGCGTAGCGACTCGGCCGTAAGTTGCCGCAAGATGTTGCTGTCATCGATCAAAAGAATCGACGGTCGATCCGTGCGGGCGTCTAGAAGCACCTGCCCGAGGTCGGCTTCCATCAAGCGAGTGGCTGGTTCTTCGACCGAGCGTGGGAGCCACAGTTGCATGGCTGTTCCACGATCAACGACGCTTTCGATGCGCAGCGTACCACCGGACTGCTTCATAAAGCCGTAGACGGTGCTGAGACCGAGCCCGGTTCCTTTTCCTACGGGCTTTGTGGTGAAAAAAGGCTCGATGACCTTGGCGAGAATATCCGGTGCGATGCCGGAGCCCGTATCTCTGACTGTCACAACAACATAGTCACCCGCCGGAACGTCTTCCGATCGGTTTAAAACTGAACGGTTTTGCGCATTAATCGTTATCGTACCCCCGGAAGGCATGGCGTCGCGCGCATTAAAGACAAGATTCATCAAGGCGAGTTCAAGCTGTCCGGCGTCGACATGCACCGACCATACCGTGTCGTCAATTTGCCAATCGAAGCGGATCAGCCCCCCTAAAACGGGGGCGACCAAACCGTTCATGGTGTCGCCAAGGGCCGCGAGCCTCACGGCTTCTGGTTTCAGCGTTTGTCGGCGCGAAAAGGCGAGCATTCGCGTCACGAGATCGGTACCCTGTTTGGCAGAACGCCGCAGAAGGTCGACAACCTGGCGCGCCTGATCATCCAGTATCCCGCGGCGTTCAAGCAATCCCAATCCGCTTAGAATAGCGGCGAGCAGATTGTTGAAATCATGGGCCAGGCCACCCGTCAGCTTGCCGATTGCGTCGAGGCGCTGTGATTGCAGCAACTGGTCCTCAAGGCCGCGCCGCTCGGTCACGTCAAGCAACGTGCCCAATATCTCCGGTTCGCCTCCGTCAGAACCGTTCGACATCACGCCTTGGTCAAGAAAGATGCGGTACTCGCCATTGGCGCACAGCCAGCGGAATTCGCAGGTATAGGAGCCCTTGGTTTTTGCCTCCAGCAGTGCCTGCTCCAACCGTGGGCGATCTTCAGGGTGAACCCGGCTCAGGCCGAAAGCCGGATTCGAGGTCAAGTCTTCAGGGGAAAAACCGGTCAGGCCCTCGACACCCTTGGTAACAAAGCGCGCCGCGAAGGGCGGCGTCGCTGCCCGCGCATGGAAACAGACCGGAAGCGAACTCAGGATGGCATCCTGGCGTTCCTCTGCGTTGCGAAGCGCCCGTTCTGCCACCAGTTTTTCGTTCTGCGCCTGGAGTGCCTGCGCCAGCAGCCCCTGCTCGGTCGCCGCCTTTCGCTGGATTTCCAGCGTCTTTTCGTGGAGCTCGACGAAAACCGCGACTTTCGAACGCAGCATAACCGGATCGAATGGCTTGAACACATAGTCGACCGCGCCGGCATCGTAGCCGCGCAGCATGTGGGCCTCTTCCTTGTTGATGGCGGAGAGGAAGATGATCGGCGTGCGCTTGGATTGCTCGCGCTGGCGGATAAGCGCAGCGGTCTCATAGCCGTCTATTCCGGGCATAAGGACATCCAGCAGGATGACGGCAAAGTCCTCTTTCAGCAGAAAACGCAGAGCCTTTTCCCCTGATTGGGCGCAAATGACGTCACCGGTCGAGGCAAGCACTTCGCTGATCGCCAGCAGGTTGCGCTCATCATCGTCCACGGCCAAGATCCGCGCTCTGGCCGGTCCTTCGGGCAATTGCACGACCTCAGGTTTTCTGACTTTGTTTCGCAAAAGCTTTTGCATGGACCGCCCGTCAGTTCACTGCCACGAGCATTTTCTCCGGTATCTCGACGCGAGACCGGGAACGACCAATCCAGACCCGAAGCAATGCCAGCAACAGATCAAGATCGACCGGCTTGGCGATGTAATCGGAAGCCCCGGCGTCCAGACATTTCTGCCGATCGCCCTTCATCGCCTTGGCAGTGACCGAAATCAGCGGGATGTGAGCGATCGCCGGCGTGCCGCGAATGCGCCGCATCGTCTCGTATCCGTCCATCTCCGGCATCATGATGTCGATCAAAGCGGCGTCGACATTGGGCGTCTGTTCCAGCAGCGCGATACCGTCGCGGCCGCGCTCGGCATGCAGAACCTGGATATCGTATGTCTCCAGGACACTGGTGAGCGAGTAGATGTTGCGGATGTCGTCATCGACGATGAGAACCTTCGCCCCCGCCAGATCGAACTTGCCGGTCGGTGCGGTTCCTGTTCCAACCTCCTCGCGTCCTTCTCCCGGCAGCGCCGCCGAGATATGAAGCGCCAGCTGTGCAAAATTTTCAGCCCGCGGCGCATTCGCGAGCGCCGGGTTCAACGCCAGCACCTGATCAAGCGCATCTGGATGTGGGGCAAAGAACAACAGCTGCGGCAAGGCTTCGCCGAACTGTGCATTGACCTCGTCTAGTGCTTGTGCGTTGTCCTTGGCCGAGCGCCCGAAACCGAGCACGACGGCATCATAAGAAGCCATGCCGATGTCGTCGGCGTTTGCCGCGAAACGGCCGACCGCAGTGACCGAGGTCACACCGTCGCGGATCGCTTCGACGAGCGATAGCCGGCGCTCCGGATCCGGGTCGGCGACCAGAACGCGCCGCTGAACGCGCAGCTTCTTTGAATGGATATCCTGAAACACCTTCATCAGTTCGTCAGAGGAAACAGGCTTGGTGGAAACACTGGACGCCCCCTTGCGGGCGAGACTGTCAATATCTTCAGCACCCGAGATGACGTGGACGGGAATTCCCTTCGTTTTCTGATCATGGCGCAACAGATCGAAAAGCACCCATCCATCGATATCGGAAAGCCCGAGATCGAGCGTAATGGCGTCGGGAACGAGTTTGCGAGCCAAGGCCAAGGTGCCGGATCCCGCATTAGACAGGACGCCTTTAAGACCCGCCGAGCGCGCGAGGCCAAGCAGCAGCCCGCCAAACGTCGGGTCGTCCTCGACGATCAGCACGACCCGGTCGGTCGGCGCGATGGTATCGCGGTCGTCGATCAGCTCTGCCGAAGGCGGATTGCCAAGAGATGCTGGTGCAGCCTCCGTCGGCGCAGGCAAGGTGGACTGTGCGGCCGCCACACGGGGGCCGGCGAACGGGATCACTAGCGTAAATGTCGAGCCCTTGCCCGGCGTGCTTTCGACGCGCAGCTCGCCGCCAAGCAAGCGCGCTATCTCCCGGCTGATCGAGAGGCCAAGCCCGGTGCCGCCATATTTTCGGCTGGTGGTGCCGTCGGCCTGCTGGAAAGCTTCGAAGATCAGTTTCTGCTTGTCTTCTGGAATGCCGATGCCCGTGTCGGTTACCGCGATCGCCAAGGCCTTCATGGCGTGCCCGGAGCCGTTGCGGCGGCTGGCCTTTTCGACTCGGAAATTCAAGCTGACCTCGCCCTCCGAGGTAAACTTGAATGCATTCGAAAGCAAATTGAGGACAATCTGCTGCAACCGCTTCTCGTCCGTTCGCACCGTCTCGGGAAGGGCAGGATCGACCTTGATGGTGAAGCCGAGGCCCTTGTCGGCGGCCAGTTGGCGGAATGTGCGCTCCATATGCTGGCGCAGATGCGTCACCGGCATATCGTTGATGTCAATGGAGACGGTTCCGGATTCGATCTTCGACAGGTCGAGGATATCGTTGATCAGGCTGAGAAGGTCGGTTCCGGCGGAGTTGATGGTGCGCGCGAACTCGACCTGCTTTTCATTGAGATTGCCCTGCTGGTTCGTGGCAAGCAGGTTTGAGAGAATGAGCAGCGAGTTGAGCGGTGTGCGCAATTCGTGGCTCATATTGGCCAGGAACTCGGACTTGTACTTCGACGTAAGCGCCAGCTGCTCGGCTTTCTCCTCCAGGGCACGCCGTGCCATCTCGATTTCGAGGTTCTTGTTTTCGACCTGCTTCTTTTCGTTTTCGAGCAACTGCGCCTTCTCCTGCAACTCCTCGTTCGTCGCATGTAGCTCTTCCTGCTTCTTGGTCAGTTCGGTCTGACGCGCCTGCAATTCCGAGGTCAGCAATTGGGATTGCTTGAGCAGGCCTTCGGTTCGCATCGTTGCCGCAATAGTGTTGAGAACGATGCCAACGGATTCCATCAGTTGGTTGAGAAACGACTGGTGCGTGTCACGGAACTCGCCGAACGAAGCCAGTTCGATGACCGCCTTGACCTCATCCTCGAACAAGGCGGGAAGGATGATGACATTGGCTGGCGAGGCGCTGCCGAGACCTGACGTGACGCGCAGAAATTCCGGCGGCACATTGTCGAGCATGATGGCGCGCTTGTCGGCGGCACTTTGCCCAACCAGGCCCTCGCGCAGGTCCAGGCGCTGCTTGATTGCGGCCTTGCTCTCGGCGCCGTAGGACGCCGCGAGCTCGAGATAGGATTCCTCTTCGTCGCGATTGGTGACGTAGAAGACCCCATATTGCGCGTTCACCAGAGGAGCGAGCTCGGACATGATCAGCCGTGACACCGTGGCAAGGTCGCGCTCACCCTGCAGCATGCGTGAAAAGCGGGCGAGATTGGTCTTCAACCAATCCTGCTCGGCATTTTTCAGCGTCTGGTCCTTCAGGTTGCGGATCATTTCGTTGATGTTGTCTTTGAGTGCGGCGACTTCGCCGGAGGCCTCGACACTAATCGACCGGGTCAGGTCGCCCTTGGTCACAGCTGTCGAAACCTCGGCAATGGCGCGCACCTGGGTGGTCAGGTTGGCGGCGAGCTGATTGACGTTGTCGGTCAGGTCGCGCCAAAGGCCGGCGGCGCCGGGCACACGCGCCTGACCACCGAGCTTGCCCTCGATGCCGACTTCACGCGCGACATTGGTCACCTGGTCGGCAAAGGTGGCGAGCGTCTCGATCATACCGTTGATGGTGTCGGCCAGCGAGGCGATCTCGCCCTTGGCGTCGACCGTCAGTTTGCGCTTGAGATTGCCTTGCGCGACGGCCGTCACGACGTCGGCGATGCCACGCACCTGATTGGTTAGGTTCGTCGCCATCAGGTTGACGTTGTCGGTCAGGTCCTTCCAGGTGCCGGCGACGCCTTCCACACGCGCCTGGCCGCCAAGCTTGCCCTCGGTGCCAACCTCGCGCGCCACGCGCGTCACCTCGCCAGCGAAGGAGTTGAGCTGGTCCACCATGGTGTTGATGGTAGACTTGAGCTCTAGGATCTCGCCCTTCACGTCGACAGTGATTTTCTTGGACAGATCGCCGCGCGCCACGGCGGTCGTCACTTCGGCGATGTTGCGCACCTGGCCGGTCAGGTTCTCGGCCATGGAGTTCACGTTGTCGGTCAAGTCCTTCCACGTGCCGGCAACGCCGCGCACCTGCGCCTGCCCGCCGAGCTTACCTTCGGTGCCGACCTCACGCGCCACACGCGTCACCTCCGAAGCGAAGGAATTGAGCTGGTCGACCATTGTGTTGATCGTGTCCTTCAACTCCAGAATCTCGCCACGAACATCGACGGTAATCTTCTTCGACAGATCGCCGAGCGCCACGGCGGTGGTTACCTCCGCGATGTTGCGCACCTGCCCGGTCAGATTTGCGGCCATGGCATTGACGTTGTCGGTCAAATCCTTCCAGGTGCCGGCGACGCCGCGCACCTGCGCCTGGCCGCCCAACTTGCCGTCGGAGCCGACCTCGCGCGCCACGCGCGTCACCTCCGAGGCGAACGAATTGAGCTGGTCCACCATCGTGTTGATGACGTCCTTGATCTGCAAGATCTCGCCCAGAGCATCGACCGTGATCTTCTGCGTCAAGTCGCCGGTCGCGATAGCCGTCGCTACCTTGGACACGTCGCGCAACTGCACGGTCAAATTGCCGGCCATGGCGTTGACGTTGTCGGTCAAATCCTTCCAAGTGCCGCCAACGCCTTCGACGTGAGCCTGTCCACCAAGCTTGCCTTCCGAGCCCACTTCGCGGGCCACACGCGTGACTTCCGAGGCGAACGAATTCAGCTGATCGACCATCGTGTTGACGGTGTCCTTGAGCTCCAGGATTTCGCCTTTGACGTCGACGGTGATTTTCTTCGACAGGTCGCCACGAGCCACGGCGGTCGTCACCTCGGCGATGTTGCGCACCTGCCCAGTCAGATTGGCAGCCATCAGATTGACGTTGTCGGTCAGATCCTTCCAGGTGCCGCCGACGCCCTTTACCTCGGCCTGTCCGCCGAGCTTGCCTTCGGTGCCTACCTCGCGCGCCACGCGCGTCACCTCCGAGGCGAACGAATTCAATTGATCAACCATCGTGTTGATGGTGTCTTTCAGCTCCAGGATTTCACCTTGCACCGCAACCGTGATTTTCTTCGACAGGTCGCCCGATGCGACCGCTGTCGTCACTTCGGCAATGTTGCGCACCTGGCCCGTAAGATTCTCTGCCATCGAGTTAACGTTGTCGGTGAGATCCTTCCACGTGCCGGCGACCCCGCGGACCTGTGCCTGGCCGCCGAGCTTGCCTTCCGTACCAACCTCGCGCGCCACGCGCGTCACCTCGCCGGCGAACGAATTGAGCTGATCGACCATCGTGTTGATTGTGGATTTCAGCTCGAGGATCTCGCCCTTCACATCGACTGTGATCTTCTTCGACAGGTCGCCCAGGGCCACCGCCGTCGTCACCTCGGCGATGTTGCGCACCTGGCCGGTAAGGTTCTCTGCCATGGAATTCACATTGTCGGTCAGATCCTTCCACGTGCCGCCTACGCCTTCGACCCGCGCCTGGCCRCCGAGCTTGCCTTCGGTGCCGACTTCGCGCGCCACGCGCGTCACTTCCGAAGCGAAAGAGTTGAGCTGGTCGACCATCGTGTTGATGGTGTTTTTCAGTTCGAGAATTTCGCCTTTCACATCGACCGTAATCTTCTTCGACAGATCGCCCGAGGCAACGGCCGTCGTCACCTCTGCGATGTTGCGCACCTGGCCGGTCAAGTTCGTCGCCATGGCGTTGACGTTGTCGGTCAGATCCTTCCACGTGCCGGCCACGCCTTTCACGCGCGCCTGACCACCGAGCTTGCCTTCAGTGCCAACCTCGCGCGCCACGCGTGTCACTTCCGACGCAAATGAAGCCAACTGGCCGACCATGGTGTTGACGATCTTACCGATACGCAGGAATTCGCCGCGCAGCGGCCGGCCATCGATCTCGACCATCATGGTCTGCGACAGGTCTCCCTTGGCCACGGCGCCAATGACACGAGCAACCTCAGCCGTTGGCTGCACCATGTCCTCGATCAGATCGTTGACAGACCGGACACTGGATTGCCAACTGCCGGTGGCGTTTCGAACGCGACCGCGTTCGCCTATCCGCCCATCCTTGCCAACGACCCTGCTGAGCCGCTCAAACTCGCGCGCCACCTGATCGTTCAGGTCGACGATTTCATTGAAGGTTTCTGCGATTTCGGAATCGAGACCTTCGTAAACGTTGTCGATGCGGATAGAAAAATCACCGCGCCGAAAGGCTTTGAGGGCATTCAGGATGCTTCGACGGTCCAACTGTCTTTTGGATGCCTGTACGGTCACAGCGCCCCCTCCCAATCTTGATGTTGGATAAAATTGCCCCTGCGGCCAAACGTTACATCCCGCCGCAAACCCCAAACGTCGAATTTTCAATTTTGTTCCATTGGCCAGTTGCAGGCAAATCCGCTGGAAGGTCGAAGGGCTTGATAACCTTCATGGCATCAACCACGGCGCGCGGCGCCGATGTAATGACGCCGCCGAGGGTGAGCGGCGCGACGATCGCAGGAGCAATCGGGGCAAAACGCGAACGGTGCCGGCGATCCCGCTCCGCCAGCGGGCGCTGTTAGCGCAAACCCGGTCTGCGCCGGCCTGTGCATAGGCCCGATGCCGCTTCATCGGAGGTGCCAGCTCGCACTTATGCCAGCCCGAAGCCTGGTACGGCGGCTTTGTACCGCAGCTCGCCCGCAGAAGCTGGCGCTTTTACGCGTGCGACAGCACGCCGACGTCTCAGCGAAAGTCGATCCCTTGATGTTTTCGGCGCAAGGACCCTAATGGCGGCGCGATGAACAAAATCGTCAGTCCACCTCAATAACCTTGCGGGCCAGCTTTTGCAGACGCGGCGACTTCGCTACCGCCACGGCTGCGGGCCGAGTACGAACAGTCGATGCCTCCAGCAGCTGCCTCTGTTCTCTAAGACGCGCTGTCTTGGCTTCCCTCGCGCGCCGCTCGGCTTCCAGCACCAGCTTACATTCACGATCGGCCCTCTCGATCTTTTCTCTGTCGATGCGTCGTGTTTTCAACGCAGCCTCCTCTCTCTGACGACCGGGGAAAGTGCGAACCGGACGAAAAGTTCCCAACAAAAAAAGCTCGGATCGGCCTCAAATGATATTGACGGGCAGCCCGCAGGTTACAGGTCACCTGCGAGGCCCTGAAGCAATCCTAAACCGACACCGGAGGTCTGAACGGCACTAGGCGGACATCGCGGTTAGGCTGGCATCAGTCGATCCCAGGGCAGCGACTGAACCAAAGGCTCCGATGGAGCTTCCTGCCAGAACGGCATGGAGCCGACTAGAGGTGGGATGAGATGGGCAGGTTTGGCAAGTTATTCTCAGGTCTTGCCGGCAGAGGGACGGGCAACAAAGAGCAGACTGGCGATATGAAGGCGGATTTTGACGGCCGTCTTGTGCAGGTGCTTTCCGCGTCGCGCCCGAAATCGCGGCGCCAACGATGAACGACGGATTCAACCGCTCGCTACTTCGAAGAATTCCTCCGACTCGCCGCTTTGCAAGCTCGTGCTCTCTATTGTCTTAGTCGCCCGGACTCGACCATATGCAAAGTCGTCAATCGGAGACGTTGTCCTGCGATGCATTCACTTTACGACAATCAGAATACCCGCAGCGTCATAGCGGTTGACGGCGCAGTCCCCAACAGCCCTTCGTTCGTCAGTGCGGCGGCAACTCCTTCGAGTCTGAACCTACTCCAATCTTCTGGCATGCGGGAAACCAGGCCAAGGCCCATCGACACCACGAAAGGGTGGACAAGCCGCGTTCGAGGCCGCCGAGCGCAAAAGGTTAGAATTAGACGGTCAACACTAGTTGCAGGCCACGCGCCAAACTCATGGTTTCAATATCTGGTAGAACGTGCACTGGTTTGGGTTCTTGTCAGGACGCCATCTAAGCAGTTTCGTGCCATGTCGAAAGCGATCGCCGGTGACGTGATCGAACCGGACTTCCACCACCAGTTCGGGCTTCAACGGCTCCCACTCCCCGCTCCTCTCAGTACTCCAACGGCTCGGTCCGCCCGGCGCTTTGCCTGTAAAGCCTGGAGGAGATCGCAAGGCTTCGAGCTGTCGGGTTAGCGCTGATCGATCCTCCCGCGCGAGGGTCGACGTAAATCCCACATGGTCGAGCTTGCCTCGGTCGTTGTAGAGCCCAAGCAACAACGAACCGACCTCGCGCGCTCCCGCCAAGTAGCGAAAGCCACCGACCACGCAATCGGCTGTGCGCAGCCGCTTGACCTTGACCATGGCGCGCTCGCCGGGCCGATATTCGCCTTCGACAAGCTTAGCGACGACGCCGTCTGTCGATCCGTGACCGGATTCGCCAAGCCATTCGGTTGCCGTCGTCAAATCCCGAGTACAAGGCGACAATTCGAGATCGGCATGTCCCGCTGCCTTGACGAACGCATCCAACGCCGCGCGCCGCGCAGACAGCGGTTGATGCATCAGGATGGCATGCGGACTTGCCAGCATATCGAACAGGATCAGCTTGGCCGGTGTTTCGACAGACAGTTTCCGAATTCTGCTTTCGGCTGGATGCAACCGCATTTGCAGCGCATCGAAAGAGAAAGAGCCGTCAATGTCGATGACGATCTCGCCATCGACCACGAAGTCTTTGGCCTTGAGGTCACGCAACATCGCGACGACTTCCGGAAAATAACGGCCGAGCGGTTTGCCAGACTTTGCTCGCAAGTCCACCGCATCGCCGGCTTTGAACGCCAGGCAGCGAAAGCCGTCCCATTTGGTTTCGTACTGCCATTGGCCAGCGTTATCCGGCAACGTGTCGGCCGACTTCGCCTCCATTGGCTCGGTGTCCAATGGAACGCCAAAAGACGGTTTTGCAGCTTTCGTTGTCATGCCGCTAGCTTTGCAGAACCGAGCCGTTTGATCGCGGTGCTGATCGGCCTTTCGCCATCGTCGTAGTCGGACCAGGCCACTGTGTTCTTTAGCAACCCTGGTACAGTTCGGACTGTGTATTTTTTCGGGTCGAGATCCGCCTTCACTTGGCCCCATGTCAGCGGCATCGAAACAGTCGCTCCTTCCCTGGCGCGCGGTGACAGCGGAGCGACGGCCGTCGCCATGCGATCATTGCGGAGATAGTCGAGAAAGATCCGGGATGTCCGCAGCTTCTTGGCCATGTTGACGAGGTATAGGTCTGGACGGTCGGCAGCCATCTGCATGCAGACAGCCTTGGCGAAGGCCTTTGCCTCGGGCCATGTCGTCTTGCTGCGCTGGCCGGCCAGCGGCGTGACGACGTGCAGTCCCTTTCCGCCGGTCGTCTTGCAAAAGCTGACCAAGCCCAAATCCTCGAGGCGATCGCGCATCTCCTTGGCGGCCGCGACCACCTCGGCAAAGCGAACTTCCGGGCCAGGGTCAAGATCGAAGACAAGTCGGCCGGGTACTTCTGGGTGATCCGCCTGGCAGTTCCAAGGGTGCAACTCCAGGCCGCCGATCTGCGCGATCGCAGCAAGGCCTTCGACGCGATCGATCTGAAGATACGGTTTGTGGTCCCCGAAGACTTTCACCAGTTCCAGCAGGTTGGACGTGCCTGGCATGGCGTGGCGCTGGAAGAACTGCTCGCCGGCGTAACCGTCCGGCGCGCGCACCAGCGAACACGGGCGGCCCTTGAGATGTTTGATCATCCAGGGACCAACGGCCTCAAAATATTCGGCGAGGTCGAGCTTGGTGACCGTCTGGCCACCATCGCCGGCATTCGGCCACAGCGGCTTGTCAGGTTTTGAGATGATAACGCCCATGACGATCGGGGTTTTCCCCGTCCGGCCAGATGCCATGGCAGGTTGGGCGATCTGCGTGTCCTGAGGATCAGCGGGACGCTCGGCCTCTACCTCCTTTGCCGGCTTGTCGTCGCGCAAGCCCTTGAAAGCGGCCTGCCTGACATTGCCGCCACCCGTCCAGCCCGCGAATTCGATTTCTGCCACCAGTTCCGGCTTCGTCCAAAAGACGGTCTCATCCTTTTTCGGTGCGCCATCGCCGGTAAACGGGGACTTGGCGGCCTTCATTTCCTTCAGCCGCGGTAGCAACTGTTTGACCTTTGCTTCGCTGTATCCGGTTCCAACACGGCCGATATAGGCGAAGTGTTCGCCACGATTGACGCCGACGAGCAAAGAGCGGAACTTTCCGTTGGTGGTCGACCAGCCGCCGATCACAACTTCATGTCCAGCGCGGCATTTTGATTTTGCCCAGGTGTCGGTTCTGCCTGAGACATAGGCGGCGTCGGCTTTTTTGGAGATGATGCCTTCGAGGGACAGGCGGCAGGCGGAACGCAGCACCGCGTCGCCGCCATTGTTGAAGTGCTCGACATAGCGGATGAGGTTCTCCTCACCACGATCGACCCCTCCGAGCATCTGGTTCAGCCGCTCCTTACGCTCCGAGAGTGCCAACTTTCGCAGATCGACACCGTCGGCAAACAACAGATCGAACGCAAAGAAGATCAAATCCTTTGTCCGGCGCTCCGACAGTGCGGCCTGCAACGCGGCAAAGTCCGGCGCGCCATTTTTGCCGAGGGCGACGATCTCGCCGTCGACGATGACGTTGGGAAGGCGCGCCGCCTCTTTCGCGATCGAGCCAAACTTCTCGGTCCAGTCGAGGCCCTTTCGGGTCCTCAGCGTAGCGGCGCCTTCTTCGACGCGTAGCTGGACGCGATAGCCATCGAACTTGATTTCGTGAACCCAACTGGTTCCCGCCGGCGGACGCGAAAGTGTCGCGCAGAGCTGCGGTGAGATGAAATCGGGCATCTTCGCCGTCGAGCCACGAGCAGCTCGTTTCGAAGTGGGCGAGGGCTTTGGCGATGCCTTCAACGACTTGGCGCGCTCTTCGGCAGCGTGGCCGCAATTGCTGTGCCACACCGCGCCGGCATCGGCCGTCGCTGAGCCTTGCAGCATAAACGGCTTCGGGCCGGCTCCCTTTCCGGCAGCAATCTTTTCCATGCTCCGGCCCGAAGCTACGGAGCGGTCCTGTGCCAGCACCGCGTCGCCGTTACCGTCCGTGGCATATTTGTCGCGATGTTTGATCAGCAGCCAGTTGGTCCGCTTCCCGCCATTGCGGTCATGCTTCATACGCACAAGAACAAAACTTCCGCGCAGGCGCTTGCCGTCGAGCGTGAACTTCAGATCGCCCTTTGCCAAGGCCTCTTCGGGCGACATGGCGCCTTCCGGCTCCCAATAGCCGCGATCCCACAGCTGCACGGTGCCGCCGCCATACTGTCCCTTGGGGATCGTGCCCTCGAAGTCGCCGTACTCCAGCGGATGGTCCTCAACTTCAACTGCCAGCCGTTTATCCTGCGGATCAAGGGACGGACCTTTGGTGACGGCCCACGACTTGAAGACACCCTCCAACTCTAGGCGCAGGTCATAGTGAAGCCGCGTCGCATCATGTTTCTGGATCACAAACCGAAGCCGGGTCGATTTCGCGATCGAGCGTTCGCCGCTGGGCTCTTTCGTCTTCGTGAAATCCCGTTTGGCCCGATAGGTGGAAAGCTCGCCCTTTGTCATGGAAATGCCCCGGCTGATGACGCAACGCGCGACTCAACGCAGTGAGCGAGGTTTGGTTCGGTGAACGCTACGATGACCCCGCCGCTGCGTTTTCCGCTTGAGAGAAATTGTGGCATCGCCGCCCTCCTCACCAGACATATGGTTGGCGCTTGCGACACCGTCGTTCCTCCCGCCTTTGTGGCGGCTAACCAAAAGGCGTCAATGGGATTTGTACAGATCTGCCCAGCGGAAGGCCGGCCAGTTAAGACACTGACCGGCTTTCGTGAGCAGATTACTCGGCTGCGTGCAGATTGATCTTGCTTTCTGCAATCTCGCTTAGCTTGCGATCGGTCGCCTGTTCTTCCTTCAGGTTCTTGGCCAGAACGTTGGCGCAATCGCTGCGGCCGAGCTGCTTGGCCCAGGCGATGAGCGTTCCATAGCGGGTCATCTCGTAGTGCTCGACCGCCTGTGCCGAGGCAATCAGCGCGGCATCGAGGACGTCCTTGTCATCAACGTCGCCGCTCACGTCGTCGGCTTCTTCAAGTATGCCGTCGATTGCCGGGCAGTTGATTTGCTTTGCCTTAACGCCATGACGCTCGAATACCTCCTCGACACGCTCTATATGGACCCTGGTCTGGTCGAGGTGTTTTTCAAAGCCGGCCTTCAACTGCGGATCGGTTGCTTGTCGATCATCTTCGGCAGCGCCTTCTCGATCTGCTTTTCGGCGTAATAGATATCGCGCAGTGTGTGCACGAAGAGGTCGTCAAGTGTCTTGATGTTCTTCGAGAAGAAGCCCATCGCCTTTTCCTTTCACTACATTCGGTTGAATTCGGCGGCGGATGTATCCGCGACCCGATGATGGCCAGACTGGTCCCGGCTTGGCTGCTCAACGTGCCGTTACCGGTGAGGTTCCTAACTTTCTGGGGCCCTCGTTAGCGTGCTGCGCGTGTTCCATGGGAGCCTTTGTCTTCATCATTCGTTCTTGTTATGCGCGGGCTGGGACCAGGAAGGCTGGCAAATGTATTTTATGGCATTAGCGACGGATTATGACGGCACACTGGCCCCATGACGGGATCGTCTCGAAGAAGACCCTCGCCGCGCTGGAGCGGTTCAAGAAAACCGGCCGCAAGCTGATCCTCGTCACCGGACGTGAACTGCCCGACCTCAAGCGTGTCTTTCCCGAGGTCGGTTTGTTCGACAAGGTCATCGCGGAGAATGGCGCGCTGATCTATACGCCGGCCAGCGAGGAAGAGCGCACGATCTCGGCTGCACCAGATCCCAAATTCGTCGCCAAGCTGAAGAAACACGGCGTAAAGCCGCTTTCGATCGGACGCTCGATCGTCGCGACCTGGGAGCCTCACCAAGCTACGGCGCTAGACGTCATCAAGGAGATGGGACTGGGGCTGGAAATCATCTTCAACAAGGGTGCGGTGATGATCCTGCCGAGCGGCATCAACAAGGCCACCGGACTTGCTGCTGCGCTCCAGGACCTCCGGCTTTCATCGCACAATGTGGCCGGGGTCGGCGACGCTGAAAATGACCATGCCTTCCTGCAGGCCTGCGGCTGCAGCGTGGCTGTCGACAATGCAATTCCTGCCGTCAAGACCACCGCGGACCTGGTCATGCGGGGCGCCCGGGGGAAAGGTGTGGAGCAATTGATCGACAAGCTGATCAAGCGCGATCATGACATCGTGCCGAGGCGCCACGACGGCGTCGTTCTAGGATCGGCGGGCGGCGATGACATCTATCTGTCGCCAACCGACACCATCCTCATCGCTGGCAGTTCCGGCATCGGCAAATCCACCTTGGCCACCGCGCTGACGGAACGCTTCGTCGAGAGCGGTTTCCAGTTCTGCATCTTCGATCCGGAAGGTGATTATGACGGTCTCTTAGGCGCCGTGCGGCTCGGAGATGGCTCGACTCCGCCGACGAAAGCGCAAGTGCTGGATTTGATCCCGAAAGCGGACAGCAATGTCGCCATCAATGGACTGGCATTGCGCGTCGATGAGCGGCCGGATTTCTTTGCCGATCTGCTGCCCGGTCTTAGCAATTTCCGCCGCCGCACGGCCAGGCCGCATTGGCTCGTCATTGACGAAGCGCACCACCTTCTGCCCAAGCGACGCGATGACACCCGCGCGGTCCTGTCACTGGAGTTGCCGGGCACGATCCTGATCACTGTTCACCCTGAGGCCCTCTCAACCGATGCCCTGCGGCTGGTGACCGCCATTATCGCGCTCGGTCCCCAGGCTAAGGATGTGGTGAAGTCGTTTTGCCACGAGACGGGCATCGACCAACCGAAAGACATCCCAACGCCGAAAGGAGCGCGGGTGCTGTTCTGGCGACCGCACGCACGCAAGAAAATCACCACCGTCAAGGTGATCGAACCGCGCCAATCCCTCAAACGGCACAGCCGCAAATACGCCGAGGGGCAACTCGACGAGGCGGGCAGCTTCTACTTCCACGGCCCCGACAATGCGATGAACCTCAGAGCCCACAATCTGATGATTTTCGCCCAGATCGCGGAAGGCATAGACGACAAGACATGGGAGTTTCATTTGCGCGCCAGCGACTACTCCCAATGGTTCCGTCATCAGATCCGCGACAAGGATCTCGCTCGCGAAACCGCAGAGACGGAAAAGGATAAGAAACTCTCAGCCGTCGAGAGCCGCAAGCTCGTTATCGATGCCGTACGGCGCCGCTACACGGCGCCCGCGACGGCTCCCGATGAATAGCCTGCAAGGAGGGGCAATTTAGCCCAAATCGCCCTGCTGCTAGCTCGCCAAAGCATTAGCCGCGATCATCACTGGAACCTGAGCGCCAGCAATGACGTTCAAATCCTGCTAAAGAGGAGAAAGCGCCATGCCACGAGGCGACAAATCCAAATACACTGACAAGCAGGAACGCAAAGCCGACCACATCGCCGAAGGCTACGAAAAGCGTGGAGTTTCCGACAAGGAGGCCGAGCGGCGCGCATGGGCGACTGTCAACAAGGATGATGGCGGCGGCAAGAAAGCTGGCGGCTCCGGGCGCGGCAAGGACACCGGCCACCCGGCAGCCCACAAGGGTGGCGAGAAGGGCGGCAAGGCATCGGCCTCGCGCCCTGCCGCGAGCCGTTCGGAGGCGGCCAAGAAAGCGGCGGCGACGCGTAAGCGGAATGCCGAGCACCGTGCCCATTGAGACGCTTGTCGCTTGGAAAACAACAATGAAAGCTTGGCGCTCAACGAGAGCGGGGGAGCAACGGACGTTCGTCATCGTGCTCGATCCCGGCGAAGAGGCATTCGGCCCGTTGACCGCTCGCGGCCGATCAGAAGGTTGACGAGCTTTATTGGCAGCCATCGGCGCTTTTCGAGCTAGAACCGAAAAACGAACGGAAATTTGATCAATGAAGTGCGAGGTGCTGAGCGCGATTGGCGATGTTGGGCTGGGCGATACGGAGGCGGGCATTTGCCTGAAGGCATCGTTCGATCGACTCTGGAAGTAACGTTCGAGGAAGTCCCGGCCAGCTGCGCCGCCGCCAGCGTTCCGAAATCGGAGCCGTGTTGATCGACCTGAACGCCTGATGAATCCGCGTTTCGGATCGGTGGCGCTTCAAACCCAGTTCGAAAGTACTGTCTCCATCTCGACCGTCTCGACCTGCTGCGCGAATCTTTGGTGATAAACGGTGAGCAGCGCGTCATGCGTCGCATCCGAAGAACTGCACAGAGCGTCTGTGACCAGAACCACGCGATAGCCGAAATCAATGGCTCCAAGCACTGTGGCTAGGACGCAGACATCGGTCTCACCGCCGGTAATGACCAACGTGTCGATTTTACGCTCCGTTAGAAAAGATCTGAGGCGCCCTTCGAACCAAGGCGAGTAGATATACTTGTCTATGACCGCAGCTGGCGGACAATAGCCAGCCAACGCCGGCAACAGTTCGATCATGTCGGGACCGACATTGTCGGCCGTCATCGACGCCCATCGCTCATAGTAGCGCTTCCATGTTCCCACGCCCTGCCCTGGCTTCTGCGCGGGCAAGAAGCGCGTGAAGACCGTCTCCGGCGCCCGCCGCTCGACCAACCTCTCGATGTGCGGGAGGACGCGGGTGATCCAGGGCGTCGCCCATTGTGATGGTTCGGCAAATAGGCGTTGCATATCAACGCAGATATGCATGCACCGGTCGCCCAGGGGACCGTATGCCAGACCGGGCATCGACATCAGAACCTCCCCGACCAGTGTTGTCTTCTCATTGGTCTTTCCACCGCGATCAAAAAAACGAAACGTCATCTCATGGGACTCGTTCCTGAGGCGGTCGCGGGAACCGACACTGACAGTCGACGTTTCCGCTGAGCAATGGTGCCGTGCGCAAGCACGCAGTGCTGGGACCAACCAGCATCGATCAACGGTTGGAAGCAAGATCCTTGTCAATCGGTGTCAATTTTCGCCTTGTTCCAGGGTCTTGACGACCAAAAACAACAAACCCATATCCCGGTCGGGCGCTGGCCGTTTACGGCCTCGCCTGAATCGAAACCTCAATTGTTCATTCGACTTGGAGGATCCCATGAACGATCGGATATTCGACAGCCCTGTCTTCGTGAAGAGCGGGAAGAGCCTTATTCAGGAAATTGCCGGCATCGAAGATGCCCTGGAGTTTCTCTACGAATGGCCCACAGAAAGACGTGGGGTGATTTACGACACCGCCCTTCGCGCGTGCCAAAGAGCATTTGATAACGGCTATCCGCTCTCCGCCGCCCGGCAAGCGTTTTGCGGCTTCGCTAAGTCGGCCAGGATTTACCAGGACGTGACTGCGGCCCTGCCTTGGGCGATCCCGGACAACCGGGGTCGAGGCGGCGGGTTGGTCGCTTGAAGGGTGCGAAGGAGGCAGTTCGAGATGCTTTCGAAACCGTTTGATACGCCGATCCGCGTGTGGGTTGGATTAGGCTTTCCTCGCCAACTCAACACAGTCGCCGATGCCTATCAGTTTGCTATGGAATGGTGCGGCAACAGCCCTGAACAGAAAGCGGCCGTGCGAGCCTGCAAGGCCGCACTAGTTGGGGATGTTGACCTAGAGACTGCCCGAGGCATTTTCGTCGCGTTCGCTCGCAAGAAGGACATTCTGCTGGAAGAAGGCAACGTGCCCTCACCTCACCCTAAGCCGACACCCAGCTACGTATGAAACTGCATCGAAGATGGCGGCTACCTTGTGAGGTGGCCGCCTCTTGCCCTACGTCCAACCCGAAGCCAACATTCCCAGCTTTCCACGAGCACATTCATGACAAACGAAACGCCAATTACACCACCTGTCCGAGAGGTAACCGCGACCCGGTACGACGCTGAGTGCCAGGACGCCTTGGCGCCACATGTTGACGAGCTAGTTAACCGAGCAGAGCAGGCCGGTTGGAACCGAACGCGCGCCGCTTCCGCATTGATGTATTTAGCTGCCAAGCGGCTCAGTCCGACATCCTAGACAAGGCGAAAAACTGCCGACCGCGATTGCTATTTTGAATCAATCCCCTGCTCAGGCTCCATCCCAATGGTGTCGCCATCGCCATGCACATCGTCGTGATCCCAGTCGATCGTTTTGTCAGGCGTTTTGAGTACGGCCTCCCGGGTATCCTTACCGGTGTCCTTGCGAGGCGTTGGTCCAGGCATATCACGAGATGATTTCGGCGGCTCCTTTCGTATGTCCGATCGCGTAACAACGCCGGAAGAATTAGGTTCCTTCAAACAGTTCAGGAGCGACATGCTCGTCGTCGGCTGTTCAAACTCGTGTCTCTCCAACGGCGGCGGTTGAACCTGAAACAGGACAAGTTCGTGAGCAGCGAAAAACGCCAATCTGAGCTGCCCTTTGCAGTCACCAGCCAGGGCGATGAGCGGTAGGTCACCGCCCCCAGCCCTTGGCGAAGTTTCAGCAATCGCGGACGGGCGCAATTTGAGCCGCATTACTTGTGCTTCATTTTCCTGAATGTAGCCACTTTGCCCTGTAAATCAGCCTGGACCTCGAACCCAGCCTGATGCCAGGCTTCGGCTTGGACCGTTCGCTTGCCAGTCCGGCCGCTTGACCACCACTGTGGATCTATATGGGCCGCCTTGGGTAAGGGCACGGTTTCATCCAACTGCTCGAAAATGATGACAATCTCTGGCGCGCCCAGCGTTTCCAATAAGCTCCGCCAAGGCTCATATCTTGTCATCGCCTCGGCCTCACAAGTTTGTCTTGCGCTCCGGGCTCGGATGGTTCAGCCCGTATCACTGGCTCGAGGTTGTTGGGGAAGTTGGGGGCCTTTCGGGTATCGCGTACGCGGGTGCAAAAACCGGGAGCAGTGCAGCCACCTCCTCGAGCAACTCTAGCAATATGTCAGTCATGACCATGTGTCCGTCGTGGATGCTTTGATCCTGAACTTACGACTCCTGATGTTCCCTCCCAATCGTTTAGACGCCTTGCCCTAGGCTTTCCGAACTGATCCCTGCTGCGTGTGCCCGGGTGTCAGACCCGGGCAGCCAGTGCCCACCTTGCCGGAGACAAGTCGGTAGAAACGGGCGCTAGCTCTCGTCCGCGAGCGCAGCGAGAAATGATCGGCGCCATTCTGCTGCGTCATTGCGGCTGATGCGCGTGAGCAGTGCACCGTGCCTCTCAATTCTTTCCTCAAGGGGCATCGCGAGCGCCTTGGCGATAGCGTCAGCAACGTCGTCGATCGAATAGGGATTTACGATCAGCGCTTCCTCAAGCTCTTCAGCGGCGCCCGCAAAACGCGACAATACAAGCACTCCGGGATCGGCCGGGTCCTGGGCGGCTATGAATTCCTTTGCGACGAGGTTCATTCCATCACGCAAGGGCGTCACCAGCCCGACCTGGCTGGCGCGTAACAGGCCAGCCAGCCGCGAGCGTGGTACGGCTCGGTGAATGTAGCGGATCGGTGTCCAAGCCAGATCCGCGTACTTACCGTTCACAGAGCCGGCGGTCGCCTCGAGCTGTGCCCTTATTTCGGCGTAAGCACCGACCTCTTCTCGCGTGGGCGACGCAATTTGCAAATATGTAGCCGCCCGCTGATGTTCGGGATATCTTTCCAGAAGCCGCGCGAAGGCTTGCATGCGGCCGGGCATCCTTTGGAGTAATCCAGCCGGTCGACGCCGATGATCTGTTTAAGACCCAGAATCTGGCGACGCATGGAATCAATCTGCACATCCTGCGACGCCTCGTTAGCCATGCGTGCGAACGCGCCGACATCGATGCCTATCGGAAAGCTCCGCGACACAACGGTCCGGCCATTGGCCTCCGCCGCGTCATTGTTGTCGAAGGTGATCGAATTTGTCGCCCACACGGAGCGGCGGAAATTCGTCACGTCGGTCTCGGTTTGGAAACCCAGAACATCGTACTGAAGCAGGTCAGCGATTAGTTCTTCATGGTCCGATGTGGCGACAAACAGGTCAGGAGGCGGGAACGGGATGTGGAGGAAAAAGCCGATCCGATTCCCAAATCCGAGCCGCCGCAGCTCGGCAGCAAGCGGGATAAGATGATAGTCGTGGATCCAGACCAGGTCGTCGTTGCCCGTCAGCAATCGTGCAAGCGCCTGGGCGAAGCGCGCATTGATCTGCCTGTAGGCGTGAAGAAATTCGCTGCGATGATCCACCAGGTCGAGGCGGTAATGGAAAAGTGGCCACAGCGTACTGTTGGCGTAGCCGTTGTAGTAGAGGGAGTATGCCTCGCGCGGCAGGCTGAGTGCGGCTGTCTCGATCCTTCCCAGGCGTTCAAGGTGAATGAGGGGTTCGTCGCCCGGAGCCGTATCTCGATGCTCGTCGCTTGCCCCCAACCAGAGACCTCCACGCTCGGCCAACGCATCCGCGACCCCAACCGCGAGGCCTCCGGCTTGCGACAGGTCGCGAATGTTCCCGAGCCTATTCGAGACAACAACCAACCGACGGGGTTCGGCATTGTCGTCTGGGTGCTTTTCCGCGCCCCGTAAAGTCTCACTCCCGCTGGAACTGCCAGCCGTTTGCGGATGCTCTCTGTGGTTTTCATTTGATCGCTGCAACAAGAGGAATCCTAACCTGGCAAGTTCGCTTGGGAACGGTCTGCTATCGCGATTGTTCCACGTCGTGAAAACGCCCAGATCGCCCTGGCCAAGAGTTCTGATTTCGACAACCCATCGACGATCGACTGCATTGACCAGCTCGGCCTCGATCACCAAGGACACCTGTGGTGTCGGCTGCAAGGCATCTTGTTCAAAGCGGCTTTGTTCAGCCGCTCGGCCAGGAGAGGTGCAGTAGATACCAGACAGGCAAATCGGCCAACGCGATAAGACCAAGCCGATCGACGAGGCAACGGCACTCCTCTCCGTGATGGGCAAACCACAAAGGCAAGGAGCGGAACAACAAGGGCTAGTTCGGGGTGCTCGTTCGGTAATTCACATGCCGTAGCGGTTATCCGTCTGAGAGCGCCATCGACACCCGGCCAGCTTGTCCATCCCTTGATGCTACCGGTGGACGGCTTTGCCGTGGCTTACAACCCTCCATCGTCTCCAGGAAGTGTTGCAGGCTCCGTGCTTTCCGATAGTTCTGACGCGACAGACTCCCTCCCAACGTCGCGGACAGTCGC
Organism: Mesorhizobium sp. P3_A8; assembly: GCF_056402995.1. Lineage (NCBI taxonomy): Bacteria > Pseudomonadati > Pseudomonadota > Alphaproteobacteria > Hyphomicrobiales > Phyllobacteriaceae > Mesorhizobium > Mesorhizobium sp. P3_A8. Next base: position 47,909 of record NZ_JBFUGI010000016.1, on the reverse strand, counting down.
GTTTCCGATCGTCATGAACCAATTCACGCGGAGAGGGTTTGTAAGCTCATAGCTGGTTGAGGATGGTATATGTTCGAAAATTTCGCGCTCGAAATGGTGGAAACCGGGTGCGGGCCGATACGACTTCGGCACGGGGGATCTGGGCCGCCTGTGCTTCTGATCCATGGCCATCCCCGCACGCATATGACTTGGGGCCAAGTCGCAGACCTGCTGTCAGCAGATTTCAGGATCGTATGCCCCGACCTTCCAGGCTTCGGGCGCTCCTACATGCCGCCGGACGACCCGGAAAGCAAGTTCTCATCCAAGCGGGCAAAGGCCGCGGCGCTGGTGGAGGTTATGAAAAGGTTGGGGCACGACACCTTTTCCGTCGCCGGTCACGATCGTGGCAGTCTGGTCGCTTTCAGAATGGCAATGGACCATACCGGTCTGGTGCGAAAGCTGATTACCGTGGATGGGTTGCCGATTATTGAGCATCTGGAACGTGCCGACTGGAAATTCGCCCGCGATTGGTACCACTGGTTCTTCTTCGCTCAACCCGAGAAGCCGGAGCGGGCCATCCTGGCAGACCCACTGGCATGGTACAGCGCCCTGCGGCCAGATGAGATGGGACGAGACGCCTATGACGAGTTGGCATCGTTCATCCGCGATCCTGCTATCGTGCATGGGATGGTCGAAGACTATCGCGCAGGTATCAGGATCGATCATCGCCATGACCGTGATGATCGAAGCGCCGGCCGAAAAGTGCGCTGTCCGATGCTCTGCCTCTGGTCGATCGACGATGACTTGGAGCAGATCTATGGGGATCCGGTCGCAATCTGGAAGCACTGGGCCGACGACGTTTGCGGCTTTGGGATCAAGAGTGGGCACCACGTCGCCGAAGAAAATCCAGCTGCTCTCGCAGCAGCGTTCAAGGCCTTTCTTCAAAATGAAATCAGTTGATCGATGCCCGACGCGTGCCGGTTATCTGATCTTCTGCAGCTCGACTGACCAGTGACCGAGCCTCAGCGTTTGACCCGAAAGCTGGCTTGCATTGTTGCGAGTTCCTGCTCCGAACAGCGAAGGATCGGCCGCACGGGGTCGGAAATGTCGAGCTTGTCCCACCGAATCCGATAGATCCCTTTGCGATGGCGCAGCCGAACCAGGTCGAGGAGGGCCGTGCCAATTGACGAGGCGGACAGACGCTCGAACGCCGCGAAAATACCGATATGATACTCCTTGACGACAAGTTCGTCGCCGTCTGCCTCGGCGACGATCTCTTCCAGATGGCCTATGCAATGACCCTCTTTTGAGAAGACCCGCCGGCCAGCCAATCGGTCGAGATTTGCGGTTGCCATCGTCAAGCTCCCGGAATCCTTCCGACGATGTGGTCGCGCAACCAGTCCTGCCAGCCAAAAATCGCAGTCTTGCGCACATCGATATCGAACTCGATGTCTAGGCCGATCTCGCGAACCTTGCTCCATGCCACCCGATGAGGCTTGGCATGGCGTTGGCCGCCCAGCTTGGCGGCCAGAATGACCATCCAGCGTTCGGGGAGCGGTCCCAAGCGGCGCGCCAGCGCAATCGAGCCGATCTCGACGGCGATGATCCTTGGGGGCTTACCTTGTCTCAACTGGGCTACTATCCCGTCCACCTTGCCGATCTTGACCTGATTGCGGTCGACAACCTGCTTGTCCAAAACGTCGCGTATGATGAGCATCAACTGCCTCCAAATATTTGCAGAGGCAGGGTGACGACCGCGAGGATGAAGCCAAGAGCGATAACAAAGAGCACTGCCGCGTTGGAGATCACGCCGTTGCGATGTTCACCCATATAGGACCGGTCATTGAGCAAGAAGAGAAATGGCACCACCGCCAGAGGCAGGCTTGCTGCCGTAAGGGCCATTGAAAAGATGGTAAGCTTCAGCGGATCAAGGCCGAGCGCAATCGGAATGGCGGCCGCGAAGATTGTGACGGTATAGACAATCGTGAAGCCTGGATCCTCGCGAGGCTTGCGGTCCTCGCCCCAATTCCATCCGAACCCCTGCGCGACGAGGTATGCCTGCTGCAGGGCGATCTCGACCGTAGCGCCGAAGCAGGCGATGCCAAGCGATGCAACGAACAGCACAAAGCCCCAGAAGCCGAACACCGGAGTCAGCATCAATGGCAATTGGTGGTAATCGTCCACCTGGGTGATGCCGTTCGTTCCAAGCACCAACGCCGAGACGATAAGCACGGCTATGGAGATGGTGCCGCCGAAACTCATGCCGAGCCCGGCAATGGCGCGATTGATACCGAGATAACTCCTGTCCCATTTGTCCTCGATCGCTCCCGCGGAATAGAACATGAAGAGATATGGCGAGATGGACGCACCCAGAATGCTGACAGCCATGAACCAGTAGGTAGCGGTGTCGTGATGCGGCAAGGAGGGCACCGAACTGACGGCGACCCGCGTCCAGTCAGGCTTGAGGATGACCGCTGCTACGACGAAGCAGAGCGTTACCAGCCCCAACAGCGAAACGCCTTTCTCAATCAGGCCGAAAGTGCCTTTCCACAGCAAGAGCCACGCAATGAAAGCTACCGGCAGCGCCCACCATTTGAAGCCGATCCCAGTGGCGAGTTCGGCAGCAATGGAGACCCCGCCGATCTCAGCAGACAGCACCAGGAAATTGACCAGCAATGTACTTACCAGAGGCCAAAGGAACGCATTGATGCCGAAGCGCTCGCGAATGCCGTCGGCTATTGTGTGCTTGCTGACGGCTGCGAAACGGCCGGCCATCTCCACCAGGAAAATGATGCAGATAGTCCCGAGGAGAATCGCCCAGACCAGCTGAAAGTGGAACAATGCACCGGCCTGGGCTGCTGTCGCCAACGATCCGACCTCAAGGAAGCCCCCAACGCTGGTCACCACGCCGAGCGAGATTTCCAGCAATTTTTTCATGGATTTGTCGCTCGATCTGCGGGATCTGCCACAACGAACTTGGCAATGACAGTTCGAAACTCCTGACCGGCTTGCCCCGCCTGTGCTCGGTCGCCGTTCGTGACGGCATTTTCGGCCCGCTCGGCAGCGGCTGTGAGTTGTCGCGCCAGTCGCTTGGAGGAGTCCGAACCGTCCGCCGTTTGTAGTTGCCGATCGTAGTCAGCTAACGCTTCGGCCAAAGACCGCAACGTGGCCCCCGCATAGTGGGAAGGTGCGGCGCCGGCGGTCCAACTGTCGATGACCATGATCGCTGAACTGGCGGTGGACTTGGCGTTTTTCGCCCGCTTGTCTTCGGCATTGGATGAAGAGCAGGCAGCTAGGCCGGCGAGCAACACTGCCGCCAGCAAGCGACACATGGTGGTATTRGCCAACGCTACGACGCTACGTGACATCGGATGCGTAAAGCGTTCCGGTCGAAAAGGTTCCGCAAGCGATTGGCTCAGGAATTTCCGTTACCCTGTTCGGAATGGTCGGGTCAACAATCTAGCGGATTATGTTGCCGGCCGTCGCGATTCCGTTGTTGGCTTTTGCCACCGAGCGTCGTCCGGAAGACCCGATCCCAAGTCGGGATGCTTGCCCATGCTGACGCGCATGACTCCCTTGGCTTGCGTCAGCGAACAGCAATAGCAGGAGTCGATCGGCCGACGCCCCTTGCAACGCGCCTGCGCGAAAGGAACACACTGTTCGCAAGCTCGTTAGCAAAGGCAACCTCGGGCCAATTTCATGGAACGACGAAAAAATTTAAAAACGTCTATCGACGTGGTGGGATCGAACACGCTTTCGGAATCGGGTGCGCCGAGTGAAGAACACGCACCACGACCGCGCCGAATGCCAGCTGCCGCGATTGCCGCGCGGCTGATCCAAGCTGTAGGGGAAATCGGCGCGGACGACCTGATATTCATTGGGAGGAGCGAGAACCAGGCAGAAGAAGTCTCAATTTCTTTCAAGCAGTTTATGCCGGAAACGCAGGTGATTTTATTGCCGCCGTGGGACTGCCTGCCGTACGACCGTATCCAGCCATCGCGTGAAAGCATGGGACGACGTGCAACCGCGCTTCTCGCTTTGGCCAAGCCAGCCAACAGTCGTGCTCGCCTGGTCGTCATGTCACCCGAGGCGGCGCTGCAGCGCTTTCTTCCTGCCGATGCCATTGCAAAGGCCTTCACATCCCTGGCCACCGGCGACCACGTTGATGTTGAGGCATTTTGCGATCGCCTGCAGACTTATGGCTACCTGATGGACGATCGGGTCGACGAGCCTGGGGAATTCGCCTTGCTTGGTCAGGGCATCGAAGTGTTTCCATCCGGAGCGCCACATCCCTTTCGGGTTCTAATCGAGCGTGGGGTCGTCGACAGCATTCGTTCATACAACCCGGTGTCGCAACGCACAGATGAGAGTTTCGAGAACATCATGCTCGCGCCTTCGACGGAGTTGCTGGAATGCAGCTCAGCGCCGGCTGGACCTACGGAAGCACAATGCATGGAAATGCAGATTGTCGGGGCCGGGTACAAGCTCAACACCATCTTCGAACTCTTGCCGCACGCCCGCATCGCAGTGGAGCCGGCTGTGGACGAACGCTTCGACGCCGCGATCGCGTTGATCGATGACGCTCGGCGCATGCGCGACAGGCAGCAAGGCCGCAAGCCGACCGCAGAACGCTTCTACCTGGATCGCCCGACCCTTGATAAGCAACTGGCGAACCGTCGGATGAAGCTTGATTTGCAGGGCTTGTCGCCAACGCCCGACTTTATCGTCGAGATCAACCCTTCAAAGGCCATGGCGAAATTTATTGCCGAACAGATCCAGACCGGCCGGCGTGTCGCCCTCGCCGGCCCTACTGTGGACCTCGATCGAATGGTCAAGACGCTGCAGCGTCATCTGACGCTTGATGTCGGCCACGCCGAAAGCTGGGCATCGGCACTGGGCGTCGAGCCCGCAACCTTGGTCAGCCTCAATGTCGATATCGACGATGGCTTTGTCGATGACAAAGCAGCGCTTGCGGTCGTAACGGCCCCCGACGTCTTCGGTACACGATTAAACCCGGGAGATCATGGAGCCCCCTCGCTCGCTCAGGAGCCAGAGTTGCGAATCGGCGACGTCGTTTTGCATGAAGATCACGGCATCGCCGTTCTGCGAGACCTTGAGACCGTCGAGGTCGAGGGGATGGTCACCGATACCGTACGGCTTGAATATAATGGAGGAGCCACGCTTCTGGCGCCCGTAGAGGAATTCGGCCGCATCTGGCGTTACGGGGCCGATGAAGAGGCAGTGACACTCGACAGGTTGAAAGGGGATGGCTGGGCCAAGCGCCGGGCACAGCTCGACATCGAGATTGCTGAGGCTGCGGAACAGCTTGTCAGACTCGCTGCTGAGCGTGAGAAAGCCGGTGCCCGCGCGATTAGTCCACCACGACCTGCTTATGCCCGTTTCGCGGCAAGGTTCCCTTATCCCGAAACCGCGGATCAGGCCGATGCGATTGCCGCCGTCATCGCAGACCTGTCCTCTGGCAAGGCGATGAACAGGCTGATCTGCGGCGATGTCGGTTTCGGCAAGACGGAAGTTGCGTTGCGCGCCGCTGCCGTTGTCGCCTTGAATGGTTGTCAAGTCGCCGTCGTCGCACCGACTACAGTACTGGCGCGCCAGCATTTCGAAACATTCTCCCGCAGGTTTGAGGGCACCGAGGTGAGTGTGGCCCTTCTTTCGCGCGTTGTTGGCGATGCTGAGTCAAGACAGATCAGGGCGGGGCTCGCCGACGGATCGTTTCGGATCGTCGTTGGGACGCAGGCGATCGCGGCCAAGGGCGTCACCTTTGCCGATCTCGGTCTGCTCGTTATCGACGAGGAGCACCGTTTCGGCGTCAAACTCAAGCAAACGCTTCGCGGCCTCGGCCAGAAGCTGCACGTTTTGTCGATGAGTGCCACTCCCATACCGCGTACGCTTGCGGCAGCCATGGTTGGTGTGCAGGAAGCCAGCCTGCTCTCCACGCCACCGGCAAGGCGGCGTCCGGTGCGCACAGAACTGGCCCCATTCGATAGAGCGTCGGTCAAGACAGCACTTACGCGCGAGCATCGACGGGCTGGCCAAAGTTTTTGCGTGGTCCCCCGCATTGAGGACATTGAACCCACGCTTGCTGAACTGCGCAAATTGGTACCCGATTTGTCCGTGTTAGTGGCCCATGGCCACATGAACGCCTATGAGATGGACGAGGCTATCGTGACCTTTGCCAACGGGGATAGCGACATCCTTCTTTCGACAAACATCATCGAGAATGGCCTGGATGTGCCACGCGCCAACACCATCGTCGTGTTTCGAGCGGACAGGTTCGGGATGGCTCAACTGCACCAGTTGCGCGGCCGTGTCGGCAGGGGGCGGCTGCAAGGTTTGGCATACTTGTTGACGGAGGCCGGAAAGGACATCGCGCCGGAAACGCGCTCGCGCCTCTCGACACTGCTTGCTTTTGACCGGCTCGGTTCAGGGCTTGCCATCAGTGCCCGCGATCTCGACCTGCGCGGCGCGGGCGATCTGGTTGGCGAGGAACAAGCCGGCCACATGAAGTTGATCGGGTTGAGCCTCTATCAGCGGCTGTTGGCACGGGCGGTCGATGAGGTGCGGGGTAATAATGCCAGCTCGACCTTTGAAGCCGAGATCGAACTGCAATTCTCGGGCTCTCTTCCGTTCGACTATGTCCCCGAGGCGGTGGTGCGCCTCAATCTCTATTCGCGTTTGCAACGCTGTGAGACCCTCGCTGAAATCGATGCTTTTGCCGAGGAGCTTGAAGATCGGTTTGGAAAGCCGCCATCTGAGACGACCATGCTAATCGATTTCGCACGCCTTAAGCTTGCGGCGGTGAAGGCCGGCATCTCCAAGATCGGCGCTGGCCCCATTGCCATAGCAATCGAATTTACGACGCCCGGTTCCAATTCTTATGACCGCTTGGTCCAGCGCCCCGACTGCGTTCGACGTCAAGGGCGGCTCATTTTTAAGATCGCCACGCAGCCGGGGCCGGAGCGGTTGGCCGCTGTTCATGAACTGGTGCTAGACGCTTTGTAACCGGCTCATCCGGCGTGATCGAAGCTTCACACTGGCTGGGTAGGTCCACGGACGGTGCCTCGTCCCATTGAGGGGACGGGCCTGTCACGGCGAGCGCCTAGGCCGATACTGGCTTGTCCGCTGGCAAATCCGATTGTACTTGGCTTCCTTCACTGATCGATATGATCCCGTGCTTGAAAAAGACGGTGTTTGTCTCCCGGCCGGAATGCTCAGGCTCGCTTGGCCTGACAGCCAGTTTCGTGCTGCACTGGCCTACGAGGCTCGACAATCGAGCGTTCACGCTGCTGGCGCGAAATTGCCTCCCATCAATCGTGGTCACCACAAATTCAGTCACCCTGTTCTCCCATGGCCGGTGAATTGTTTGCTTGATGTCTCGGGTCGCTCGGCATGCCAGTCGGCAGCCTTCCCGAGACTCGAATGACATGACGATGCGTAAACGCGCCGACGCAGTTCGTTCCCGTGTAATGTAGGTGAAGCCCCCGTGTGGCACCCTTCGCCGTGCATCACGGCGGCCACCCGTTGAAACGCCCAGCAGCAAACAAGAAACAATAGCACCAAGCAGGTGCCCCGAGCACCAAAGCCCGGCCATGTTTCGCGTCGCTTTTGAAGAGCTTTTCGAGGCTAAAAAGAAAATTGATCACACCCGATTTCCGCAGGAACCCGCCGCGATCATCCGAGTTTGAATAGCACCCGAAGGGGTTATTTCAACCAAAGGAGATTCTCAGATGGCAGCTACCAAGAAAGCCAGTGCCGGCACCAAGGGCCTCCAGGATCTGTTCCTCGACGGCCTCAAGGACATATACTACGCCGAAAAGAAAATTCTTAAAGCCCTGCCGAAGATGGCCAAGGGCGCGGAGGACGCCCAGGTGTCCGCCGCTTTCGAGAAACATCTTGTCGAGACGGAGGGCCAGGTCGAGCGACTTGAGCAGGTGTTTGATATCCTTGGCATTGCTGCGCGCGGCAAGACCTGCCCTGCCATCGACGGCATCATCGAGGAAGGATCCGAGATTCTGGAGGAATACAAGGGTTCGACCTCTATCGACGCGGGCCTTGTCGCCGCCGCGCAGGCCGTCGAACATTATGAGATCGCGCGCTATGGCACGCTGATCGCCTGGGCGACATCGCTGGGCAAGGATGACATCGTCGAACTCCTCAACGCCACACTGGAAGAGGAGAAGGCCACTGACGAAGCCCTCACCTCCCTCGGTGAATCAGGTGTGAATGACAGGGCGGCCGAGCAGCAAAAAGCGGCTTGATCCCACGCACTTAAATAAGGGCCACGGCGACATCGTCGTGGCCCTTACAGTGTGCGTCGGTCACCCACCAATCGAACAGTTTACAAGCTGCTCAGTGGTGGCGGTCTCGATATGCTGGCCGTAGCGATTGCTGAACAGCCCGATCATGGCATCATGGGCCTCATCCGAGGCGCTGTAGACCGCATCCTGGACCACGATGGTACGTAAGCCATAGTCTGCCGCGCCCAACACCGTTGAAAGGACGCACATATCTCTTTCTCCGCCGGTGACGATAACGGTGTCGCGGCGCCCGCTGCGCCAGTAGAGTGCGAAGGTTCGAGCCAAGCCAAGGCGAATACACCGGCTTGTCTACAACTGGCGCCGGCGGCGTAAACGCTCGAAGCTCCGGGACCAAGTCCACCTTTCCCGGGCCAAGGCGCTCAAGCGTCAAGTCTGCCCATCGTTCATAGTAGCGTTTCCAAGTCCCCTGCCCGGCGCCGGGCCGCCTAGCCGGTATAAACCGCGTGAAGACCAATCTCGACGGCTGTGTGCTGCAAAGATCTACGATCCTGGGAAGCACACGGTCCATCCATGGCAACGACCATTGCGACGGCTCGCGGAACATCGCCTGCATGTCGACGCAGATGTGCACTGCGTTGCTGCCAATGGGTTCCTCGCGCACCGTAGGGTCAGCGCGAGATCGAAAATTGCGGAGAGGATTGTTGCGCATCGAACGCAACACCCAGGCCATGAGCCACGGCGCTTGCGGCGATCATGTCGTTCAGTTGGCTTCTGGAAACCGGACAGGCTTTCATGACAGTCAGGACAGCCGATGCTGCCTGCCTCACCGACACAACATCGTGCCGCTTCTTCCGCACCTCGACGTACTGCTCGATAAGCATCTTGAGGCGGCGCTCCTCTACCTCGTGTGACATCTTGATACTCCACCCAGATCAACCGCGACCGGCGGTGCCCTTGTGGCACCCGCGGGATTTCGATTGCTGTTAATTTGCGGCCCCGATCCTTGTTCCACCGCTCGGGCCGAAGGCGTCAACTTCGTCAACGATTGTCGCGACCAGATTGGCGTCCGCAGCGAATTCGCCAACGATCGGCAACGCTTTAACGCCTCTCACGTTCAAGGTTTTAGTCGGTACCAAGGAAGCCTTAATGGACGAAAAAGACCTGTCCCATATTCACGGTGATCAGCCGGCCGCAGTCACGGCGGATGCGCTGCCAGACCGCAAGGAGTTGGCGGCCACAGCGTTTCAGCGGACACGCATGCCGATGGTGGTCACCGATGCCACCCAGCAGGATTACCCTATAGTCCTGGCAAACGAAGCTTTTCTGAAATTAACAGGATACGATGCAGGAGAGGTTCTCGGCAAAAACTGCCGGTTCCTGCAGGGTCCGGCAACATCCAAAATCGCCCTTTCCGAGATACGAGCCGCGATAAGAGAGGAGCGCGCGGCCAGTGTCGAACTCCTCAACTACCGCAAGGATGGATCTGCCTTCTGGAACCAGCTCCATTTCAGCCCAATTCACGATGACAGCGGCCGTGTTGTGTATCACTTCGGCTCTCAAATCGACCGCACAGACTATCGCAGGATCCAGTCTCTGGAAGACTCCGAGCACCGGCTTCTTCTAGAGGTAGACCATCGCGCCAACAATGTGCTTGCGCTTGTCGACAGCATCGTTCGGCTTACTCGATCGGACGACGCTGCCTTGTATGCGGCCTCCGTACAGCAGCGTGTGCAATCTCTGGCCCGAGCCCACACCTTGCTTTCCCGGCGCGGCTGGCATCAGATTCCGCTACGGGAGGCCATTCGCACTCAGATAGAGCCCTACGGGGCGTCACGGGCAGTTTTGAGCGGCCCAGAGATCATGCTTGCAGCTCATGCGGTCCAACCGCTTGCGTTGTTCATTCATGAGCTCGCCGTAAACGCGGCGTCGCATGGCTCGCTCTCGCACGACACCGGCCAGGTCGCAATCAGTTGGAACGAAATCCCGCAAACCAAAGGGCTCGCGCTCGTTTGGGAAGAAACGGGAGGCCCGCCGCCTGCGGGCATCCGAAAGGCAGGCTTTGGCACTGTGATCGCCGAAGCTACGATACGGCGGCAGCTTCAAGGATCTACCGAGCGCGAATGGTTAGATCGCGGCGTTCGAATCGTCGTCGAGGTGCCTAACGTCACCAGCGAAACGTAGCAACCGTTCACCGCACATGAGCGAGCAGTCGTAGCGGCAAAAGCTGCGTCGGTCAGCGCCGACACGATGTGCACACCATTCGAAGCTGTGCTCTGTCAGAAATTCAGCAAAATGAAGGGCCCACTTTGCGGGCCCTTCTTTTGCAAGCCTGAAGACGCGGCTTCACAGCTTGACTGCGGCTTCCCGCGCCCACAGCCTCAGACCCCTGCAACTTTCAATGAAATCCGTGGCACTCGCCTTGTCAGCCAGCGGCAGCATTCCCTCGTCAGCCCCGGGCTCGACGCCCGCTTTGGCCAGAAGCGGCACGGCGCCGGGCGTGAAGCCGATGAACTTGCAATGAGAAAAGGCATCCGCCACGAAATCGCGAGCCGCTGCTTCGCCGGCCAGCAGATTGGCACTCTCTTCGGTGAGCAGGATGGCGACCGCGTCAAACAATACCGATGGGCCGCCATCGATCATATGCTTGGCCACAATCTTGGTGCCATCGCTGGCCACCGCGCCGCCGACCTTTGCCGCGATAACTTCCATGGCGGCCCCTTCATTCTCAATGGCAGCCTGCAAGGCTTTGAAGAGACCGGCGTCCGTGCCGGTGCCGATCAGGACGCCAACCTTGCGGCCAGCAAAGCTCTCCGGGCCATTGGCAATGATGCTCAGCGCTGGCGAGGGCTCGAGATCCGTGCGCGGCGATACAGCGGCGTCGGCCGGCTTCGGCATCTCGGTGATGCCGAGCTTGTCGGCGACCGTGACAGCCAGTCCCTCATCGATGTTCAGCAAGTGCGCGATCATCCGCTCGCGGATGGCTGGGGTTTCAACCTTGCTCAGTTCAAAGGTCAAGGCCTGAGCGATGTGGCGTTGCTCGGGTGGGGTCTGGCTGTTGAAGAACTGGGCAGCCTGGCTGTAGTGGTCGGCGAAACTTTCGGGCCGCAGCCGGACCTTCTGGCCATCCTCCCCGTCAGCGAAGGAACGGAACCCACGGTCAGGGGATTCGCGCGGGCCGACGCCGAATGAATTCGGCTGGTAGTTGGCTCGTCCAACCGGATTGCGCATCGCCATATGGCCGTCCTGCTGGAAATGATGGAATGGGCATTTCGGCGCGTTGATCGGCAGATGCGTGAAATTGGGGCTGCCCAGGCGTTTCAGCTGTGTGTCGAGGTAGGAGAAGTTGCGGCCCTGCAGCAGCGGATCGTTGCTGAAGTCGATACCAGGCGGAACATTCTGGGTCATGAACGCGACCTGTTCGGTCTCGGCAAAGAAATTGTCCGGCATCCGGTCGAGAACAAGACGCCCGACAGGTATCGGCGGCAAGATCTCCTCCGGAATCATCTTGGTCGGATCAAGGATGTCGAAGTCGAAATTGTCGGCAAACTCCTGGTCGAACAATTGCAGGCATAACTCCCATTCGGGGAAATCGCCTGATTGGATGGCGTTCCAGAGGTCCCTGCGATGAAAGTCGGGATCGGCGCCGTTGATCTTGACCGCTTCGTTCCACACGACTGATTGCATGCCAAGCTTGGGCTTCCAGATGAATTTCACGAAAGTCGATTCATCGGCCGCATTGACGAGCCGGAAGGTGTGTACGCCGAACCCTTGCATGAAGCGGAAAGAGCGCGGGATGGCGCGGTCCGACATCACCCACATCATCATGTGCATCGATTCCGGCGTCAGGCTGATAAAGTCCCAGAACGTGTCGTGCGCCGACTGCGCTTGCGGGAAGTCACGGTCGGGCTCCGGCTTGACCGAATGGATGACATCGGGAAACTTGATCGCGTCCTGAATGAAGAACACCGGGATATTGTTTCCCACGATATCCCAGTTGCCCTCTTTGGTATAAAGCTTCACGGCAAATCCACGGACGTCGCGGGCAAGGTCGAATGACCCCTTGCTGCCGGCCACCGTCGAGAACCGCACGAATGCCGGCGTTTTTTCTCCAGCTCGCTGGAAGATGTCGGCGCGCGTATATTTTGCGAGCGACTCGTAGGTTTCGAAAAAGCCGTGGGCGCCATAGCCACGCGCATGCACTACCCTCTCAGGAATGCGCTCATGGTCAAAGTGGAAAATCTTCTCGCGGAAATGAAAATCCTCGATCAGCGTGGGACCACGTGCGCCGATCTTGAGCGTGTTCTGGTCATCTGAGACCGGCCCGCCCTGGGCTGTTGTCAGGACGTCAGTCTCGCCCTCCGCAACTTGATGCAATTCTCCTCCCTGGCCTCTGACCAAGGTCAAGTCGTGGACGGTGGCGGACGATGCGTTGGCTTCGGCTGCTGGCTTACGCGGCATAGTGCTCTCCTTTGAAATGCTTGAGAATGACGGGCTCAAATTTCGGACTGAGGTCGTTGATCCAGCTCGGCGGCGGCGCGTTGCAAGTCGGAAAAATCGACCGTGGCGACGATGTCACCGCGACGGTCACGCGCCCTGACGGCCCAGCCCACCGGTGCTTCACCCCGAGACAGGGCGTCTTTCCACAAATCCTCCGCCGAGCGCCTGCATTCGTCGCGCACCGCGTCCAGATCGGGAAAGACCAGGCCACTCACGTCACGGATCTCCCCATTGTCATGATACTCAAGCCGATACTCATCCCCCGCATCGGCTATCCGCTGTTCGCCAGAATTCTCTTCCTCGACACCAAATTTGGCGGCATGCAAAAGCATGATCTTGGATTTTTCGATCAGCTCTTTAGGGGATAAAACCGCCGGTTGCGCGACAGTGACGAGTATATTGTCACCACCCTCGCCGCGGAATTCCACCACGTTGTTGGCAACGATGATTTCCAGAACCTCCATACCTATGCTCCCTTCACATCTGGTCGTTGTAAGGCTGTTTGGTGATCCCAACCTGCTTGGCCAACTCTGAAAACGGTGGCACGCCGGCTTCGAACTGGCTGGTGTTCGCGAGTTGCAGAAGGCGCAAAGGGAAGCAGACGGCATCACGGTTTGCCGGTGACATGTCCTCGAACAGGCGCTCGTCGCCGGTGAACGAGGCTTCCGCGGTTTTCAAGGCCCTATCGATATCATCGATCGAGAGGAGTCCCTTCCGTACCAGGGCATTGTTGACCGCTGCGACCGCCATCAGCAGCCCCTCCAGCTGTAGGTTGGCCACGTTCATGGATTTTTCTCCATCACATACGTCCGATGGTGGGCGGGACAACGGGTCTGCTAGCTGGACGCGCCATCGCGGAATCTCCTTCGGGACGTTCGACAACTTTCCACACGAGACGAGGTTCCAGAGCCGCCATGCATCCCGAAGCGGCCGACGCAACGCTTCTCCGACGCCAGGAATCGGTGGCAAAAGTTGAGGAAAACGAAGTCGGTCCCATGCGTGGAACCGTCAGGCAGATCCCAAGTTTCATATTGCCGGGAAACGTCGATTGGGCCTGCCTTTCGCATTGTCGCGCATGTCGCAGCCAGCAAGTCATCCCGTGCCGGCGAAGGGAGGACGCCGTGGGCGAGGTGGCGTTGCTTGGGCGTCCACGGCAAATGAGAGCGAGACCGACGGAAATCTCGCTGTGGCAAACGAGGTAGGAAATGGCGTCGAACACGAGAACAGCCACTATCAAGCCGTATAAAGGGCCCGCCGGTGGGTGGGGCTCAGCGAAATCCGTGGCTGGTGTTCTCCTAAAAGAACATGTTCCCTTGAAAGGGAGCCGATTGCTGTCGACGCAGAACAAGCCCGAAGGCTATATGTGCGTGAGCTGCGCCTGGGCAAAGCCGGCGCAGCCGCATCCGCTCGAATTCTGTGAGAACGGCGCCAAGGCGACAGCTTGGGAAACCACGTCGCGACGTGCGGGCCCGGCGTTCTTCGACAAGCACACGCTGAGCGAACTCGAGCGATGGTCGGATCACGATCTCGAAGAGGAGGGTCGGCTGACGCACCCCATGCGCTGGGACGCTGCCAGCGACAAATATGTGCCGGTCGAATGGCCCGCTGCATTCGAAGAGATCGGCAGGGAGTTGCGCGCTCTGGACCCGCATCAGACCGATCTTTACACATCCGGCCGGGCGTCACTCGAGGCGAGCTACATGTACCAGCTGTTTGCGCGGATGTACGGCTCCAACAACATGCCCGACAGCTCGAACATGTGCCATGAAAGCTCCTCCGTTGCGCTTCCCGAGAGCATCGGCGCATCGGTCGGCACCGCCATTTTGTCCGATTTCGAGAACACGGACTGTATATTCTACATTGGCCAGAATGTCGGGACATCCTCGCCACGCCTGCTTCATGATCTGCAAGACGCAGTCAACCGAGGCGTGAAGATTGTTACTTTCAACCTGCTGCGGGAGCGCGGGCTGGAGCGCTTCGTCAATCCGCAATCACCCGTCCAGATGCTGACCGGGAAAGAGACACCGATTTCGTCGCAATATTATCAGGTCAACAACGGCGGCGATATCGCAGCGTTGTTCGGCGTCTGCAAGGCTCTTATCGAAGCAGACGACGCCCTGAAGGCCTCCGGTCAAAACCCTGTCGCCGGACGCGATGCGACGCCAAAAGATCCGGACAACGCAGCCATGATTGCCTTTGCGGCATCGATGGCATCCGCTGCCAAGAAGCACGTTCTCGATCACGATTTCATCAAGGAACACACGACCGGCTTCGAGGAATTCGCAGCAGCTGCGCGCGCCCACCAATGGGACGAGCTTGAGCGCGTATCGGGGCTGACACGCGCCGAAATGAAGAAGGCCGCCGTCACCTATGCCAACTCAAACGCAGTCATGATGGTCTACGGCATGGGCCTGACACAACAGCTCATGGGCGTCGAGAACGTTCACATGGTCTGCAACCTCGCGCTGCTGCGCGGCAACATCGGCAAGCCCGGGGCGAATATTTGCGCCGTTCGTGGTCACTCCAACGTGCAGGGCCAGCGCACCGTCGGGATTACGGAGAAGCCAGGCCTGGCGCCCCTCGACAAACTTTCCGAGCTCTATGGCTTTGAGCCGCCGCAATGGACCGGTCGCTCGACGGTGGAAACGTGCGAAGCGATTATGACGGGTCAGTCCCGTGCGTTTATCAGCCTTGGCGGCAATTTCCTCAGAGCGGTGCCAGACACCGCCGCCATGGAAGAGGGATGGCGCAAACTTCGTTTGAGCGTTCAGATAGCCACCAAACTCAACCGCAGCCATGTCCTGCATGGAGAGGTCGCATATCTGCTGCCGTGCCTTGGCCGCATCGAACTCGACCAGCAGGCGAGTGGACCGCAAGCGGTGTCCATGGAAAGCTCGATCGCTCATTTCCATGGCTCGCGGGGCAAGACCAAACCGGCGAGCTCTGAACTTCTCTCCGAACCGGCCATTATTGCCGGCATTGCCAAGGCTACGCTTGGGCAAAACAAGGTTCCATGGGACGCCTGGGTTGGCGACTACGCCGAGATCCGCAATGCCATTGAGCGGACTTACCCCGAAACTTTCAAGGATTTCAACGAACGGCTTTTCAAGCCCGGCGGATTCGCGAGACCGCTGCCGGCGCGCGAGCGCAAATGGGTGACGAAAACGGGGAAGGCGAACTTTATCACGCCGGACAAGCTTTTCCCCGACTTTTCAGCCGCCGACAGAGCAGATGTTTTGCATCTCGCCACGCTGCGCTCCAACGACCAGTTCAACACAACCATCTACGGCTACAGTGACCGCTTCCGTGGCGTTGAAGGCACGCGCCGGATTGTATTCATGAATGCACAAGACATCGCTCGCCTGGGCTTCGTCGACGGTGACATCGTCGACATGACGACAGCAATCGATGGCAACAGCGTTCGCAGCGTCGGTGGCCTCAGGATCGTCCGGTACAACATTCCCAAGGGCTGTTGTGCGGCTTACTATCCTGAGACAAATCCGCTGTTTCCCTTGGCGCATCACGATCCAAAGTCCAAGACCCCTTCGTACAAACTTTTGCCAGTGCGTTTGAGCCGATCAACCCTGTCCCAGGATGGTTGAGTCCCTTGTAGGCGAATGATGAAGAGGGAGATGAGCTACTCGAATGGCGCCTTTGCGGCTGCGGCGATAGCGCTCGGCATCGCCAGCGCCGCCTTGGGATGGCGTCGCGAGCCGCGAGAGCTTCGGCTGGATCCGCCTGTCGCGTCTGATCTTGATGGATTTCGGCTGATGCCAAATGGCATCAGCGGAACGCCGCCCGCGAGTTATTTTGCGTCGGGCAAGCCATACGAAACGGACGCCTACAATTTAAGCCAGGGCAAGCGTCTTTACGCCTGGTTCGGCTGCCCGGCATGCCATGGTGATGGTCGCGGCGGCGCTGGTCCGTCGTTCCTGGACGGCTGGTGGCTGTACGGGCCCGAGATCGTGTCCATTGTTGCGTCCGTCAGGGACGGCCGGCCGCATGGGATGCCGGCCTTTCGCGACCGGATGACGACCGAGCAGATATGGCAGCTCGCCGGCTATGTTCAAACGATTGGCGCTTATAAGCCCAAAGTTGCGGCGCCCAGTCGCAACGATGACAAACACACCCGCCCTGCCGAAAATCGTGGTCCGGCAAAAATCCTCTTCGACCAGGGGCCGGCGGGGGTTCACCCTGACCAGGGGCCATCGCCTTGAGAGCCGCGCGCGTCATCGCGTTGTGGGCCGCTACGATCGCGTGCGGCTGCAGCGGAAACCAGTCCGCGCTCGACCCCGCTGGCGCGCCCGCGCTCCATATCGAACACCTGATTATCGGCATCGTGGCCCTGTGCTCGGTAATCTGGCTTGCTGTGATGCTCGTGCTTGGTGGCGCACTGTGGCGCAGACGCCAGCGGGACGAAACGGAAATCCGGCAACGGCGGCTGACTGTGGTCGTAACTGCGGCAGTGGCCGCGACCGCCATTATGATTGCCGGCATGACGGTTGCCAGCTTCTACACCACCCGCGGCATCGGCCTTCCGGAAAAAGCCTCTATAACGATCACTGTAAGAGGGCAGCAATGGTGGTGGCAGGTAATCTACGCCGGTTCCTCCGAAACACCTGGCTTTCAGACCGCCAACGAAATTCACATCCCTGTTGGTCAGGATGTTCATGTTCGGCTTGAAAGCGCTGATGTCATCCACTCTTTTTGGATCCCCAGTCTTGCCGGCAAGCAGGATCTTGTCCCGGGGCGCTCCAACAGCCTGCTGCTGCGGGCCGAGAAGCCCGGTGTCTATCGCGGTCAGTGCGCCGAATTCTGCGGACTGCAGCACAGCCATATGGCGGTGATGGTCATCGCCGAGGCGCCAGCCGACTACGCACGCTGGATCGCGTCACAGAGTGCTGATGCAAATCCGACGACGGGTCCTGACGTCGCCGCCGGACGCGCGGCTTTTCTGGCAAAGCCGTGCGCCGCCTGCCACACCATTCGGGGCACAGCCGCCAACGGCACCACCGGACCTGACCTTACCCATGTCGGCAGTCGTCAAACAATCGCGGCCGGCCTCGTCGAGACCACGCGCGGTTCACTGGCCGCATGGATCGCCGATCCGCAGACGCTGAAGCCCGGAAACAACATGCCGATGGTGCCGCTGACCAGTATCGAGCTCCAGGATATCTCGGCCTATATGGAGAGCCTGAAATGACCCGCTCGAAGGATGATGGGCTCAGGGACACGGCATTAAGCGATAAGGAGCTCACGCAGGCCCTCGCCTCGACCTGGTCAGCGCAGCCGGGGCTGTGGGGCGCCCTGTCGACAGTGGATCACAAGGTGATCGGCCGACGCTATATCGCGACAGCTTTTGTTTTCCTGGCGCTTGGAGGGGTGCTGTCGCTGCTGATGCGGCTGCAACTGTCGCAGCCTGAAGCCAGGTTCATCGGACCCGATCGCTACAACCAGATTTTCACCATGCACGGTTCGAACATGATGTTCCTGTTCGCCGTCCCCGTCATGCAGGCGATGGCCGTCTACCTCGTGCCTTTGATGGTGGGGACACGCAACATCGCCTTCCCGCGCCTCAACGCATTTTCCTACTGGATCTATGTCGCGGGCGGCCTGCTCTTGTGGATTGCCTTCATCGTCGACACCGGCCCGGACGTCGGATGGTTCGCTTACGTGCCCTTGTCGGGGCCGCAATATGGCGTGGGGAAACGCGCCGATATCTGGGCACAGATGATCACCTTCACCGAGGTTTCCGCCCTCGCCATCGCCGTCGAGATCGTTGTGACCGTGTTCAAGCAGCGCGCGCCGGGGATGTCGCTCGACAGGATTCCGTTATTTGTCTGGTCGATGCTGGTGACGTCGTTTCTTATCATTCTGGCCATGCCGGCGATCATGATCGCAAGCACAAGCCTTATCCTCGATCGCCTTGTCGGCACGCACTTCTTCAACCCTGCCGAAGGCGGCGATGTGTTGCTGTGGCAGCATCTGTTCTGGTTCTTCGGTCATCCCGAGGTCTACATAATCTTCCTGCCGGCAGTGGGCATGGTGTCGACCATTGTAGCGACGTTTACGCGTCGGCCAGTGTTTGGCTACCTGGCGATGGTTATGGCCTTGGTGGCGACGGGGGTCCTCGCCTTCGGCCTTTGGGTCCATCATATGTTCGTTGCTGGTCTTCCACGACTGGGAGAGAGCTTTTTCACCGCCTCCAGCATGGCGATTGCAGTCCCGGCCGGATTGCAGATTTTCTGCTGGCTTGCCACCATCTGGGCGGGAAAGCCGATCTTCAAAACGCCGTTCCTGTTCGTCATCGGCTTCATGGTGATCTTCGTGATTGGCGGCCTCACCGGCGTCATGGTGGCCTCGGTTCCGTTCGATACCCAGGTCCATGACACCTATTTCGTTGTCGCCCATTTCCATTATGTCCTGGTCGGCGGCGCGGTTTTTCCGCTGCTCGGCGCGATTTATTACTGGTTCCCGAAGCTGACGGGCAAAATGATGAGCGAGACCCTTGGCCGCTGGGTCTTCGGCCTGATCTTTGTCGGCTTCAACCTGACGTTTTTTCCCATGCACATCCTGGGTCTTCAAGGCATGCCGCGTCGCATCTACACCTATCAGCCCGAGATGCCTTGGGCCGGCCTCAACATGTTCATTAGCCTTAGCGCAATCGTCCTGGCCGCTGGCTTCCTTCTGTTTTTCATCGATGCCATCCGCAGTGCCAGGTCAGGCGCCGTCGCGAGTGCTAACCCCTGGGGAGCCTCTACGCTTGAATGGGCGACGGCGTCGCCGCCGCAACCTTACAATTTTGCCAGGCTACCCGTGGTCGGCAGCAGTGAACCCCTGTGGGCGGAGGAGGCCGCCCCGCCCGTCGCCGCCGGCTTGCGGGTCGACCGTCGTGAGCTTTTGATCACCAGCGTCGTTGAGGGCATTCCGGAAGCGCGGGAATCATCGGTCGGCAATTCCATCTGGCCGCTTTGGGCAGCGCTTGCGACCACCTTAACGCTGGTCTGGTCCATATTCAGCCCATGGGCGGTTGTCTGGGGTTCCATCCCGGTCGCGGTCTCACTGATAGGCTGGTTCTGGCCCAAGGGCGTGCCGGAGGACGAGTCATGAAAGAAAACATCGTGCTCGATCTGACCGAGCTCCCAGCGCATGGCCTTGGCACCGCAAGCCCGTCATGGTGGGGAACGCTCGCTTTCATGCTCATCGAAGGGACCGGCTTTGCGCTCTCGATCGTGATCTATCTCTACCTGATGAGCCTGGCGCCGCGATGGCCATTGGGCGCC
Source organism: Mesorhizobium sp. P3_A8 (assembly GCF_056402995.1). Classification (NCBI taxonomy): domain Bacteria; kingdom Pseudomonadati; phylum Pseudomonadota; class Alphaproteobacteria; order Hyphomicrobiales; family Phyllobacteriaceae; genus Mesorhizobium; species Mesorhizobium sp. P3_A8. The sequence goes on along the minus strand of NZ_JBFUGI010000016.1, from coordinate 27,871 downwards.
CCGCCGCCGGATCTGTTCGCCGGCACGGCGCTGACAGCCCTTCTGCTGGCAAGCCTTGTTCCCAACATCCTCCTCGCACGCTGGGCGCGCGATCAGGATCTGCGAAAGGTTCGCCTCGGATTGATCGTCATGGCCATACTGGGAATAGTGCCTCTGGTCCTGCGTGTCTTCGAGTTTCCGGCGATGCATATCAAGTGGGATCAAAACGCATACGGTTCGATTGTATGGGTTATGCTTGGCCTCCACACCACCCACATCCTGACGGATGTGATCGAGACGCTGGTACTCGCCTGCCTGATGTTTTCCCGGCATGGCGACACGCCGCGCCGGTTCGGAGATGTCAGCGACAACGCGATGTACTGGAACTTCGTGGTTGCGACGTGGTTGCCCATGTACGCCTGCCTTTATTGGATACCTCGGCTTTGAGAAAAACATGGTTGCAATGGACCGGACTTGGTGTCGCGCCGCTAGCCTGGGCGCTCAGCACCCAGCTTGGCCAGATCATGCCCTACATTGACTGCCGACAGAATAGTCCGTGGAGCGCCGTCCTCTGCGGGGTTCTTCTGGTTGTTTCGATCGCTGGCCTAACTGCAGCGCGTACGGCTTCACACGGGACGGTCCAGACCAGGCGCTTTATTGTTGACGCGGGATTTCTGATCGCGCTGGCATTTGTCTTTGCCCTGTTGTTGCAGGAGGCAGCCACGATGCTGCTGGACGCATGCCAACGCTGATCTGCGCCCTGATCTGCGGTATGATGGCCTGGCCGGCCATGGCGCATGGCGACGATGCGCATGGATTGGAGCCTGCCTGGACTTTCGATCCGTGGATGGTGGTGCCACTCGGGACGCTGGCAGTTCTGTATTGCGTGGGAGCGGCAAGACTGGCCCGACGCACAAGGCGGCCCGGGGGTATGTACCACCGCATCTGCCTTTACAGCGCTGGAATGCTCACTCTGGCTGGTGCGCTGCTGTCCCCTCTTCACTGGCTTGGCGAACACCTCTTTACCTTTCACATGATCGAGCACGAGATCGTCATGGCTGTATCGGCCCCTTTGATCGTGTTGGCGCGGCCGATTGGAATCCTGCTGTGGGGATTGCCCGCCAGGGCCCGTATGGCGGCGGGAATGCTGATGCGGGCGCCTCTATTGCGCGTGCTGTGGGACAGGAGCACAGGCGCGACCAGCGCAACCATCTTGCATGGCGTTGCAATCTGGGCCTGGCACGTTCCGATAGTCTTCGACGCCGCCGTTACAAACCCCACAGTGCATCGCTTTCAGCACCTCACTTTCTTCGCCACGGCGATCTTGTTTTGGTGGGCGCTTGTTTGGCGAAGCGATTACGGCTCGGCGGCCTGGCATCTGTTTTTCACTATGATCCACACAAGCGTTCTGGGCGCATTGATGGCTCTCGCTCCCCGCGTCTTGTACGCCGCGCAGACGCAAGCCGCGATCGCATGGGGCTTGACGCCGCTTGAAGACCAACAACTGGCAGGCATGATCATGTGGATCCCCGCCGGCACCGTCTATGCAGGTGCGGCACTGACGATGCTGGCGCTTTGGATCAGAGGCTCGAGCGAGAGAAAGGCGCAAAATGTCTAGTCCGCTCGCATCAGCCCCCGGCGGGGTCGCCATGGCCACGGTGTTTATCGTCGTGGCTTCCGCCGCGTTTGTCACGACCAGTGTCGTGCGTGACAACCATACCAGAGCTGCCATTGCCAGGGTGATGACCGGGGGCGATCCCGGTCGAGCGCCGGCGATCTTTCGTCGCTATGGCTGCGCCGGATGTCACACGATCTCCGGGATTCCTGGGGCGGACGGCCAGGCTGGGGCGCCGCTGACGGAACTGTCGAAGCGCGTCTATATCGCGGGTGCCCTGGAAAACCGTCCAGACAATCTGGTCGCCTGGATCGTTTCGCCGCAGCGCTTCTTCCCGCAGACGGCCATGCCGCAATCGGGGATTTCTGAACAGGAAGCGCGGGATCTTGCAGCGTATCTTTATGCCCAATGAACCTATGGGTGTGGGGTTGCGACCGGCGGAAGCGCTTTGATGTAGTGCGCGATCGCCTCGCGGTCGCCTTCAGGCAGCATGGCGGTATTCGTCACCACGTCGGCCATGGACGATCCCACCCGGCCGTGGTTGGGCGTCTCTCCGGTTCTAAGCATCGTGGCAATATCGGTCTCGGTCCAAGCGCCCAATCGTTCCTGAGTAATGTTGGGCACGAACCCGGTGCCTTGCGGGTCGATGCCGCCGGCAAACAGCGTATCGGACCGGATTGCTCCAAACGCATTTCGGCTGGAGTGGCATTCCGCGCAATGAGAAACGGTTTCGACGAGGTATGCGCCGCGATCAGGCATCGTCTTGCCTTCTGCGTTCGCAGCCGACCGGCCCTGGCGGAAAAACATCAGCTTCCAAAATCCGACGGACCGGCGAATGCTGAACAGGATTGCGGGATCGTGCGGGGGCACACGTCCGGACACTTTTGGCAGCGTCATGAGATAGGCGTAGACATCGTTGATGTCGGCGACGGTCATGCCGGTGAAGCTGGTGTAGGGGAAGGACGGGTAATAGTGTTCGCGCCTGGGAGACACTCCACCGATCAGCGCATTTGCCAGATCGGCGGCGCGCCATCTGCCGATACCGTCAACAGGATCAGGGGAAATGTTGGGCGGCCTGAAAGTGCCGAACGGCGACCCAAGCGCCATGCCACCTCCCAGTTGTAGTCGATCTGACTGTCCGGGGGTAGCGTGGCAGGAGGCGCAGTCCCCCGCCGCGAAGACCAGCTTGCCGCGGCCCACATCCCCTTTCACTTCGAATCGCGGATCGTCTGGCGAGAACGGCGGGTGAGCCGAGGTCACCAAGAACGCGGCGATCGCAGCAGCCGCTGCAGGCAGGAGAATGGCGACAGCAACTTTGTATGCAATGCGCCCCATGGCGTCCTTAAAGCTCAATGTCTCTATATGGAATCACGCAAATATAGGGTCACGCGACACCCTTGCCGCCAGTGACGCCATAAACTTCGCCATTTATGAAACTGGCTTCCCGCGAGGCCAGCAGCACATAGACGGGCGCTAGCTCGACCGGCTGTCCAGGGCGGCCGAAATCGCTGTCCTCACCGAAATGCTTGACCTTTTCATCTGGCTGACCGCCGCTTGGCTGCAGCACTGTCCAGACCGGCCCGGGAGCCACGACATTGGCCCGAATGCCCCGCTTGATCAATTGCTTGGCGAGCGCCTTGGTATAAGCGACAATGCCGGCTTTGGTGGTGGCATAGTCGAGCAGGATCGCCGAAGGCTCGTAGGCCTGGATCGATGCCGTGGTGATGATGGAGGCGCCGGCAGGGAGATGCGGCGCGGCTGCTTGAGCGATCCAATGAAGAGCGTACAGATTCGTTTTCATAGTCTTGTCGAAGTCGTCTGTCGTCAACTCATCAATGCTCTCGCGATATTGCTGCCTCCCGGCATTGATCACAAGCAGATCGAGGCCACCGAGGGCGGAGACAGCTTTGTCTACCAAACCCCGACACCAAGCCTCGTCTTTGATGTCGCCAGGCAGCGCCAGCGCCTTGCTGCCCGCGGCTTCGATAAGGTCGATGACCTCCTTGGCATCCGCCTCCTCTTCCGCGAGGTAAGAAATGGCTACATCCGCTCCTTCCCGCGCAAAGGCTATAGCGACGGCCCTCCCTATCCCGGAATCGCCCCCTGTCACGAGCGCCTTGCGCCCAGCTAGCTTACCAGAGCCCCGATAGCTTTCCTCGCCGTGATCCGGCACCGGATCCATATTTCCGGCAAGGCCAGGAGTGGGCTGCGGCTGTTTTGGAAAAGGCGGCGCCGGATACTCCTGACGCGGATCCCGAAGTAATGCACGATCATTCACCGTGAAGCCTCCATATCCTCGTTGACCTTGCCGCAACGCGAGGAGAAACCCTTTGTTCCGCTGAGAGTCTGGTTAGAAAAACAGTCGCCGCGCAGCAGAAGTCATCTCCCGCCCAATAGTTGCGTCGGCCTCGGAACGCGACAAAGCCGCAAAGGTTGACATCAGCTGGCGTGGCATCAGTTCGGTTCGGTCTACTGCGCAAAGGAACACACAAAGTTTCTGCATGTCGTAACATGGCAGGAAGCTTCACCTCGGGCGGTTCGCACCCATGCAAGATGGAATTCCCCGCCGCAGCCCTCAACGTTGCGCAATCAAAGTAAGTTTCCATCGATGAAGGCGATTGCCGGGCGGGTGATTGAGCCTACGGTTTGATGACGACCTTGATGCAGCCATCCTTCTTGTCGCGGAAGGTCTTGTAAGCCTCCGGTCCTTCTTCGAGCCCAATACGGTGGGTAATCAGAAAGGACGGGTCGATTTTTCCGTCCTCAATGAGCTTCATCAACGGCTCCAAATAGCGCTGGACATGTGTTTGGCCCGTTTTCATTGTCAGCCCTTTGCCGACGAACATTCCCATGGGCACAGTAACGCTTCCAACGAACACCCCCGGCAACGAGACAGTGCCGCCCGGTCGGCAGGCCATCAGCGCCTGTTGCAGCGCATAAGGCCTCTCCATCGCCGTAAGGTCCGTTTGCAAGGTCTCCATGACGCCACCGGGGCCGTGGCTCTCCATGCCGACCGCTTCGATGACAGAATCCGGCCCTTTACCGCCCGTCATACCTAGGATCTGCTTTTGCAGATCTTCGTCGTCATATCTCAGCGTTTCCGCTCCCGACGCTTGCGCAAGCGCCAGCCGTTCGGGGACGATGTCCAGCGCGATGACCCGGCCCGCGCCTAGGAGAAAGGCTGACTTGATTGCGAACTGGCCAACTGGCCCGCAGCCGAAGACCAGCACTGTATCACCGGGTTGAATGTTGCAGTTTTCCGCCGCCTGATACCCGGTGGGAAAAATATCGGAGAGAAACAGTACCTGCTCGTCTGTCAGGCCATCTGGCACCTTGATAGGGCCAACGTCGGCATAGGGTACGCGCAAGAATTCTGCCTGGCCACCCGCGAAGCCGCCATACATGTGCGAATAACCGAACAGCCCAGCAGTTGGATACCCCATCTGCTCGGCTTGCTTGGCGCCGGCTGGATTCGACCTCTCGCAGAGCGAAAACAGCTGCCACTTGCACATCCGGCACTCGCCACAGGCGATCGTGAACGGCACCACGACGCGCTCGCCCATCCTGAACTTGGAGTGACCCTTCCCGACTTCAACGACCTCGCCCATTGTCTCGTGCCCAAGCACGTCATGGGCGTGCATTTCTGGGACAAATCCTCCCATCAGATGAAGGTCTGACCCGCAGATCGCACACGCCGTAACCTTGATGATAATATCGCGGTCGTCCTCAATGATCGGGTCATCCACCTGCTCGCAACGTATGTCACTTTTGCCGTGCCAGGTGAGCGCCTTCATCGTCATTCTCCGTCGGTTGTGCCTTCGCTAACCTGCCGCTCGACAAAATGTTCCTGATCCAGCGCCATCCTTCACTCGGTTCGAATATCCACACCGCAACCGGTGAAAGCGTCCGCTACAGACGCGACCAGTCCCCAAGTCAGCCTGTGAGGGGGCTGATTCGACACCGAGAAGGCCTCATACGCTCCATCGCGACCATCGGGTTCTTCCTCGTCAATTCGGGCGCCGAATTGATGTCGCCTGCTCCAGTGCGTGTGAACGCCGACAGCGCCAAATCATGTGATCGCGTTCGCATCGTCTGGGAACAAACCCGCCGCAAGCAGGTTTGGGTTCATCACTCTCAACTGAGGAATAACATCATGAGAAACAGTCTTCGCCTGGCGTCGCTATCGCTGGCAACGTCGATGATATTTGCTTGGCCAGCGCTCGCTGTCGAGACCGCCCAGGAGTTCGTCACCAAGGCCACGATCGGCGGAATGTTCGAAGTCCAGTCAAGCAAGGCCGCCCAAGACAAGCTGCAGGACCAAGGGCTCAAAGACTTTGCCCAGAAGATGATCTCCGATCATGGCGCCGCCAATGCTAAGCTTGAGAGCATCGCCGGTGAACAGAAGCTGAAGGTGCCTGCCGACCTCGATGCTGCACACAAGAGCGATGTCGACAAGCTGCAGGCGGGTACGGCGCCAGTAGACGCATCGTATGCGGAAATGCAGAAAGCGGCTCATGCCGACGCGGTCGGCCTGTTCGAGGCTTACGCCAAGGACGGCGACAACGCCGCCCTTAAATCCTTTGCGGCTGACACGCTGCCCACACTCAAGATGCATCAGGACATGATTCAGAAGGTTGCAACCACGGCGCCTGCTTCTGACGGCAGCACACCGGCTGTCACCAGCGGCGCCAGCAATCCGGCAGCTCCAGTTCCCGGCGCCAACAGTTTTACCGAAGCCCAGGCCAAGAGCGCGATCGAAAAGGCTGGTTATGCCGACGTCTCTGGCCTGACAAAGGATGACAACGGCATCTGGCGCGGAACGGCGAGCAAGGACGGCAAGTCGACGCCGATCGCGCTCGATTACCAAGGCAACGTTGTTGCCGGCACCAAGTGATCAGAAAGCGAGGAGATTCAGATGAAAACCGTAACCGGACTGTTCGACAATTATGACGATGCCAATGATGCCGTAGGCGAACTCGTGGCCACCGGCGTCCCGCGCGATGACATCAGCATTGTGGCCAACAATGCGGCCGGCTGGCACAAGGACGAGGAGACCGAAGCCAGCGAGGATGCGGCCACAGGCGCTGGCGTGGGCGCCGTCATTGGCGGCGCCGGCGGCCTGGCAACAGGCCTCGGCCTGATGGCCATTCCTGGGGTGGGACCTGTGGTTGCAGCCGGGTGGCTGGCGGCCACTGCTGTCGGCGCTGTTGGCGGAGCTGTGGTCGGTGGTGCAGCCGGGGGCATCATCGGCGCCATGACAAACGCTGGCGTCCCTGAAAACGACGCCCATGTCTATGCCGAAGGCGTTCGTCGCGGTGGGACAATGGTCACGGCCAAGGTCGACGATAATCTTGCGCCGAATGCCGAACAAATCCTCAAGCAATATAATTCGGTCGACGTCGCTGGCAGACGCAATGAATACGAGGCTGGCGGCTGGACCGGTTTCGACCCGGACGCCGACGACTACAGCGCAGAAGACCTACAGCGGGATAGACGTGGACGCGATCTTTGATGCGACACTCGCAAGGCGGCCAAGGCCGCCTTGCTCCTCTCAGACCGCTCATCAGCAGGAGCGGGAATTTACGCGCCGAAAGCGGCTGCAAACACGCCGCCGGGCCATCTCGGCAGATTTTGAAGACAGGCGCCCAGACAATCGAAACCGCGCTTCTTAACGTTCGTTGCTGTTCGGTGGCTGGGCGGGTTCAATTCAATGAGCATAAACAAGTCGAACGATTCAAGTCGTGTCGTAATGCCAAGAGTTTGAGATCGACCATCCTATACAGGTCGGATCGATAACACCGAGCCAGGCACGCAGGCTTCTTCAAAAGGACGGCGACGACTGGCCCAACTCAAGCGGGAAGCTGAAGCATTGAACCCGAAGATTGACGAGATTTAACGTGTTGCAACCGCGTCAGTCCAACCCCGTCGATAAGATGGAAAATCGCCTTCGCCTCGCCCCGTTGTAGCGTCTGGATATGTCTGTCAGGCTCGACGAGGTTTTGCAGATGTACGTCGCACTTCCACGTCTCGACAAATGGTGGCCCCAAGGACCCGGCGAATTTCATACCATACCGGCCTCACGAATTCGGGATGCAAGTCAACGTCAGAAAATTTGCCAGCCCACCAATGAGATCAGTTGAAACAAATCGTCTCGAATGACGTTTCGGTCGATCGCTTTGTGTGGAGGAACGAAATGACTGATGATAAGAGCAAACGAGACTTTCGCGACCGCGATCGTGTATCGGCTGACGAGGACTACGAGGTCGAATATTTCGCCAGCAAGACAGGCATCACCCCTCAGCAAGTGAGGGAACTCATTGCAAAGCACGGCAACAGCCGTGAGACACTGGAAAGGGAAGCACAGGCGCTGAGAGGCCGAGCCTGAGGTAGGTGTTTGAACTGGCCAGTCCCTGTTCTGGCAACCCAAGCGGCTGGTTGCGGCGCGTGTCTGGCATCGCGATCCCGAAATTGGCTTTGTGAGGGATCCTCGCCTCGCGGCCTTCCTTTTGTTAATTTTTTCTATTGGGACTTTCGCTACACTCTCGGGGCGGGGGGCAAGTTGATGGAAAGCTTTCGGGTCGAATTGATGAACGGAAAAAAGGTCGTGCGAAGCCTTTCAGTCGCCGCTCAAAGCCATGTGCATGCGGTGGTAAAGACCATCCCTAAGCAAATGATGCCCGGGAAAACAACCGGAAAACCGTGGATTAGGGTGAGACCTGCTGCGGGGGGAAAAACCAGCGTGTTTCACGTTATTGAACAGGCGGAAAAGTAACCGGACCGCAGTCCCGGAATGGTCTGCACCAGGCGGGAAGCTCGGTAGCCTGCTTGCGCCACAGCTGGCACGGATGTCCGAAGACCCAGCTTCATTAGGGCGGCACGCATGAACGCGGTCACGCTTATAGGTTACCTCGCAACTGTCTGCTCCATGACCAGCTTTACACCGCAGGCTTGGAAGATCATCAAAACCCGAGACACAGGCGGGATCTCCGCACCGATGTATGGAATCACGGTTTTGGGTTTTGCCCTGTGGTTGGCTTTTGGCATGATGAAGCTGGAATGGCCCATAATCATAACCAACGGCGTCTGCCTTTTGCTGTCAGCCTTTATCATTAACGCGCCATCCAGAACGCAACAGGGCAATAAGAGGTCCGCATGACCCGTATTGCAACTTTCAATGTAAACGGCGTCAACGGTCGGCTGCCAGTACTACTCAGATGGCTGGATGAAGCCAAGTGCGACATCGTTTGCCTTCAGGAACTCAAAACATCTGACGAAAAGTTTCCGTTGGATGCGATCAGCAACGCTGGATACGGCGCTATCTGGCACGGCCAGAAGTCCTATAACGGCGTTGCAATCCTTGCCCGCGGGACGGATCCCGTAGAACGCCGACGCGGTTTGCCTGGCGATCCCGACGATACGCACAGCCGCTACATCGAGGCCGACGTAAATGGACTTGTGATCGGCTGTCTCTACCTGCCTAATGGCAATCCAGCGCCAGGTCCCAAGTTCGATTATAAGCTCGGCTGGTTTGAAAGGCTTGTCAGCTACGGTCAGTCTTTGCTTGAAGCCGGCAGGCCAACCGTGCTCTGCGGCGATTACAATGTGGTTCCGACCGCACTCGATGCGGTCCTGCCGAGGCGATGGATCGGCGACGCGGTGTACTTCCCCGAAAGCAGGGACGCCTACAGTCGGATGCTTGCTGAAGGATGGATCGATGCCGTTCGTCACACTCATCCAGAGAGCGCCATCTATACCTACTGGAACTTCTCCTATCGAGGCGGATACGACCGGAGTTCAGGACTTCGAATGGACCATCTCCTGGTGAGCCCTTCCCTCTCTCCCCATTTGTGCAGTGCCGGCGTTGATGTGGAGACACGCGGATGGGAGAAACCAAGCGATCACGCGCCCGCCTGGATCGAGATCGATGAGCAGAAAGCCCCAATCTGAACGTGTGCGCAATGCTATATGGCATCCGCAAATTCCGCATCAGTCTCCACCACTCACTCGCACGACGGGTCAAGCGAAACATTTCCGGGCTCCAGGTCACATGGAGGGCCGCAAAGAAGATCGTCGAGCAATGCTGTGTACGCATCAAGCCGCGACCAGCCTGACAAGATGACTTCCTTGCGGTCGCCGGGTTAATGGCTTGCCATGGAAGGATGGCCCGGTGCATCCCTCCATTCAAGCGTGATGGTGAGGTGCAGATAGTGTCGGCCTGCTCCATCACAAACGTTGAATTCGAAGGCGCGTTTGGTGCCGTCCGGATGTGATTCCCTCATGATCCCTGCGAGGGCCCGAAGTCCTGCCTCACGCGCGTCATGCACGTCGACAAGATCGTTTGGATCAGCGATATCGGCATCCGGTACGTCGAAGAAATATCTCGCCATAGCCGTCTAATTTGCGGGATTGGAAAAGGTTCAATGTCGAATTTTTTCCGACCGCGCGCACGAGCGATCCGCAAGGCACACCTTTGAAAGAACAATTCCAACGGCAATGCCACTTCTTGGCACGTCGGAAGTTGTCCTGCTGTTCCAGGAATTGGCTGGATCGAGAAATGCTGAGAGGTAAGGCGATGAAAGAGGTTCGTCGCTGTGAGGTTGAGCGGATCGACCAGTTGGCAGAAAGCGCCACTGCCGACTTTCTCCGTCGCTCGTCGCTCACATATTTGGAATGTTGCATCGCGGTGATGCTTACCCACCTCGGTCGTGAGGAGGTAGCGGCAATCCTCGAACGAGAAGCGAAAGACCTGCGGGAGTTTGGTTGACGGCGCTGACGCTGGCGGGTCGGCTCGATGCCGAGCGGGATCCAGTTTCCGGAACATCCAGATGGAGGGCTTTTAACGCGCGAGCCGAGCCATCGAATTCGATCGCAAATCCAGCATCGACAGCAATCAGCGCGATGAGATCCTCAAGCTCCCGATCTGTATGTTGGTCAAGCGGCGACGTCTTCCTTAGGCTGTCGAAGACGTTGGCTATGGAAATACAGGGACAATCCACATTGCCAATTAGAAAGCTCACAATCGCCCGGCGGATCCGCGATGTATTTGGCTTTTGCTCCGGCACGAATGCACCCTCCTGCTCTAATCGCGCAGGGCTCTTGAACCCGAGGCCCTTGCTACATCAAACGAGATTGGCACGCCGTGCACATCGCATTTTGCGCCAGCAGTCGTTCCAACTCATGATTGGCTGCCACACAGTACGGCATTAGCGTTCTGATGGTGCGGATCGCCTGCGCCATCGACATGACCCGGCCCTTGCTCCTGGACATTACGAAAGCTTCAACTGCCTTCTCAACCGTGAGTGCATGAAAAGTGTGGGTCATCTTTAGCCTCCCAAGCGAAGGAGGTGGACATGGTTCGTTGCGGTGTTCAAGGCTCGGTATGACTACCGACAGTCCTGATAAGGCCAGTCATGCTGATCCGAAATTTGACTCGCCAAGCACTGCGTCAAACGGCATGACGAGAACGACGGTGCCGCTCAACGGCGGCGGTTGGCAGTCGCAGATTTTACGAGGGTAATGGGCTCGATGAGCCGATGGGAAAAAGGTCCGGCATTGATCTAGACGACGAAGTTTCCAACACGCCGGCACAACAGGAGGCTGCCTTGGGAAACGTCGAATCGACAACAAAAAATTTGAACGAGCCGATCGCGAGGTGCGCAAGCTGATCGATGCCGAACGCCAGGCCAGAGATGCCAAGACCGTCCGGCTGAGAGAGTTGAGGATCAGCGCAGGCCGAGACTTGGCTCTTGCCAAAGTGTAGGCATAGTTTGCTCGTTTATAAGCGCTTCATCCTCCACTGATCCAGGCAACTGTGGCAACGCAGAAATAATGCTTCATTGCTCGTTTGAGATCTACTCTCCCTCGACGGCCGGAACCTTTGGGACCGTTCAAGGTTAAGCCGAGCCATCACGTTCTAAACGATCCGCTGACCAAGATGTCTCTTCTTGGTCAGCCCCTGCGGCCTTGACCTAGGCGCGGGCCAGCCCTCTATCCAAGGTGTCCTATGACGAACAACATTCCCGAAAACCAAGCTCGACAAGGCCCTCTTGGCAGGCCCGTCCTTGTTGTTGCTCATAGCCGCGCTGCTGCTGGCCATTGCCGCCTGGGGTGTCGCCGAAATCTATGGCGTAGTCATCAAAGGATCGTCGACAGACCAGCAAGACCGCCAGGCACCTGCGGTCACCAGCCCAAACCCGGCGTCGACTGATCCCGTTCAATCTCAGTCTGACAGCCAGCCGATCGATCAAAATCCCAAGGTGGACAAGAATCCAACGCCAGCACAGGGGGTGACCAGCAAGGGGTGCAGCCGTCACAACCCGCTGCACATTAAGCCGTAAGTCGGTCCACCGATCTGCATTTCGGCGGGCTTGATTTGTCGTCACTTCTCGTCCTCACACCGGCGCATCGCTCAAGGAGCGCTGCACAGATCACGATCCCGCGATTCGCAGCAACCGGATACGATGCGTGGACCACTGTTGAGGAGCAGCGCGCCAGCAGTGACGATGACCGAATTTTCCCATTCAATCATAGGTCAGTCGGCACCGCCTTTCGTCGAGGGTGCGCTGACCTGAGCATTCACTACTTCATTTTCATGATTCGCGGCATAAAGGAACAGGTCGCCTCTTGGATGCTGGGTTCACGATTGAAAAGGTAGCGCTTGTAACTGGTCACACGGATTGGAAGATGTTGGAGCGTTATACCCATCTCAAGCCCCAGATGCTTCACACTATCCAAGCAGGGCAGCGTAGTTGGGGTAAATCAGCAACCACCGCAATCTGGAGGAAGGAGTGATCGCACTGAAAGGAAATCCCCGCGACACACGGACCATCGCCTAACTGGGCGCCTATCCGGTATTGCCGAGCAACAATGCCATTGAGGATAGCGGCTGAGTAGGAGCTCCGTGGAGCTGGTGCGCGCAATGACCCGCCCCTTCGCCGCTCTCCTCGAATTGGCGCGGGTCACCGCCGCTGAGAACCAGCATTGATCGCCGAGGCTGTGCGTTCTCGCGCTACTTTTTGATGATGTTCCCATGGTTCAGGTCGAACGCTTGGGCATCGCCAGCTTGCCTGTGGAAGTCGTCCTGCAGTTCCCCCCAGTCGCCAAGGTAGCGGCCGCAGTTGCTGCAATGGATGGGAGTACTGTCAGTGGCGTGATCGGGGATGTCCAACTGGACTGTCCCGCATGCCTTACAGTCGAGCTTGTGGTCCAGCCTCTTGGGGTCCATTGGGCCTGGGCCTCCTATCAGGCCGCTTTACCGCCCGCAACGCCTACGGTCCAGTAAATTCACCGGAGGACACTAGGCCGGGCACCTCCGTCGACCGGAACGGATACCGTATTTCTTTGGTCGAATACCGTTTGAGATAGGTTGTTTGCCGCCCGTCCCTATCAAACGCTGGCGACAGAGCGCCAGGCCGATCAGGCACCTCACCGGCATAACCACGGTGGATCCGGCTATTGTCCTACATATTATTCTAAACGAGACATTGGGAGCCCGCCACCGTCGTTTGCGCAAGCCAAAATCGCAGGGATGCCCCAAGCGTGTACGGCGAGTGACTGGCTATTGCGCGAGGCGCTCTGGTTGGACTTTCAGCGTGACGATGAGGCCTTGTTTTGACCAATCATAGTCGATCGAACCACGCAGATGTCCTGTGACGCTGCGCTCAACCAGCCTGCTCCCGTAGCCTAGGGCAGCTGTGGGTGGTTCAACCAAAGGGCCCCCACTTTCTGTCCAGACGATGGTCACTGCTTCGTCCTGCGCCGAGCATGAAACATCCAGCGTCCCGGCCTCGGCCGACAGGGCACCATATTTGAGGGAATTGGTGGCAAGTTCATGGATGATCAGCGCCAGGATAGTTGCCGAGGATTCACCGACGCTCATCCTTGGTACCGACACCCGGATGCGGCCGCTGAACGCCCCCAGGTCGTCATAGGGTGCAAGCAGGACCGTGATCAGGTCGCCAAGCAGCGCCGAGGCGGCCTCGGTCTGGCCGGGCACCGGCCGCACCAGATCATGGGCGCGCCCCAGGGCCGTCAGCCGCTGGGTAAGCTCGCGCGCCATGTCACCAGTGGTGGTCGTCGAACGCGAGCTGATGGCCGTAAGGCCGGAGGCTATGGTCAGCAGGTTCTTGACGCGGTGGCTCATTTCGCCGGCGAGAAGCTCACGGCTCTCCTCGGCCTGCTTTCTGCCGGTCACATCAATGAAGATGCCGAACATCAGGCGCTGAACGATCCCTTCGTCGTCGCCTTGACCACGCGCGGAAATCCATTTGAGTTCGTCGCCGATCATGATCCGGAAGTCGATCTCATAGGGGCCAACAATCGCTCGCGTGGCGGTGAAGGCTGCCCGCACCCGGTCTCGGTCGGCAGGATGGATGTGCGCGGACAGGTCTTCAAACTTGACCTCTGCACTTCGCGGGATGCCCCAAAGGTCATAAGCGCGGTCATCCATGGCCAACGCATCGCTGTCCACGTTCCAAGACCAAAGGGTCACGCCCGCGGCTTCGACAGCTCGGATCAAGTTCTTGGGCTCCCAAAGAAGGGGTTTGAGATGTTCAGCGGTGGTTGTCATTCAAACTCGCATGGGCGTCGACGGAGGAAACGGGCTTCGATGTTCAATATCGCCCGATTCATTCGAGATCAGTGAAGAAGTCGCAGATCAAGTCCGCAACTTTAACTGCCTCGAAATCCGTCATATGCGCGGCGGTTTCCACCGCAGTCGTCTCCAAGTCATCTTGATCGACTGCCAGAAGGTCGAGGATACGGGCGAACCTGATCCTGAGTTCGCGGTTCTCCTCGAATTCGGAGATGGTGACCTGCAGGATGCTTCGGGTGGCCTCGATCAGGCGGGTCTGGATGCTGTCCGGCGATGCCGCAAGGGTGCGTATCGCCGCGAAAAAATGATCTCGCGCGTCGGCGTAGGTTTCGTCCATGTGAATACCTTCTTCGCTTTCAGGCACGCCTTGGACGTGTGGCGTGGGGGCGATTGATGAGCTCGGGGGAATGCGGCAGTGTGAGACTGCGCCTTGGCGCTTTGCCCGGTTTCACACCTTTCAGATAGGAGGGTCGGTCGCTCTATAGCATCGTTTTGTTCAATTACCTATCCAAGCTTGGAATGCGCAAAACGTCGAGGGGCTCTCGACAGCCTACCTCGCCGGCATGGAACAAAACCCACCCTCCTTCGTGCGCCTTGCCCATCCGGACGAGACTGCTCATGAACGATGCTTTTTTGGCGCTACCCTGATTGTTGACACGTCAAGGCCAGGCGCGTGCATGGGGCGCAACTCACTGCTCCGCGAATAACGAATGATATACGGCCAGCGCGTGCGGTAAGCGCCACCAAGCCGCGTGCAGCTCAGTCCACCGGCGGCTCAATGACCCCAAAATCCACGGACTTTGCAAGCCGATCCCCGCCCTTGCCAGGTGCAATTTGGCCAAGTCGAAGCAACTCCCGCACGGCGTCAGAACGGGTCGGCATTCGTCTGTCGTAGCGCCATGCGTCGAGAACTGCGAGTTCTTCCGCATTCAGCATGATCTGGAGACGGTAGGTACGCTTGGGAATTGTCATCAGCTCTCGTTTTGCCGTTTTTCCGGCTTCTGTGACTTCGTTGCTTCTCCAGCGAGCGCACTGAGATCGGCTGCCCCTTTCGAGGCAGCCGAATGAATGAGTATGCGGAAAAAGTCAGGCATGGGCGAGTTTAACGCTGGCCGTTGCGCCCATTCCACCTGGCGCGCGCGGGCGCGGCGCGATTGATGCCGGGCACGGTGGCGGGTCATTGTCGTCATCGCGGCCGAAGAACCTGCCGCTCCGTCGCCAGGGCGCGCCACGACGTGAAGAGGACCGCCAAGGCAGCACTCGGGCCGCAATTCCCTCTCCCGCCTCGGGCATCGCGTCCAATGCGTTCAAAGCGCTCAGAATGCGCTCGACAGGGACAAGCGTCCCATCGTCCAGCCGGCGTATCGTCGGCTCGTTTTCCACCGCATAACTGTCGGATGCCCACGAGGCAAGCAGAGCCCGTTTCTCGGCACGGCTGAGACCTGGATGGTTGACCACCTTGGCCGGATCATCGAACAGGCACAGAAAGGCTTCGAGCTTGCCGGATCTTGGCGAGGAATGTGCCGGTATTTGATAGCGAGTGTGCATCTCCATTCTCCGCAATTGGGCCTCCCGGTCGAGACCGGGAGGCGGACCGCAGCTTCATGAGTTTAGAAGATCAGGCGGCTTGGCGTGCGCGTTCCGTGTCCTGCGAGATTTGCTTGCTCGCATCAGCATCGCCGGACCCGATGCTGATGCGGCGCGGCTTCAGCTCCTCGGGAATTTCGCGGACAATGTCGACGGTGAGGAGGCCGTTCTCGAGGTTGGCTGCCTTGATCTTCATATGGTCGGCCAGCCTGAACGACTGCCGGAAGCTGCGATAGGCCAAGCCCTGGTGGAGCAACTGGCGTCCGCTCTGGTCATCGGCCTTCTGGCCCACGACAACCAGCTCCGGGCCATGCTGGGTCAGTTCAACCTCGTCCGGGCTGAACCCCGCGATCGCCATGGCGATGCGATAGTCGTTCTCACCTACCTTCTCGATGTTGTAGGGTGGCCAGTCAGTCCGCGTGCCGCTGTCGAGCATATCAAACAGACGGTCGAAACCAACGGTGGTGCGATACAGTGAGTCAAAGGTTCTCATAGCCACATTCTCCTTGAAGCAACATGGGTACAAGGGACGCCGCCCATGCGGCGCCGCCAGTCTCGCCGAGCCATACGGCCTCGACGGCAGATGAGTTAGGGCGGGCTCAAAATCGGTTCAAGACTCGGCTAGAAAAAATTTTGGAAGGCACTGTAAGCCCCCACATGGCACCGCCAGCGAGAGATGAATTGCCTCAGTTCGCCTCGTCGTTGCGCGGAAAGCCCAAGCAAATAGTCGCTGGCTTCTAACGCCTTGCCGGCGGCCGTAGTGAACGCCCTGCGGTCATGCTTCAGGAGCTTGATCCAGCTAGCCAAGTATGTGGCGTGGTCAACGCGGGGTCGGCCTCGATACCAGCTTCGGTCAGAGGAACGCGGGTCCGAGTTCGGAGTTTTTCGGTCGCGTACGCAACGTCGCCGAAGCGCTTGCCGAATTAGCGTTGCAGTCGCGACGCCGTCCAATGGATCGACTCGGGAAGCAGGACTCCCTGTCAGGCCTCAGTGGCACTGCTGATCGACGTGCCGGACGGCCTCTATTAGAAGATCGTCGATGCCATCATGCACCAGATCCGGGCTTGCCAGAACGAGCCCTCGCGGCGTGAAGTTTTCAACAATTGGATGCGAGCATTTGCCCATCGTGCCGGGAAGATCCCATTGCCATCAGCGAACTCGCTAGACAGTTAGCGGTTGACTCGTTCGCAATCCGTTCCAATTTTCTTCCCCAACGTCATTGGCCCGACGCCGAGATCGCGGCAGAATGGACACGCAGGCGATTCAGTTCAGGTGCGGAACACCGGTCCGGGCTTTCGCGGTAGTATGGGGTGGCTTCCCCACCCGGCCAGTCCACACGGCCGCCGCTCGTCTTTACCACCCCTAAGCGGGCGGATATACCGGCGTGCAAAACCCATTGGTCTTGGTCGCTGACCACGAAGCCTCGATTGCCTTGGACCTGGAGTGAGCGCTTTGCGAAGCAGGGTTCTCAGTGGCGGTGGCGAGGTCTTCTTCCGAGGTGAACCTGATTCTCAACGATCACGCGACTGCCGCTGCGATCTTGGATTCAGGCTAACGTACAGCGAGTGCAATGAGGCGGCGAAATAGCTGCTTGGGCGTGCCCTTTGTGGTCTAAACCGGCCTGGGCATTGAGGGCAGCGATGGATAGCCCGGCCAACCTCAAGTGTGCGTTCGATCGGGCGGGCAAAGGTCGGGGCTAGTGTTGGCTTTCAGAATCCTGGCCTCACGCAGCAACGATGACCGGTCGGTTCCCAGCATAATAATCAGGTTGCGGGCCTGCGTTTCGGTGATGCCCGTTTCGCGTGCCAGGAAGCGGACCAAAAACTCTTGCTCTTCCTCCATCCGCGCCCGTTTCTTGCGCTTTGCATCTCCTACCGGGCGAGGTGTCGCCTTCACCGCAGACGCGGCATCCAGAATAACCAAACCGGCCTCCTCCGCGGCGGCGAGAAAAGCTTGGCGGGCGGCTTCGACCTGCTGCGATTTGGTGAGGCGAGCGGTGCATGCCTGGAGTGCCGCCGCGTAGAGCGGGCCGTGTTCCTCGGGCCAGCTGTCCATCATAAAAATAGCGGCCTCGGAGACGCTCACCAAAGCGCGATAGACCCCTGGCTTTTTCGTCTCGATGACTACTGGCTGTTCAAAGAAAGGATCGTGCATATTTTCCGCCCCCGACGCTCAAGCGAACGGCGGAGTTATGGTTTCGTTCCCAGCGGTTGTGGACACGCAAGAAATTGCATGCCCCCTTGTGAGCCGGCCGCGAGGCAGCGACCAATGTCCTCGCCGGAAGGAAAGCGCGGTAAAAGTTCTGGCATGACGGAGCTTTGGTGGCGCGAGTTACCTCGCTCGCAGCGCAGGGAGCCTGTCAAGTTGAAAGAGAATGATCCGGATGTCGTCCGATCTAAGCCCCGGCTTCTTGGCATCTTGTGACCCGGCCTGATCACGGGAGCGTCTGATGACGATCCCAGCCGCATTGCCACCCATTCACAGGCAGTGGAAGGCGAAGGTCGCTAGCGTCCGCAAGGGCTAGAAAGGCCACTCCCGGTCATCTGGTTCAAGATGATCGAGCGCAAGACGCCGACGAAACTGGCACCAATGAAGACGGCTGCCAAATCCCATGCGCCCGTCTGACCTGTGGGTTCAATGTCGGGCAGGTGGATGGCTACAAGTCCGAGAAAGTCCGCACGACGGAAGATAACCAAGTGTCCCCGAACGCGCAGGCCGATGCCCTGATCGCCGAGGGCTTGCTATATCACCTACCAGGGCGAACAGGCCTACTGCCGGCCAAGGACGACGAGATCGTTTTGCCGTTACAGCATCTGTCACAACCCCTTGTCGATCTCTTCCCGTTTCATGCCTATGGGTATCGGCAAACTTGTGGGTCAGCTCGCCAACCAATATGACATCGGCCTTCGTTGTCTCGGGAAACATTGTTGGCGAGCCACAGATCCAAGAAGTTTTTTCCGCGTGTGGTCGTAGGCCCGAACCTCGAAGAACATATGAGGACGTCGCTTCAAACCAATGTCTCAGTGAAGCGAATCCATCTCGCAAGTTTCAAAACCAGAAATGTCCTGAGGTGGAGCAATACCATGAGGCGGTCGCCGCTGTTTTGTTCACATTCCGTGGGTCATTACAAGGTAGATAACCGGGATTAACATCAACCAGCCGCCCATCCCTAAAACTACCAAAATAGCTGTGCGCTCGGTTCGCCTCACAAGCGCCGTGATCGCATCCTCGTTGTCGACGTCCGATAACGGAGTCGAACCAAGAATCCGATTGCGGTTGTCATTCGCAGGCTGGTCTGCGCCTTCGATGACCTTTTGACGCTGGATTAGTGTCACTCGTTTCACGCTCCGCAGAGTATCCATCCGACGAGGTCGGGGCGCGGCTTTAACGCGGCTGCCGCGATTGCGTTGCCCTCATAAGACCTTAGTCGGACAACCCCCAGACCAAAGCCTCACTCCTGGAACGGTAAGCTTCGGTCATCGTTTCCTCGTTTGTAAGTAATTGAAACTAGGAGAGGAAATTATGACTGACGGCCCAACTGTTGTTAACTCTGGAGGTGGCGGCGGCACTGCGGTCGCTATTGTTCTCGGACTTGTCGCAATCGTTGTCTTGCTGATTTTCACCGGCGTCATCAACATCCATGGTGGCAGCGGCGGCAAGGACATCAACGTCAAGGTCGAAGCGCCGAATGTCGAAGCGCCGAAGGTGGAAGCACCGAAGGTGGAAGCACCGGCCGCGCCTGCGGCACCTGCTCCCGCCAACTGACGCCTCATGAAAAATTACCTCGTCGGCGCAGCTGGCGCCTTGCTGCTTATCGCTGGAACCGGCACTTCCTTCGCGGAAGACGTGCTTGTTCTAAAGCCTGAACAGCAGACCGTTGTGCGTGAGTACATTCACAAGCAAAAACTCGCTTCAGTCAGCCTGCTCGGCGTCGAACTTAACGTCGGCACCGCCCTTCCCGATACCGTCGAGCTGCACACAATTGACGTCCCTAACGTCAGGTACAGGTACACGGTTGTCGGCGATCACGCGGTGCTCGTGGATCCTGATACACGCAAGATCGTGCAGGTAATCGAGTAGTTGCTAGTCGACCGAGAATGATCCGTTTGGGCGGACCCGCCAATGCCATATGGTGGCACGGCGGGTCACACTGATTGTACAGAGGTCGCGCCCCAACAACCCTGCTGCCGCGTCAGCCGCCTTAGCGCTATTCGGGCTAGCTATTGGTGAGCCTGTGCGTGAGCAGAGATCCCATAAGGATTGTGGAGCTTCAATGTGAGTTTATGGCGGCGACGAGATTGATGGAGGCTGCGAAGCTCTCGTCGGATTTACGCCAACGGTTTGGGTGGTCGCCGTTCGCTTGTCCGGCATAGCTGGCGCGTTAGCAAACTAACGCGCAGCGTTTCGCTTTGGCCGAGGCGCGAGATTTACGGCTCCCCATCTCAGAGCTTTAGATTGCTCTCGAAAACGGGACCTGCGACCCCGCCCGTTCGCCGAGAGTCTGTCCGAAACGCACAAGAAGTCCCGTTGCGATCTGGCGCGAAACCGCTTGTGAAAATAGATAGCCCTGACCAAGCACGCAGCCGATGTCCAAGAGCGAACTGGCCTGCAGCTCGCTTTCGATGCCTTCGGCAACGACCCGGATGTTGAGCTTGCGCGCGATATCAATTAACCCCTCGACGATTGCAAGGCTCGGGTCCCCCTGCCCCAGGCGGTCGATGAAGGATTTGTCGATCTTGATGACGTCGACAGGCATCGTAAGCAAATGCGTGAGCGAGGCAAATCCTGTTCCGAAGTCATCGAGCGCTACGCGCAGTCCATGAGCGCGTAGTGCCTTGATCTCCCGGGCCACGATAGGATCACGCTGGCCGAGATAAACCGACTCGGTGACTTCAAGGATGATATGCTTCAGTGGCACGTTTTCTCGGCCGAACGCGGCTTCAAGACGTCCGTAAAGGGTACCGCTGTGAAAGTCAGCGGAAGAAATGTTGATGCCGATATGTTGCAGGGGAATGCCTTGCTCCAGCCAAGAGCGCGCGTCGGCCGCAACAAGGGCCATCATGCGTTCGGTAAGATGCGAGGCGACGCTGACATCGGAGGTCGCATGGTGGAAAGCAGCGGCCGAAACAATCTCCCCGTCGGGTTTGCGAAGGCGGCACAGTGCCTCCATGCCGACGATCGCACGGGTATCGAGACGCAGGATCGGTTGGTAGAAAGCGTCGATCCGGCCTTCGCGCAAGGCCGCGTCGACGTCGCGGGTCACCTCGATACGGGTCTTGATGGCGCTGCCGATCCCCGGCCAGTACCGCACGAAGCCGCCGGGCGACGTCTCTTTGGCATGGTATAGCGCAAAATCGGCATGCTGGTGCACCGTTTTTGCATCGACGTCATCCGCACTAAGCACCGCCCCGCCGACGGTTGCCCGTGGCAGGATCATGTGTCCATCGCAGGCGGCGGGCATGGCCAAGGTATCGAGAATACTCTGCGCCGCGCTTTCAATGGTGGCGGAGGCACCGGTCTTCTGGAGGATCACCGAGAACTCATCGCCACCCATGCGGAACACACGGTCAGGCGCGACGCTTGCGCCGAGACGCGCGGCGACGACTTGCAGCAAGGCGTCACCAGCGGCGTGGCCGAAGGTATCATTGATGGTCTTTAGATTGTCGAGGTCGACGAGAAGCACCGCCCAGGCACCTGGCTGGGCACAGGACAACCGCTCGATGGCTGTGTCCAGGCTCGCGCGGTTTGGCAAACCCGTAAGGGCATCAATATAGGCTCCACGCTCCCTTTCGAGCACGCGCTGGTAACGTTCAAGCGCTATTGCGCAGAGGGATGTACATGAAGCGACGACCTCCTCTTCTCGCACGCTAGGCCCTCGCGACTCGTAAAAATAAAGCGCAAAAGTCCCGAGCACTATGCCAGCGGCGTCGCAGATCGGACTTGACCAGCAGGCCTTGAGCCCCAAAGCGAGAACAGGGTCCCTGAATCCGGCCCAGCGCGGATCGGTGGCGATATCGACCGTGGCAACGGCTCTTCCCAGATAAGCAGCGCTACCGCATGCGCCCACAAGCGGGCCTGTCAGGAGGCCGTCCAACTGGGCCGAATACTCGTTGAGCAGGAAGGAACCGCCGATCGGATGCAACAGGCCGCTGCGATCCACACGCAAGACCGAGCAACATATGCCGGGCAGCATTTTTTCAATCTGCGCGCAAAGTCGGTCGGTCGTCGCTTCGAGAGTTTCGCCTCTGGCGATCATTTCGAGGATCGTGTTCTGTAGATGTAGCACGCAGCCCCCGGTCAAAGATTGCAGGTGTATGGGACCCGGTGAACTATCCGAGATCAAATCACTCTACGTTCGGTCTAGTATACAATCTAACAATACCCGATAATTATTTTTACGTTTATCCGGACATCTTCGGCAGCGCCTTGCGCGATCGCGCACTCCGTCTTTGCAGAATCGACCATGTGTGCGCGCGGACCTGAGTGTCCGCTTGGCCGGCGCCGCACAGCTGGCGTCGGCGATTTTCCCCGTAGGGAACCTGCCGACGCCGGCGACGTTGCTCGCAACCCCCTTTATCACCGGATATGTCGTCGAATCCGCCGAGCCCTCTAGCGATTCTTCGGCCGCGGCGTGATCTCCTCGACCCCTAACCTTGTCGCCGATCTACTTAGTCGTATCGAAAACCTTTGCCTGTCCTTCGAAGACCGCGCGGTTGCGAGTTCTCGAAAACGCTGTGATGTAGGTTGTGGCCGGCTTGTCGGTCATTTCTTCACCTGATCAGAAGGCCCCGACCGATCGGCATCTGCGGCAGTGGCCGCGACCTGTTGTGCATGTTCCGTTGCGATTTTAAGCAGACCTGTAGCCGTTTCTTGGGGCGTCCACCCCTGAGCTACTGATCCCAGAACCAAGGCCGCGAACGCGGCTTCCAACGCGACCTCACAGTTGGCCTCGCGATCGGGGCTTCCCTCTGGCAAGATCGGTGGTTCGACAGACTGGGACATGTCTTGCTATTCTCCTAGAAAAGCCCGCGCTTTGTGGCGGATAGAGGGCCGGTCGGAGGCCCGGTCTTCGGCAGGCAATGGAGGGCACCGCCTGCCGCCAGTCACAAACCTTTAGAGGCGACTAATGTTCCAGCAATCGCTACTTTCGTTCAAAGCACCTTGCCGACGGCGGCAATTTCTCTAGTTCTCCGCGTGGCTAAAAACGACAGTGCCGTTTTCCTTACGAACTTCAACGGACACGATCCCATCGTCGCCCTTCCGGGTCTGAAACATCGAGATTGCATGATCCCTTGCCGGTTTCTCCGCGTCGAACAATCCCTTGTCGACGATGCCCTGTCTTCCATACCAGATGACAGTAAATGCCATTTTCCCTCGTCCTTCGCGGCAGCCACCACGGGAATTGTAGTCGGTTGGGACGGAAAGTCACACTCTAGCTAACGGCGCTAGGGATGGGCAGGCTCGACAGATCCGTAAGGTTTAACGGCCAGAATTCTAGCTTCCCGTATAAGCGATGACCAATTGTGAGCTTGCCAAGGACGGCGGTTAGCCCGCGGCTTTGATCCTGGGGGATGCCTGCTTCTCTCAAAAGTCGCAGGACGTCGCACCGTTTATCGCGCTCGGCTTGTCGGATTCGTCAGCGAATAATCTGACCCTTCCGTATTGACCAATCCGTTCAACGAAGGTCGCTACCCATCGCCACAACAGGAGGATTATATTCCTCGCCTGCCTCCTCGCAAGAGGTGGTCAGCGCAAATCCTGCATGATGAACTGGTAGGTTTGGCAAATCTCTTCATCAATCTCCCGGCCAGGAATGCCTTGCGCTTCAGCCGCCCGTTTTGCGTCCACGACCATCTCAATCACCATCAGGACCGGGTCGACGATCGGCTCGTCCGCCAGATGGTCCGATATCCAATGATAGAGAAAGTCACTGCCACGCTTGCTCATTCTTCCCGGAAGTCCCGCAGTGAAGCGTGCCGCAAATCCTCTTCGCCCCGCATGTGTTTGACACGCCCGATCAGCCCGGGCTTTACCCATTGCGTCGCCGGTCGCATCATCCAATTTGGGGCCGTCCCCGCGTAGTCCTGGACACGCTGCCAGAGCCGCTCCCGCATTTCCCTATTCAAGGTGAGAAAGGCAGACCCGACATAGCGCCCGGTACCGCGCTCAGCCATTAAGGCAAAGGCTGGCTTGCCTGCCACGCGCTCGACGCCGCGCAAATTAAATTCGTCAGTAGTGTAGCATTTTGCCTTTAGCCAACTGGTCGACGTGCCGCTGCGGTGTTTGCTGTCACGCCGCTTCAACACCGCCCCCTCCAGTCCGGCTTGGTCGAGCAGATGATAGATCCCCTTCGCAGAGGCTCGCTGTACTGAATCCGGCCGCCGGGCTCGATCATGCTGGCCAGAATCTCGGGACGCTCCTCCAGCGGCATATCGCGCAGGTCGCGGCCATTGAGGTGGGGCAGATCGAACGCAACAAAGTACAGGTCATGCTGCCTGCGGGTGATCGCCTTGCGCAGTTCGCCGAAGTCGGACAGGCCGGCGGCGTTCAGGACAATGATTTCGCCGCCGACGATCGCACTCGCGGCGCTAAGGCTCGCCGCCTCTTTCACCAGGTCGCGATACTTGGCTGTCCAGTCGTGGCCGTTGCGCGTGTAAATCCGGGTGCCGTCCTCGTCGATGATGAGCTGCGAACGATAGCCGTAGAACTTAACCTCGTGAATCCGGTCGACGCCTTCGGGAGGCTTTTCGACCATGGCAGTTTAGCGTTATCGACCCTTCCCGATTAAATTAGAGGCCGCTTCAAAAAACGCAAATGTTAGATATAACTAATATAAAGATGATTCGCGGTGGTGATCCGCCATGCCATATCAAATCAGAGAATATCTCGCGGGGCGGATGATCGCCGAATACCGCGCTGAGGCACCGACATCCTACCGCGCTGCCGAGCAGGCAACGAAACGCCCGGTGACGCTCCACCGGACGGGAAACTACTTCCTTGAAGTGACCGACGAGACCAGCGGGCGAGTGTTCGCCTTCCAATACGCAGACTTGCCCTACTGAAAGTAGTGGCGAAGCGCTCCGGGGTCCTCTAACCCGCCATCTTGTTGTAGGCGGCTGCTTGATTTGCGGTGTCAAAGGGCATTGCGGTGTTCGTCCCATTGCCGCAAACGGCCAGGACCGGAAGGCCGGGTGGGTAATAGACCACGTATACTGGGTGGGCTTCTCCGGCGCTCATGTCGCATCACAGCCGGTTGTCCTAATCCGCGCACTGAACGACGAAAACTGCCCGCCACCTTTCGGCAGCGGGCTTGCGCTCAGGCGCCTTAACGACGAGCTATGAGCAGACAAAGCTGGCGCAGGTCACGGTCGTATGTGCCCGAACTTGCGAGCACATCGGCGCAGCGCTTCTTCATCCGCGCAACTTGACTTTCAGACATCTGGGCGATGACGCCTGGCAAGCGCGACTTGCTTGAGCTCACCGCAGATGAGGGTTTGGACGGATCCACGGAATCGACGCCGACCCCAACTCCAACGCCACTCGCTCCCCCAACCGTCGCGCCTAGTCCCGCATTCACGCCGTTGGTGCCACCTACGCTGGCTCCGGCGCCGGCATTGACTCCGTTGGCCCCGCCGACAGAAGCACCTAATCCTGCATTGACGCCGTTCGAGCCACCGACGCTTGCCCCGGCTCCGGCGTTCACGCCTCCGCCGCCGCCGATAGAAGCGCCGGCGCCAGCATTGACGCCGCCGCCGCCACCGATCGAGGCACCTGCACCGGCATTGATGCCGCCCCCACCCCCGACCGACGCACCGGCCCCGACGCCTGCGGAGTGAGCAGGGAAGCACAATACTATCATCAAAACGCTGCCGGCCAAAGTCTTAGCCGGGCTCTCATTGAGGGAATACATGCGAGCCTCCTTCGTTGCCTAACAGTCGATAATGACTGTAGAAGCGCAACTTGTGAGCAGCATTTTAGACCCACCTTATAAAAGCATTCTCGTGAAGATGGCTTGCAAGCTCTCACCTAAGCGGAGTCAATTTTACCCAATCTTCAACCAAAGCCCGCCATTGTTCAGCGGGTATGGTTGGGGTTGGAACACGCACTGAATGGCGCAGTGCGGTCCCGTTAGCCCGTTAGACAACTGTTTGACAATAGCGGCGCCGGCGGACGCGGCGTCATGTCGTCGTCGTCATGCGGCGTAACGGTTCCCCAGC
Organism: Mesorhizobium sp. P3_A8; assembly: GCF_056402995.1. Classification (NCBI taxonomy): domain Bacteria; kingdom Pseudomonadati; phylum Pseudomonadota; class Alphaproteobacteria; order Hyphomicrobiales; family Phyllobacteriaceae; genus Mesorhizobium; species Mesorhizobium sp. P3_A8. The sequence continues at coordinate 1,881 of NZ_JBFUGI010000016.1, read as the reverse complement.
CGTCCGCAGCGAGCAGCCTCCTGGCAGCATCCCAAGCGCAGGTACCTACTCTGATTTTAGTCATGTGCCTCACCTTCAGGGGGTGGCGCGGAAAATCTGGGGGATGTGCGGGCCTGCCAACATCCGCAACATCAGAGGAGCGAGTGCAAGTCACCTTTTGCGGCTTCAGGCACAGTCCCGGCTGAACGAAAAAGGGCCCGCTGGCGCGAGGCAGCGAGCCCTTGTTTACGACTGAAGCAGCGAATTATTAGTTTGCGCCGCCGAGCTGCTTGGTCATCTTGCAGAAATTGTCATGCGCCTTCGCGATAGCCTCGTCGCCGCATTCCTTCATCATGGCTGTACGGTCTTCTTCCTTCATGGCCATCCAGGCAGCCTTGAATTCCGCCTCGGACTTCATGGTCTTCATGCCGGCATCGGTGAAGAATGGGGACATTTTCGCCGAATCATCGAGCGCGGACGTCCCGGTGCTGCCGCCTGCGAGCGCCCAACCGGTGTTCATTGCGAGCATCGCACCCATAGTGAGCATCTTTAAATTCATGGATAATTCCTCCTGCTAAAGGCTGCTCAAATAGCAGCTTGTTCCATCAACTTCGTTCGTCGGAAAAAGTTTCCCCGAGCGATCGCACTTTAACGGGCTGTGTGTGGGTCTGCGGCCCGGTGAGTCCGCCTGCGATAAGCGGGCCAGCCGGAGCATTGCGGTCCTCGGGCCAGCAGTGGGACGCCGCCAGCGATGCGTATAGTGCGTGGTATGAGGTCCATTACGGCAAAAAGCCCGCCACTCTGAACGGAGAGCAGCGGGCCAAGGTCTGGAGTGGTGCTGGGATCAACCAGCGTAGGTCAACTTGCGGCAGCGCGGTTGGTTGCCACCCATGTGCATATTTACATTCGCCTTCGCGCTTGCCCCACAGGACAGCGCGGCGGAGATCGAACCAGGACGAGGCGCTGGCGGACGTTCCCGAGCCCCGTTTAGCCAGAAATCGGTGCTCGCAGCGGGACATGCCGGGATCAATTTGTCCTGTTGATCGACGTAACCGCAAGGTTCGTTAGCTTGTTGTTGGTGGCTTTTTCCTGGTCGAGGATCTCGCTCAGCAACTTGTGAGCCTGATCATGCCCGAGGTCCTTTGCCCATTCCCGCAGCGAGCCGTACCGGGATATCTCATAGTGCTCGACTGCTTGACAGGCTGCCAGCAGACCGCAATCCAGGGCGGCCCCTGACGCTTCCTCCATCAATCCGCTGGCTTCCTTGATGAGCCCCTCTATCGCGTCGCATTTCTCGCCAGACGCCTTCTTGCCTATCGACTTGAACACCAGCTCGAGCTTCTTGATCTGTCCCCTTGTTTCCTCAAGATGGTCCTCGGCCGCCTTCTTCAGCTTGGCGTCCTTCACGGCTGCAGCTACCTTGGTCAGGGCCCTGGTAATCGCGTTCTCCGCGAAATACATGTCCTGGAGGGTGTGCTCAAAAATATCGGCCAGAGTTTTCATTCCAGGCTCCTTAGTCCTATTGGCTTCTGGTGCGGGCGAAAGGTTCCGTGCCTTCACATGGTGGGGTAGATCCTGTCCGGGTGTCCCCACGGCGGCCTCACCGGCAATTGGTCTCTACCGCAGGCAGCGCCATCTCCTGATGTCGCACCGCCGCGATTTCAGAGAGGCGGAGATGGCAAGCAGCAGCCTATTCGCACTGGCGCCTCGGCCCGCCGGAATAGGGCTGGTAGCTGTTGTCCTCGGGACGGTAGGAGCGATAGCGGTTGAAGCAGGATTGGACGTGGTCGTCCGAAAGGTCCGCTGCCGCAACCAGGGGCGCGGCGCCGCCTTCGACATAGCTGACTTCGGCGGGCTGCTGCGCGGCCGGGTCGGTCGCAACGGTGTCGAGATAGGGTAGGG
>NZ_JBFUGI010000015.1:0-183243 GCF_056402995.1 Mesorhizobium sp. P3_A8 | reverse complement strand
GAACAGGACCAACGGTGGCCAGGCAGCCCGACCCGGTCCACCATCGCGCAGCGGGTTGAGTAGCTTCTCGAAGCGGTCCCACTTCACCAGACCTGACAATCGATCGAGTGGCGAAGAACCGCCTGCCAACTTGCCGCCCAGAAAGGCTTCCGCCAAGCTCAACTGACCCGTCTGCTTCACTGCCATCGTGATTCCCTCCGAGCGTCAATCTCAGAGAATCACAACCACCGAATTACGCAACAGTCCCCTTGTGGGGAAAAGTGGAGCTTTCCACAGTTCCGCTTGACAATTGTCCCCTTTTGTTCCCTATTCGTTCTTGTCCATCAGCAACCTCGGATATGCGGCCGGTTGGAAACCACAGCGACCATCCTGCATGCCGATCTCGACGCATTCTATGCCTCGGTCGAGCAATTGCTCGATCCGTCGCTGCGCGGCAAGCCGATCGCGGTCGGCGGCGGCGTGGTGCTCGCTGCCTCCTATGAAGCGCGTGCCTTTGGCGTGCGTGGCGGCATGCCGGGGCGCAAGGCACGCGAGCTTTGCCCGCAGCTGATCTTCGTCGGCGGCAACTTCAGCCACTACCAGCGGCTGGGCGACGCGGCGATCAAGATGCTCGACGATTTCACGCCGGTGGTCGAGCGCATTTCCATCGACGAGGCCTTTGCCGACGTCGCCGGCTGCACGCATCTGTTCGGGCAACCGCAAGAGATCGCCACGGCGATCCGCTGCCGCGTGCGGGCCGAACTCGGCCTGCCGATCTCGATCGGCGTGGCGCGCACCAAACACCTTGCCAAGATCGCCTCGCAGGTGGCCAAGCCCGACGGGCTGGTGGTCGTCGAGCCCGGCACCGAACTGGCCTTCCTGCACGATTTGCCGGTCGGCCTGATGTGGGGTGTCGGCCCGGCGACCAGGGCACGGCTGGCCGAAATCGGCGTCGAGACAATCGGCGAGCTGGCGAGGACCCATAGCGGCGCGTTGACCAGGCTGCTTGGTCCCGCCGCCGGCGAAAAGCTCGCCGCCCTGTCATGGAACCGCGACCCGAGAAAACTGGAGACCAAGCGCCGCGCGCACTCGGCCGGTGCGCAATCGGCGCTTGGCCGCAAGCCGGCCGTGGCTGATGTCGTCGTGCCGACGCTGCTGCATCTGGCCGACCGTGTCGCCAGCCGTCTGCGCGCCAAGGCGCGGCCCGGCCGCACGGTGACGGTGCGCGTGCGCTTTGCCGATCTCAGCGCCGTCACCCGATCGATCACGCTGGACCAGCCGATCTCGGCGACCACCATGCTGGCCGAAATCGCGCAGGACCTGGTAAGTGGCGTGCTCGCCGACCATCCACGCGAAAAGACGATCTCGCTGCTGGCGATCTCCGTTTCGCATCTGGAGGAGAGCACCGAGCTGCAACTCGACCTGCCGCTCGGCCTCGCCGACGAGAAGCGCCGGCCGGGCAGCAAAAAAGGTCTCGCCCGCTTCGGCGCCGACCGCGCCATCGACAAGATCCGCGAACGCTTCGGCAAACAGGCCGTCGGCTACGGCACGGTGACGCTGGAAGCGGCGCGCTCCGTGCCCGACGAATTCAGGGAGCTGGCTGAGAAGGAGCTTTGACGGGCACGGCTGGCCGGGCACGATCATATCGCGCGGCCAGCATCCCTAGAGCAATTCCAGGAAAAGTGCGAACGGTTTTCTGTCCGGAATTGCTTCAAAAACAAAGAGTTAGAGCGGTTCGCCGTTTCCGTTAAACGGTGAAATGCTCTAGTCGATGAAGTCGCGAATAGCCTTTGTGTAGACAGGCGGGTCCTGCAGCATCGAAAAATGGCTCAAGCCCCTCAGGATGACCAGTTTCGCGCCCGGTATGGTGTCGGCCAGGTATTTGCTGTGCTCCGGCTTGATGCCTTCATCATGCTCGCCGACGACGATCTCGGTCGGCGTGGTGATCTTCTTCAAATCGTCCGTCGTCAGATGCGGCTGGGTGGCCCACATCGCGCCGATCTGTTCGAGGAAGGCGTTGTATTGTGTCGGCGTCGGAGAGATTTTCTCATAGACCTTGCCGCAGCGTTCGATGTAGGCGCCGAAGGTCTTGTTGTCCATCACGGTCGGGATCAGCCCGTCGGTGGTGGCATTGGCGGCATTGGCGAACAGCTTGATCAGCCGCTCAGGGTGGTTGATGGCGATGATCAGGCCGATGATGCCGCCATCGCTCCAGCCGACGAGATTGACCTTGTCGACCTTGAGATAGTCGAGCAGGGCCAGGTAGTCGGACGCCATCAATTCATAGCTGTAGGGATCGGCCGTGCGCGTCGAGCGGCGATGGCCCCGGCTGTCGGCAACGATGACGACGTGATCCTTCATCAGGTCAGCCACTTGCGAGGAGAACACATCGGCATAGCCGAGGCCGCCATGGATCATCAGGATTGGCGAGCCCGACGTGCCATAGACGGCGTAGTACATCAGGATGCCGTTGACCGGCGCCTTGCCGCTCGTGACGGCGGCGGGCATCGGTGCCGGCTCCGGCAATTCCTGCCATTTGTCCAGGGCCTGCGAGGAAGCGGGCCACAGCATGAGCAGCACCAGCGCCAGACGGGCGCGCATCAGGAATTTCATCGATCTCTCCATTGGCGGGTTTCGGCCACCCTCGCCCGGCCGCCTGTTTTTGAAATTGCGTCGCGGTTGTCCAACCGCTTGACAGGCTAGCGCGGCAGCGCCGAGGATCGTTATCCGTTTTGCGCAAAGGAAACGTCCGCATGGCGTTGGCGGAGGTGGCCAAAAATTCCTTCATCCGGACCCGGCTGTTCGAGGACATCGACGCCCAGGCTGCCGAATTGAAGGGTTTCGATCAGGCCTACCGCCAGTTCAGCCGGGGCCGGTTCAGGGGACGTTTCGTCACCATCGATCTGGCGCCGTGCTGCGGCATATACATCGAGCGCACCAGCCAGACCATCGAGTCGCGGGGGTCGGTGCCGCTCGGCGAAACCGGGATTGCCTTTACCATCGACGGCAACGAGCCGTCGAAACTCGGCGGCGCGCCGCTCGACCATGACCATATATTGTTCCTGCCGCAGGGGTCGGAGATCGATATATGGATGCCGGCCGGCACCCATATCTGCCTGCTGACCGCGCCCGCCGGCCTGATCGGCCGATCGCTTGCCGGCGAACGCCGCGATGCCGCTCTTGGCGCGCCAGGGCTGCTTTGGGCGCCTGGCCTGCCAGCAAGGCTGACGAAGATCACCCGTGCACTGGCGCGGAAGGCTGGCTCTTCCAACGGCGATGGCGAAGCCATGGCGGCCGTGATCGCCGAGACCATGATCTCCGCCTTGCTTTCAGCGGGCAAAGGCAAGGGTTTGCCGGGCCTGGCGAAAGCCGGCGAGCGGCAAGCCATCTTTCAGGCCGCGCGCGACATCATCGAAACCGATCTGGCCCGCCCGGCCGCGATAGCCCGCATGCCAGCCACGCTGAATGTCTCGCGCCGCACCCTCGAATACGCGTTCCACGAGACTGTGGGCATCGGTCCGCGAACCTATCTCGCCATGTGTCGGCTGAACGCGGTGCGCAGGGAATTGGCTGATACCAGCGAGCCGATCGGCGACATTGCCGCCCGCTACGGCATCTGGCATCTCAGCCGCTTCGCCGGAGCCTATAAAACCACCTTCGGCGAATTGCCGTCGCAGACACGGTCGCGCCACCACGACTGAAGGAACGACCCGGCGGTCGGAAGAAGCCCCCAATCAAAACCCCATTCGGAGCACGCAGCCGCAAATGCTTGCCAAATCCCGCCATGCCGCCCATACAGCGGCTTGGGCGGATTGCCCATCCCGAGAGGTCCCGCGCCTCTCCCATCTTGCCGGGGATACTGTCCGATGCCTGCGACGCCGTACCCTTGGTCGAAGCCTTGACGGCCTCTTCCCCCGCCCCGTCACTATCCCTTGCCAGCCTTGGCTGGTCGGATTTCTTTGCCGATCAGCTTGAACCGGACGAGGCAAGCCTCATCCCAACGCGCATCGCCATGGTCCATCGAGATCGGCTGAGCGGCCTGTCCCAGACGGGACAAACCGACCTGACGCTGCCGCCACAGGCCACCACCGGCGACTACGCCGTCGGCGACTGGGTGCTGGTCGAGCCGCATGATCAGCTTGTGAAGCGTCGCCTGACCCGCAAGACGGTGCTGGAGCGCCGCACCCAGGGTGGCCGGGTGCCGCAGCTGGCCGCGGCCAATGTCGACACGCTGTTCATCGTCACCTCCTGCAATGCCGACTTCAACATCGCCCGGCTCGAGCGCTATCTGGCGCTGGCCAACGAGGCCGGAACGACACCCGTCATCCTGCTGACCAAGGCCGACACGGCAGAAGACGCCGAGTCCTACCAAAGCCAAGCCGCCGCACTGCAGCGCGGCCTGGCCGTGGTGACGCTGAACCCGCGCACATCGGATGCCGCGGCAGCACTCGCCGCCTGGTGCGGCATTGGGCAGACGGTGGCGCTGATCGGCTCCTCCGGTGTCGGCAAATCGACACTGGTCAACACGCTGGCCGGCTCGGCGCAGCAATCGCCGCAGCAGACCGGTGCCATCCGCGAACACGACGCCAAGGGACGCCACACCACCACGGCGCGGTCGCTGCATGCCATTGCCGGCGGCGGCTGGGTGATCGACACGCCGGGTATGCGCACGCTGCAGGTCAGCGACGTCGGCTACGGCATCGACACGCTGTTTGCCGAGATCACCGAGTTGGCACCGCTGTGCAAGTTCCGCGACTGCACCCATGTGCACGAACCGGGCTGCGCTGTGCAGGCTGCCATCAAGGCCGGCACGCTCGATCCGGAGCGCCTGGCCCGCTGGCGCAAACTGTCCGAAGAAAACCAGCACAACACGCCGGTGCAGAGCGGCCCGCGTGGTAGCAAGTCACCCGCCGGCCGTGGCAAGCGACGCTGAACGGCCGTCCTACTGCCCTACTGCCCTACTGCCCTACTGCCCTACTGCCCTACTGCCCTACTGCCCTACTGCCTCTCAAAGCCGCGCGGTGCCGAAAACCCGGTCCCACAACAGCGACGTCACGCCGAAATTGGCGTTGTCGTCCAAATGGTGGTGCACCGCGTGGCGGCGCTTGAGCGTGTAGAGATAGCTGGGATGGGCGGGATGCCAGTGGTGGATCATGTGGTGAACACTGATGTACCAGAGATAGCCCAGCATCAGCCCGCAGCCGACCGCGCTGGCGGTCGCAAAATCCGATATCAGCCAGATGGGGAGTGCGATCAGCGCATGCACGCCGAGACTGAGCCAGGTCGGCGTGCCGACCGGACTGCGCTCCTCGACATGATGACGGTCGTGCAAATCCTTGATGTAGGGAACGTGATGCAGGACGAAGCGATGCAGGACGTATTCGATCAATGTCCACACGCCGAGACAGATCAGCACCATGCCGATCCACTCTGGCGCGCCCTCTTCCCCGGCCTCGATCAGCCCGGCCAACCCCAAAAGGGCGATCACCAAGGGATAGACCACGAAATCGCTGTAGTAACCGATCAGACCCAGTTGCATTCCGGACGCCCCATCTGATTTTCGACGCCGCCCCAGAAACAATGCTATCAGATTGCCCAACTCGCGGGTGAGGTGCAATGCAGCATAGCGTCGCAATTTCCCGATGCAAATTCGGCGCCCATGATCCCTACAGAATCGGCCGACTTCGCACCAGCGCCACAAACGGACATGCAATCATGGCAAAACGCAGTGCGGGCTTGCTGATTTATCGTCGAAAAGACGGCGAACTCAGAGTGCTGCTGGTTCATCCCGGCGGCCCATTCTGGGCGAAGAAGGACGATGGCGCCTGGTCGATCCCGAAAGGCCTCGTCGATGAGAACGAGGACGAACTGGCGGCAGCACAGCGCGAGACCGGGGAAGAACTCGGCATCACGGTCGACGGCCCCTTCGCACGCCTTGGCGACTACAAGCAGCCGGGCGGCAAGATCGTCATCGCCTGGTCCGTCGAGACACGGGCCGAGATCGACGTCGCCGCCATCAAGAGCAACAGTTTTATGATGGAATGGCCACCGCGGTCGGGATCGATGAAAGAGTTTCCTGAGATCGACAGGGCCGGCTGGTTCAGCCTGCCCGAGGCCGAGGCCAAGATCCTTGTTGGGCAGCGCCCGATGCTGTTGGATTTGCTGAAGCAATTGGATGCCGGGTGAATGCCGGTAAAACGAGGGTGACCAACAAAATGGAGAGAGACGTATCGAACGAACCGACCGCCATCCTGATGCAACAGGTGAAACACGAGATGCAACAGGTGAACCACGGCAGCGACGATGCCGAATTGAACTACAGACTCGGGGAAGAGCTCATCGAGAGATGGAGACGAGGATCCGATCTGGAGTTTCTCGTCGACCTGCTGCGATCTGAAAAATCCGGTGAGCGGCTTCTTGGCGCCTACTACCTCGGCGAAGTGGGCGGGATAGACGGATTGAAGGGTCCGGCGATAGAGCTGGCCGATGACGTGCTTTCCAACTGTCGGCGCGCTTTCGTCGACTACGTGAGAAGTTCCGGATGCTACGACGACACGATTGCCGACGCCCTGGCGAAATGTCTTCTGGACCTCGATCTGTACGTCCGAGTGACGACCATGCGGTGGGCAATCCAGACATCCGCCGAAACATTCGAACCGTTTTCCCGGCTGGTTGAGTCCGGTGCAGGCGGCTTCGAACCCAAATTCCGCAATCCCCTCAGCAATGACTTCCTCAACGAGTCCAGCCTAAGGCGTGCGACCCGGGGGCTGGATATCGTTCGCCGCCTGCGCGACGGCGGGAAAATTCAAGAGATCAGACAGAACTTCCCGGAGGAAGACAGCTTTGTCTTCGATAATTTTCTTTTCTGGGAGGCCCGTCGTGAACGCACTCAGGAATGGCAAAAAATCAAATCGCAGCATTGATGGCCGACACGAGCAGCCGGTCAACCTGATTACGCTGTCTCGCGCAAAATCACCGTCGGCTCCATCAGCACCATCCGGCGCGGATGCGTGCGGTCGTCGAGAAAATCGATCAACGCGCCGATCGCCAGAGCGCCGGCTTCGGAAATGCGCCGTTCGATCGTCGACAGCGGCCGCACCAGCAGCGGCGCGATGTAGATGTTGTCAAAACCCATCACGGCACAGTCTTCGGGAACGCTCAAGCCCCGTTCTCGCAACGCGACCGTCGCTCCCATCGCCAGCATGTCGCTCATGCAGCACATCGCCGAGAAGTGTGTGCGGTCGAGCAGCGTGCGCGTGGCCACCAGTCCAAACCGATGGTTGAAGGCGCCGCACTCGATCAGATCGGGATCGATCGGCAGCCCGGCCTCGCGGTGCGCCCGCTCGAATCCTGCCCGCCTGATTTGGGTGTTCGAGGCCAGGGGATTGCCGCTGACAAAGGCTATGCGCGTGTGTCCCGCCTCGATCAGATGGCGCGCCGACAGGAAAGCGCCCTGCTCGTAATCCGTATCGATGCGCGCGGCGAGGCAATCGAGGTCGGGAATTTCCCGGTCCATCGAGACCACCGGAATCCTGAGCCGCTCCAGAAGGCCGGCTTCCGGAATGAGATCGCTTGCGGCCAGCACGATACCATCGACGCCGTGGCTGGCGAGGAAGGTCAGATGTGCCGCCTCCTTTTCAGGATCGGAGTCTGAATTGCACAGGATCGTCGAATAGCCGCGCTCGCGCGCGGCCTGGTCGCAGGCACGCACCAGTTCGGTGAAATAGGCGTTGAGAATATCGGGCACGATGACGCCGATGACGCGCGAGCTGCGCGTGATCAGCGAGCGGGCAATCGAGTTCGGCGTGTAGTTGAGCTCCTTGACCAGTGACCAGATCTTTTCGCGGGTCTGCTCGCCGATGGACTGGTCCTTCCGGTTGAGGACCTTTGAAACGGTTGCCGCCGTCACGCCAGCCCGCCGGGCAATATCTTTGATCGTTGTTGCCACATTCCCTCGCCACTCGACGAACAATGGCCTGTCTCCAGCCGCCATCGACCATCGCCACGCGACTAGCACGGATCGCTGCCCCGACAAACAGGTCGCGTCATCCACAGCCTTTGCCGTCGATTTGACAACAGGCCGGAAACCATCTAGGTAAACGTTTACCTTCGTTAGTTAAACGCTGTTTTCTGGCGATGAGCAAGTCTGCTCGGTGCAGACCTGAGTGACGCCGGATGGAGGACCTATGCGTTTTCGAGCCTGCCTGCTTCGCGAGGATTGCTGAATGCCGGAAACGCTGGAGTCACGCAGCACTGCCGGATCGCAGCAATCCGCTCCGACCAAACTGTCGATCGAGAACCTCAACGTCCGTTTCGGGTCCGTCGTTGCGCTCAGCGATGTCAGCCTCGACATTGCCGATGGGGAATTCGTCTGCATCCTCGGCGCCTCCGGCTGCGGCAAGAGCACGCTGTTCAATGTCGTCTCGGGCCTGCTCAAGGCGACGTCCGGCAAGATCGTGCTCGACGGCCAGGATGTCTCCAACCGGCCGGGCCAGGTCGGCTACATGCTGCAGAAGGATTTGATGCTGCCGTGGCGAACCGTGCTCGGCAACATCACGCTGGCCGCGTCGCTGACGCGAGGCGCCACCGCGCGGGACCGCGCCGAGGCAGCCGAGCTTGCCAGCCGCTACGGTCTTGCCGACTTCCTCAACCACTATCCGCACGCGCTGTCGGGCGGCATGCGCCAGCGCGTCGCCATGATGCGCACCATCGTCGCCGGCCGCCAGGTGATGCTGCTCGACGAGCCGTTCGGCGCGCTCGACGCGCAGACCCGCCTTGGCATGCAGCAATGGCTGCTGCAGCTCTGGCGCGACCTCAAGCGCACCATCCTGTTCGTCACCCATGATGTCGACGAGGCGATCTATCTCGCCGACCGCATCGTGGTGATGACGCCGCGCCCCGGCCGCATCGCCGAGATCCTCAAAGTCGATCTGCCCAGGCCCCGGCCGCTGGAAGTGCTGACGACCGACACCTTCGTCGGCCTGAAGCGGCAGATCATGCAGCATCTCTACCACTGACCGATTGGCCACCAATCGGGCACTGACCTCTGGAAGTCCTCTGGCTCAGATCAGGAGCGAAACAATGAACACACGGTTTGGAGCAGCGGCAGGACCTTTCCTGATCTGGGTCGTGGCCATGGCGCTGATCCTGGTCGCCTGGCAGTTGCTGGTCTGGGTCACCGGCCTGCCGCCCTATGTCATCCCGCCGCCGGCTCAGGCGTTCTCGACGCTGTTCGACAACTGGCCGCGGCTGTCGGTCCTGACCGGCCAGACGCTCTACGAAACCGCGATCGGCTATGTCATCGGCGCCGCCATCGGCTTCGTGCTTGCGCTCGCCATGGGGCAGATCCGCGTCGTGCAACGCCTGGTCATGCCGGCCCTGATCATTTCGCAGGCGGTGCCGATCGTTGCCATCGCCGCCCCTTTGGTCATCATCTTCGGCTTCGGCCTGATGCCCAAGCTGATCATCGTTGCCTGGATCGTGTTCTTCCCGGTCGTCGTCAACGTGCTCGACGGCCTGGCTTCGGTCGACCGCGACATGCTGAACCTGGCGCGCCTGATGGGCGGCAGCGGCCTGCGCACCTTCGCCATCGTCAAACTGCCGGCCTGCATCGGCCCGTTGTTTTCCGGTCTCAAGATCGGCGCCACCTATGCCGTGACCGGCGCCGTCATCGGCGAATGGACGGCGTCGTCGAAGCAGGGCCTCGGCACCTACCTGCTCACCGCCAACGCACAGATGAACACCGCCGGCGTCTACGCCGCCATGCTGCTTCTCACCGTCATCGGCGTCGGCTCATTCCTGCTCGTCTTCGGGCTCGAAGTGCTGATGACACCCTGGCGCTCGCGCTCCACCGCACCCGCTTGGGCGCAGTGGAAACCTGCGCAGGCCAGCGCCGCCGCCTGAAATCCCACCAATTTTCAACCAGTCGACAACAACCAAAAAAGGGGAATGCAATGCACAGTGCTTACACCAGGATGATCTCGGCAACTGCGGGCCTGCTCGCCCTCGGAACCGCCCTAGCCGCGGCTCCGGCCAGCGCCGCTGACCTCACCACCGTCCGCTTCGTCTATGACTGGGCGAGCGCCGACTTCGAACTGATCCCGACGCTGGTCGGCCAGCAAAAAGGTTTTTATGAAGCCGAAGGCATCAAGGTCGACGTCATCTTCCCGCCGGACTCGCAGACCACGGCGCGGCTGCTCGCCGTCGGCCAGGCCGAGATCGGCTTCGAGGCCACCACCGACGTCGTCTTCGGCGCCTCGCAGGGCATCCCGATCACCTCGATCGGCCTCTACACCAAGAGCAACAATTGGGGCCTGTTTGGCCGTCCCGGCGAACCGCTTTCGCTCGACAACCTCAAGGGCAAGTCGATCGCCATCTACACCGACTCCTGGACCAAGGCGATGATGCCCTTCGTGCTCAAGGCAGCCAAGCTGACAGAGGACGACGTCAAGCTGATCATCGCGCAGGATTCCGACACCAATCTGCTGCTCGCTGGCAAGATCGACATCGCCACCAACACGGAAAACTATCTAGTGCCGCAGGTGCAGGAGACCTTGAAGAAGGACCCGACCAGCCTGATCGGTGCCGCGGCCGGCGCGCCCGACGTGCCGGTCTGGACCTACACTGCCTCCACCGCCTATCTCGCCGAACACGGCGACATCGCCAAGAAGTGGATGCGCGCCACAATCAAGGCGACCGAATGGGCCGCCGACCATCCCGACGAAGCCGCCGAAATGTTCACCAAGGCTTATCCGGAAGGCGGCAGCCTTGCCTACAACCTCTCCGGCTGGAAGCTGACCGCCGCGCTGATGAAGGGCGACACCGGCTACATGATGCAGGAAGACAAGAACTGGCTGCCGATCGCCCAGGCGCTGAAGGACACCGACCAGATCAAGGAAGTCCTTCCCGCTTCGAAATACTACACCAACGAACTGCTGAATTAGGCGCAGCTTCGCTGCTTATGACAAGGGCCATCCCCGACCGGGGTGGCCCGTTTTTCCAGTACAGAAAGAATGGACTTTCAGGCATGGCCAAGAGCAGGATTATCCTCGATTGCGACCCCGGCGTCGACGACGCCATCGCGCTTCTTCTGGCGTTTGCCTCGCCCGACGAGATCGAAATCGTCGGCATCACGACGGTTATCGGCAATGTCTCGCTGCCCTTGACGACCCGCAACGCGCTGCGCATCACCGCCATGGCCGGCCGCCAGGACATTCCGGTCTACGCCGGCTGCAGCAGGCCGATCATCCTGCCGCGCGTGCAGCGCGGCGCCTCGGTGCACGGCACCGACGGCCTTGGCGACCTCGGCGTGCCCGATGCCACGCATCAGGTCCAGGGCCAGCATGCCGTCGATTTCATCATCGACACCATCCTGCGCGAGCCCGGGCAGATCACGCTCTGCCCGATCGGGCCGATGACCAACATCGCGCTGGCGCTGATCAAGGAGCCGTCCATAACGACCAAGATCAAGGCCATCGTCTTCATGGGCGGTGCTGCCTTCAGCCCCGGCAACACCGCGACCGATGCCGAGTTCAACATCTGGATCGATCCGCATGCCGCGCAAGTGGTACTGTCATCCGGCATCCCGATGACCATGTTCGGCCTCGACGTAACCCGCCACGCGACACTGACCAAGGCGCGGTTCGACCAGCTCGAGCGCGACGCCAGCCCGATCATGCAGACGGCCATCGCCATGATGCGCTATTACGGCAGCGGCGACGCCAGCCTGCACGACCCCTGCGTCACGGCGTTCCTGATCGACCCGACCTTGTTCAAGGGTGTTGACGCAGTGATCGAGGTCGAATGCGATCAATCAGGCTTCTATGGCCGCACGCGGGCGGTCGAAAACGGCGGCGGCGAAGGCCAGCTGATCCACGTCATCACCGAGGTCAACGATGAGCGGTTGTTTCAGTTGATCGATCAAAGGCTTCGGCTGCTTTAGTCCGACGCGGGCGGATAATCCCACAGGACAGCGCCACCCCCGCTCCGTCTCGGCTTCGCCGAGCCACCTCTCCCCCATTTCATGGGGGCGAGGAAACGGCTAATCTCTAAGGCTGCGACTCCAAAAGGCTTGGGTTCCTCGCCCCCGCGAGAGCGGGGGAGAGGTGGCTCGGCGAAGCCGAGACGGAGAGGGGCGAGCGCCGTGGATGAATTGCCCCTGCCGGCAGCTCATCGCCCCGCCCTCACCCAAACCTGGCCGCCGTCCAAGCCCCACCAGCCGCATTCGACTCCACCGCCGCCGCGACAAACTTCACACCCCGCGCACCATCCACCACATCCGGCACCTGCGCCGCGCGCGCCGCATCCACCACCCCGCCAGAGCGATGCGCGCGAATAATGTCGGCGGCATCACGGTAGAAATTGGCGAAGGCTTCGATATAGCCTTCCGGGTGCGCAGCCGGCATGCGTGACACGCGCTGGCTTTCTGCCGTCGAGCCATGGCCGCCGCGCACCAGCGTGCGGGTTTCCTCGCCATATCGGGAGAAGCGCAGTTCCTCCGGCCGGCCGCCCGACCATTCGAGGCCGGCCTTGTCGCCATAGATGCGCACGGACAGATCATTGTAGTGGCCGGGCGAGGTCTGGCTTGCCAGGATCGTGCCGCGCGCGCCACCCGTCCAGCGCACCATCACATGCGCATTGTCGTCGAGCCGGCGCCCGGGCACGGCGGTGAACAGGTCGGCCGACACCGCCTCGGCCTCACAACCCGCGATGTAGCTGGCCAGATTGAAGGCATGCACGCCGATATCGGCCAGCACCGCCGACTGCCCTGCCCTGGCCGGATCGGTGCGCCACTCCGCCTGCTTCTGACCCTCGGCGTCAATCGGTTTGGTCAGCCAGTCCTGGATATAGGCGCCATGCACCGACACGATCCGCCCGAGTTCGCCCGCCGCCACCATTTCGCGCGCCTGGCGGACCATGGCGTAGCCGGTGTTGTTGAGCGTCACGACGAAGCGGCGTTTTTTGGCTCGTGCCAGCGCCACCAGCGCCTCGGCGTCTGCCAGCGTCGTCGACAATGGCTTGTCGCAGATGACATCGATGCCGGCTTCGAGGAAGGCGGTGGCGATCGGCGCGTGCAGATGGTTGGGCGTGACGATGACGACCGCCTCGATGCCATCAGGTCGCGCGGCCTCGGCCAGTGCCATCGCATGGTAGTCGGCATAGCTGCGCTCGGGCGCGATGCCGATCTCGGCGGCCGAGACGGCGGCATTATCCGGGTCGGAGGACAGCGCGCCGGCGACCAGCACGATCTGGTCGTCAAGGCGCATGGCGAGCCGATGCACCGCGCCGATAAAGGCATTGCGTCCGCCGCCGACCATGCCGACCCGCAGGCGCTTGCCCGCCGATCCGTCCGATGTTGCATAGACCATGGTTTCTCCTCCGAGCAGATCATTGGCGACGCGCCAACCGTCAAGTTCGGCTACCACTTTCGAACACAATTTCCAATTTCCATATTGTAATACGATCGTGCCACGCTAGCCTGAGATCATGAGTGGGGCGAGCAAATCATCCGGACGATCCAGTGCCGACGAGGCGGCAACGCGCAAGCGTGGGCGCTCTCTTGCCGCGTTGGGCTATATCCAGCCGCAGACCTATGAGGAGTTGCGCGCGGTGCTGTCGTCCGGCACGGTGCATTTCCCCAAGCGGCTGCGCCAGGTGGCGATCTTCATGTGGCAGCATCCGAGCGATGTTGCGCTCGGCACCATCGCCCAGGTGGCGGCGCAGGCCGGCGTGCAGCCCTCGACGCTGGTGCGCTTTGCCCAGATCTTCGGCTATTCCGGCTTTTCCGATTTCCAGGGCCTGTTCAAGGAGCACGTCAAGGGCTCGTGGCCGGAAGGACGTGGCCAAGAACGGACCGAAGCCGAACCCAACGCAAATCTGCATTTCCTGCATGGCATGGTCGGCGCCTCGCAGGCCTCGCTCGGCCGCATCGAGGCCGGCTTCGACGTCGACAGTTTCGAGAAGATGGTGGCTCTGCTGGCCGCTGCCGACCTGATCTATGTCATCGGCTCCAAGCGCGCCTTCCCGGTCACCGCCTATCTGTCGCTGACCTTGTCGCAGCAGGGCGTGCGCAATGTCCTGGTCGACAATGTCGGCTCGTCGGCACTCGACCAGGTCGGCTGCATCGGCGCGCGCGACGCGGTGCTGGCCGTCTCCTTCAGCCCCTACAATTCGATCACGCCCGACCTCGTTGCGGTGGCGCATGAGCGCAAGGCCGGCATCGTCACCATCACCGACAGCACTTTCAGCCCGCTGATACGGCTGTCGGACAGCTGGCTGGAAGTGGTGGAATCCGACTTTGCCGGCTTCCGCTCGCTGGCCGCCTCGCTGGCGGTCGGCATGGCGCTGGTCCAAGGCGTCGCAGCACGGCGCGGCACATAAGGTGATGCTGGCACAATTGACTATCGGGAATTGCCGTTCCATATTTTGAAAAATAGAAACTTTGTTCCGGGAGGAGGAATGGAGCTTCATCTCCAAGGCAAAATCGTGCTGGTCACCGGCGCGACGCAAGGCATCGGCCGCGCCATCGCCGAGACGCTGGCGCATGCCGGCGCCGGCGGACTGCTGATCACCGGACGCGATGGCAAACGCGGCGACGCCGTGGCGGCGGAACTGTCAGCCATCGGCACGCCGACCCTCTTCGTCGCCGCCGACCTTGGAGACCCGCAAACCCCTGCCCTTCTGGCGCAGGCCTGCATCGAGCGCTTCGGCCGTATCGACGGCCTCGTCAACGCCGCCGGCCTGACCGACCGCGCCTCCTTCCTCGATGCCAGCCTCGACGTCTGGGCGGCGCTGTTCGCCGTCAATGCGCGTGCGCCGTTCTTCCTGATGCAGGCTGCCATCGCCGACATGAAGAAGCGCGGCCTGGGCGGCGCCATCGTCAACATCCTGTCGATCAACGCCCATTGCGGCTCGCCCGAACTTGCCGTCTATTCCGCCACCAAGGGCGCGCTGGCGACACTGACCAAGAACGCCGCCAACGCCCACCGCTTCGACCGCATCCGCGTCAACGGCATTAATGTCGGCTGGACCGACACGCCGGCCGAACGCGTGATGCAGGCCGAAACACTCGGCCATGGCCCCGGCTGGCTCGACGCCGCCAACGCCGCGCAGCCTTTCGGCAGGCTGCTGACGCCGAACGATATCGCCAACCTCGCCGTCTTCCTGCTCTCCGACGCGGCCGGCCCGATGACCGGCGCCGTGATCGACCAGGAGCAGTCGGTGATCGGGGCAAACCGGTGAATTCGCCCGAAACACTTGGCCCGGCGCTGCTCGACCGCTTGCCTGCATCGGTCCAGACACCAGCCTATGACCGGAAAACCCTCGCCCCCAGCATGGCGCAGCTCGGTGTCGGCGCGTTCCATCGCAGCCACCAGGCTGAATACACCGACGATTTGCTGTCACTCCAGTTCGACCGCTGGGGCGTTGTCGGCATCAACATCCGCCCGCCCACCCTCGCCGATACGCTCGGCCGGCAAAGCGGGCTCTACACAAGGCTGATCCGCGAAAACAGCCACATCGAAGCCCGCGTCATCGGCAGCATTGTCCGCGTGGTCGACAGCCAGGACAGCGCCGCGCCGGCACTCGACGTGCTGTCTTCACCCGACATCGAACTGGTGACGATGACGGTGACCGAAAAGGGCTACTGCCATATCCCGTCGAGCGGCGCGCTCGATCTCGACCATCCCGATATCGTCCACGACCTCGCCAATCCCGGGGCACCGCGCAGCGTGCCCGGCATCCTCGCGCGGGCGCTGGAGCTCCGCCGCGCCACGCATGGCCGGTCGATGACGCTGCTCTCCTGCGACAACATCCCGACCAACGGCGTCATCCTGGAAAATGTCGTGCGAGCCTTTGCCGAACGGCGCGGCAATGGTCTCGCCGACTGGATATCAGCCAACGCCGCCTTTCCCTCCGCCATGGTCGACCGCATCGCACCGGCGGTGACGCAGGATGACCTCGACAGCGTCGAACAATGGTTCGGCTACCGCGATGCCGCCGTCGCCGTCTGCGAACCGTTCCGGCAATGGGTGATCGAACAAAAATTCGCCGGCCGCATGCCGCGCTGGGATCTGGTCGGCGCGACCTTCGTCGACGATGTCACGCCGTTCGAGCACCTCAAGATGCGGGTGCTGAATGGCGCGCAGACGACGCTTGCCACGCTCGGCGTGCTGGCTGGGCTGCAGCACACGTCGGATGCCATCGCCGACCCGCTGTTGTCGGCCTTCATCAGGCGCATGCTGGTCGAGGAAACGCTGCCGACATTGATGCCGGTCCCCGGTGTCCTGCCTCTCGCCTATGTCGAGCAGAGCCTCGGCCGGCTGAAGAACACGGCGATCCGCCACCGCAACCACCAGATCGCCACCGATGGCTCGCAGAAAATCGTCCAGCGCCTGCTCAACCCGATCCGCGACCGCTTGAGCCAGGGCCAGAGCATCGGCCTGCTGTCGGTGCCCGTCGCCGGCTGGATGGCCTACCTCATCCAGGCCTCGGCACGGTTCGGCAAACGCTGGCCGGTGTCGGACCCCTATGCCGATAAGGTCGCCGAAATCGCCTACACAACAGGCCGCGATGCGCCGGCATTGACCTCCGCCATACTGGCCATCGACACGATTTTCGATCCCGGCCTTGCCGCGAACCCTGCATTTCGTGCGGCCGTCACATCGGCGCTGGATGAGCTGCTTTCGGACGATCCGATGGCGGCTATCCGGCACAGTCTCGAACAAGATGAGATCGCAAGGTTGAAACGATCCAAACAATCGGCATTATGAACATCGGCCGTGAAGACACGGCCAGGGGAGGCATGATGAAACTTGGACTGCTCACCGCGCCATTCGCGGAGACGCCGCTTGGCGAGGTTGCCAACTGGGCCAGCTCTGCCGGCTTCGAGGCGCTGGAAATCGCCTGCTGGCCGAAAACGTCTGGCGCGACCCGCCGCTACGCCGGCACCAGCCACATCGACGCTGTTTCCACCTCTCCCGCGCAGGCACAAGAAATCGTTGCCTCGCTGGCGGAAAAGAGCCTCACCGTTTCCGGCCTCGGCTACTACCCGAACCCGTTGCATCCCGATGCCGCGCACCGCGAAGCGGTCATCGGCCATCTGAAGAAGGTGATCGTGCTGGCCGCCAATATGGGCGTGCCCGTGGTCAACACCTTCTGCGGCGGCGATGCCTCGAAAACCGTCGACGTCAACTGGCAGGACGCGCTGACAGTCTGGCCCGAAATCGTCGCTTTCGCACGCGACCATGGCGTAAAACTCGCCTTCGAGAACTGCCCGATGATCTTCAGCTATGACGAATGGCCGGGCGGGCACAACATTGCCTATTCGCCGCAGGTCTGGCGTCGTATCCTGGAAAGCTGGGGCGGCGATGTCGGCATGAATTTCGATCCCTCGCATCTGGTCTGGCAGATGATCGACCAGGCCCGCTTCATCCGGGAATTCGGCCCCTACATGCTGCATGTCCACGCCAAGGATTTGATGATTGATCATGATGGACTTTATATCAGCGGAATCCTTTCGGCCGGGATAGGCTGGCAGGTGCCGCGCATGCCGGGGCTGGGCGATGTCGACTGGAGCGGCTTCTTCTCCGGCCTCTACCGCGCCGGCTATGACGGCTCGGTCATCATCGAACACGAGGACAGGCGATTTGAAGGCAGCGACGATCAGGTGAAGCGCGGTTTTCTACTCGCCCGCGACGTGCTGCGTCCCTACATCAAATGAAGGAAAAGAGCATGTCGCCCAAAAGTGCCCAGCGGTTTTGGGGCAACGACATGCCCAGGGAAAACATGTCGGCGACGACATGCGGAGGACAACGAGTTGAGCCGCCTGAATCTCTTTCTGAACGGCATGCCTCAACGACTTGGAACTGAAACTGAAAAACAATGTGGAGGAAGTCTGAAATGAAGAAAATACTGACCGTGGTCCCGCTGCTTGCGGGCGCTGCCTTGCTGGCCTCGGTGGGCGTCTCTGCCGCCGCCGGCAAATACACGATCGGCATCTCCAACACCGTCCAGGGCAATGGCTGGCGCGAGGAGATGGTGTGCGCCATGAAGGCGCAGGCTCTGGCCTCCGGCGAGGTGGCAAAACTCAACATCGCCCACCGCAACACCGATGCCGCCGGCCAGCTCGAGGACATCCGCAACCTGATCAGCGCCAAGGTCGACGCCATCGTCGTCAACCCCGCCGATCCGGCCGGCATCAAGGCGGGCCTGGAAGAAGCCACCAAGGCCGGCATCGTCGTCGTTGCCGTCGACCAGGCGGTCACCGAACCGTCTGCCTACATCATCTCCAACAACCAGGAGCAGTACGCCTATCTCGGCGCCAAATGGCTGTTCGGCCAGATGGGCGGCAAGGGCGAGGTGTTCTACATGCGTGGTGCGGCCGGCGCTTCTGCCGACTCCGATCGCGATAAAGGCTTCAAGAAGGCTTTGGCCGAGTTCCCCAATGTGAAGGTCGCGCAGGAAGTCTTCACCGGCTGGCAGCAGGACCAGGCCAAGCAGCAGATCCTCTCCTTCCTGTCGACGGGAACGCCGTTCAACGGCATCTGGACGTCAGGCATCGACAACGTCATCGTCGACGCCCTGGTGGAATCGCAGGCGCCGCTGGTGCCGGTGGTCGGCGCCGACAATGCCGGCTTCGTCGGCCAGCTGAGCTCGGTCAAGGGCCTCGTCGGCGCCGCCGTCACCAACCCCGGCTCGATCGGCGGTGCGGGCGTCACGCTGGCGCTGCAGATCCTCGACGGCAAGAAGCCGGCACAGCAGACCGTGCTGGTCGACCCGCAGCTCTGGGACAACGCCACCGACGAAGGCAAGGCCAAGCTGAAAGCCGCCGCCGACCCGTCGCTCAGCCCCGAATGGCCGGTCTCGATCTCGATCCCGGACTGGACGACGTACACGAAGGAACAGATCGTGGCCTGCAAGGGCCCGGGCGAGTAAGTCTCCGATATCCCTGCCTCACAAGGGCGGGGAAGTCACATATGGGCAAAGGCCCCCTCACCCGGATTACCAACCGAATTGCGAAGGGCAATTCGGGGCAATCCGACCTCTCCCCGAGGGGAGAGGAGCCGGCACGAGCGCCAGCCTCTTCTCCCCCACGGGGAGAAGGTGGACGCGAAGCGGCCGGATGAGGGGGCCTCTCCACACGCGATAGCCCTGCCTCATAAATCGAGAACAACCCGATTTGACCACCAGCCCCCTCCTAGACGCCTCCGGCGTCGCCAAAAACTACGGTGCGGTCGCAGCGCTGCGCAACGCGTCCCTCTCCGTCCTGCCCGGCGAAGTCCACGCTTTGATGGGCGCCAATGGCGCCGGCAAGTCGACGCTGGTGAAGATCCTGACCGGCGCCATTACGGCCAATGCCGGCCGCATCCTGATCCGGGGCGAGGCCCGCGACATCCGCTCGCCCGCCGCCGCGCGCCGCGCCGGGCTTTTGCCGGTCTACCAGGAGCCGTCGCTGATCCCCGATCTCGACGTTCTGTCCAATCTGCGGCTGACCGGCACGCCGGTCGAGCCGTTCCGCGCCTGGGTACGTGAACTCGGCATTCCCGACCTCGACCTCCGCGACACCGCCCGCGACATTCCGCTGGCCGTGCTGCGCGTGCTCGACCTTGCCCGCGCGCTCGCCGTCGAGCCCGACGTGCTGCTGCTCGACGAGATGACGGCGGCCCTGCCCGCCAACCTCGCCGAGAAGGTGCTGGAAGTGGTGCGCCGCCAGGGCGATGCCGGCCGCGCCGTGATCTTCATCTCGCACCGTTTCGTCGAAATCTCGGCGCTCTGCGACCGCGCCACGGTGCTGCGCGACGGCGAGACCGTCGGCGTCGTCGACATCGTGCCGGGCGTGGAAGAAAAGATCGTCGAGCTGATGCTCGGCACCCGCATCGTCAAGACGCATGTCGCCGCCCGCAGCGCCGCCGACAAGGCCGCGCCCGCCGCAGCCAAGCCGCGCCTTTCGGTGCGCAATCTGCGCGTCGGCACCAAGCTCAGCGACGTCTCCTTCGATCTCGCCGATGGTGAAGTCGCCGGCGTTGTGGCGCTCGAAGGCCAGGGCCAGGACGAGCTGTTTGCGGCGCTCGCCGGCTCGATCCGCCCGTCCGGCGGCACCATCGAAGTCGACGGCCAGGGCGTAAAATTTTCGCACCCGATCGACGCCATCCGCGCCGGCATCGCTTACGTGCCGGGCGACCGTTCGGAAGCGCTGGCCATGCAGCGCTCAGTGCGCGAGAACATCGCGCTGCCCTTCAGCGCGGCGCTGCGCAACTGGGGGCCCATTCCCATGCGCCGCGAGCGCGCGAAAGTGCTCAGCGCCATCGAGCGGCTGCAGATCGACACCCGCGCGCAAGGCGAGGTGCAGCGCCTGTCCGGCGGCAACCAGCAGAAGGTGACCATCGCCCGCTGGATCGCGGCCGACGCCCGCACCATCCTGTGCTTCGACCCGACGCGCGGCATCGATGTCGGCACCAAGCAGGAGATCTATCGTCTGCTGCGTGAGCTCGCCGGCCACGGCAAGTCGGTGCTGTTCTACACCTCGGAACTGGAAGAGGTGCAGCGCGTCTGCGACCGCGTCATCGTCATCTTCGGCGGCCGCCTGGTCGACATTTTTCCGGTCGAGGAAGCCGACGAGCCGGCGCTGATGCGCGCCGCCTACGGCCTGCCGCGTGGCGCCAAGGCCGATATCGGGATTCTGGCCGCCCCCACCGTCAACGCCTCCGATGCGCCGGAGCCGACCCCATGAACCATTTCCTGCGCCGCCAGGGTTGGGTCGTCGGCCTGTTTGCTCTTTTCGTCGTCCTGTTCATCGCGACCATGATCATCCAGCCCAGCTATGGCAGCAATGATTTCGGCTCGCTCGCCCGCGCCGTGCTGCCCTATGCCTTCGCCGTCGCAGCCCAAACTGTGGTGGTCATCGCCGGCGGCATCGACCTGTCGGTCGCCGCCATGATGGCGCTGACCAGCGTCACCGCCGCCTCGATGATGGCGGGCGCCAGCGAGGAATACGCGCTGTTCGTCGTGCCCGTCGTGCTCGCCATGGGTTTTGCCCTTGGCGCGCTCAATGGCCTGCTGATCGTCGTCACCCGCGTGCCCGACATCGTCGTCACGCTGGCCATGCTGTTCGTGCTGCAGGGCGCCGCCCTGCTGGTGCTCGATGCGCCGGGCGGTGCCGCCGCCGAATGGCTGAAGGCGCTGATCTCCGGCACCGTGCCGATCCCCGGCCTGCCCGACGCCATCGACGCCTGGCTGCCGAAGGCGCTGCTGGTGTTGGTCGTCTGCCTTTGCGTCATCTGGATACCGCTCCGGCGCTCACGCCTTGGCCTCTCCATCTACGCCATCGGCTCGAGCGAACTGGCGGCGTTCCGCTCAGGCGTGCCGGTCAAGCGCACCCGCATCATCGCCTATGCGCTGTCTGGCCTGTTCGCCGCCTTTGGCGGGCTGGCGCTGACCATGAGCACCGGCATCGGCGCCCCCATCCCCGGCCCCTATCTCTTGGCCAGCGTCGCCGCCGTGGTGCTGGGCGGCGTCGCGCTCGGCGGCGGCAAGGGCGGCCTCCTCGGCCCCATCGTCGCCGTCTTCGTGCTGCGCCTGGTGCGCACGGACCTGACGCTGCTCGCCATCGACCCCAACGTCACCGCCATCATCGAAGGATTGATCATGGTGGCGGTGGTGATGTTCGGCGCGTTCATTACGATGCGGGGGCGGCAATGATGGGTGGGGTGATGGTGCCCTTTGCGAGGCGATCGCGTGGGAGAGGCCCCCTCATCCGGCCGCTTCGCGTCCACCTTCTCCCCGTGGGGGAGAAGAGGCGGGCATCGACGCCGGCGTCCTCCTCTCCCCTCGGGGAGAGGTCGCATTGCCCCGAATTGCCCTTCGCAATTCGGTTGGCAATCCGGGTGAGGGGGACTTTGCGCCGATGCGATCTCTCTGCCCCCACCCCATCGCGAACCGGACCCACCCCATGAGCACCACCGCGATCACCCCCGTCCCCCTCGGCCGCCGCGTAAAGCGCTTCATGGCCGACCGCCCGCTCGTCCCGCTGATCATCCTGCTCGTCATCCTGGTGGTGATCCTGCAGATCCTGCGCCCCGGCATCGTCAACGAGCGCTGGATCGGCAACACCATCAAATTCGCCATTCCGCTGGCGATCCTCGCCGGCTGCCAGACCATGACCATGCTGACCGGCGGCATCGACCTCTCGGTCGGCACGGTGGCGACGATGAGCGCCTTCATCATGGCGACGCAGATCGTCAGCCAGGACCCGGCGGTGGCTTTCCTCTTGGCGATGATGCCGGCGGTGCTGATCGGCCTCGTCAACGGCATCGGCGTCGGCGTCTTCCGCGTCCACCCGCTGATCATGACGCTGGGCACCAGCCTGATCGGCACCGGCTGCCTGCAAGTCTACCAGCGCACGGTGATCGCGTCGGGCGCGAAAATCCCCGACTTCCTCGCCTGGCTCGGCACCGGCGTCACCTGGGGCTTCCCCAACGCCCTGCTGCTGTTCCTGCCGCTGGCGGCCCTCATCGTCTTCACGCTGGCCCGCACCGGCTTCGGCCGCCTGCTCTACGCCGTCGGCGACAATGAACGCGCCACCCGCCTCGCCGGCGTGCAATACTGGCAGGTCATCACCGCGCTCTACGTCACATCAAGCATGCTCGCCGGCATCACCGGCCTGCTCTATATCGGCCTGATCAAGGCCCCGTCCCTCTCGCTCGCCGAACCCCTGGTCCTGCCCTCGGTCGCCGCCGCCGTGATCGGCGGCACCTCCATCTTCGGCGGCCGCGGCGGCTACACCGGCACCATCATCGGCGCCCTGATCCTCACCGTGCTGACGACGCTGCTGACGATCCTGCAGATGCCGGAGGGGGCACGGCGGATATTGTTCGGGCTGATCGTGCTGTTCGTGACGGCGGCTTATTTGCGGATTGTGGAGGAAAGGTAAGGGGCAAACGGCTGATTTGGGGCGGGGATCGGACCCGCTGTCAGTCGCGTCGGACTACCGAGCTTCGGCTATACCCGAAGACAGAGGGGGCGCATGACGGGGCAGCTCACAATCGGTGTCATCGGCTACGTTTTAGCGGTAAATTTGCTGGCGTACGCCGCTATGGCATCCGACAAGTCCAGGGCCAAAAACGGTTTACAACGCATTCCCGAGTCGACGCTTCTGACCCTTGCCATGATCGGCGGCAGCATCGGAACCATGATCGCGCAGCAAACGATCCGACACAAGACGCGCAAGGAGCCGTTCCGCTCCACGCTCGTTGGCATCGTCCTGCTCCAGCTCCTCGCCCTGATCGCGCTTATAGTCGGATTGCTCACTACGGGATCGCCCGAAGCGCTCTGGCGATTCCTTACGTCATGACGGCGGCTTATTTGCGGATTGTGGAGGAACGATAGAGGCCATGCCACGCCGACTTTTGCCGCCGCTGGACGTCCGCCTGGCATCAAGGTCGGAAGATTTTGCGGGGGCCGTTGTCAAAACTCCTGCGGCCGCGTTTCCAGCCCGCAACCACCGGCGCGGCTTCGCGCACGGCCGCTAACGGTCCGTCACAGTCCAGCAGAACGATATCGGCCTGCGCCCCGACCGCCACACCATAGGGCGCTGACATCAACCGGGCAGCGCCTGATGTCACCATGGCAAAGACGGCGGCAATATCCGCGGCCAGCGTCAGTTGCGCGACGTTCGCGTAGAGATTGGCCATACGGATCAGCGATGCATCCCCGAATGGCGTGAAAGGATTCAGCAAATTGTTGGTGGCAATCGCCACGGCGACGCCCGCTTTGGCAAGACGATCAGCCGGCGCAATCCCACGCGGAACCAATCTGTCGTAGCCTCGCCCATTGAGGAAGAGATCAGTCGCCGGAAGCACCGCGAGCCCTATCCCGGCTGAGGCCAGTCGCGCGCCGATCTGGGAGACCTGATCGGGCGCCATCGCCGAAAGGTTGGTGACATGGCCGAGCGCGACGCGCCCTTGCCAGCCTCTTTCCACCGTCCCGGCGATGACGAACGGCAAATCCGTCCTGTCCGGGTCGAGGGTGAAATCCAGGTGAAAATCCGCCGCCACGTCGTATTTTTCGGCAAGGTCGAAGATGAGTTCGATATGACGGCGCGGATCGGGGTCCGTGTAAGGGCATCCGCCGACCAGATCGGCCCCCTCGCCAAGCGCCTTGTCCAGCATAGTAAAAGTGTCGGTTTCATTAGTCAGCCCGTCCTGGGCAAAGGCGCAAATCTCGATGTCGATGGCGAAAGCGTAGTCGCTGCGGACGCGTTTGATCGCCTCGAAGGACCGGAAGCCCGCGCGCGGATCTATCTCCACGAAGCTGCGCATCCGCGTCGTGCCATGAATGATGGCCTTTTCAACCACGCGCGACGCTCGTTCGTAGACGTCCGCTTCCGTGAAGCCGACCTTGGCTTTCGAGGTCTCGCGGATCGCCTCGGCCAGCGTACCTTCGCAGATGGCGCAGCGATCGAGAATGCCGGCCTTGTCGAGATGGATATGGGCGTCGACAAAGCCCGCGCAGGCAAAACGGCCGCCGGCCTCGACCTCCTCATCCGCTTCGCCTGATATAAGCGGATCGATCGCAGCGATCCTGCCATCGGCAACGGCGATGTCGACGATCGGACCGGCTTCTTCAAGCCGGACATTGCGGATAATGAGATCGAAGGTCATTGTGCGCTTCCGATGGCGCGGCCGTCGCTGCGCGGGGGCGTGCGGCGTATCTCGGTTTGAGGCTCATCCTGGCTGATCTTATGCAACGTTTCAGGTTCCACAACTCACCTTACGGTGATGATTCTGTTAATTTTTCCGTCGCCAAATCTTGGTGAAAACAGACGCCTCTCGCCTTAAGTACGGTCGTCTGACGCCTCTCCCGCCGAGTTCAACCTGAGTGGCGGCCACGTCTGCTTCCAGGGAAAGCCAAAGCTAGCTTTTATGACCGGCTTGAGGCGCAAAGCTGCCGTTCACGTCGTGCCTGCGTAAGTCAGCTTCGGGTGAAAACGTTCGCATTTCCTCGATCGTTCAAACACGGAGTAGCGAAGCGATTATTCTATTATCGCGTCGCGCGCCTACTCGACGGCATCACCGTGTCGATTGAATATGTTTGCGCTCGGATGACGCCGCTCTGTGGAGCAGCACTCTGTTGCGGCCGGTTTGCTTGGCAAGATAGAGTGCCGCATCCGCATGCCGCTGTAGCTGCTCCGGTGAGATGTCGTCGTCAGCTCTCTGAACTGCAACTCCAATGCTGAGGGTGACGCGGCGGGACACGCGGGATGCAGGATTGGGAAAAGCAGCGGCCTCAACACTCCTGCGAATTCTCTCAGCCACGGAAATGGCCTCTTCTTCGTCCGCCCCGGGCAGAAGCACGAGGAACTCTTCGCCGCCGTAGCGGGCCACGTGATCGCGGTCGCGCCTCACGTTCTCCTGGATAATGCTGGCGACCTCGACAAGACAGCGATCGCCCTCGGCATGGCCGAGGTGATCGTTCAGCTTCTTGAAGTTGTCGATGTCGCACATCAGCATAGCGGCACCGTCGGAGCATTTTCTGCCACCGCCCCATAGGCGGTCGAGCGTTTCCGTCATCCAGCGCCGGTTGGCGATGCCGGTGAGCGGATCGGTTCTCGCCAGCATCTCCAGCCGATCGTTCGCTTCCGCCAGTTCGGCGACTCTGCGCCGGTCGCGAAGCTCAAACAGGAACGTCTTTTGAGCGAGGATTGTCATGATGCGCCGCGCGGCGACTGTTGCGAAGATACCACTGGCGAAGAACAGCGTCGCAGCCACTGCGCTCCCAAATGTGATGCTTGGGTTCTGCATCTGAAAAACGAGATAGAGACCGAGCGCCAAGCCAGCAATACTCATCGTCCAGGCCAGCGGGATGCCGAAGATGATGATGGCCGTGATGGCCACGAACAGCATGATGTTCAAGTGCCGTTCGTAGAACTCGCCACCAGCGCTTACCCCGACCAGTGCAATCGACAGCAAGATCAGGAACATGCCCGCGATCAACGAAGTCCCCTGGAGCCAGGGCGCCTGCGGTTTTTGCCAGACAAGGACGATCGCGATGACGACGGGCGGAATGATGGCGCCAGGCAGGAGCATGGACACCGCAATCGCCTTTGGAAGCATCAACATGTAGAGCGCCAGGGTCAGCACATCCAAAATAGCAACCCAGATCATCCAGGCTCGGATGATCTTCGCCGTCTGCGACCAGACACGGGCTCGAAAGAGGTGTTTGATCTCGCCTTTGAGGCGGATATCGCGCGTGCGGCGCGCCAGCAACCGCTCCACTTCCGCGGTTATGGCAGGGTCATCCTGTACGTCGAGGGGCATCGGATCTGACACAATCGATGGGGCCTCAACCGTCTTCCTCTGAACATCCATCCCAGCCATCCGGTCGTCCGCAATAAACAACTATGCCAAGCTATCCTGAACATTTGATGTCTATTGGCGCCTGATCTGCGTGGTCAGTCGTAACCCTACGGTAAGCAACCGCACAGGGCTGCATCGTTGATCGCGCCCTGGTAGCCAGGCCGCACCATGTCAACGAGACTGTGCCGCGGGTCAGTAAGTCTCGGGGACACTGGCAGGCGGGAGTGATGTCAGGCCGTTAGAGGACCGTGCGGTGCCGGCGTCTACCACCATGACAAGGCCCCTCGGGCTTCCAACCGAGGGCGATGCCACCACTTAAGGCCAGGTGATCAATGTGTTTTGTTGATCGACGTGACTGCGAGGTTCGTCAGCTTGTTGTTGGTGGCCTTCTCCTGGTCAAGGATCTCGCTGAGCAGCTTGTGCGCTTCGTCATGCCCGAGGTCCTTTGCCCATTCCCGCAGAGAGCCGTACCGGGAAATTTCGTAGTGCTCGACTGC
The DNA here is from genome assembly GCF_056402995.1 of Mesorhizobium sp. P3_A8. Classification (NCBI taxonomy): domain Bacteria; kingdom Pseudomonadati; phylum Pseudomonadota; class Alphaproteobacteria; order Hyphomicrobiales; family Phyllobacteriaceae; genus Mesorhizobium; species Mesorhizobium sp. P3_A8. Next base: position 156,416 of record NZ_JBFUGI010000015.1, on the reverse strand, counting down.
CTGACAGGCCGCCAGCAGTCCCGAATCGAGGGCAGTTCCTGACGCTTCTTCCATCAGTCCATCGGCTTCCTTGATAAGGCCCTCGATAGCGTCGCACTTCTCGCCAGAGGCCTTCTTGCCTATCGACTTGAACACCTGCTCCAGCTTCCTGATCTGGCCCTTCGTTTCCTCGAGATGGTCTTCCGCAGCTTTCTTCAGCTTGGCGTCCTTCGCGGCCCCGGCCACTTTGGGCAAAGCTTTGATAATCGCGTTTTCGGCATAATACATGTCTTGAAGCGTATGCTCGAAAATATCGGCCAACGTTTTCATCATAGTGCTCCTTTGCCCGAATTGGCTTTGGGAGAAAGAGCGGGCGAGGCAAATCGTTCCGTGCTTCACGGGAACCGGATGTATCAACCTGCCTGCGTGCGCAACTCGCGCTTCAAGCAACACTGCTGCCCAAGCCCGCATCCATCACCGCCAGTATGCCCTGCGCCGTCGCCTTGACGGTGGGGCGGGCGCCGTCGCGTATCCATAGGCGAATGGCCGCCTTGCCAGTCCTGCCTATTCGAAAGTCCGACCTGCTGCCCCCCGCCAGGTCTTGACGAAAATCGGTGCGCCTGACACGAGGGCAAATGGGGCATTCGCGCCATGGAAGATGAGCAGGCGGTGGGCAAGCTGTGAAGCGTTTTTTTCGATTGCTTGCCGCTGTGGTCATGGCGTCCGGCGTGGCCGGCTGCACCAGCGTTTCCTACTACGCGCAGTCGCTGGAGGGCCATGTGCAGATCATGGCCGCGCGGAAAGTTGTCGGAAAGCTCATCCACGATCCCTCGACGCCTATGGCATTGCGCACGAAGTTGACGTCGGCGAGCGCCATACGTCGCTTTGCCACGGATGAGCTGGCGCTCCCCGATAACAGCAGCTACCGCAGCTATGTCGACATCGGTCGGGACAACGTGACCTTGGCCGTTTTTGCCGCGCCGCAATTCTCGCTCACGCCGATAACATGGTGCTTTCCGGTCTTCGGCTGCGTTCCGTACCGGGGTTACTTTTCCCAGAAATCCGCGGCTGAAAGCGCTGCCGAATTGCAGCGACAAGGGCTGGACGTCTACGTCTCGGGCGTCACCGCCTATTCCACGCTGGGCTGGTTCAGCGACCCGCTGCTCAGCACCATGCTGCGTCAGAACGACACCTATCTCGCCAGCCTCATCTTCCATGAACTGGCGCATCAGAAAATCTATGTGAACGGCGACTCCGCGTTTAACGAGGCTTTCGCGGTCGCCGTCGAAACCACCGGGGTGAGGAAATGGCTGCGCGCCACCGGCAATCGCGCCGGACTGCGCAGTTACGAAACCGATCGCCAGCGCAAAGCGGATTTTCTCGGACTGATAGCGAAAACCCGGGACGAGCTGAGGCAGGTCTATGGCAGCCCCCGCACCTCGCAGCAGATGGCTGCCGCCAAAACAGCCGCGATCGACAGGCTGCGGGTGCGCTACCGGCAAATGCGCGACAGGCGCTGGGCCGGATATCGCGGATACGATGCCTGGTTCAATAACCCCATCAACAACGCAAAGCTCGCCGCGACGTCCGTCTACGGCGAACAGGTTCCGGCGTTCCTTCGCCTTTATGATTTATGCTCAGGCGATTATCCAAGGTTCTATGCTTCCGTTCGGCGGATCGCGGCATTGCCCGAGCCTTCCCGCGCGGAGGCACTGAGCAACGCTACGACGTGTCATTGACGTTGACCAGCACGGCGGCCGGCCTCACCGTCGGCTCGTCATCGCCGCGATCGTCTCCAACAGCACCCCCTGCTCTCCCACCCAGAACCAGTGATCCTCCCCCTCCACCTCGACAAACCGCGCTCCCGGTATCCGCGCCGCCAGATACCGCCCGGCCTCCACGCGCACGGCCCGGTCGCCAGTGCGGTGCAGGACCAGCGTCTTGGCCGTGACCTTTGACAGCAGCGGCCGCACATCGGTATCGCGCAGCGCTTGAAGCAGGCCGGCGACGGCGCCGGGGCTGGAGGCGGCCCTGAGCAGGCCGGCCCACCAGGCGCGGGCCTGGCGGTCGGCGGCGACGCTGGGCGCGAAAGTTTCGATTTCCGCCGGGCCGCCCCAGCCGGCGAGCAGGCGCTGCTGCCAGAGGTCGTATTGCGCCGATGTCAGCGCGAAGGGATAGTCGGGCGCGTGGCTGCCCTTGGCCAGCGAGCCCCAGAGAACCAGCCCGGTCAGGCGGTCGGGGTGGTCGACGGCAAAGCGGATGCAGCCCGGCCCGCCCTCCGAGGCGCCGACCAGCAAGGCTTTGCGGCTGCCGGCCGCATCCATCACTGCCAGAATGTCGCGCGCGGTGGCCTCGACGGTCGGGCGGGCGCCGACGCGGTCGGACAGGCCCATGCCGCGCCGGTCGAACAGGATCAGCCGGCCGAGCCGCGACACAGCATTGAGCCAGGCGCGGCAGCTCCTGTCTTCCCAGATGCGCTCGACATGCGAGATGAAGCCGGGCACCAGCACGATGTCGGCCGGGCCGCTGCCGACGGTCTGGTAGGCGATATGGATGCCGTCCACCTGGATATAGCGGGTTCTCGGCACCTCGGCATCGCTCGCGCGCAGCAGAGCGAGCGTGGCGGGGTCGGGCGTCACGCCGAGTTCGTCGCGCAGCAGCCGCGCAGAGGTTTCGCCCTGGCGCTCGGCCGCCGCCCGGTCACCGGCCGCCAGATGGGCGCGGATCAGGTGGCGGTGCGCGCTTTCGCTCAGGGGATCGAGGGCCGCCAGGCGGGTGGCATGCAGCACCGCGCCGCGCGGTTCGCCCCCGGCGATCTTGGCCTCGACCAACCGCTCCAACGCCTGCACCAGCCGGCTGCGCAAGGCCTCGCGGCGGAAGAACACCCATTCCTCGAATTCGGGACAAGCCGGCAGCGAGAAACCGGCGAGATAGTCGCTGGTGTAGAGGCCGGCGGCATCGTCGAGCAGCCCGGCGTCGCAGGCGTGCTCGAAGGCCCGGGAGTCGGCCTCAACGAACAGCGGCGCGCGCACCATCAGGGATGCCGCGCTGGCTGATATGACCTCCTCGCCGAACGCGATGCGGATCTTGTAGAGCGTGCGCCGCAGGCGGGCGCGGGCGGCTTCCGCGTCGGCCTCGGGCCAGAGCAGTGTGGCGGCGACGTCGCGCGCCACCGGTCCGCCGGCCTCGGCCAAGTAGATGACGAGCGCCGCAGCCTTGCGCAAGGCAAGCTCCACCGGCCGCCCGTTCAGCCGGAACTCCGGAAAACCCAGAAGTCTGAGTTGTATCAGTTCCATCGATCCGCACGCGGCCGCCCGGTCAAAGGACGCTGAGGGGACGCCGGCCTTCTATCCCCGGTTTCGAGCCGATCCGGCCCGATCAACTCCCTTGGAGCGAGAAATGTCACCGGTCAATACATCAAGCCATCGCACAGCAGAACCGCTAGCCGACGGCGTCCCTGCCGCCAGGCATGGAGGCTGAGCCATGTGCCAGACCTGCCTCTCCTGGTATGCGCGCTGCATCGCCCCTTACTTCGTCCACGCCGGCTGCTCGGCCAGCGCATTCACGCATATGCGCAGGCGCGTCATCCCGCGGGCGCAAGGTGTCGTCGTCGAAGTCGGCTTCGGCTCAGGCCTCAACTTGCCCTATTACGACGCCGCCAGGGTGGAGCGGCTGATCGGCGTCGATCCCGACGGCACGATGCTCGGCCTCGCCGCACCGAAGAGCAGCGCCTCACCCTTCCCAGTCGAATGCATCCGCGCCAGCGGCGAAAGCCTGCCCTTGGCCGATGGCTTCGCCGACACGGTGGTCGTCACCTATGCCTTCTGCACCATTCCGGACCCCGAGGCCGCGCTGAGCGAAATCCGCCGCATCCTGAAGCCGACGGGCCGGCTGATCTTCATCGAGCACGGCCAGGCCGAGGGGCCGCGCTGCCGCCGGTGGCAGGAGCGCTTGAACCGGCTGTGGGGATCGATCGCCGGCGGCTGCCACCTTAACCGCGATCCGCTGCGCCTGATCGGCGGGGCGGGCTTCCGCCTCATCGAAGTGCAGCACGGGCGGTTTCCCTTGCCCCTGTGGCAATTGGGCAGCCACCACGCCGGCATCGCGGCGGTGGGCTGACCGGCCTTCGCCAGCGCCTCACCAGAAGCCGACGAGCGACCTCAGCATCGCGGCCGGGCCAACCGCCTCGCGGCAGATCTGGCGAAACCCGGACCGGCCTGTGGCGTCCAGCACGTCGTCGTCGACGGCGCGCAGGATGGCGCGGGCATTGCGCCATCCCATCCTGGCCAGCGCCGATGTCAGCTCGGCGCGGGCGGGGTCGAAGGTCTTCTCATCCGCCGGACTGTCGGCGGGATCAAAATCATTGCTCGCGCCGAGCGTGTGCCTGGGGAGAGCCACCACCCGGCGGGCATCGAAGACCGAGGCAAGATCGAGAAAACGCGAGATCGAACCCAGGCAATCGGCCGGATCTGAAACCAACTGCTCATAGCGCACGAAATGCACCGGCGCGCCGGAGCGGCGAAGCGCATCCATGGCGAAATAGAACTGGTTCCAGTAATCGGCCGGCGAATGGAACCTGTATTCCATGCGCTTCGGCTCGGTGAAATCCTGCCTGACGTCGAAGGGCTGCGTGAGAAACGAAGCGAGATTCCCGTTCGGCTTGAAAATCGTGTCGTTTCTGGCAAGGCGGAACCACGACAGGATCTGGCTGACCGGATCCTTGCTCAGGACGACAATGGGCAGGTCGCCATACTGTATGTCGCGCCCGTTCATGAGCGCCGGAAAGACCCCATGTTTCCAGAAGCCGTGATCGAAGACGATTTGTACGCCGAGATAGCGTTCGAGCAGATACTTCGCCAGATTGGTGCCGGATCGCGGCGTCCCCATCACCCGCACGGCAACAGTGCCGGAGCGCTCCCGCGCCCCGCCAAGCGTCGACATATCGACAATGGTTCCCATCACGCCCCGCGAAAAACCGGTTGATCGGCTGCCAATGCGCCGGGCTGCTTGGCCGCCGCCGCCGGATTCGGCCCGTAAATTCTCGGTGCGAGATCGTCTGAGCCAACCTCTGCGACAGCGTCGGCTCCTGCGACAGGGTCGGTTTCCGCGACAGCGTCGATGGCCGCGACGTGGTCGACAATGGTCGCGAAAAACGCGCGCTCGCGGATCGGGCGGTAGCGCGACGCGATGATGTGGCGCAATTCCGCCAGCCAGACCGGATCGGTGCAGGCCTTGGCGACCGCGGCGCACCAGCCTTCGACGTCGCGCGCGGGAATGGTCGGCATCAGCCCCTGCGTCGCCTCCGTCAGCGACGGCGCATCCGAAATCAGCACCGGCAGCCCGAAATCGAGGCACTCGGCGGCACCCAGGCCCCAGCCTTCGACCGCGGAGGGATAGACGCTGAATTCGGCGTCCCGGTAGAGTTCCGCCAGCTCCCGGTCGCTGAGGTTGGAGCGGAACTCGACATGTTCGGCAAGTTCCGGATGCTGCGCCATGAAGGCGGTGAGCTCCTCATACATCCAGCCCCAGCGGCCGCACAGCACGAGCGTCGGCAGCCGCTCACCCAGCAGCGGCAACAGCCGGTGCCAGACCTTGAGCAGCAGGATGTGGTTTTTGCGGATCTCGATCGTCGAGCAGTAGAGGACGAACTTGCGATCCCGGTTTTGCCGCTCAGTGGACATCTCCCGGTCGCTGACGCCTTCCCTGAGAAAGGCGCCGGGCGATGCAACCGCGACCCGCGGAACCCGGCCAAGGCCGGAGGCCTTGGCATGGCACTTCACCCGGTCGGCGGTGTATTTCGAGACGCAGACGAGCAGCTGCGCATTGTCCAGCTGCCATGCCGTGTTGCGGACGAAACCGCGCGCGTGATGCGGCCCGACGAATTGCGGGAAGTCGATCGGAATGAGGTCGTGCATCAAGGTGAAGATGCCGCTTTTGGCTTTCTTTCCGGCGAACTTGCCCGAGGCCAGTTCGTGCACGCTGGCGCTGGACAGAAAGCATATGGCGTTTTCATCCTTCAGCGGATCCCCGCTGTCGAGCCTGCTTGGGCGCAGCGCCGACTTCACGATCTTGAACAGCCGAATGGCTGTCTTGGACAGCTGAAACTTGACGCCGCGTCGCTTCTCGGCCCCCGACAGGAAGATCGCCGCCACGCGATCGAACTCGCGCCCAGCAGAGAACGGTGCCGCCCGCATGATCGACAGCACTTTCCACAGCCGCGCCAGATACGAGCTTCCCTCACCGCCAATCGGTTGCGGCAGATCGCCGTCGACCAGCCGACGGAGATAGCGAAGTTCCGTTTCGTCGAGCCTTTGACCTTGCCCCCAGGCGTCGACGATGAAGAAGCCGACCGGCGAGCCCTTCCATCGCAGCGCCTGACGGATGAGCGCCGTTTCGACGCGCGGGATGCCCACTGGCGGATGCGGCCCCCAACGAAACGGCAGGGAGGCATCAATATACAGTTTTTTCAATGGTTTACCTTCGAGGTTGCTTCACCGAAAATCGACTCGATCCGGAGGCAACAAGATCCGTGGCGGCCAAAGCCGCGTCATTTCGGCCGCATCATTTCGGATTGTCTTGCCTTGTTCCGAGGCCCGAGGGTTTCGAACCTCAGGTGTCGATCTGATGTATGTGGGAAATTTACCCACGTCAAGAGTGCGCGGTTGACTTGTGGGTAATTTTCCCACACATTGAGTCCGTTAGTGACTGTGAGAGGAAAGGAAGCCAGGACATTCCATAGGATTCAGCGGACCGTCCGCCCCCCGTATGGTCCGCGGAAAGCAGCCGTACCAAAAAAGCTCACGCCCCTACCCAACGAGCCCCGTACGGCTGTGCCGGCCGGTTCCGTCTATCGCAAAGGACGGACCGGCCGGATCGTTGCTGTCTCCTGCTCAATTCCGTTGCAATAACGGCCAGCCGTTCGCGCTGCCCCTCACCTGCCTGCCGGCATCCTCTCCCCGTATAGTGACGGGGAGAGGGACGCTGTCATCGGCGGCTTCGCCAATCACCAACGTTGCAAGAAGAACGCCGGCGTCGCGGCCAGCCCCTCTCGCCCCGTTTACGGGGAGAGATGTCCGGCAGGACAGTGAGGGGCAGCGCCGACGCCGGAGATTACGGCGTCCGGCCAAGATGATGCGTCGGCCTAAGGTGCGCCCGGCCCACCAGGGCCACCCGGCCCGCCGGGTCCCCCCGGCCCCCCAGGTCCTCCAGGTACGCCCGGTCCAGTCGGTGCGCCCGGCCCGGTCGGTCCCCCGGGAAGCCCGCCGGGCGGCATGCCAGGCTGGTTTGGCGATGGCCCGCCGGCACCGTGCCCACGCGACGCCGATACGATGTTGCCCTCGCGATCGAACCCGACCTCGATAAACGCCCGGACAGCAGCCGTCGATTTCACATCGCCGTTCTGATTGTCGACGGCGATGCCCAGACCCGATTCCAGCAATTGTCCGCGACGCTGCAGAAACGTCTCGTAGAGAACATCCGCGACATGGGCCTGCGGCACCGGCGTTTCCGCTTCCAGATGCACGATCTTGTATCCGCCCGTGGCCTTGGTGAGGGTCAGCTGAACGCGCCGGTTTGCCAGTGGCGACGATCCGGGTCCGATCTTGAGCCGCCCGACCAGCAACGCGCCCGATCTTGCGACCGCCAGGCCGCGAACCAGATAGTGCGTTTCATCCGGCCTGGCCTCCACCAGGCTGGCAACGATTTTCCCGTCGGGCCGGCGAATGCCGTGGACAGCCACGATATCGCCCACCCCGACAGTCAATGCCTCCGCAAGCTGGCTGATGTCGACCTGCTGTCCCAGCACCCGCATCGAGCCGGCGGTCTTGCGCTCGACCGGTCCCACCACCTCGCTGGTGACATGGATGGCGTAGGTGATCACGCGATCGGCCTTTTGGACCACCGCGACGCGCACGACATGCCCGACCTTCAGGCTGTTCGGGGCAACGCGGACGCCGTCGATCCAGACCGGCACGTCAGGCTGATACTGAACCCGCACGCCATTGACGAAAATGCTGCCGAAGCGCTGGATCGTCCCGACGATGCCGGTGCCGCCGATGCCCTGGTCGCCGTCGGTGCCCGCCGTCCAGCCGGTGCCGCCAATACCCTGGTCTTTCGGCTGTTCGGTCGTCCTTGCAAGCAGGCTGAAAAACACCGCCGGCACGGCGGCTGCGAGCGTCAGGAAACCCCGTCTCGTCGGCCTGCCGCTCATGCCGTCTCTCCGCCGGCATCCTTGTTCTCAGATGACTCCTCGGCAACCAGCGACGTGCCGTCGGCAGTGAGGATATAGACACCCCAATTCCACCGGCTGGTGCCGCCGGGATCGCTTTGAATGGCCTGGTTTGCGTATTTGTTGAGGCGCAGCAGCGTTTCGACAGCGATTTCGCGGCTGTAGGCCTCGAGCGACCTGGCAAGCTCTTCCGACAGCCCGTCATAATGGACGGCGCGCTCGAGGAAGGGCGGCGCGTCGGCCAGGACGTTCTCGACCGAGGCGGCCGCGTGATCGCCGAGATTGCGGGCAAAATAGTAGAGCCGGACCTCGCCGTCGCCGCGCGGCACCATCGCCCCTTCCATCAGGACGATGCGATCCTTGCTGTCGATCTCGACCAGCTCTCGGTCGAGCCAGTCGTCCAGCACGGCGCGTGGCCTGAGATCACGGGTCACCGATTCGACCAGGCCGGCAAAGGACGGCTCGCCGGCCTCGCTCGTCCGCGCCAGCGGCAACGGCACGCCCTTGGCGTCGACGAACAGCGGATCGGCCAGCCAGCGCGCGACGATGGCGCTCGTCCTGGACACGGAATCAGGCACCACCCGCACCGGAGCGCCCGCCCCTCTCAGCCGACTGACTTCCTTCCTGTGAACGCCCGTCAGCAGGCTGACCCGGCTATCGGTTTGCTGCTTGTCCGGCAAGGCGAACTCATGCTCCGCCACATTGACGTAGAGCTGTCGCAGCAGGTCGACGAAGGCCGGAAACGTCACCCCGCACTTGATGGCGAGCCGCACCAGCGGGCGAAGAACCCGGTTCAACGCGTTCTGGACGCCCGCGGCATCCAGATATTGTCCCGCCGATTTGCTCATCGTCGCCTTCACTTCTCAATCGCGAGATCGATCATCCATCCCTCGGAAATTCCTGCCGAAAATAGCTTGTGGGAAATGCTTCCACAAGGGTGCCGGCCAAAGAAGCGACATCGGCGGTCCTTCTTTCGCGTCAGTTCCGGTTGCCTGCACCCTATGGGGGAACAACGCTTTCGACTTGGCCAAATCATCTTGGTTCACGCCAGTTGACACGTGTGAAATTTTCCCACAACTATGTTCGGGCAGAATGTAACCCCAGATCATGCGCGTCAAGGAGAAGCCTTTTGAAGAAGCCTTATGTCAGACCAACCATCGTCCGGGCCGGAGGGATTTTCGAAGAAACGCCTGATGAGGTCACCGACGGCGCCGGCTCATATGCCGGCAACGGAAAGACCATCGATCCGGTCATTTCCATAACCGCCGATATCGTGTCGTCCTATGTCTCGAACAATCCCATTCCCGCCGCCGAGCTTCCCGACTTCATCGGAAAGATACACGCATCGATCCGGAATATTTCGGATGGCGTTGCCGATGGCGGGCCTGATGAGATCAGATATGCCGTGCCCGTGAAAAAATCCGTCACGCCGGATTTCATCATCTGCCTGGAGGACGGCAAGCGTTTCAAATCGCTGAAGCGGCATATCGAGACGAATTACGGCCTGACGCCGGAGCAGTATCGAAAGAAATGGAACCTGCCTTCCAGCTACCCGATGGTGGCGCCGAACTATTCCGCGACCCGCTCGCAACTCGCCAAATCCATGGGGCTCGGCCGAAAATCAAAATAGGCAGTTGGAGGCGGCGCGGCGCACCAACCTCACCAGAAGCCGATGAACGACCTCGCTATCGCCGCCGGACCGATCGCCTTCCGGCAGGTTTTGCGAAATCCAGCCCGGCCCGTTGCATCGAGCACGTCATCGTCGATGTCGCGCAGGATGCGGCGCGCATTACGCCATCCGATCCTGGCGAGCGCGGATGCCAGGTCCGCGCGCGCGGGATCGAACGGACCCTGCTTGGCGGCCGGGTCCGCGGGGCGGTCGATGTCATTGCTGGCGCCGATCGCGTGCCGTGGAATGGTCACGGTGGCGCCGGCGTCGAAAGGCGGGGACAGGTCGAGAAAACGCGAAATCGAAGCGAGGCAAAGCGCCGGCGTTGCAACGAGCTGCTCATAGCTGACGAAATGCACCGGTGCGCCGGTGCGGCGCAGGGCTTCCAGAGCAAAGTAGAACTGGTTCCAGTAATCGGCAGGTGTGCGGAACCTGTAGGTCATCTTGGGCCGCGTGAAATCCTGCCTGATTTCGAAAGGCCCGTTCAGGAACGGTCCAAGATGTCTGGCCGGCCTGAAAAGGCTGTCGTTCCTGCTGAAACGGAACCATGACAGAGCTGGGTAATGGGATCCTTGCTCATCACGAGGATGGGCAAGTCGCCATATCCGAGGTCGCGCCCGCTCATCAGGGCCGGAAAGATCCCATGCTTCCAAAAGCCCTGGTCGAAGACGACAGGCACGACAAGATGGGTTTCGACCAGGTGCTTGGCGAGATTGGTGCCGGAGCGCGGCGTCCCCATGATGCGCACCCGGGCGGCATTGCCGCCAGGCTGCCCCTGCGATCTGCCGGGAGTTGAACGCGTCATAGCCCCCTCACAGCGCCAGGCTCCCCTGCTCCACCTCCTCGGCGTTGGGGTCGCCTGGGGCCGTGGCCCAGGCGAGTTCAACCAGCGTCACGGTGCGCTTTCCGGTGCCGTCGAGCTGGCAGACGATGAGGCCTTGCTCCTCGATATAGGTCAAGAGACGCCGGGCGCGGCGCAGCGAGTGCGAACCGTAGGCGCGCGCGATCGCGGCGTCGCTCGGGCACGGCCAGGCCTCCTTCGCCGCCCGCGCGATCATCATGAACACGCCCTGCATGTCGTCGGGCAGCAGCGATGCGCGGACGGAAACGTCCCGCCAAGCGTCATCACCTGCCGCCATGTCTGAGCCGAGGCCGGCGCGGGCGCGCGTCAGCATGCGGCGAAACTCAGGCAGGTCAGGCACCACCGAGGCGAGGCCCTCGATGCGGCAGCGCACCACGAATTCCTGGTAGAGCACGCCGATGACGCGAAAGCCTGCATCGGGCTGCGCCAGAATGGCGCGCAGCACGCGGTCCACCCGCTCGCGCCGTTCCGCCAGGTCCTCGGCGCTGATTTGCGGCTCCGCCGGTTCGGGGCGGATTTCCAGCGCCGCCGACTTCGCCGCCATCAGCTGGTCGAGCAGGTCGGGTGACGCCACCCGGCGCGGCGCGCGCATCGTCTCGGGCGGCGGCGCCGCCAGGATGATGGCGCGGGCATCCTCGAGTGCTGCTTCCGGCATCGCCATCAGCCGCGGCGTGCCGTTGCGCGGGCTGGTGTCGGTCGGGCCGATGCGCAGGCCGAGCGGCCGGCGCGACAGCGCCGGTCCCAGCGCCATGAACTGCCCGCGCTCCAGGTCGCGAAAGGCTTCCGCCTGCCGCCGTTCCATGCCGAGCAGATCGGCGGCGCGCGCCATGTCGATGTCGAGGAAGGTGCGGCCCATGAGGAAATTGGAGGCTTCCGCAGCGACATTCTTGGCAAGCTTGGCCAGCCGCTGCGTGGCGATGATGCCGGCCAGCCCGCGCTTGCGGCCACGGCACATCAGATTGGTCATGGCGCCGAGCGAGAGTTTGCGCGCCTCGTCCGACACCTCGCCCGCCACCGCCGGCGCGAACAGCTGCGCCTCATCGACCACCACCAGCATCGGATACCAGTGATCGCGGGCAACCTCGAACAGCCCGCCAAGGAAGGCGGCGGCGCGCCGCATCTGGTTCTCGGCGTCGAGCCCTTCGAGATTGAGCACGGTGGAAACGCGGTGGATGCGCGCCCGCTCGCCGGCCGCCTGCAGGCCGCGCTCGGTATGCTCCTCGGCATCGATCACCAGATGGCCGTAGCGCTCGCCGAGCGAGACGAAGTCGCCTTCGGGATCGATGATGGTCTGCTGGACCCAGGGCGCGCTCTGCTCCAAGAGCCGCCGCAACAGATGCGACTTGCCGGAACCCGAATTGCCTTGCACCAGAAGGCGGGTCGCCAGCAGTTCCTCGAGATCGAGGTTAGCTGGGGCGCCCGCCGTGGTGTGTCCCATCTCGATCGCAACGGTCATGTCTCGACTCAAAAAGGTCTCCTGCGCGGCATGGGGCTTAGCAACCCAGCTGCTGCCCGTCGAGCACCGATGGCCGACCGTGGGGTGTTGCACACAGGTGTGAGGGACAACGAAGGGTCCGTAAGGGGTGGTCGTCGGCCTGTGGATAGTAACCACCTGTTCACCATGCGCCAGCGTTCCGATTGAAGGCGTCCGGCATCCGCGTAGCCTGACCTTGCATCGCGCCCCAACGAGATGCACCCCAACGCCCCAAATGGCGGCCGGCGTCTTCAAGTTTCCTTTGTGTATACGCCGGTCGTCAGTTTGCCCCCTACCGCTCCCAGCTTACGCGCGTTGCGCGACACCGGCGGCAAAGGCGGCGCATCCAGCCCCTCGAAAGGGTCGCGCCAGGCGTCGATGGCTTCGAGCCGGCGATACCAACTGATGAGCACGGGATAGTCGGCGAGCGGCAGGCCGGCGACATCGTTGAAGGGCAGGAAGGTCGCCATGCGAAAATCGGCATAGGAGACCCGGTCTCCGAGCAGCCATTGCCGGTTGCCAAGCGCTGCCTCCAGGATTGCCGCCATTGTATCGAAGAGCCTCAGCCCCTCTTCGACCAGCTGATGGTCGATTGGACCCAGATGATAGCGCTGCTTGGTGCCGCGCTCGAAATGCACCATGTCGCAGGCCCGCGCAAAATTCTCCTTGCCCCAGCTCAGCCAGCGGATCATGTCGGGCTCGTCATCACCGGTGCGCCAGAAATCCGATCCGACGTCGCGCGACAGCCGGCAGGCTATGGCGTCCGCTTCCCAAAGACTGCCGCCCGGCCACGCCAGTATCGGGAGGGAAAGGTTGGGATTAAGCGGCCGGAAGCGCTCCGCTTGCCCCGGCGCGAAGGGTGACGCGAATTCGAAGGTCACCCCGGCCATGAGATGACGCGCCACCGCGACCGCCAGGCGCGGATTGGGATTGCGGCTGAAATACAGTTTCATATCGCCCACAGCCGGCATCGGCTCGATCTTGTCACGCATGAATGCCTCTCCTTGTCCTGGCCAACATCGCCAGACCTAGGACGGAGGCGGTCGATGCAATCCGACATTTCGTTCATTTCCCCCGAACCGGGGGCCAGGGTGCATCAAGGCGTTTTGGCTGCCAATCGAAACTGGACGGATGGCGCAAAGTTTGGGTTGACCGCCCCTGATGGCGAGGCGACACTTCCCCTCGGACCAAGGCAGGAGGAATTGCGATGGACGAGCCCGAACGGTGGCGCCACATGTCGACGGCGCCCAAGGACGGCAGCCGGATCCTGGTCACGGTCCGTCCCTCCGAACAGGGACCGGCGGAAGTCGACCTCGCCTACTGGGCGCGCGGCGACCAGTTCGCCGGCGAAGGCTGGCGCGCGTCGGATTCCTCACCTGGCCGCGTCGTCGAATACGCCGACCCCGAGCTGAAATGCTGGATGCCCCTGCCCTCGGCCAATCTCAGCCGCGGCGGCTCGCTGCCGGCGCCCTGGGAAGGCGAGGATGCCCAGCAGTTGGATGGCTCGGGGATTTAGCGACAGGACATAGCTACCGATCGCCCAAGTGGGGGAGATTGGCAGCTTCACCGTCGGCGCCACAAGTCACTTCAATGCAATATCTCGCGGCTTCGGGGTTTTCGGACCTTGCAGCGTCCTCCCGCTGCGGCGGGCCAAGCGGTTTCGGATCGCGGCCGAGAGGCTCCGGAGCGCAGCTGCCACGCGAGCAGATAACCCTGCCTTTGGTCCGGCAGGCTTCGCGTCCAGCGGCGACGGCTCGAAGCTCAGGCGGTCGACCAGCGCCGCGGCGTCGCGCCAGTCGGACGGCACGTCGTCCCAGATGGAAATCGCGAAATTCCGGCCGAATGGTGGATGTTTGTTGTCTGGGTGCATCAAATTGTTCCTTCAGCGCGCAGGATGCGAGGGAAGCGCCGCGCCCGTACGACACGCCCGCACCAGCGGATCGCGGAGGCCAAGGGATTGCGTACCGCCGATGCCCGCCAGGCCAGCTGCCTGTCGAGATAGCGCGCGAGCGCAAGATCATGCCGCAGCGGTGCTACCCCGCCGGACCGCGAATTTTCCCAGGGATCATCGTGCCAGATGGGCCAGTCGGTCGAGCTTAGGGGCGGCATGGCGTCCTCCTGAGGTGAGGTTGTTTGATCCCCGAAATTGTCCTCCACCGCCGTGAGACGCGCGTTGGAACAAGCGTGATGGATTCGTGAAAAGCGCCGCTTCGGCAAAATCACAGTTGAAATGGGGGCAGCTACGCGAAAGGATCGCCGGGAAGTTGTGGCGGATCCGATGGCGCACCCTCACCTCAATCTGCTCGGTGGTTTCGACTTTGCTGGCGATGCGGCGGCAGTGCCGGTTCTCAGCCGCAAGGCGCGCGCCATGGTTGCCTATCTCGCCTTGCAATCGCGACACTCGCAGTCGCGCGAGAAGCTTGCCGCCCTGCTGTGGGGCGCCAACAGCGAGCCCCAGGCCCGCATGAACCTGCGGCAGGCCCTGTCCGGCGTCAGGAAGGCGATGCACGCTTCTGGCAACGGCAGGTTCCTGACCAACGGCGACAGCATCACCTTCAATCTCGACGATCTTGATTTCGATGTCGCACGCTTTGAGACACTGGCCGCCGGCGCCGCGCCGGAGCAACTCGAGCAGGCTCTTGTGTTCTATCGTGGCGATCTTCTCGAGGGCTTCGGTCTGAACGAGGAGCCTTTTGAAGACTGGCTCAGGGTGGAGCGCGAGCGATTGAGGACAGTCGCCGTCGCGGTGCTGGAGAAACTCGTCGCCCATTACTCCACAACGAACGATCTGGCATCAGGCGTGCGGGCGGCGACGCGTCTACTGACCATGGAGCCCCTGCGGGAAGACATCCACCGGGCCCTGATGCGAGCCTTTGCGGCTCAGGGCCGGATCAATCTTGCGCTGAGGCAATACGAAAATTGCCGTGGCATGCTGCAGCGCGCGCTCAACCTGCAGCCCGAGCCGGAAACCCGTTCCCTCTACGAAGAGTTGCGAACGCGCCGCATGGCGCCGCAAGCTCAGTCCAGGACGGCAGGCCCGGCCTCGCTTGCAGGAGCGCCACCACCGACGCCAACCCATGCCGGCGAGCGGCAGCAGGCCTCGACCCACTATGTCAAATCGGGCGGGATCAACATCGCCTATCAGGTGACCGGCGATGGACCGATCGACCTGATCTATGTTCCCGGCTGGGTCTCCAACCTCGATCTTGCCTGGTCGTCGCCGCGGCTTTCGCATCTGCTTCATCGCCTCGGCACCTTTTCGCGCCTGATCCGCATGGACAAACGCGGCACGGGGTTGTCAGACCGCAGCGTTGGTTTGCCGACGCTCGAGGAGCGAATGGAAGACATGCGGGCGGTGCTGGATGCGGTCGGATCGAAGCGCACGGCTCTGTTCGGCAGCTCGGAAGGCGGACCCATGTGCATGCTGTTCGCGGCGACTTATCCCGAGCGCACCGCGGCACTTGTGCTCAACGGAACCTATGCCAGGGGCAGGTGGTCGAAGGATTACCCATGGGCAAGGACAAATGAGCAGGTGGAAGAAGACCTGGCCGCCGTCGAGAGACAATGGGGCGAGCCCGCTGACATGAGCAATGCGGCACCCAGCCTGATGAATGACAGCTCCGAGAGGGAATGGTTCGCCGCGTATCTCAGGAATTCAGCCTCGCCCGCCGACGCCATCGCGCTCTGGCGCTGGGGGACAGAAATCGACATCCGTGACATCCTGCCCACCATTCACGTTCCAGCACTGATCGTGCAGACGACCGGCGATCGCTGGGTCAAACCTGAAGAAGGACGCTACCTGGCGACGCACATCGAAGGCGCCAGATATATCGAACTCGCCGGCCGCGATCACGTGATCTGGGGCGAGAATTCCGATCGCCTCGTCGACGAGATCCAGTCCTTCGTTACCAGCGCCTTGCCGGCGGCGCCAGGCGAACGTGTCCTGGTGTCGGTGCTGTTGCTGGAGATGAGTAGCCCACCTTCCTGTCCCGGCGCGGATCCTGTCGAACGCCACGCTGACGAAATCCGTGCCGAATTGCTCACGGCCGAAGGCAGGCAGATCAGGCACTCGGAACATGGATTTCTCGCCGTGTTCCAGAGGCCGACCCGGTCGATCCAGTGCGCCATCGCGATCCGCCATCGCCTGCGACAATCCGGTCTCGATGTCCGCTGCGCAGTCCATACCGGCGAATGCGAAAAACGCGGCGATGATTTCTCCGGCATCGCAATCGAGCTGACATCGCGCTTGCTTGAAAATGCCGGGCCGGGCGAGGTCATCGCATCACGGACGGTTCGTGACCTGGTGATCGGCTCCGGTCTGGCGTTTGAAGAGCATGGCGAGGTGGAGATCGCTGGTCTTCCCGGCAGCTTGCAACTTTTCTCCGTCGAGCCGGTCAGATAAAGTCTGCTTATCGAGCAAGATCGCGCCGTGGCCATAATCCTTCGCGTCTCTGATTTATTTGACCGAGAACTCGGATGCGCCACCCGTCAGGGTGAAGCCTTGCCGAAGTCTTTGTGATACCTCCCTGATCAAATCGCATCAGGGAGGGCGCCATCGCCAAACCCACCTTCGCAGACATCGCCCGCCGCGCTGCGGTCGGCACCGCAACGGTCGAGCGCGTGCTCAACGGCCGGGGCGGCGTGCGGCCCGAGACGGTGGAGAAGGTAGTCGCAGCCGCCCGCTCTCTCGATTATCCGCGCCGGCTGCCCGAGGCCCATCGCGGCATCCTCCGCATCGAGGTCATCCTGATGCGGCCGGACTCGACTTTTTTCTCGCGCCTGTCCCGCGCCTTTGAGCGCATCGCCGCCACGCTCGACCGCACGGTCGCCGTGCACCGGACTTTTCTGGACGAAGGCGACGCCACGGCCGTCGCCCGGCGTATCCGTGAGCCAGGCATGCGCCGTGGCGGGCTGATCCTGGCGGTGCCGGACGATCCGCTGATCCGCGCGGCCCTTATTGAAGTCGAGGCGCAAGGTGTGCCGACGGTCCAGGTGGTGACCCGCATCGCCGGCTCGAAGGCCGACTATGTCGGCATCGACAATTACGCCGCCGGCCGTGTGGCCGCGCAGTTGATGAGCCGCATGCAGACGGGCAGCGGCAGCATCGCAGCACTCTGCCACAGCCAGATCTACCAGGTGCATCGCGACCGTATCCGCGGCTTTTCCGATTATCTGGCCGAGCATCCGCGCACTGACCTCGCCTTCGTCGAGGTGCTGTTCGGCCATGACGAGGGACCCCGCAGCGCCGACCTTCTCGTCGATCTTCTGCGCCAGCGCCCCGATCTCGCCGGCTTCTACAATGCCGGCGGCGGCAATGGCTCATTGAACGAGGTGCTGGCCCGCCATCCGCGCCGCCACGAAATCTTCTTCGTCGGCCATGAGCTGACCGAGCGCAGCAGCGCGGCCCTGCGCGCGGGGACCATGGACGTCGTGCTCGACCAGGCGCCGGAAGCGCAGGCACGCCGCGCAATCGACCTCATCCTGGCCCGGCTTGGCTTGCACGACCTGCCGATCGAAAACCCGCCGATCCGCTTCATCACCTTCACCGCCGAAAACCTTTGATCTGATTTGATCAAGGAACAAGCGGCCTTCCACCGGCCGCGATGATAAGCCTCTCGCAAATGGGAGGATCACTGGTGACCAGACGGCTGACGGTACACGACCTGCAAAGCGCCAAGGACAGCAAGAAATGGCTGCAGTTGCATGTCGACACGCCGGCAGAGGCAGCGGCCGCTGTCGCCTGCGACATCGTTATTCTCTCATGCGAACCCGATCACAATCTCGAAGCCATTCGCCAGGCGGCACCCCTCGCCTTCCTCTCCGTAGGGATGCCGCATGGCGCGGTCGCCTCGCCTGATGAGGCGGTGCGGCTCGGCTTCGCGATGATGAAGCGCGGCGCCGATGCGGTCTATTCATCGCATTCGCCGCGCTTCATCGAGGCCATGGCGGCCGAAGGCATTCCCGTCACCGGCCATGTCGGCCTGGTGCCGAATCGCGCCACCTGGACCAATTTCCGCGCCATCGGCAAATCAGCCGAAGAGGCACTGAAGGTCCTGCGAGCGGTGAAGGATCTGGAGAATGCGGGCGCCGCCTGCATCGAGGTCGAGGTGGTGCCGGTGCGGCTCGCCGAGCACATCACCCGCTCGACGCCGCTGATCACCATGGGCATGGGCTGCGGCTCGGCCTGCGACACGCAGTACCTGTTTTCCAGCGACGTGCTCGGCACCCACAACGGCCACTATCCGCGCCATGCGAGGCGCTATGCCGACTTCGTCACGCTGGAGGCCGAACTGCAGGAGAAGCGCATCGCCGCCTTCCGCGCCTTCGGCCGCGACGTGGCCGATGGCCTTTACCCCGAAGCGCGGCACCAGGTGGACATGGACGATGCCGCCTATGACCGCTTCCTCACCCTCTCCCAGTCTTTGTGAGACCGCCATGGACGATCTGAAATACGGCACACGCAACAAGCGCGGCGACTGGGCTCCGAACGAGCCTGCCGGCACGGCGCCGCTCTTTACGTTTCCGCCGCGGCCGCTGGCGCTGTTGAAATGGCTGCCGCACTATTTCCTGCCCTATAACATCCTCTTCGCGCTCTCGGCGGTTGCCTGGTGGCATTTCGTGCTGCCCGATGTCGAGGTGATGAAGACGCTATCCTGGGGCTGGATCCTGCGGCTGTTCCTCGCCAACTGCGCGGCATTGCTTGTGTTCTTTGGCGCCTTCGAGATCCGACTCTACATCTTGAGAAGCCAGGGCAACCGATTCAAATACAACGGCAAATGGCCGTCGGAGCAGAAGAGCAAGGCCTTCTTCTTCCAGAACCAGAATCTCGACAACATGCTGCGCACCTTCGGCACCGGCATGCCGATCTGGACGGCGATCGAGGTCGGCATTCTCTGCGCCTACGCCAATGGCTATGTGCCGTGGCTGACCTTCGCCGAGCATCCGGTCTATCTCTTCCTGCTGGCGCTGGCGGTGCCGATCATCCACGAGACGCATTTCTTCCTGCTGCACCGGGCGATCCACTGGCCGCCGCTCTACACATGGGTGCACTCGGTACACCACAATTCGGTGAACCCGTCGCCCTGGTCCTCGCTGGCCATGCACCCGGTCGAGCAGTTCGGCTACCTCGGCGTGGCGCTCTGGCATCTGATCATCCCGTCCAATCCGCTGCTGGCGCTCTACCAACTCCACTATGCCGGCTTCGGTGCCATTCCCGGCCATGTCGGCTTCGACAAGGTCGAGCTGACCGAGGACAAGACCATCGATAGCCACGCCTACCTCCACTACCTCCACCACAAATACTTCGAGGTGAATTACGGCGACGGCCTCATCCCGTTCGATAAGTGGTTCGGCACTTTCCACGACGGCAGCAAGGACGGCGAGGCCCGCATGCAGGCCCGCTACGAGAAGAAAAAGGCGCGCGCCAACGCCGCCAACTGACAGCCCAAGCAGACAGCCACACGGATGGCGCCAGCCATCCATCCAGCCATCCCGCAAGGGCCGGTAATCAAGGGAGGAGTGAACCGGCACTCCATCCAAGGGAGGAAACCGTGAAGAACTTTCTCATTTCGACGGCGCTAGCCACATTGATGTCGACATCAGCCTTCGCCGCCAAGATCGGCGTCAGCATCGTCAACTTCGACAACAATTTCCAGACGCTGCTGATGCACGGCATGCAGGACCGCGCCAAGGAAAAGGGCGCCGGCATCCAGGTCGAGGATGCGCAGAACGACGTCGCCAAGCAACTCGACCAGGTCAAGAACTTCATCGCCAGCGGCGTCGATGCCATCATCGTCACGCTGGTCGACACCAACGCGTCGAAGACGATCAGCGAGGAAGCCGCCAAGGCCGGCATTCCGCTGGTCTTCGTCAACCTCGAACCATCAGACATGAAGAATCTGCCGGAGAAACAGGTCTATGTCGGCTCCAACGAAACGGAATCCGGCACGATCGAGGCATTCGAAGTGTGCAAGCTCTTGCGCGCGAAAGGCAAATCAGCCGGCGCCACTGCCTACATCGTCATGGGCAGCCTTGTTCACCAGGCGGCGCTGCAGCGGACCAAGGATGTCGAACAGATCTTCGCCACCGACATGTGCAACTTCATCAAGGTCACCGACAAGCAGTCGTCCGAATGGGCCCGCGACAATGCGCAGAACCTGATGACCAACTGGCTTACGGCAGGCCCTGCCCCGGATGCTGTCATCGCCAACAACGACGAATCCGCCATCGGCGCCATCCTGGCGCTGAAGGCCAATGGCATCGACATGAAGAGCGTTGTCGTCGGCGGCATCGACGCCACCCAGGATGGCCTGCAGGCGATGAAGGCGGGCGACCTCGCTGTGACCGTGTTCCAGAACGCCAAGGGCCAGGGCGGCGGCGGCGTCGATGCGGCACTGGCTCTGGCCAAGGGCGAGAAGGTCGACCGTGTCGTCTATGTGCCGTTCGAACTGGTCACGCCAGCCAACGCCGCCGACTACCTCAGCAAGAACTAAACCCAGGACCAGAACCTCCGGGGCAGCGGTTCAAGCTGTTCCGGGGGTCCGTTGCGATCGCATTCAGGGGTAAAAAATGTCCAGTTGGATCAAGGCTTGCGACCTCGACGACATCGAACAGGAAGGCGCGCGCCGTTTCGATCATGGCGGGCGGACCTACGCCATCTTCCGCTCGCCCGGCGACGAAGTGTTCTGCACCGACGGGCTGTGCACCCATGAGGCGGTCCATCTCGCCGACGGGCTGGTGATGGACTACGAGGTCGAATGCCCCAAGCACGGCGGCGCCTTCGACTATCGCACCGGCGCAGCCAAACGCTTGCCGCCCTGCATCAATCTCAAGAGCTATTCGGCGCGCTTGGAAGGCGGCGCCGTGCTGGTCGATCTGTCGGACTAGCTCAAAACAAAAACGCCGCAGTAGCCGGGTTCGGGCCGTCGCGGCCGTCGGCCGAATCCATGCCGGCGATCGTCTCGAGATCCTGCGCATCCAGTTCGAAGTCGAAGACGTCGAAATTGGCCGCGATGCGGTCCTGGCGGACCGACTTCGGGATGACGATCAGCCCTTGCTGAAGGTGCCAGCGGATGATCGTCTGCGCGGCCGACTTGCCGTGCTTCCCAGCGATGCCCGCGATCGTCGGGTCGGTGAGCAGCCGGCCGCTGCCCAGCGGGCTCCAGCTTTCGGCGTGGATGCCGTAGCGGGCATGGAAATGCCTGAGGTCGCGCTGCTGGAAGCGGGGATGCAGTTCGATCTGGTTGACCACGGGGACTACGCTGGTTTCGCCGATGATGCGCTCCAGATGGTCCTGGTTGAAATTCGAGACACCGATCGACTTGATCCGCCCCGCCTGCTTCAGCTCGACAAGCGTCTTCCAGGCCTCGACATATTTGTCCTGGCTGGGCACCGGCCAGTGGATGAGGAAGAGGTCGATCTGCTCGATGCCAAGTTTCTTCATCGTGTCGTCGAAGGCGCGCAGGGTAGCATCACGCTGGTGGGCGCCGTTGCGCAGTTTCGAGGTGATGAACAGCTCGCTTCTCGGCACATCGGCAGCGCGGATCGCCTCGCCGACCCCTTCCTCGTTCTGGTAACCCTCGGCGGTGTCGATCAGCCGGTACCCCGCCTTGATCGCCCAGCCGACCACGTCAGCCGTAATGTTATGATCGACCTGCCACACGCCAAGGCCAAGCTGCGGGATGGTAGCGCCGTCGTTCAGCGTGATCTGTTCGGGCATTGTCGGGTCCTTTGCGAAGAGATGTCCGGGCGGTCGCCCAACGCAGCCTATCTAGGCATGCACCGGGGCGACGACCAGTCGCCGATGGACAAATTCGCGAGGCTCGACTTCGCAGCCCTGATGCTTTCGTCAGAGGAACCAGCTCATTTCGGCCGCCGCACGGCCCGCACCACCCCGGTGGACGTGCTGCCGCAATAGAGGCGGTCGGCGCCATCGGATTCCAGCCCCGAAATGCTCTTGCCGGCCGGCATGTCGAGCCGCTCCAGAAGCTTGCCGGTTTTCGGGTCGACGCGGCGCAGATCGCTCTCGTCGCCTTCCCAGGTGGCGTGCCACAGCTCGCCATCCACCCAGGTCACCCCGGTGACGAAGCGGCTGGATTCGATGGTGCGCAGGATTTTTCCGGTCTCGGGATCGATCTGGTGGATCTTGCGCTCCCGGTACTGCCCGACCCAGAGCGTGCCTTCGGCCCAGGTCAGCCCGGAGTCGCGGCCGCCGCCGGGCGCCGGTATCGTGGACAGCACCGCGCCGGTATCGGGATCGATCTTCTGGATGCGATCATTGGCGAGCTGGAAGAAATGCCGGCCGTCAAAGGCGGTGCCGGCATGGGCGGCGACATCGATCGAGCGCAGCTTCTCCCCGCTTTGCGGATCGAAGGCGTTCAGCCTGTCGCCCGAGGCGAACCAGACGTTCTCGCCGTCAAAGCTCACCCCATGGATCCGCTCGACACCGGGAAAGGGTCCGTATTCGCGCAGGATTTCGGCCGGTGAATGTTTCATGTCTTGATCCTCGATAGTGGTCATCCACCCTTCCTAACCACTTGGCAGCGGCGCCGGGAGTAACAAGGTGGTCGTGAATCCGGCCACCGGCGGCGTCATCCAGCGGCGCGCCCTTCCGTGGCCGAAAGACTGCACCTTGCCGGCCTCGGCAAGCGGCTCGAGCGCTCGCTGCACGCTGCGCTGGCCGGTTGCCAGCGCCAGCGCCAGGGCCGAGCTCGACCAGGCTTCGCCATCAGCCAGCAAGGCCAGCACAGCCGCATGCCGTTCCTCGATCGGCCGCGCCAGCACCATCACCGCGCGCGCCTGGTGCGGCGCCAGCGCAAAACCGCGCTTGGTGGCACTGATGTCGGCCAGCGCGGTAAGCTCGGCGCGCAGCCGGCCGATCTCGACGCGCAGCCGCGCGCGATGCGATTCATCCGCATGCTTGCCGCCAAAAGCCCGCGCCACCAACTCCTCACGCGACACATCCCCGGGCCATGCCTCGCCAAGTGCACGCGCCAGTGCGAACAGCACCGGCCGGCTGGCCAGCGAGACCGTTTTGTCCCCGGCGCGCACGGTATAGCGAAAGGCATCGAGGACCAGCGCCGGCGATGCCTGCAGCGCCTCGACTTCTTCGAGCAGCAGCGGCCGCTCTGCACCCTGAGTGATCAGCCGCGCCGCCGGTGTGTCCAATGCCAGGGATGCGCTGTCGACCTCCGCCATGAGGCCTGGAATGCCGGCCTGGCGGGCGGCGTTGCGTGCCCATTCGAGTGCTGCGCGCGCCGGCCGGGTTCTGAGCCGCCGGATGGCGATGCCGGCGACAGCAAGCTCATGCGCGGCTCGCGCGGCCGGCGGCAGCGGCGTCGGGTCGAGCCCGGCCAGCACATGTTCAGCCTCGTCGAGCCGGCCGATCAGCAGCAAGCGCCGCACCTTGAGGTGGCCTGCATGCGCCGCGTTCAGCCGGTCGCCATGCTTTTCCAGCGTTGTGCGCGCCGCGTCGAGCGCCTTGGCCGGCCAGCCCAGATCACGCGAGACCAGCGCGATCTCGGCCTCGGCGACGACGCATCTGGCCCGCGCCACGGCCTCTTTCGGGCTGAACGCGCGGGCCGCCCGCCGCAAAAGCAGCTTGGCGCGATCGAAATCGCCGAGCTGCGCCATGGCGATGCCGCGCAGCGCCAGCGCCGGCGCATCTTCGCGCAGGGCAACGCGGTCGAGCGCGCCGAGCGGATCGCCCGCCGCCAGCGCCAGCGCTGCCGCCGTGATCAGCGAGTCCATTCAAATCCCGTCACACTTGTAACTCCCACCCCCACCGCATGCCGCCGTAACTTAGATCAACACCGCCGGCCGGCAAGCCGCACGGTTGACGCCCAAACTAAGCATCTTAGCTGTCACTATTAAGCATCTCACTAGAGGTAGTTGAAAATGCCTGCAACCGAAAATCTCGAACACACCGCACGGCCCCGCCACCCCTGCTGTGCCGGGCCGGAGGATTCAAATCCCGTCGCAGATGTAACTCACGCCATCCCGCTTCATCGCCCTAGCCTGGATCCCCAGGCAACAGACCGCACCACTGGCAAAGGAGAAGACCAATGACCAAGCACATGACGATGCAGACCCCACCGGTCGTTTCGCAGCAGGAATGGGCAGCCGCGCACGCGCAGCTTCTCGTCAAGGAGAAGGCGACGCTACGCGCCAAGGACGCGCTCGCCGCCGAACGCCGGCGCATGCCATGGGTCGAAGTCGATAAGGCCTATGTGTTCGAAGGCCCCAACGGCAAGGCAAGCCTGCTCGATTTGTTCGAGGGCCGCCGCCAGTTGATCGTCTACCGCGCCTTCTTCGAGCCGGGCGTCTATGGCTGGCCCGATCACGCCTGCCGCGGCTGCTCGCTCGGCGCCGACCAGGTCGGCCACCTCGCCCATCTCAACGCCCGCAACACCACGCTTGCCTACGCTTCGCGCGCGCCTCAGGCCGACATTGCGCGGCTGAAGACGCGGATGGGCTGGGACATACCCTGGTACACAATCGCCGACAGCTTCGACAAGGATTTCGGCGTCGACGAATGGCATGGCCACAACGTCTTCATCCATGACGGCGACCGCGTCTTCCGCACCTATTTCATCAACAGCCGCGGCGACGAGGCGATGGGTACGGTCTGGAGCTATCTCGACGCCACCCCGCTCGGCCGCCAGGAGATCTGGGAGGACTCGCCCGAAGGCTATCCGCAAACCCCGCTCTACAGCTGGTGGAATTGGCACGACAATTACGAAGCCGGCGCCGACAAGAAATGGGCCGAGGTGTCCGCGGCGGGTGAAGCCGCGTTCAGGGACAAGGGCGAGTAGCAAGGGACTGACGAGAGCGAAGCCCCCTTGTGCCGCGTTGGTCGACCCCCACTCCGTCTCGGCTTCGCCGAGCCACCTCTCCCCCGATCGACGGGGTAGAGGAAAGGCGCCAGGCTTTTTGCAGTCAACGCTCGTCCAGCGAAGCTCTCTTCCTTTCCCTCCGGAGGGGGGAAAGGTGGCGCTGCGAAGCAGCGACGGATTGGGGGAACCACCTGCCAATCAAGCATGGCCCTGATCAGTCACACCAATCACCCATAGCCTAGACGAAAGTGGGGGCGAGGAACGCAGATTCTGACGGGCCGCAACCATTAAGGGATTAAGATTATGAGCGATATCCATTCTGGCACCGGTAGCGCAACCCCTGAAAACACAGCCGCCCTCGGCATAGTCGATTGGCTCTGCCTCGCCGCCGCCCCGACTTTCGCGGTGATGGCACTGCTCTCCTGCCTTCAGGGCAGTGATGCATCCATGATGTGCATGGGCGCCTCGCCGCTCACTGGCATGGTAGCGATGTACCTGCTGATGAGCGCCTTCCATCTTGCACCCTGGCTGCGCGTGATTTCAGGCCGCCAGGTCCGCTAGATCCGCGTCAAACATCCCCACACGTCGGAGACAGACAATGAAGCTCGTCAGGCTGAGAGCGCCCGGTGGCTTGGACAGGCTGGACCTGGTCGAGGAAGACCCGCCCCAGCCAGGACCTGGCGAGGTGATGGTCAGGATCCGCGCCTGCTCGCTGAACATGCGTGACGATTTCGCGGTGCAGGGCAAGACACCGCTCGCCGATGGCCGCGTGCCGCTGTCCGACGGCGCGGGTGACGTGATCGCCGTCGGCACCGGGGTCGATGCACTCAAGCCCGGCGACAGCGTCGTCAGCACCTTCTATCCCTGGTGGCTCGACGGCGACATGACGCCCGCCACCAGGCGCGATGTGCCGGGCGACAGTTTTGACGGCGTGGCCAGCGAATATGTCTGCATGCCGGCGCAGGCCTTCACCAGGGCGCCTCGGGGCTACACGCATGTGGAAGCCGCAACGCTGACCTGCACCGGCGTCACCGCCTGGCGCGGCCTGGTGGTGTGCGGCAAGGTGAAGCCCGGCGACACGGTGCTGGTCCTCGGCACCGGCAGCGTATCGCTGTTTGCACTGCAATTCGCCAAGGCCGCCGGCGCCCGGGTCATCGCCACCTCATCCGACGCGGAAAAGCTGGAGCGGCTCAAAGGCCTCGGCGCCGACGCCACCATCAACTACAAGGCCGTTCCGGAATGGGGCCGCAAGGCCAGGGAGTTGACGCATGGACGCGGCGTCGATCACGTGATCGAGGTCGGCGGCCCCGCCACGCTAGCGCAATCGATAGCCGCCTGCCGCACAGGCGGCCACATCGCCCTGATCGGTGTGCTGACCGGCTTTGCGGCTGAAGTGTCCATCCCGGCCGTGTTCTCGAACCAGATCCGCATCAGCGGCATTTCGATCGGCAGCCGGGCCGATCAGGAGGACATGATCCGCGCGATAGACGTCAACCGCATCAAGCCCGTCATCGACCGCCGTTTCCCGCTGCGCGACATCGCCGCCGCCTTCACGCACTACGGAGCCCAGAAGCACTTCGGCAAGGTTTGCCTGGAACTTTGAGCCCTGCGGGCAGATGCACGCCTCAACGTGCCTTCATCCGTCAGCCGCCTGGACCGCAAGCGCCTGCATGACTTCGGCCTCGAAGGCGCCAGGCACACGCCCCGCCTCGGCCAGTTGCCTTGCATCCCAGTCACGCGCGATGCGGCCTTCGGCCAGGAGGACGGCGCGGTTGCACAGGCCAGGCACGGCCTCCACGACATGGGTGGAGATGATGACGGCATGGCGGCCACTTGCCGCCAGGGCCAGGATGATACGCTTGACCTCGAAGGCGGCGAGCGGATCGAGGCCGTTCAGGGACTCGTCGAGGATCAAAAGCGGTGGCGCACCGAGCAGAGCCGCGGCAATGGCGATCTTGGCCCGCGTACCGAGTGAATATTCGGCGATTAGCCGGTCGATCCAGCGCTTGAGCCCGAGCCGTTCGGCGACATTGACGCCAGGCCAGTCATCTTCGGTGCAGCCGCGGATCGAGGCGACGAGCTGGAGATATTGCTGGCCGGTCAGCGTCCCCGGTAAGTCGGGCGGGTCGATGGCGAGGCCGAAGCCGGACTTGGCGCGCTCCGGTGCAACGGCAAGGTCGACGCCGTTGATCGCCACGCTGCCCGCGAGCGGCCGGATCTGGCCGGTGATCGCCCTGAGCAAAGTGGACTTGCCTGAGCCGTTTGCGCCGAGCAAGCCAAGGATGTCGCCCCGGTCGAGCGACAGATCGATGCCGCTGACGACCGCGCGGCCCCCATAGCCGGCGTTGAGCCCGCGAACCGTGAGTATCTCGGCAGAATCGACACTGCTATCCATGGCGATATCTCCGTTGCGCCCGGTGCCACAGGAACAGGACAAGGGCGGCAAAACCTATCAGCACGGTGCGACCGTATTCGAGCGATTCGTAGCTGGTGTAGGCGATAGCGCTGATGAAGCTCAACGCGGCGACGAACGGCACGGTCATGAAATAGGCGGCAAACACCGCATAGGCGCCGTTCAGCGCCAGCAGCCACAGGCCGCTGGCTACCGGCATCGCCCAGGCCGACGGCTCCGCCGCCAGGGCTGCGCCTGCCGGCAGGAGAAAGAAGGCGACCGACAATTGCAAGGGCAGCCGCGCCAGGCGCAGCCAGGCCCTGGCGAAGCCGAGCGGAGCCGTGCGCAACACCGGCGAGCCGAGCGGATGGAATCGCGCGCTCAGCATGAAGACGGCAAGGCCCCCGGTCAGGCCGGCCATGGCCGCCGGCACGGCGTCGTGACGAACGAGGCTGATCGCTGCTGAAAGGGCCGCGACGACACCGAAGAAGACGGCCGCGACAACCAGTCGCCAGGACGGGTACACACGGCCAGCCGGCAGCCCCCAGGCCCAGCTGGACAGCCAGGCCGGCGCCGAACGGTCGAAGACGCCGAGCCAGGGACGGCGTCCACGCCCCTCGCCCGCCGGGCCGGCCTTGTCTTCGAGACCGATGGCATCGTGGCCGCTGCGCAGCCGCCAGCCGGCTGCCGCCAACAGGCCCGCGGCAAACAGGATCGCGGCGCCGAGACCCCAGACCGGCGCCAGCGGTTTTTCGATGACGGCACCGCCAAGACCGACCGCCGCCGCGGCCGCCACGACAAGCGGAATGCCCATCGCAAATATCGCCACCGTCGCCATGCGCCGGCGCTCCCGCAACGACAGCGGCAAGGCTCCGAGGAATGGCGCAAAGGCGCGCGACAGGCAAAGCCTGGTGAGCACGTTGCCGGCGAAGCCACCTAGAACGAGAAACGCGCCCGGCAGGCCAAGCAGCCACAGCGTCTGTGCCTGCCGCAGCGTGGCTGCTGATGCCCGCAAGGCGAGGACGATGTCGGCGATGGCATAGACAAGCAAAGCCCCGCCGCCGAGCACGATCCAGGCAAGGTCGCGGCGGCGCATCGAGCGCAATCCAGCCGAGAGCTCGCGCCAGAGCAGGGTCAGGACAAGCCTGTCGTGCCGCATTGTTCCATCATCGCGATCGCAAACCAGTTGGATATCGACATAGGTCGGCGACGATTGTGCCGCCAGTAGGGCCGTAGCTGCTTTGCCGCCTGCGCGGGCTTTGCCTCGACGTTCTTCAGCGCAGTCAGGGGACCTGCATCGTCGCATGAAGGCTGGTCACGATGTGCCGAGCATCCGTCAGCAACAGCTAATTGACAGCCCTGCGGAAACGGCGCTCACTGGCCTGCACAGGTGGATCGCAGCGTAGGCGGGCGATATCGACCGCCGGCGTCACCCTGGGAGGATGCCATGCCAACCGTAATTGGCCATCACAACATCTCGAAAGACAGCAAGGACTGGCTCAGTTCACCCAAGCGCAAGGAGCTGTTCGGCTCGCTTGGGATCACCAACGTCCGCACCTTCGTCGATCCGCAGAATCCGAAACGCGTGGCTGTGCTGATGGACGTGCCGGATATGGATAAGATGGCCGCACTGATGCAGAGCAAGGCAGCCGCCGACGCCATGGCGCACGATGGCGTCGTGCCGGAATCGCTGGTGATCCTGGTCGAAGCGAAGGCGTAGCCGCGCCACCGGCCCGTCGGAACCGGCAAACCGGATCTTCGGCTTCAACCGCCAGACGCCGCAAAATAGTCCTGAAGCGCCTGATCGGTCACGGCTCTGGTCGCAGCCACGGCGTCCGGGGCGGAAATCGTTGCCTGAACCGAGAAGAAGGTCAGGTCGTGCAGCCCGATCATGCCGAGCACGGCCTTCAGATAGGGCGTGAGGAAATCCGGCTGGCGGGCCCGCTCACCGGAAAACCGTCCGCCCGAGGCGATGGCGACAAAGACCGGACGGTCGGCTAGCAGGCCGACTTTTCCAGCCGGCGTGACATCGAAGGTGCCGCGCGCTCGCACGACGTGGTCGATCCAGGCCTTCAGCGCGGAAGGCACGGTCAGATTGTGCATGGGTGTGCCGATGACGACGGCGTCCGCACGCTCCAATTCCGCGATGAGCTCTTCGGACTGGATCATGGAGCCTTGTTCCGACACGTCGGCGAAGGACGCCTGCGACATCGCGTAGTCCCTGTCGACATGCGCGATGCTGCCGTCACCGAGGACGCGATCGACGACTGTCGTCATCGGCTCCTTCTGCTTGAGAAAGCCGATGATCTTTTGCGCGAGCCTGTCGCTCTCGGAGATCGGCCCGCGTGGGCTGCAGCTGACATGCAGGATTGTCTTCATCGGATCGCTTCCATGGTCTTGAGCGGATCGGTCGAGACAGGCCTACTGCCGTCATGACCCAGTCCCAAGGTCCATGAATGGACATTGGAGCTGGACCATGATCGTGGCATGGTCCCAAACACATCCACGGAGGCGGCGATCCCATGACCAAGGCCAGGCCAAGCAAGATCGCGCCTTTGGATCCATCGGCGGCCACCCCCTTCTACCGGCAGATCTACGAACGGGTTCGCGGCGCCATCGCCAGTGGCGTGCTGAAGCCAGGCGAGCGCATCCCATCGGCAAGGGCGCTGACCCGGGAATTGGGACTGGCGCGCGGCACGATCGAGACGGCCTACGCTTTGCTGGCTGCCGAGGGCTACATCCAGGCGCGCGGCCAGGCCGGCACCATCGTGACGCCCGGCCTCAAGCGGACACCTGTCGCGAGCCCGCTGCCGAGAGCCGAGAGCGGCCTGACGACACCCAGCTTCCGTCCGGACTCGATCCTGCCGTTCCAGATGGGCCTGCCGGCGCTCGACGCGTTTCCGCGCAAGATCTGGGCGCGGCTTGGCGCCCAATGCGTGCGCGCCATGCAACCATCCGACATGGTTCACCCCGCAGTTGATGGCCTGCCCGACCTGCGGGCGCGGATTGCCGCCTATCTCCAGGTTTCGCGCGGCATCGACTGCGGCCCATCGCAGATCTTCGTGACATCGGGCTATCGCCACACGATCGAGCTGATCGGCCATGCTTTGCTGAAGGCCGGTGACAGCGTCTGGCTGGAGAGTCCCGGCTATCCGCCGACGCGGGACGTGTTGAAATATCTGCATGTCGCGGCGGTCTCGGTTCCGGTTGACCGCGACGGGATGATCGTTCCGGAGGGCTTTAAGCTGGCGCCAAGGGCGCGCGCGGCTGTGGTCACCCCGGCGCATCAGTCGCCGCTCTGCGTGTCCCTGTCCCTGCCCCGCCGCCTCGAACTCCTGGATTGGGCGTCAAGAAACGACGCCTGGATCGTCGAGGACGATTATGACGGAGAGTACCGCTATGTCAGCCGCCCGCTGCCGGCGCTGAAGAGCCTGGATCGCGACGGGCGCGTGCTCTATGCCGGCACCTTCAGCAAGGTGCTGTTTCCAAGCCTGCGGCTTGCCTATCTGGTGGTGCCGCAAGCACA
The DNA here is from genome assembly GCF_056402995.1 of Mesorhizobium sp. P3_A8. NCBI lineage: Bacteria > Pseudomonadati > Pseudomonadota > Alphaproteobacteria > Hyphomicrobiales > Phyllobacteriaceae > Mesorhizobium > Mesorhizobium sp. P3_A8. The sequence continues at coordinate 125,454 of NZ_JBFUGI010000015.1, read as the reverse complement.
GGTCGAACGCTTCGCGGAAATCGCCCTGGCCTTTGCCGGCAGCAGTCCTGGGCTTACGCAAGCCATCGTCACCGCCTTCATGGCGCAAGGTCATTTCGCCCGCCATATCCAAAGGATGCGCAAGCTCTATGGCGAGCGCAGGCAGGCAACAGTGGCTGGGCTGGAAAGCGTGCTGGGAAAACGCATGCGCATCGATTCACAGCCCGGAGGCATGCATCTGATCCTGCGCCTGGCAAACAGAAAGCCGGACCGTCAGGTCGTCGCGCGCATGCGGGCCGAGGGGCTCTACGCCGAAGCCTTGAGTGACTGGACCGTTACGGATGACGGTGCTTCGGCCTTGCTGCTTAACTTCACCAATGTCGCGACGCAGCGCACCGCGGAGGCCTTGGGAAAACGCATATTGGGGTGCCTCTGAGAGTAGGCATCAGCTCATTTCGGGCCGAGATCATGGTCCAGCATGGAAGACGCATCATGGACCTTCTGAGATAGGCCAAGACGCGGCACAAAAGCCCTCATTCAACCAACCAGAAGGGCTCCATCATGAGCAACCGTCTCGACTACGCCAAGGCTTCGCCTGAAGGCTTCAAGGCTTATGGCGGCGTCTACGTCGCAATCCAGAAATCCGGCCTGCCGAAAGAACTCGTCGACCTCGTCTATCTCAGGGTCTCGCAGATCAATGGCTGCGCCTATTGCATCGACATGCATTCGCGCGACCTCTTGAAGTCGGGCCTTGCAGTCGACAAGCTCGTGCTGGTGCCGGTGTGGCCCGATGCGGGCGACGTCTTTTCCGGCCGCGAACGCGCCGCCCTTGCCTGGGCCGAAACCGTGACACGGGTCGCCGAAACCGGCGTTCCCGATGCGGACTACGAAGCCGCGGCGAGCGAATTCGGCGATAAGGAGCTTGCCGATCTCACCTATGCGATCGGCCTGATGAATGCCTTCAACCGCTTCGGCATCACCTTCCGCTCGACCCCGGCCGCTACGGCCAAGGCCGCAAAAGCCGCCTGAGCCATCACGCGCGCAGGCATGCCTGCGCGCCGCGCTCGCCTCTCAGTTTTTGAAGGAACCTGTCACCATGGCATGGGCACTCCTCAGCATTGCCGGCATCCTCGAAATCGCCTTTGCCTTGTTCATGAAGTCGTCCGTCGGCTTTACCCGGCTGATCCCGTCCGTGCTGACGGTGGCGACCGGCGTGTCCAGCGTCGTCCTCCTGTCGATCTCGCTGCGCAGCTTGCCGGTCGGCACCGGCTATGCCGTCTGGACCGGCATCGGCGCGGCCGGCACGGCGCTCATCGGGATAGCCTTGCTGGGCGAGTCCGCAGCACCCATGCGGCTCTTCTGCATCGCTCTCATCCTGGCCGGGGTGATTGGGCTGAGGCTGGTTTCTTGAGACCGAGCGGACCGCTCTAACCTTGCAGCGGACGCCAGACGGAATCTCCGGTGGGACAAACAGCCATGGGCGCGGGATCTCCCCCGCGCCCATGCGATTTCACCTACCTCAGTTGCACTTCGGCTTGGCGCTGTTGCAGGCGTCGACGAGTTCGGCCGGCGGATCCTTGTGAAAGACGGTCTTGTAGGATTCCAGCACGTTGGACTGAACGACCGGCAGCGACTGCACGCCGACCCAGGCGGGCGTCGGTTGCCCGATCAGCGCCTTCATCATGGCCAGCGCCTCGGCGACGCCCTGGTCGTAAGGACGCTGCGAACCGGTTGCCTTGAGCGGGCCGCCCTTGGCGATCTCGATCGCGGACTGCAGGCCGAGGTCGACCGTGGTGATCGGAATGTCGATGCCTTGCGCGCGCATCGAGGACAGCGTGTCGAGCGCCGGCTGGTCCCACACCGCATACAGGCCCTTTACATCGGGATTGCCGGTGAGGAAATCGCCGGCGATCTGCGACACTTTCGAGGGATCGGTGAAGTCGACCTGCTTCATGACGATGTCGGGCCGGTTCTTCTTCATCCACTCGCTGACGCCCTTGGTGCGCTCATTGGTGCTGAAATAGTCGACGCCGAAATTGACCAGGCCGATCGTGCCGCCCTTGGGCATGCAGGACGCCAGGATCGTCGCCGCGATCTGGCCATTGCCCTGGCTGTCGGCCGAGACCATCGTGGCAAAATCCTTTGGCGATGAGAGGCCAACCGGAATGCTGTCCATGAACACCAGCTTGATGCCGGCCTCACCCACCTTCTTGTAGGTCGGCGCCGTCGCGGTGAAGTCGACGGGGATGGAAATGATGCCGTCGGGATGCTGCTGGATGGTGTTTTCGATATCGGCGATCTGCTTGTCGACCTGATATTCGGCCGAGGCCACGCCGGTGACGGTGACGCCATATTTGGCCAGCGTTTCGCTGATGCCCGCCACCTGCAGCTGCGACCAGTCGAGGTTCACCGTCTGCATGGAAATGCCGACCTTGAACTTGCCGGCCTTGACCTTGGCGGCCTCGTCGTCGGTCAGTTTCAGCTCGTCGGGCGAGGCTGCCTTTTCGCCATGCGGACCCTGCCCGACAATGCCCTTGGGGCCGAGTGTCGCGAGGTCGACGCCGGTGACGCAGGTGTCGGGCGTTTGCGCAAAACCTGGTGATGTCGACAGCGCGAAGGCGCTGGCGGCGAGGCTCAATGTTCCGAACAGGATTCGTGCCGAATGTTTCATGACTTTCCTCCGTTGATTTCTAGTGTCCGTATGCCGTTTGGAGCCGGCGGTTTTCTGCTGGTATTCGGTGATATCCGGGGATGCGCGCCTTACCTCCTCGTGAACGCGACCGCGGCGACGATGATTGCTCCCTTGATGACGAGTTGCAGCGACGAGCTGACGCCAAGCAGCACCAGCCCATTGTTGAGCGTGCCGATGATTAGGCTGCCGAGCAGCGTGCCGAGCACGAAGCCGCGGCCGCCAAACAGGCTGCAGCCACCGAGAATGACCGAGGCGATGACGTCGAGCTCCATGCCTTGCACCACGTCGGGCCGCGCCGCGTGCGAACGCGCCGACAGGATCAACGATGCGAGCCCCGCGAGCGTCCCGGTCAGCACGAAGGCCAGCGTCGTGACCTGCTTGATGTGGACGCCGGAATAGAGCGCTGCCGTCGGGTTGCCGCCGGCGGCGTAAACGCGCCGCCCGTAGACGCTGTAGTGCAGCAGCAATATGCCGGCGATGGTGACGCCGAGCGTCCACAGGATCGGCGCCGGAATGCCGAGCACCGAGCCCTCGCCGAAGATCGCAAAATAATACTCGTTGGTGATGATCACCGGCTTGGTGTTGGTGACCATCAGCGCCAGCCCGCGCGCGCCGCTCAACGTGCCCAACGTCACCAGGAAGGACGGGATTTCGAGGCGGGTGGTCAAGACACCGTTGAGCAACCCGATCAGCGCCCCGGTGCCCAGCCCCGCCACCGCGCCGACGACCCAGTTGTTGGCGACGAACGCCATGGCCAGCGATGCGCTCATGCCCGAAAGCGCCAGCGTCGAGGCGACCGACAGGTCAATCTGCCTGGAGATGATGACGAACGTCATGCCGACCGCAATGATCGAGACCAGCGTCGTCTGCCGGCCGATGTTGAGAAAATTGTCGATCGACAGGAACCAGGGCGACGCCAGGCTAAAGACGATCAGCATGATGGCGAAGGCGACGTAGAGCATATAGGGCCGCTCGCCTTGAAGCAGATGCTGCAACGCCGAGCGACCGCCCGGCTGGTTGGCGGCGGCTTTTGCCGGGCTTTGTGTGTCGGTCATGCCGCGTGCTCTTCCGATGGCTGCGAAAGTTGAATGAGGTGATGAAGGTCCTCGGCGCTGCCGAATTCCGACCGCGCAATCGTCCTGGTGATGCGGCCATCGACGACGATCGAGATGCGGTCGCAGAGCTGCAGCAGTTCGGACAGATCCGAGGACACCAGCAGCACCCCGCTTCCGGCTGCCGCCGCGGCACGAATGACGCCGTAAATCTCCTCGCGCGCGCCGACATCGACACCGACCGTCGGCTCGTCGAGCAGAAGCACGCGCGGCCGCGGCTCGTTCCATTTGCCGAACACCACTTTCTGCTGGTTGCCGCCGGACAGGTTCTTCACCAGGGTCGACGCGCCTGGTGCCTTGACGGCCAGCCGGCGCATCGCGGCATTGGCATGTTCGCTCGCCGGACCGCGCTGCAGCCAGCCGAGGCGCGAGAAAGTCGGCAAGCGCGGCAGGGTCAGATTGCGCTCGATCGAATGTTCGAGGACCAGGCCCTGGACATGCCGGTCCTCCGGCACCAGCGCGATGCCTTGCCGTATCGCTGCCGCCGGGTCTGTGCCCTTCAACGACACGCCGTCGAGGCTGGCCTCGCCCGACTGGACGGGCCGCAGGCCGAAGATGGTCTGCAGGATTTCGGTCCGCCCGCTGCCGATCAGGCCGGCGAGGCCGTGGATCTCGCCCCCGCGCAATTCGAGGTTGACGCGATCGAGCCTGTCATTGCTGACATCAGTCAGCTCGAGCACAGGTTTTTGGGAGGAGCCAGCGGAAGCCGATGACGGCGTGCCTTGCCCGGCGCCGTCCGTCTTCAGAACAGCATGATCCGGCCCGACGATCGCGCCCACCAATTGCCGCATATTGCTCTGCGCCGTGACGAATGTTCCGGCATTCTGCCCGTCGCGGAACACGGTCACCCGGTTCGAAATCCGGAACACTTCGTTGAGGCGATGGGTGACGTAGATCACCCCGACGCCGCGCGCGGCAACGGCGCGGATCGCCTCGAACAGGATCTTTTCTTCGTCGTCGGTCAGCGCCGAGGTCGGCTCGTCCAAAATGAGCAGGCGGACATCGCCCATCAGCGCCTTGGCGATCTCGGTCATCTGGCGATAGGCGAAGGGCAGCGAGCCAACCATGGCGCGGGCATCGAGCGGGATGTTCTGCGATTTGAGGAACGCCTCGGCCTGCGCCACCAGCTGGCGTTTTTTCAGGAAGCCAAGCCGTGTCTTCGGTTCTCGTCCCAAGAGCAGATTGTCGGCGACCGAAAGCGATTCGACCAGGCTCAGATCCTGGTAGACGACCGCCACGCCGGCATCGCGCGACTGGGCGGGCGAAACGAATGAGACGGGCTTGCCGTCGATTTCGATCGAGCCGCCATCATGCACATGCACGCCGCTCAGGATCTTGATCAGCGTCGATTTGCCGGCGCCGTTTTCGCCAAGCAGCGCATGCACTTCACCGGACAAGATTTCGAGGCTGACGCCGCGCAGCGCATTGACGCCGCCGAACCGCTTCCTGACGCCCTCGACGCGCAGCAAGGGGGCCTCGGAAATCAGCGCAGTCGAACCCGGTTCGATCATGACGCCCGCACTTCCTCCCTTTGACGCGTCCCCACCCCAGACTGTCGAGAGTCTCTTTTGAGACTTCTCTTACTTTTTTTGTGACTTTTCCATCAGGTTGATGAAATGTCAAACGGAGTCAGGCCTGCGGCTGAAATGAATCCGGCCCGACCTCACCATGTTCGGTGACGATGGCGTCGAAGCCGTCCATGGTTGAGAAAAAGGCGCGCTTGAGCTTGCCGATCTTGCTGGAGTCGATGACCAGATAATTCTCGCGCGCCAGGCCCATCACCTTCTGTTTCACCACCGCCTCGTGAAAATGTTCGCAGGTGGCGCCGCGCTTGGCATCGACGCCGGCGGCCGACAGGAAGGCCGCGTTGATGCCGACGCTGTTCAAGATCTCGAAATCATGCGTGCCCGAGAAAGACGCCGACGCCGGATGATAGACGCCGCCCAGCATGATGATCGTGACATTGGCCTTGCGGCTCAGGCGCTCCGCCACATTCATGGCGTAACATATTGCCGTTATTTGATAATTGTCGGGAATGAGATCGATCATATGGATCAGCGTCGTGCCGCAGTCGATGAAGATCGTCTCGTCGGGCCGTATCCTGCGCACCGCATGCGCGCAGGCTTCGCGCTTCGCCGCCGCATGGCTGTCGGCCGCGGTCGCCAGCTCGTAAGGGATATCGGCCTCGATCTCGGCCGCCGCCAATATGTGTCCGCCGAGATAGGCGATCTGCCCCTGGTTGGTGGCGATATCGCGCCGCACCGTCATCTCCGAGACGCCGAGAAGCGCCGCCGCCTCGCTAAGATGGATGACCCGCCGCTGCGACAGCAGATCGATCAGCCGTGCCGTCCTTTGCGCTTTGCGAGCGGTCATGCGTTGGGCCTGTGCATCCCTTGAAATGTGAGGATTTTAACAACCGCTCTCATTCAGATGCAAGCCCAGTGTCCAGGTTCGCCCTGGGTCTCTTTAGGTGCGGCGCGAAAGATAGTCGCGAAGGCGATGCAGGCGCCGTTGAATCTCCGGCGTGTCGAACAGAAAGGGGCCGCCGCCGGGTCTGTACATCGCAAGGTCCATAACGGCACTTTGAACAAGCTCGTCATCAGGATAGGCGTCGTCGAGCAACACTTCCAAGCTGTTGGCGGCTGCCAGGCCGGTGTCCTCTCCACTGACGAACCTGTTCAGCAGCAAGCTGAGGTCGCCCACGGTGTCACCCCTTCTTGGCCCCGAACCGCAACCCGTCCATCAAGAGCCTGACCAGCCGGCGCGAGCGGTCGCGCCACTCCGGCGTGTCGGGCGCTGAGTAGATGCCCGACAGCGCGTGCAGCACATCCGAGGCGTCGACATCACCGCGGATGGTGCCGTCGGCCACCGCCGCCTCGACCAGTTGGCGCAAGGCCTGCGACACTCGCCCGGACGTGTCTGAAAACAGCGTCGAATTGGTGCTGAACAGGATGCGCAGGCTGGTCGCCAGGCCGCGCTTGGTGGCGATGTAGTCGACAAAGCGCTGCATCCACTGCTCCAGCGCGACATCGGACGGATGTTTTGCCGCGAGATCACCGGCGGCCGCGCACAGGCCCTCCGCCTCACGCCGGTAGACCACCTCGACCAGATGCTCGCGCGTCGGGAAATGCCGGTAGAGCGTGCCGATGCCGACACCGGCGCGGCGCGCGATCTCTTCCAGCGAGGCATCGATGCCGCGCTCGGCAAACACAGAAGCCGCCACCTCGACCAGTCGGTCGCGGTTGCGCTGTGCATCGGCACGCAGCGGTTTTTCCTCTGCGGCCTTGTTTTCTGTGATGACGGCTTCGGCCAATTTTTTCTCCACGGACGAAATATGGGACTTGAACCCGGCCAGGCCAAGCCCCAACTAATAAACGGAGGCACCTCCGTTTTAAGTGGAGCGCCTTCATCATATAAGAAGGGGAAGCGATATGTCACGTCTTTCGAACCTGCAAGCCGACATCTCCCCTGCCCGCCTGTCTCCCGGGAGATCCGCGGTCATCTCCACGTCCGCCCACGCCTGACCATAAGGTTACCTTGCCCTTCTCCGGCAAGGCACCAGTTCACTTCCCATCCGCGTCAAGCAAACTGGAGCCAGACGCCCATGACCAGCCTTCCCATCACGCTCACCATCAACGGGCACCGACACGAGCTGGAGGTCGATCCGCGCGTAACCCTGCTCGACCTGCTGCGCGAGCGGCTCGATCTCACCGGCACCAAGAAGGGCTGCGACCGCGGCCAGTGCGGCGCCTGCACGGTGCTGGTCGACGGCAAGCGCATCAACTCCTGCCTGGCGCTGGCGGTCAGCCATGACGGCGCCGATGTCTTGACCATCGAAGGCGTCGCCCACGGTGAAGAGCTGCATCCGGTGCAGGCCGCCTTCATCGCCCATGACGGCTTCCAGTGCGGCTTCTGCACACCCGGCCAGATCATGAGCACGCTCGGCCTGATCGCCGAGGGACAGGCCGGCGACGATCCCGAACGCATCCGCGAGGGGCTGAGTGGCAACATATGCCGCTGCGCGGCCTATGGCGGCATCGTCGAGGCCGTCCTGGAAGCCCAGGTAGAACTTGCCAAAGCCGACCGGAGGACCGCGGCATGAGAGACTTCGACTATATCAGACCCGCCACCATTCCCGACGCCATCGCGGCGGCGGCCGAGCCGGGTTCGGCCTATCTGGCCGGCGGCACCAATCTGCTCGACCTGATGAAGGGCGGCATCACCAGCCCCGAGCGCATCGTCGACATCTCTCGGCTGCCGGAACTCAATCGCATCGAACGGCTGGACGATGGCGGCCTGCGCATCGGTGCACTGGTCCGCAATGCCGATCTCGCCCACGACGCGGCGTTTGCAAAAGCCTATCCGGCGGTGGCCGAAGCGCTGCTGTCGGGTGCCTCGGCGCAGCTTCGCAACGCCGCCACTGTCGGCGGCAATCTCCTGCAGCGAACGCGCTGCAGCTATTTCTACGACACCGCCAGCGCCTGCAACAAGCGTGTATCAGGCGCCGGCTGCGATGCACTGGGTGGCGAGAACCGCCTGCACGCGGTACTCGGCTGGAGCGATGCCTGCATCGCCACCCATCCGTCGGACTTCTGCGTACCGCTGGTGGCGCTCGACGCCGTCGTCGAGATCGAGGGCAAGAAGGGCCGGCGCCACGTCACGCTGGAGGAATTCCACCGGCTTCCCGGCGAAACGCCGCAGCGGGAGAATGCGCTGGAGCCCGGCGACCTGATCGTGGCGGTGCGCCTGCCGGCGGAGGCGGCCTCCTTCGCCGCCAATGCTCGTTATCTCAAGGTGCGCGAGCGCACCTCCTATGCCTTCGCCGTCGTCTCGGCCGCCGCGGCACTTGTCGTCGATGGCGGCAAGATCCGCGCCGCGCGGCTGGCGCTCGGCGGCGTCGCGGCCAAGCCGTGGCGGGCGCGCTCGGCGGAAGCCATCCTGCTTGGCGCCGATGCCAACGCGGCGACCTTCGCCGGTGCGGCGGACGCCGCCTTGGCCGATGCCAGCCCCTCCGGCGACAATGCGTTCAAGATCGAGCTTGCCCGCCGCATCGTGGTCAGGGCGCTGATATCCGCCCTGGCGGGAACGCCCGAGCGGCTGCCGGCCCTTCCTGCCTCCCCGTTCTCAAACATTCCCGGAGCGCGCCATGACGCTTGAACTCAGCCTCAACCAGCAGCCCGCCCATGCCCGCCAGGGCTCCAGCATCGGCCAGCCACTGACCCGCCGCGACGGTTTTCTGAAAGTCACCGGTGCAGCCCGCTATGCGGCCGACAACCATCCGCCCGGCATGCTCTACGCCGTGCTCGCTGTCTCCAGCATCGCGCGCGGCCGCGTTGCCTCGCTGGATGTCGAGGCAGCCAAGGCGCACAAGGGCGTGGTCGAGGTGATGACGCCCAAGAACCGGCCGGCGCTCGCCGCTGACCCGGACGCCAAGGACCATCCCTTCATGTTCCGGCTCGACCTGTTGCAGAACGACGGGGTCCGCTACCCCAACCAGAGCATCGCCGTGGTGATCGCCGAAACGCTGGAAGCGGCGACCGAAGGGGCGGCGCTGCTCTCGCCGCGCTATGAAGCGCTGCCGGCGCGCGTCGGTCTCGACGATGCCGAAAGCTTCGTGCCGCGCGGTGTCGGCGTCGGCAATCCGGCCGTTCAGCACAAGGGCGATGTCGAGGCCGGCCTCAAATCGGCAAAGACGCGGATCGAAGCCACCTACGAGACGCCGGCCCAGTACCACAACGCCATGGAGCCGCACGCGATCGTCGCCGCCTGGGATGGCGACCGGCTGTCGATCGACACGCCGAGCCAGGGCCTGGCTATGGCGCAGGGCCGCATCGCCGGCCTGTTCGGCATCGCGCCGCAAAACATCCACATCCGCAGCCCCTTCCTCGGCGGCGGCTTCGGTTCGAAAGGCATGATTTCCGGACCGCAGGTGCTGGGCATCCTGGCGGCGCGTCTCGTTGGCCGTCCCGTCAAGCTGGTGCTGCGGCGCGAGCAGATGTACGGGCCTGTCGGCCACCGCGCGCCAACGCGCCAGACCTTGCGCATGGGCATGGATGGCGAGGGGCGGCTGACGGCCATAACCCATCACGCCAAGACCACGTCGAGCACCTTCGACGATTTCTTCGAGCCGGCGGCGGACGCCTCGCACACGCTCTATGCCAGCCCTGCCATCACCACCTCGCACGAGGCGGTGCGGCTCGACACCGGTACGCCGCTGTTCATGCGCGCGCCCGGCGAAGCCACCGGCTCGATCGCGCTCGAGAGCGCCATCGATGAGGCGGCGCACGCCTGTGGCATGGACCCGCTGGAATTCCGGCTGCGGAACTATGCCGAGGTCGAGCCGATGACCGGTAAGCCGTTTTCCTCCAAGGCACTGCGCGAATGCTACAGACAGGCGGCCGAGACGTTCGGCTGGGCGAGCCGCCCGCTGCAGCCGCGGCTGATGCGCGACGCCGACGGTTTCCTTACCGGCTGGGGCATGGGCACGGCGACCTTCCCGGCCATCATGTTCCAGGCCGAGGCGCGAGCCGTGCTGAAGGCCGATGGCAGCGGCCTGATGGAGACCGGCGCGCAGGACATGGGGCAAGGCGCCTGGACCGCTTTCGCCCAGATCGCCGCCGATGGGTTGGGGCTCGACATCGACCAGGTCGATTTCAGGGCCGGCAGTTCCGACCTGCCCAATGCGGGCATTGCCGGCGGCTCCGGCCATACGGCGACGGCCGGCATGGCGATCCACAATGCGGGCGCCGCCGTGATCGCCAGGCTCGCCGATCTCGCCACCGGCAACGAGGCCTCGCCGCTGTTCGGCGCCGGCAATGAAGGCGTGGTGGCGCGCGGCGGCCGGCTGTATCGCCGCGACGATGAGAATCGGAGCGAAAGCTATGCCGAGATCCTCACCCGCGCTGGCCTCACCGAGATCGAAGGCCACGGCAAGGGCGCTCCGGACCCGGCATCCCAGGAAACCTATGCCAAGCACGCGCATGGCGCCGTCTTCGCCGAGGTCAAGGTCGATCCCGATTTCGGGCAGATCCGCGTCACAAGGCTGGTCGGCGCCTTCGCCGCCGGGCGGGTCATCAATCCCAGGCTTGTGCGCAGCCAGTATTATGGCGGCATGATCTGGGGCGTCTCCTTCGCGCTGCACGAGGAAGCCGTCCCCGACCGGCGCTCGGGGCGGATCCAGAACGCCAACCTCGCCGAATACCATGTCCCGGTGAATGCCGACGTTCCATCGGTCGAGGCGCTTCTGGTCCATGAGGACGACCCTTACGTCAATGCGCTCGGCATCAAGGGCGTCGGCGAAATCGGCATCACCGGCACCGCCGGCGCGGTTGCCAACGCGGTCTGGCATGCAACCGGCGTGCGGCCTCGCCGCTTTCCGATCCGCATCGAGGATCTGTTGGCCTGAGAGTGGTCCGCGCAGCGACGGGAAGCCGATTACGTGGCTTCCCGAACGAGAGTGCCCAAAGCGACAGCGAAGGGCAGGATAGCGGGCGCTAGATCCGCCGGCTGCCCTCGCCTGCCCGACATGAGATCAACCGACTTCGCGTCAAGCAATTGGAGCCCGACGCCCATGACGAAAACAACAGTCCCCATCCATCTCGACATCAACGGCCAGCACCACGAATTGCAGCTCGAACCCCGCGTCACGCTGCTCGACGCCTTGCGTGACAGGCTCGGCCTGACCGGCACCAAGAAAGGCTGCGACCACGGCCAGTGCGGCGCCTGCACCGTGCATGTCGACGGCGAGCGCGTGCTGGCGTGTCTGACGCTGGCAGCACAAGCCGAGGGCCGCACCATCACCACCATAGAGGCGCTTGCGCGGGAGGGCGAACTGCATCCCGTGCAGGCTGCCTTCCTCGAGCAGGACGCCTTCCAGTGCGGCTATTGCACGCCGGGCCAGATCATGTCGGCGGTCGCCTGCATCCGTGAGGGCCATGCCGGCTCGGATGAAGAGATCCGCGAATACATGGCCGGCAATCTCTGCCGTTGCGGCGCCTATCCGCACATTGTCGCCGCTGTCCGACAGGCAGCCCTGGAGGTCGCATCATGAGGGATTTTTCCTATTTCCGCGCCGGCTCGATCGATGCCGCACGCCAGGCAGCCGCCCTGCCCGGCGCCATGCTGCTTGCCGGTGGCACGACACTGATCGATCTCGCCAAATGCGGCGTTGCCGAGCCCGATAGCCTGGTCGACATCACCCATCTCAAGGGGCTGGACCGGATCGAAGTGACCGAGCGCGGCGCCACCATCGGCGCGCTCGCCAGAATGGGCCACGTCGCCGACCATGCCGACATCAAGAGCCGCTTCCCCGCAATCTCCGAAGCGCTCTGGCAGGCGGCGTCGGCGCAGATCCGCAACATGGCGACCATCGGCGGCAATCTAATGCAGCGCACGCGCTGCCCCTATTTCCGCGATCCCGCGAATTTTTCCGCCTGCAACAAGCGGCAGCCCGGCTCAGGCTGTTCGGCCATCGGCGGCGTTACCCGTGGTCACGCCGTGCTTGGCACCAGCGAGGCCTGCATCGCCATGTACCCCGGCGACCTCGCCACCGCGCTGGTCGCCTTCGACGCGACAGTCCATCTCGGCGAGCGCAAGCTTATGGTGGACGACTTTTTCCTGCTGCCCGGCAGCACGCCCGACAAGGAACATGCGATCGAGCCCGGCGAAATGATCACCGCCATCGAAATTCCCGCCTCCGCTACTGCCCGCCGCTCGACCTATCTGAAGATCCGCGACCGGCAGTCCTATGAATTTGCCGCCGCGAGTGCCGCCGTCGGCCTCGAACTGGAAGCCGATGGACGCACCATCCGCGACCTGCGCGTCGCGCTCGGCGGCGTTGCCACCAAGCCATGGCGCGCGCGGGCCGTGGAAGACGCGTTGAGGGGCAAGGTGCTGGAGCCGGAAACCGTCCGCGCCGCCAGCCTGCTCGCCGTCGAAGGCGCCGTCGACCACGGCGCCAACCACTACAAGATCGAGCTCGCGCCGCGCGTTATCGCCCGCGCCATCCTCAAATTGGGAGAGACGGCATGACCGTTCACAACATCAGACATGGTGACGCCTCCGATGGCGCGCTGGCGGAAGCCGTCGGCGGCCGGCTGTCGCGCGTCGACGGCCCGGCCAAGATCACCGGTGCCGCGAAATACGCCGTCGAGCAGCAGCTCGAAGGGCTAGCCTACGCCGTGCTGGTCGAAAGCACGATTGCGTCAGGCAAGGTGCGCGCCATCGACACCGCAGCCGCCGAGACAGCACCCGGCGTTCTGCAAGTGTTGACGCCGGACACCATCATCAGCCTGAGAACCGCATCGGACTGGTTCGGCACACCGCCGCCCGACAAGCCCTACTGCCCGCTGGCGCGCGACATCACCTTCTCGGGCCAGCATGTCGCGGCTGTCGTCGCCGAAACCTTCGAACAGGCGGTCGCTGCCGCTGCCCTGGTCAAGGTCAGCTATGACGAGACGCCTGCCATTGTTGATCTCAGCGACAGCAAGGCCGGTGATGGCATTCCGATCGACGCCATGACCAAGGAATGGGGCGATGCGCCTGCCGCCTTCGCTTCGGCGCCGGTGCGGATCTGCGCCGCCTACAACACGCCGCGCGAATACCAGGCGCCGATGGAGCCGCACGGCCTGATCGCCCGCTGGGAAGGCGACCATCTCACCGTGTGGGAGCCGAGCCAGTGGCTCGACGGCATGGCCCGCACCTATGCCGAATGGTTCGAAGTGCCGTTCGAGAATGTGCGGCTGGTCTCGCCCTATATTGGCGGCGGCTTTGGCTCCAAGGCGCTGGCGCTCAGCCACGGCGCGGTGGCCGCCAGTGCAGCCAAGATGCTCGGCCGGCCGGTGCGGCTGGTCATGACGCGGCCCCAGACTTTCACCGGGTACGGCGGCCGCGCCGCGACACGGCAGACGGTGACGATCGGCGCCGACCATGACGGCGTGATCCAGTCGATCGTGCATCGCGGCGTCAATGAAACATCGATCGACGGCATGTGGGTCGAGCCGCTCGGCTCGGTCACCTCGATCATGTACGCGACGCCGAATTTCTCTTCGAAGCAGAATGTCGTGCGGGTGAACTCGGTGGTGCCGGGCGCCATGCGCGCGCCGGGCGAAAATCCCTCGGCTTTCGGCATCGAAAGCGCCATCGACGAGCTTGCCTATGAGGTCGGCATCGATCCGCTGGAGATCCGGCTCAGAAACTATGCAGAGCAGGACCCGCACGCCAAAAAAGCCTGGTCGACTAGGCAGTTGCGCGAGGCTTTTGCTGCTGGCGCAGAACGCTTCGGCTGGGCCAGGCGCTCGCCAGCACCACGCTCGATGCGTGACGGCAACCAGCTGATCGGCTGGGGCGTCGCCGCCGGCACCTACCCGGTGCGCCGCGCGTATGGCGAGGCGATCGTGCGCATCCTGGCCGACGGCTCGGTCGAGGTCGAAAGCTCGTCGATCGACATGGGCCAGGGCACCTACACCATCCTGGCGCAGACCGCCGCCGAAACGGTCGGCGTGCCGGCCGACGACGTGGTGGTGAAGCTCGGCGACTCCCGCTTTCCCCGCGCCGGCGTCACCGGCGGCTCGCGCCTTGCCGGCGTCATGACGGGCGCGGTCTACAAGGCCGCAACCTCGGCGCTCGACCAGTTGGTGGGGCTCGCCATCAGCGATCCGCGTTCGCCCTTCCACACGCTGCAGGCCAATACTTTGGTTGTCGCCAATGGCCGTATCACCGCACCGCGCGGCGATGGCCCCGATGTCTCCATCGCCGAACTGCTCAAGAGCGTCGGCCGCGACCAAATCGAAGCCACGGGCGACACCATGCCGGCCAACTCGACGGCCGAGGACCGCTACAAAAACTACACCACCATCGCCATGTCGCTGCCGCACACCGAGGGCGACTATTCCCGCCACTCCTGGTGCGCGCATTTCATCGAGGTGCGCGTCGACGAGGATTTCGGCACCGTACGGGTGTCGCGCGTCGTGTCGGCGCTGGATTCCGGCCGGCTCTACAACCCGAAACTCGCCGAAAGCCAGTGGAAGGGCGGCATCATCATGGGCATCGGCCAGGCGCTGCTGGAAGAAGGCATCATGGACCGCCGCCACGGCCGCATCGTCAACAACAACCTCGCCGATTATCTGGTGCCGACCAATGCCGACATTCCCGACATCGAGGTGATCTCGGTCGGCATTCCCGACCTGCACTCCTCGGTGCTCGGTGGCAAGGGTGTCGGCGAACTGGCTATTGTCGGTGTCGCGCCGGCGATCGCCAACGCGGTGTTCCATGCGACGGGCAAGCGCGTGCGCGACTTGCCGATCACGCTGGAGAAGCTGATCTGATGGCTGCGCCGGGAAATTGGGCAGAGCGGTTTCGGTCCGGCACCCCATAGCGGGGCCGGACCGCACTCAGCCGACAGGCTGTCCCTTGGCCTTGTCGGCGGGTGCGGCACCGTTTCCGACAGCCGGATCAGGCGGCGCGACATTCTCGTTCACGACCGCCGGGTCGCTGTCGGCGTTATCCGCGTTTGACGTCTTGACGGCATCGCCAGTCTCCAGCGCATTGGCAAAGCGCTGGAGCGTGTCCGGCACAAGGCGTTCGGCAAACCCGGCTATAAAACCCCAGATCAAGACCTTGGCATAATCTTCCATGGTCGTCGGCCCGAAATTGCTCGTCAGGTCCGTGAAGTTCTTGCAAGCCCCGATCTTACACGTGAATTCGGGTATCAGTTGAGCGACGGTCAGCAGCTTGCTGGCGAAGACCAGATAGAGAACCGCAGCGGCGATGGCTCCGACAACAGCCGGAACGAGCGAATAGATAAACAGATAGAATTTGGGCAGGTCCTGCAACACAGGGCTGACCAATGCCTTTGGCAGATCGTCGAACTGGTAGAGGCGGATCAGCGCGCTGAAGAAAGAGCCCAGGCAGCCGGACAGCACCACGACCGGGAAAATTCCAGGTGCGATATCGCTGTCCCCCTGAGCCTTCATGGTCAGGATCGCCGCGACGACGATCGCGGCGATCACGGCGATCGTCGTCAGGAACAGCCAAAGCAGCATCCTCTGGTATGCGGCAAGAATCCGCCCGGCAATCTGCTTGTCCGCGGTCAATACGTTTAGGTCCACCACTGAGGCCCCATTATCCGGTGTCGGCTCTGCCACGGCCCCTCCTTGATTTTCTAGTGATCAAAATGATCCAAGGTCGACACAACAAGGTTTGAGTGCGTTCCCAGCCAATCCATTTCGTCCTGGTTATGTAACTGCGTAGCGACGACCCATGAGACCGCCAGCGCCTTATCTCCGTGCGCCAAGGCTTCCAAGGCGCGCTGAATGCAGTCGTGAGCTGATGTGGTCAGTCTCTGTACGTGCAAGACCGGGGTAATCGTGCCATCGAGGTGAAGTTTGATGGAAAAGTCACCAAGATAGGTCGCGCAAAGCAGAACGTCGCTGCACGGTCCGCGATCCGACCAGGCCCAGTTGACGTCGGCAAACGCCCTCGAGGCATCAGCCGTATCGTCAGCCAACGCCCGGCCGTGAACGACGGCCAGGAATGCCAATGACAGGCTCGTCAAGATCGATTGCCGCCACAGAAAATGCATCATTTTCCTCGGGCTACTGGCTGTCGAGGGTCGACTTGATCGTCGTGTAGAAACTGCGCCGCAGAATGACGGACTTCCTCACCTTCGGCTTGCTGCTGGTGATCGTTCCGCCATAGAGGCGCCTGATGATCTCATCGATATTCCCGGCATCGGCCAGGGCATTGAACGGCTTGTAGTCCCTCCAGTACCAAGCAGTCCCCTGTATGTTGGTGCCTATGTCCTTGATGATCAGGTCCGGATCGGCCACGAGGCGGTTGTCCCCGAAAATCGCACGGCTGCACGAATTGTAGGTTGCTTCCCAGGTAAGCTGATGCATGCCGCGACCGTAATACCGTCCGTACGGCATGCCGTGCCCCCTGCCATACTCTTCGAATGTCCGGAAATAATCCGTCTCGATGACCGCCTGCGACAGGAACGCGACTTCCCTCAGTCGCGTACCGGCATCGGCGAGCAACATCGCGCGATTGAGTGCGTCGGCGACGACATCCAGATTGAGCTGCGACCGGATATGAACGCCGCCACAGCGGTCCATGATGGTCTGCAGGAGAACTTTGTCCAGCGTGACGAAGCTGCCTGACGGCGATGATGGCTGCGCCGGTTGCGGTGGGCTGCCATCCGCCTGCTCGGGCCGAAGATAGGACAGCAGCACGTGGCCATCCGCGGCGCCGTCGCCGTTCCGGTCCACCTGTCCCCACGTCCCTTCCCGCTTCAGAAGGTGGACACGTGTACCCAGTTGAAGAACGCCGACAACCGCGAACTCCGTGCCAGGGCCTGCTCGCAGGTTGAGGCCATCGCGCGCGATCGTCACATAGACATCGCCGGTTGCAGTCGTCGCCGGCACCACGTTTGGCGGCGGCGGCGCAGCCTCCATCGGGACTGGCTCCTCGTCGCCGACCGCGCCATCGATAGCGGGAGAGACTTCGTCCGCCATCGCGTCATCCAGCATGTTGGTCATTTCCCCACCCACCAATCTGAATTCAGTCTATGCTGTGAAACTCCAAAGTAATTTCGTCCGAAGGGTCGGTGCGTCCGTATCGGATTTATCCGAGGGACCATCGAATACAGCCGCGAACAACAAGCTATCGCCTCGATTCAATCAGGCGTCGACGCTTCCGCGATCAGTCATGTCTGCTGGGCTTGGATTCTGTAATCATCATCTGCGGCCAGCCGAGATGGCAGGCATTCGAAAAGTCATCAACGAACTATGTGCTGATGCTCCCCAATCGTTTTATCTTTTTTCTCACCCGGTTGTCACGCTACTACTCTGTTCAAGTAGAATCGAGTCCTCATTCCGGCCGTTCTGGTAATTTTTTCTTGAGAATCCTGGCTGGGAAGCCGGCCTCCTCTGATCTGCTGGCCATCTCCCCCTAGGGAAAGATGGCCGCTTCAGCCGATCAGAACTTGTAGCTGAGCCCGACCCGGACATCGTGCGTCTGCAGATCGACATGCGTCTCCGTGAGCAGACCGGCTGCTATCGAGAGGTCCTTGCTGCCGAAGTCGGAGTAGCGATATTCGGCCCGCGCGATCCACCGGTCGGTGAAGGCATGCTCGATGCCGGCGCAACGGTCCAGCCGACATGGGTCTCATCGTGGAATGGTATTTGAACGGCGCCGCTACCGCCGATCGCAGTCACTTCATACTTTGCCGCGGCCACGCCGGCAGCGATGTAGGGCAAAGTCCGATCGAAAGCGTAGCCCGCCCGCAGCCGCGCCGCACCCGACCACTTAAGTTCGCTCTTGAGCAATGTGCTGAAACCACCGCCACTAGCATCGAGGGGCGTCAGTCCGTCGGCATTGCTGTAGGCGATGTCAGCCTCGGCGCCGATGACGAAGCGGTTCGCCATCTGGTAGTTGGCGCCGATATGAATACCGCCAATAAAACCGTCTGGATCGAGGGGAAGGTTAAGGTCCGTGGCCCCACCGATGCCGCCGCCGGCGATGAAGAGATCGGACCTTCCGGCCACGTATCCGATGTCGACGCCGGCATAGAGGCCGGACCAGTCGTAGCCGGAAACGGGCGATGCCTCAGTGATGTCTGCCGCGCATGCCATGCCGATCGGCGCGAGGATGAAGGCCGTAGCGAGTAGGATCGTTTTCATTTTGTCTGCCGCCCCAAGGGTTGTGGTCCCCGCCGCGAAAATGCTCCGCGGCGATCGAGCACCCGGTGTTGCATTGTCCGCGGGTCACGTCTTGGGCTGGGCCGCACTGGAATTGTCTGGGATAGTGGGGCGGCGCTTTCCCGGTCGGTGTGGCGATTCAGCCGCAGTCGATTTGGCGCTCGACAGGACTGGCGGCGCGAACCTACCTGGCGCCGCTCGGCGTCGAGCCGAAGCGGCGGCGGAAGCAGCGATTGAAATAGGAAACGTCGGAGAAGCCGCTGAGCAGCGCGATCTCGCTGATGCGCATCCGGTCGTTGCGCCTGTCGCAAAGCATCCGGTGCGCCCTCTGCAGGCGCAATTCGTGAATGCGCTCGGCAAAGCTCACCCCGGTTTCCTGCAGCAGGTCATGGACATAGCGCACCGAGAGCCGCAATTGCGAGGCAACGCTCTGGGCCGAAATGGCGGGATCGGCGAAATTGTCCCGCATCTTTTGCAGGATGGCCTGCAGCCTTGCCGCGCGCAGGCCACGCAGGCCCGCGAGTTCGGCGGCCTCGCCCTTGGCGCCGGTCGCCAGGCCGATCAGGTCGACGATCGTTTCGGTGGCATGGCCGACAAGATCGGGTGAAACCAGAGCGGGGCCAGCTTCCAGGAAGCTGCAATAACGCTTGAGCATGTCGAGCGCCTCATTGTCGGCACCGATGGTCAACGCCAACCGGTCCTCGACATGCGTGAAGGCATTCTCCAGCACGACGCGCGGCAGCACCACATTGGCCCAGACATTGTTGTCGCCGCCCGTCATCTGCAACGCCTCCGAAGCCGAGACAAGTGCGGCCTCGCCCTTGCCCACACGATAATCGCGGCCGATCTGGGTGCCGCTGAGCACCGTATCGCCATTGTTGACCAGCAGCAGATAGCCGTCACGGCCGTCGGCGGCGATGTTGCTCGCCTTGCGGCTGGCATGCCTGATGGTCCCGGCCATCTGCCCGAGCACCAGCGGCCCGACGGCCGTGGCCTCGATCGCGGCCTTAAACGACAGCTTCTCGGAGATCGTATATTCGACCGACCATATTTCGGCGACGTGGATGTCCTGCCAGAGCGCGAACCGTGCGTGCTGGTCCAGATGCGACGGCAGGTCGACCGATGAAAAGACATTGTTTTGCAAGGAACAACCAGACCTTTTTCACGCGCGCATATTCACTTTGTTGTGCACCGTATTGGACCAGATAACGCTCTGTCCAGAGCTGGAAATACTTGTGCGCCAGGCGACAATTTCATTGCCGTTCTGGACAAGGATCTTCCAGCTTCGATTGATCCGGCGTGGGGATTTTCGGAAATACACGCACAAGCCAGCAGAACCGGCGACGCCCGGCCTCATGCGGTCTCTACGCAGCATTTACCGCCGAGACGGCGATGGCAGCGACGAGGAAGCCACGCCCCTACTCCGGCGAAGGCACCGGCGGCTTCGAGGTCAGCGCCGTGCCGGCGGCCGCGACGATGACGGCGGCAATGCCGGCCAGTTGTGGTGGGGTCAGGCTCTCGTGCAGGAACAGGAAGCCGGCCAGTGCGCCGAGCCCCGGTTCCAGGCAGGTCAGCGTGCCGTAGATGCGGGCCGGCATGCGGGTCAGCGCCACCATCTCCAGGAAGAACGGCAGCGCGCTCGAAAACAGGCCGACGAGCAGCGCGCTGACCAGGATCGAGGGCGCCAGCAGACCCATGCCCGCTTGCGCCACGCCGAAGGGCAGCGCCAGCACGGCGGCGATCGCCATGCCATAGGCGGTGGTGCGGGTGCCAAGCTCCGCGCCGGCCTTCTGCGCGAGCACGATGTAGAGCGCCCAGAAGCCGCCGGCCGCGAGCGCCAGCATCACGCCCACGGGGTCGAGCGGCTGCAACGAATGGATGAAGGGCGAGAGCAGCACGATGCCGGCGACCGCCAGCGCGATCCAGGCAAAGTCGCTGGCGCGCCGCGAGGCCAGCGTCGCCACCAGCAGCGGCCCGGAAAACTCCAGCGCAACCGCAACGCCGAGCGGAATCCTGGCGAGCGCGGCGTAGAACAAAAGGTTGAGCGCCGCGAGCGTCACGCCATAAGCGACCAGCCACGGCAAGGTGGCGCGCGACGGCCGCATCTGCCAGGGCCGCAGCACCGCGATCAGCATCAGCGCGCCGATGACCAGCCGCAGCGTCGTCGTGCCTTGCGCACCGATCTGTGGGAACAGCGTCTTGGCGAAAGTGGCGCCGATCTGGATCGACACCATGGCCCCCATTAGCGCCGCGACGGGCAGAGGCGCCGCTTCGCGATTGGCAACCGGCATCGATGTCACTTCTTGTCACCCTTCCCTGCCGTGCCGGGCATCCGCGCGACCGGTGGCATGGCTGGCAGCTATGGCCTCCCCGGGCAGGCCTGTCGTGAGGCACGGGAAGACAGTCGGCTGGGGCAAGCGCGGGCATAGGCCCGGAAGTCGGGGAACCCCTTCCGCCATTCACGGCATTGGTTGGGGCTGCCTGCCTAAGCGGCGGCGGCAACAGAGCGCTTGAAGACGATGGTGACCCGCGTGCCCTCGCTGGCGCTCGAATTCACGTCGAATTCCGCCTTGGCGTTCTCGGTCAGCGAACGCGCGATCAGCGCGCCGAGCTTGCCGGGCTTGGGCCAGGTCTCGCCTTCCGGCAGGCCGATGCCGTCGTCTGCGATGACAATACGGCAGCCATCGCCGTTGACGATGCTATGCAGCGTGATCGTGCCGCCGTCGCGCCCTTTGAAGGCATGCTTGAGCGCATTGGTCAAAAGCTCGTTCACCACCAGCCCGGTCGGCATGGCGACGTTCACCGACACCGGATAGGTATCGACCTTCATGTCGAGGCGAATGCCCTCGACCGCATGCGAGTTCATCACCGCCGACGCGATCTGGCTGAGATAGACGCCGAGGTCGACCTCGTCCTTGTGATCGTCGCCCGACAGCGTCTGGTAAAGGATCGCCAGCGCGTCAACGCGGCCGGCCAGCCTCTCGAAACGCTTCTGGTCCGGCTCGGTCGCGTTGCGCGTCTCCAGCCGGATCAGCGCGGTGATCATCTGCAGATTGTTTTTCACCCGGTGCTGCAGTTCGCGCAGCAGCGTGTCTTTCTCGCGCACGCGTTCCTCGACGGAGCCTGCATCCTCGGTCTCGCCATGGGCCGAGACGTCGACCAGCGCCACCAGCCGGAAGCAGACCTTGCCATTGTCGTCCTCGATGACGTTGGAATAGGCGTCGACGATCGCCGGTGTATCCTGCGCCCTCTCCAGCCGGAACGTGCCGACGAAATCGGTCTCCTCGACCACCGCCTCGGACAGCATGCGCTCCTTCTGCTGGTGCAGGCCGGTGCCGGCAAGTGCCGCCCAGTGCTTCTGGGCGAGCCTCGCCGCCTTCAGGCCCGACAGTTTCTCGAATTCCGGATTGGCATAGACGACACGCTCCTTGGCGCCGAGGTCCGAAACGGCAATGGCGATCGGCACCTGATCGAGGAACTTCTTGAACTGTTCGCTTTCAAGCGCGCTGGCAAGGTCCGGCGTATCGAGCAACTGCTCGACCGCTTCGGACTTGTGTGTATCGGATGTCATCTGCGGCGCCTGTGCTGTGCGTGGGCACCATCAGTATCAGCGATGCGATCAGGTCGCTATCGCCAAAGCGTGCCGCCGTCGCTGCCCGTCTACCAGCTCACGTCCTGCAGACTATGCGGCCGCGACAGCGCGTCGAACTCAACACGTTGGAGGCAAGTTCATGGAACGCCATGCCAAGTTGGGGCGTTTAGGCTGACGTCAGCAGGCCATCAATTGGATTTGGTCAGCGACTGGCGCAATTGGAGATCGACAATGGATATTCCCAAAGGCGCGACCGTTGCAGTGGCCGACGGCGAAAAGCTGAACCTGTTTCGCAACTCAGGAGACGAAGCCAATCCAAAGCTGACGGCCTCGGCCGTCGAAGACGTGACAAATGACAACAAGGGGTCCGGCGCGCGTCATCAAAGCAGCTCTGCCAATCCAGACAACAGTCAGATCGACGAAGATAGCTTCGCGGCAGGAACAGCCGAGCTTCTCAACCGACAAGTGCTCGGCGGTCAAATCGCCAACCTGATCGTCATTGCCGCTCCCCGAACGCTTGGGGAACTGCGCAAGCATTACCATCAGAAACTGTCGGCGGTGCTTGTTGGCGAGATCGCAAAAGATCTCACCGGGCATTCGGCGCAGGAGATAGAAAAAGTCGTTGCCGCTGCCTAGATGGTCAATCTGGCCTTAGACAATCCCTGCATGTTCACCGCCTGAAGTCTCTCGCCGCAAGCAGTTGGCGAGAGCACTCCACTTGATTGCCCTCAGCACGATATCGTCGGCGGCGAACACGCTCGACGGCAACTCATCACTGCGCCGCCATCTTCGCCAGCCGTGGTCCGGTCTTGACGTCGACGATCTCGGGCTTGCTGCTGTCGACCGTGCCGTTCCAGCCGCCGCCGAGCGCCTTGTTGAGGGCGATGTAGTTGGTCGCCAAAAGGACACGGCTTTGCAGCAGTGAATCCTCGGCCGAGTAGAGCGAGCGCTGGGCGTCGAGCACGTCGAGCAGGCTGGTCTCGCCGGCCTTGTAGAGCGTGCCTTCGAGGTTCGCCGCTTCGCCATAGGATTTCGCCGACGAGGCAAGCTTGCTGATCCGGATACGCTCCTGCGCCATCAGCACCAGCGCATTCTCCACATCCTCGAGCGCGGTCAGCACCGAGGCGCGGTAGGCGATGAAATACTGGTCGCGCTGGGCGCGGGCGACATCGGCCGCCGCCTGCAACTGCCCGGCATTGAACAGCGGCACGCTGAGCGACGGCCCAAACGACCAGCCTATCGACGAATTCTTGCCGAGATCACCGAGATTGAGCGCCGCCGTGCTGATGTTTCCCGTCAGGCTGACCGAGGGATAGCGCGCCGCCTCGGCCTGGCCGACCTTGGCGGTGTATTGCGCGTATTGCCGCTCGGCCATGCGCACATCCGGGCGTGACAGCAGGATATCGGCGGGAATCCCGGTCGGCATCGGCAGGCGCGGTGACGGGATCGGCTTGCTGCGCTTCAACCGCTCGGCGAGTGTGGCCGGCGGCCGGCCGGTGAGCACCGACAGGCGATGCACCGCCTCGGCATAGCTTGCCTCCAGCGTCGGCACCGCGGCTTCGGTGCTGGCCGCCTGCCCCATCGCCTTGGCGACATCGGCCGCCGTTGCCGAACCTGCCAGCGCCATGGTGCGGGTGAGTTCGGCGGTCTGCCGCTGCGACACGGCCGAACGCCGGGCGAGCGCGATGCGAGCCTGGTAGCCGCGCGCCTGGGTGTAATAGGACGCGACATCGCCGACCAGGGTCAGCAGTGTCGAACGCAGTTCCTCTTGCGCCGCATCGACGCCGTAGCGAGCGGCCTCGACGCCCCTGCGGTTGGCGCCGAACAGGTCAAGTTCCCAGCTGGCGTCGAAGCCGGACTGGTATTCCGCGTAGATGGAATTGGTCCCCGCTGTGGTCTCGGCCGACTTGTTGCGCGTCACCGAACCGGAGCCGTCCACGGACGGCAGCAATGTGCCGGCGCTCTGGCGATAGCTGGCGCGCGCCTCGCGGATCTTGGCCTTGGCGGTGGCGACGTCGAGATTGCCGGCGACCGCTTCCTCGACAAGCGTGTCTAGCTGCGGATCGCGCAGGCGCTGCCACCATTGCGACAGCTGCGCCGGCTGGACGGATTTCGTCGGCTTCTCGCTGCTCCAGTTTGCCGGCATCGGCAAGATGGGCGTCTGATAATCCGGACCGACAACGCATCCGCTGAGCAAAACAGCCGTAATCATGGGCACAATGAGCCGCCCCGCGGCCACCGGGCCACGTTCAAAACCTGTCATGGAAAGTCCCTTATTGCTGGTTGGCTGTCGCTGGCTTCTCGCCTGTTCCTTGCCCGGTATCCGGCCCAGTATCTGGCCCGATATCCTGCTTGGCCGCCCTGCCCTTGAAGATGCGCCGCACCGTGACGAACAATAGCGGCACCAAAAAGACGCCGATCACCGTCGCCGCGATCATGCCGCCCATCACGCCAATGCCGACCGAGTTCTGCGCGCCTGAACCGGCGCCGCTGGCGATAGCAAGCGGCGTGACGCCGAGGATGAAGGCCAGCGACGTCATCAGGATCGGCCGCAACCGTTGTCGCGCCGCCTCGAGCGTCGCCTCGACCAGCCCCATGCCGGCCGCCTGCCGCTCGATGGCGAACTCGACGATCAGGATGGCGTTCTTGGCCGCAAGGCCGATCGTGGTCAGCAGGCCGACCTTGAAATAGACGTCGTTGGTCTGGCCGAAGAGGGTTGCCGCCGCGAGCGCGCCAAAAATGCCGATCGGCACCGACAGCATGACCGCGAACGGGATCGACCAGCTCTCATAAAGTGCGGCCAGGCACAGGAAGACGACCAGCGCCGAAATCGCATAGAGCGACAGCGCCTGGTTGCCGGAAAGCCGTTCCTGGTGCGACAGCCCGGTCCATTCATGCGAATAGCCGGGCGGCAATTGCGCCACCAGCCTGTCGATCTCGTCCATCGCAGCACCGGAGCTTACGCCCGCGGCCGCCGCGCCCTGGATCTCGACCGCCGCCGAACCATTGTAGCGTTCCAGCCGCGGCGAACCGAATGTCCAGTGGCTAGAGGCGAAGGCCGAGAACGGCACCATGGCGCCGCTGGCATTGCGCACCTGCCATTTGTCCAGATCTTCCGGTTGCATGCGGAAGTTCGCGTCCGACTGCATATAGACCGGCTTCACCCGCCCGCGATCGATGAAATCGTTGACGTAGTCGCTGCCCCAGGCGCTCGACAGCGTGTTGTTGATGTCGGCGAGGCTGACGCCCAGCGCGCTGGCTTTCTCCTGGTCGATATCGATGGAGAATTGCGGCTGGTCCTCCTGGCCGTTGGGCCTTGTGGCGGTCAGCAGCTTGCTCTGTGCGGCAAGACCGAGAAGCTGGTTGCGCGTCTGGATCAGCGCATCATGGCCGGCGCCATTGACGTCCTGCAGGTAGAAGTCGAAGCCGTTGGTGTTGCCGAAACCCTGGATGGCGGGCGGGGCAAGCGCGAAGACCTGCGCATCCCTGATCTTGGAGAAGGCCCCCATGGCGCGGCGGGCGACCGCTTGCGCCGCCAGGGCCGGCGATGAGCGCTTGCTGAATTCCTTCAGCGGCACGAAGGCAATGCCGACATTCTGCCCGGCGCCGCCGAAGCCGAAGCCGGAAGCGGTGAAGACGCCCTGGACAGCGTCCTTTTCGTCGTTGAGATAGTGGTCGGTGACTTGCTTCAGCACACGCTCGGTCCGGTCCTGCGTCGCACCGACCGGCAGCGACACGCTGGTGATCAGGATGCCCTGGTCCTCTTCCGGCAGGAACGAGCTCGGCAGCCGGGCAAACATCCAGCCCATGGCAATGACGATTGCGAGGAACACGGCGAGGAAGCGCCAGGATCGGTTGATGATGCCATGCGAGCCGTCGCGATAGGCTGATGTGCCGCGATCGAAGACGCGGTTGAACCAGCCGAACGGGCCGGTCTGCGTGGCATGGTCCTTGGGTCGCCGCAGGATGGTGGCGCACAGCGCCGGCGTCAGCACAAGTGCTACCAGCACCGACAGCACCATGGCCGAGACGATGGTCACCGAAAACTGCCGGTAGATGATGCCGGTCGAGCCGCCGAAAAAGGCCATCGGCACGAACACCGCCGACAGCACGGTGGCGATGCCGACCAGCGCGCCGGTGATCTCGCCCATCGATTTTCGCGTCGCCTCTTTCGGCGACAGATCTTCCTCCTGCATCACGCGTTCGACATTCTCGACCACGACGATGGCGTCGTCGACCAGCAGGCCGATGGCCAGCACCATGGCGAACATGGTCAGCGTGTTGACCGAATAGCCGAACAGCGACAGCACGCCGAACGTGCCGAGCAGCACCACCGGTACCGCGATGGTCGGGATGATCGTCGCCCGCAGATTCTGCAGGAAGATGAACATCACCAGGAACACCAGCACGATCGCCTCGGCCAGCGTCTTGACCACCTCCTCGATCGACAGCCGCACGAAGGGCGAGGTGTCGTAGGGGTAGACGACCTCGACGCCTTGCGGGAAGGTCGAACTCAGCCGGTTGATCGTCGTGCGCACCGCTTCCGCCGTGCTGATGGCGTTGGCGCCGGTCGCCAGGTTGACGGCGACGCCGGCCGCCGGCTGGCCATTGTATCTGGCGGCCGTCGTATAGCTTTCGGCGCCGAGTTCGACGGTGGCGACGTCGTTGAGGCGAACCAGCGAGCCGTCGACCGTGCTCTTCAGGATGATGTTGCGGAACTGTTCGGCGGTCTGCAGCCGGCTCTTGGCCGTCACCGTGGCATTGAGCTGCTGGCCCTTGCGTTGCGGCATGCCGCCGAGCTGGCCGGCCGAAACCTGCGTGTTCTGCGCCTCGATCGCCGAAGCCACGTCGCTCGGCATCAGCGTGTACTTGGCGAGCTTGTCCGGATCGAGCCAGATGCGCATGGCATAGCTGGAGCCGAACAGCTGCGTCGAGCCGACGCCTTCGACGCGCTTCAGCGTGTCGTTGATGGTCGAGTCGACATAGTCGGCAAGATCGGTCGAGTTCATCTTGCCGTCGCTGGAGACGAAGCCGATGACCATCAGGAAGCCGGTCGAGGATTTGGAGACGGTGATTCCGTTGCTCTGCACCACCTGCGGCAGCTGCGACTGCACCAGCTGCAGCTTGTTTTGCGTCTGCACCTGGGCGGTGTCCGGATCGGCAGCCGTGGTGAAGGTCAGCGTGATCGAGGCCTGGCCGGTCGAGGTCGAGGTCGCCGTCATGTAGTCGAGATTGTCGATACCGGTCATGCCTTGCTCGATGACCTTGGTCACCGAATTCTCGACGGTCGATGCATCAGCGCCCGGATAGGTGGCGCTGATGTTGACCGTGGTCGGCGCGATCTGCGGATATTGCGAGATCGGCAGCGTGGTCAGCGCGAGCAGACCGCCCAGCATGATCACGATGGCGATCACCCAGGCGAAGATCGGCCGGTTGATGAAGAATGCTGACATCGCTCAGTTCCCGGCCGAGGCGCCTTGCGCCGGTTTCTGCCCACTATCAGCCACCGCTGTGGAAGATGCGGACGAAGACGTCTGCGCGCGGTCCTTGACCTCGCCGGTCGTCTCGTCGATCGTCACTTCGACACCCGTCGCATCGCCGCCGGGGCGCACCAGTTGCAGGCCCTCGACGATGACGCGGTCGCCGTCGCCGACGCCGGAATCCACCAGCCAGTTGTTGCCAACGCTGTTGCGCACAGCGAGCACGCGCGTCTCGACTTTCCCTTGCGCGTTGATGACCATGGCGGTCGCCTCACCCTTGGTGTTGCGGCTGACGCCGCGCTGCGGCACCAGGAAACTGTTCTGCGCGACGCCCTCCTCGACCAGCGCCCGCACATACATGCCCGGCAAAAGCAGCCGATCGGGATTGGGGAACTCCGCCCGGAGCGCGAAAGTGCCGGTCGTCTGGTCGACATTGGCGCCGGCGAATTCCAGCTTGCCGGTTTGCGTGTAGATGGTGCCGTTCTCGAGCTTCAGCTTGACGCTGACATTGGGGCCGCTGAACTTCAGCCGGCCCTCATTGATCGCCTGGCGCAGATTGAGCAGATTGGTGCTCGACTGCGTGACGTCGACATTGATCGGATCGAGCGAGCGGATGGTGGTGAGCAGAGTGTCCTGATTGGCGGTGACCAGGGCGCCCGGCGTAAGCGAGGACTTGTCGATGCGGCCGGCGATCGGCGCGGTGATGCTGGTGTAGTTGAGATTGATGCGCGCGGTCTCGACACTGGCCTTGGCCGACGCCACATCCGCATTGGCCTGCGCCAACGTTGCCGCGGCATCGTCATAATCCTGTTTGGAAACAACGTTCTGCTTCAACAAACCGGCATAGCGGTCGAACTTGGCTTGCGCCGTCGGCACCGCCGCTTCGGCCTTCTGCTGGGCAGCCTGCGCACTGTCATAGGATGCCTGGTAGCTCGCCGGATCGATGAGGTAGAGCGGCTGCCCGACCACGACCTCGCTGCCCTCCTTGAAGAGGCGCGCCTGGATGATGCCGTTGACCTGCGGACGCACATCGGCGGTGAGCGAGGCTGACGTGCGTCCCGGCAGCTCGGCCGTGATCGCCACCGATTGCGGATGCAGCGTGACGACGCCAACCTCCGGCTTGCTTGCACCGGCCATGCCGGCGGGCGCCTTGCTCCCCTCCTGCGAACAGGCCGCCAGAAGAACCGTAGTGACGAGTATCGCCGCGAGCCGGCGGACCGGCAGGGAAGACGGGCTAGACTGGATAGGCATGGCCTGGATGATCTTTCGCTGGAGTTGCGGTCGCCGTCTGGCTGTCGGGATCGGATCGTTCCACCAGAAGCCGGGCGAGATACCGGCCAAGGAAGCGCTGGATGTCGTCCATGAAGGTGTAGACGACAGGAACGTAGACGAGGCTGAGCACGGTCGAGGAGATGAGCCCGCCGATCACGGCAATCGCCATCGGCGCCCGTGTCTCGGCGTCGGCGCCGATGCCGATGCCGAGTGCGATCGGCAACATGCCGGCGCCCATGGCGATCGATGTCATGACGATGGGCCGTGCCCGTTTGCGCGCGGCGTCGAGCAGTGCGTCGAAGCGGCTCATGCCACGCTCCTTCTCGGCGACCAGAGCGTACTCGACAAGCAAGATCGAGTTCTTGGCCGCAATGCCCATCAGCATCAATATCCCGATCAGCGGCGATATGCCAAGCGCCTTGCCGGTAATCAGCATGAAGCCGAGCGCGCCGCCGACCGACAACGGCAGCGCGACCAGGATGGTCACCGGCTGCACGAAACCGCGAAACAGCAAGACCAGCGTCAGGTACATCAGCAGAATGCCGGCGGCGATCGCAGTAGTGAAGCCCGAGAAGAGCTCCTGCATGCGCGCCGCATCGCCGCGCGCCAGCTCATGCACGCCGGCGGGCAGGTCGCGCATCGCCGGCAAGGCATGGATGGAAGCGGTCGCCTGGCCGAGCGTCAGGCCGGAGAGATCCGCCTCGACAGTGGCGCTGCGGCTGCGCCCCACCCTTGTGATGCTGTTTGGCCCGGCATTGAAGCCGATATCGGCGACGGCGCCGAGCGGCACGATACCCTTGCTGCCGACCAGCGGCAGGACGGCCAGTTTCGCCGGATCGTCGATGGCGCCGTCGGGCAAGGTGACGACAACGGACACCTGGCGGTCGCCGAGATTGAACTTCGCCAGGCTGGTGTCGGTGTCGCCGATGGTGGCGATCTTGACCGTCGCCGCGATCTCGGTCGGTGTCACGCCAAGCTCGGCCGCCCTGGCGCTGTCGGGACGCACGATCAACTCCGGCTTGGTCGTCGCCGCCGTCGAGGTCGGGTTGATGAGCCCGGGCACCGACTTCATGCCATCGATCAGCGCATCGCTGGCCTTCTGCAGCGCCTCGCCATCGTCGCCGACCAGCGTAATCGCCACTTTGGCGCCGGCAAAGCCGTCGGCGCCGAACTGGATGCGGGCGCCCGGAATATCGTTGAGCTTCGGCGACGCCTCGGCCTCGAACTGCTGCTGGCTGACGCTGCGCTCGCCCCGCGGTTTCAAATTGACGGTGACATTGGCGCTGCGCACCTCGGCGGAGGTCGAGCCACGGTTCGGGCCACCACCGGATGAGGCCGCGGTGCCGATCGTGGCAAAGATGCTGTCGACGGCCGGCTCGTCCTTCAAGCGCCTGGTGATGTCCTGGACGACGGCTGTCGTCTGTTCGATCGTCGACCCCGGCTGCAGCTCGACCGAGATCATCGAGCGGCCGCGATCGGTCGCCGCCATGAATTCGGTCGGCAGCTTGGTTGCCAGCGCGAGCGAACCGGCGAAGAAGGCGATGCCGGCGACAAGCGTGATCCAGCGATGGTCGAGCGCCTTGCGCAGCAGCCAGAGATAGGTCGGCACCCAGGCCGGCAGGTCGTCCTCGCTATGGCCGCCGGCGCGCACCAGATAGGCACCCATCAGCGGGGTGAGCATGCGCGCCACCAGCAGAGAAAACAGCACCGACACGCAGACGGCGACGGCAAAGGAGAAGAAGAATTTTCCCGGAATGCCGGGCATGAAGCCGACCGGCAGGAACACCGCGACAATGGTCGCCGTGGTGGCCACCACGGCAAGCCCGATCTCGTCGGCGGCCTCGATTGCCGCCTGGTAGGCGCTGGCGCCGGTCTGGCGCATGTGGCGCACGATGTTCTCGATCTCGACGATGGCGTCGTCGACGAGGATGCCGACCACCAGCGACAGCGCCAGCAAGGTGATGTTGTTGAGCGAGAGGTCGAACGCCGCCATGACCGCGAAGGTCGGGATCAGCGACAGCGGCATGGCGACCGCCGAAACCAGCGTCGCCCTGATGTCGCGCAGGAACAGCCAGACGACGCCGATGGCGAGCAGCGCGCCAATCCACAGCGCCTCGAATGCGGCATCATAACTTTCCTGGACGAAGCCGGACGACGAGGTGACTTCGGTGAATTTCGCGGTGTCTGTCTTCGCCGCTATCTCCGCGATTGCGGTCCGCGCGGCTTTGACCACGTCGATCTCGCTCGACCCGACCGACCTGTAGACGTTGAAGGCAACGACCTGGCGGCCATCGAGATAGGCGGCCTGGCGCGGCTTTTCCCAGCTGTCGACCACCCTGCCCAGGTCGGAAAGCTTGACGCCGCCGGCGCCCGACAGCGCGATGCGGGTGTCGGCCAGCGCGTCGACGGTGCCGGCGCTGGCCAGCGTGCGCACCGACTGCTCCTGGCCACCGACGCTGGTGCGGCCGCCGGGCTGGTTGACGTTGTTGGAGGCGAGCGTCTGGCTGACATCGCCGGCGCTGATGCCGAGTGCGGCCAGTCGGTCCGGATCGAGCTCGACGCGGATGACCCGATCGACGCCACCCGAACGGGTGATCTTGGAGACGCCGTCGACGCCGAGCAGCGCCTTGGCGACATCATTGTCGATATACCAGCTCAGCGCGTCCGGCGACATCGAGGGCGCCTCGACGACATAGGTCAACACTGAGTTTCCGGTCGCGTTCATCTTGGCCACTACTGGCGTCTGCGCGGCTGCCGGCAGGCTCGACTGCACTTCGGACACGGCGTTGCGGACATCGTTGGTGGCGGTCTCGGGGTCGATGCCCAATGTGAACTCGACCGTGGTGACGGACGACCCCTCGCTGATCGAGGTCGACACATCGTCGACGCCTTCCAGCGTCGCCACGGCGTTCTCGATCACCCGCGCCACCTGCACTTCCATTTCGCTGGGCGCCGCGCCCGGCTGCGAGACGGTGACGGTGACCGTCGGCAGGTCGATGTCGGGCATGTTGTTGGTGCGCAGCTGCATGAAGCCATAGAGGCCGGCAATGGTCAGCGACAGGAACAAAACGATGGTCGGCACCGGGTTGCGGATCGACCAGGAGGAAATGGCGTTCATCGCGCCGCCTCCGTCACCTTGCCGGCGTCAGCGCCCGCTTGCGCATCGGCGATGCGCACCAGATTGCCGTCGCTGAGGAAACCGGCACCGGCGACAACGACACTGTCGCCCTCCGACAACCCGCTTTCTATCGCGACGCGGCCGTTCTGGTGCGCGCCGGTGGTGACGGCGCGAGCGGCGGCCTTGCCGGCAGCGTCGACCACGAAAACCCTGGGCTTGCCGTCCTGCCAAACAAGAGCGGCCTCGGCGACATCAAGCCTTTGCGAGGCGGCGCCTGCGATCGAGACGCGGGCGAACATGCCGGGCTTCAGGCCCGAGCCTTCGCCGAGCGCGACATAAACGGTGGCGAGCCGCGTCGTCGAACTGACCGTCTGCGCGATCGAAGAGACGCTGCCGGCAAAGGTCCGGCCCGAAGCGTCGACGACGCTGGCCGCCTGCCCGACCGAAATCGCAGGCAGGTCCTTTTCGGGGACAAGCACGCCGACCTCCAGCCTGCCGTCGCGGATGATCTTCATCAGCTCGGTGCCGGCCTGGACGATCGAGCCGGCAACCGCCGGCCGGCTGGAGACGACGCCATCGAAGGGCGCTCGGATGGTCGCCTGGTCGAGCTCGGCCTGCAGCCTGTCAGCGGCGGCTCTGGCCTGCTCGACCGAGGCCCGGCCGGTCTTGACGGCGGTCGCCTTGTCTTCCGCCGTCTCGGCGCTGATCGCCTTGCTGGCCAGCAGCCTGTCGGCACGGCCGGCAGCGGATACGGCGCTGTCCAGCGTCGCCTGGGCCTGGTCGACCGCTGCCTTCTGCTCGGCCAGTTGTGCCTTGAGCACCGAGGCGTCGAGCCGGGCGACGACATCGCCGGCCCGCACATGATCGCCTTCGCTTACAAGCACTTCGGTCAATTTGAGGCTGGACGTCTCGGCGCCGACAGTCGCTTCCTGCCGGGCGGCGACGGTGCCGGTAGCGCTGATCGACGAGGCGACCGCCTCGGAGCGCACCTTTTCGACCGCAACCGTCAGGCTGACGCGCGGCGCGGCAAGAGCCTGCGCGGCGGGCTCGACCGTCGAGCGGCCATAGGCGCTCAGCGCCGCCATGGCTGCCAGGACGATCAGCACGCCCGACACGACAAGATAGGTCTTACGCGATCTTGCGGTCATGATGTCCGTGGCGGTTGGGCTGCTGCGAAACCGGCAGCGACAAGCGCCAGGCGGCAAAGTGCAAGCGCACCGCGCCCTTCAGCGTGTCGGCGGGCAACGCCGCCGGAACGGCGGCATGGCTGGCGCGCTGGCCGAGCGAGAGTTTTGGGCTCATCGATGCGATCAGCCGCAGCATCATCATGGCTTCCCACATTGCCGTGCTTCCATTTTGGGTGATTTGAACGGTGGGATGGCGGACATGGCCCGCCATCCCTGAAAAAACCGGCCGGCCCGAGAACGGGTTGGACACCGGGCCGGCCGGCGCAGCCGGACGGAGTTGTCAGCCATTCCCGGGCTGGGGAGGCGGAAGCTGCCCGCCCTGGTCGGGCGGACCTCCAGGTCCGGCTGCATCTTCCGGCGGGCCGCCCCAGGGACCGGGGGGTGGTCCGTGGGGGCGTTCCGCCGAAGCCAGGATTTCGAGCTGTTCGGACGTGAGCTTGGTGCGCAGCTCGGCGATCGCGTCCTTCAGCTTGGCGGCCGAAGCCGCGCGAGCTGTAACCTCGTCGGCGAGCCGCTGCTGGAAGGCAAAGGGATCAGGCTTGCCGCCCGGTGCCGTATCCGGACCCTTGGCCTCGGGCTCACCAGGGCCGGGGCCACCAGTGCCACCGGGACCACGATCATGCCGTGGCGGCGAAAGCACCGCCTGCAATGCGCTGGTATAGTCGCGCCAGGCATCGAGCTGCTCGCTGCGGATGCCGACGCGCGTCTCCAGCGCCGCCAGCCGGGCGGCCAGCATGAATTCCGGCGGTGGTCCCATGCGGTGCGGGCCGAAGCCTTCGGGGCTCTGCGGACCAAAACCGTGCGGACCAGGCCGCATCGGCCCATGCGGCCCATTCTGGCCGAACCAGGGCATCGGGCCATGGTCCGGTCCATCCTGAGCGATGACCGGGGGCTCGCCGGCGCCGGCATCGGGCTGTGCCGCCAGCACGGGATGGATTGCGGCGACGGAAAACAGGCCGAGCGCAAGAAGTCTGCTTCGCATGACGGTGTTCCTTTCTCTCATGCATCGGACAGCCGTGAGGATAGGAAGCCTGTTTGTCTGCTTCGCGTCGGCATGTTGCCGAAGGTTTCCGCAAAGCGGCAATTTGTTTCCGAACGTTTCTGACAGCCCGTCGGAAACATTGCGTTGCAATTTTCCATGCCGCCGGCGCGCGCTCTCCCTATAATCACGGCTAAGCCCAAATTTTCATGGGCAAGGGCATGATCATGCAATCACAACCCCATATCCTCGTCGTTGACGATGATCGCGAGATCAGGACGCTGCTCGGCCGCTACCTCGACGGCCAGGGTTTTCGCGTCTCGGTGGCGGCGGACCGGCGCGAATGCGAGCAGAAGCTGGCCTCGGGCCAGTTCGACCTCGTCGTGCTCGACGTCATGCTGCCCGACGGTTCGGGGCTCGACATCTGCCGTGCCATGCGCGATCGCAAGCCGCATGTCCCCGTCATTCTGCTGACGGCGCTGAAGGAAGATGTCGACCGCATCATCGGCCTGGAGCTCGGCGCCGACGATTATCTCGGCAAGCCCTTCAACCCGCGCGAACTCACCGCCCGCATCCGCGCCGTGCTGCGGCGCGCCGCACCGGAAGAGGCGCCGGCGCCGCGCGCCCGCATCTACCGCTTCGCCAACTACCGGCTGGAGCCGGACACCCGCAAGGTGATGGATGGGCGGGGCGAGCTTGTCGACCTCACCGGCGCCGAGTTCGACCTGTTGCAGGTGTTCCTCGACCGCCCCGGCCGGCTGCTGTCGCGCGACCAGCTGCTTGATCTCACGCAAGGCCGCGAGCGCGACCCGCTTGAACGTTCTGTCGACGTGCTGATGAGCCGGCTGCGCCGCAAATTCTCCGACACCGGCGACGGGCCACTGTTCAAGACCGTGCGCAATGGCGGCTACCAGCTGACCGCGCGTGTCGAAGCGGTGGAGGCGCAGGCGTGAACTCGCTGCGCCGCCGCCTCATTCTGCTGCTGGTCCTTTCGATCGTCGGCGTCGTCTGCCTGGCGACCGCCGCCGTCATCAGCGTGCGCGGCGGCGGGCCGCCGCCGGAGCTGACCGTGCCCTGGATTGCCCAGCAGATGGAGCTCGTGGTGCGGCTGCTGCCGGGGCCGATACCGGATGTGCTGCGGGTGCAATTCAGCGATCATCCGGCCGCCGGCAAGGTCGCCCGTGCGGAAACGGAAATGCTCAACGACATCCTGCAACGCCGCGGCCTCGACCTTTTGGCCATCATCAGCGAGAAGCCCGACGAAGCCGGCCAGATCGCCTCGGTGCAGATGCCCGACCGGCGCTGGGCGATCATCGAGGTGCCGCACCTCAAGCCGCCCGGGCGCGAGTGGCTGGTCCTGGCCGGCTGGATCTCGCTGATCGTCGCCGGCGCCACCGCCGTCTCGGTCTATTTCACCTCGGTGCTGATCCGGCCGCTGGAAATGCTGGAAGCCGCCGTCTCCAAGATCGGCAGCGATGGTGTGCTGGCCGCAGTGCCGGAAGTGGGCTCGGCCGAGGTCAAGGCGACGGCGCATGCGCTGAACCAGCTGTCGTCGCGGCTGCGCACGGCCATGGAAAGCCGCATGCGGCTGGTCGCCGCCGCCGGCCATGATTTGCGCACGCCGATGACGCGCATGCGCCTGCGCGCCGAATTCCTCGACGAAGACCGCGACAAATGGCTTCACGACCTCGACGAACTCGACCGCATCGCCGACAGCGCCATCCGCCTGGTGCGCGAGGAGGTCAACCAGGACGCCGTCGAACCGCTCGACCTGCGCAAGATGGTAGGCGATATCGAAGCCGAGATGGTCGCGCTCGGCCATGCCGTCTCGATCGGCCATCTCGACAAGGTTTCGGTGCGCGCCGGCGCGCTCGGCCTGCGCCGCGCGCTGCGCAACCTGATCGTCAACGCCGCCACCCACGGCAAGGCCTGCAGCATCGACCTCACTGTTACCGACAGGCGCGCCGTGCTGACCATTTCCGACAACGGCCCGGGCATCCCGCCCGACCTGATCAACAAGGCCTTCGAGCCCTTCTTCCGCGTCGACCCCGGCCGCCAGCAATTCATTCCCGGCGCGGGGCTGGGGCTGGCGATCGCCAAGGAAATCATCGAGCGTTATGGCGGCACGGTGACGCTGGAGAACCGCAGGGGTGGCGGGCTGGCGCAGACGGTGGTGTTTGCGGCGGTGTGAGGGACGAGTTGGCGCTCCCCTATGGCCCTTTTACCGGGCAAGCGCGCCGCCGCTGAAATTACGGGCTACCGGCATCCAGTGCCGCGGCATTGGCCTTGATGAGGAGTGACCATGCTGCACGGCACAACCCATTGGCTCCACGTCGCTCAGCGCAGAGCCAGGATAGAACCCCCGTAGTCAAAGTATAGGAAGTTGGATTTAGCGTGATTTAACAAGGAATTATGTCTATTCCCCGCGCATAAGGCAGGAATCTGCCAAACAACCAAAGCGAGTAGGCCCGTACAACCTGAACGACAGGGCCGAGGTGCTGGGGAAATTCTCCTCAATGGTGAAAACCTGGTGGTTTTGTTACTTTTTAGCGCTTACTCACACAGTATTTCAACTGGGTAGATTTTTTGTGTTGCGCTGCACAATGCGGTGACCGAACCATTTCCCGGGGGACTCGTTTTGCGACTGGACATACGCCGTGAAGGATTCCGCCGGGTTGACCGACTTGAGCCGTCGGTCCGTCGATTGCGAGCCCGACCCAAGCAGGCTCGCACAGCGCGGGTTTGATGGTGTTGGCGTACCGGCGGGTCCCGTGTGCCTTGGCCTGCCGATCGAAATGGCCGGCTGCCAGCCTCATCGCGGACATCACACCGCCGCTGGAAGCCGCTGATGGGCAACGCCCGCGACATCCAGCTGGATGCACTGAGGGCCATCGCCGTAACGATGGTGATGTATTCCCATTTCTTCGCCGCCGGAGGATCTTCGTTCTGGGGCCATATCGGCGTGCGGCTGTTCTTCGTACTGAGCGGCTTCCTGATCACCCGCCTGCTGCTGGAAGCGCGCGCGGCCGCCGCGTTTGAAACCGGCCCGGCGCTGCGATCCTTCTACGTCAGACGGGCGCTGCGGATATTCCCTCCCTATTTTGCCGTGCTGGGTTTCGTCTGGCTGTTCGATCTGGAGCAGTCCAGGGGATCGCTGGTCTGGCATGCGCTTTACCTGTCGAATTTCTGGTATGCGCTGCACAACAACTGGAACCCCTGGGTGCTGTGCCATTTCTGGAGCCTGAGCATCGAGGAGCAGTTCTATCTTGCCTGGCCGCTGGTCGTGCTGCTCGCCCCAAGCCGGCGCTTCGAACAGATCTGCATCGGCATCATCGCGCTGTCGCTGGCCTATCGCTTCTACTGGCCGGTCACCGCCACCCCGGCACTGGCGCGCGACCTGCTGCCACCGGCATCCATGGATGCGCTGGCGACGGGCGCGCTGCTTGCCTGCTGGCGGTCGAGAGGTGCGGGCCTCCCGCAATGGATGCGGCTGGGCTGGCCTGCCTTCGCGGCCGTATTCCTTGTCATCGAGTGGTTTGTCCCGGCGCCTGCCGATCCGACGCTGGAATGGGCCCATTGGCTGGTGCGGCAAGTCCTGCCCCTGGTGCCGCTGATGGCCATCGTCGCCGCCTGTTCGAGCGGCCTTGGCGGCACAATCGGCAAGCTTCTTGACCAGCCGCCGCTGCTTGGTCTCGGCCGCATCAGCTACGGCGTTTATCTCTATCATCCGATATTGCTGTCGCTCGCCGTCAAGTCGCAGCCCTGGATTCCGCTCAATGTCTCGGAACAAGGGCCAGGGCGATTCCTGGTGGCGGGCGCCGCCACGATTGTCGTGGCTTCGATTTCCTGGATGGTTTTCGAAAGGCCGCTCAACAGCCTCAAACGCCACTTCCCCTATGTCCGGCGAGCCCCGGCCGGTCATGCCGGCTGGTTTGCGAGGCCGGCGGAAGCCTATCCCGGTGGATCGCCCGATGGCCGCGAGTCGCTCGACCTCCAGCAAACGGATGCGAGACGATGAGTGCGGCGCCGCTCGTCTCCGTCCTGCTGCCGGTCTACAATGCCGGGCCCTACCTCGCCGCAGCACTTGGGAGCATCCTGCGGCAGGACTACCGCCGGCTGGAGGTCATCGCCATCGATGACGGGTCGAGCGACGATTCGCTCGAGATCCTCGAGCGGTACCGG
Organism: Mesorhizobium sp. P3_A8; assembly: GCF_056402995.1. NCBI lineage: Bacteria > Pseudomonadati > Pseudomonadota > Alphaproteobacteria > Hyphomicrobiales > Phyllobacteriaceae > Mesorhizobium > Mesorhizobium sp. P3_A8. The sequence continues at coordinate 87,165 of NZ_JBFUGI010000015.1, read as the reverse complement.
GAGACCGACAGCCGCATTTCGATCATCTCGCGTGAAAACCGCGGCCTCGTCGCAACGCTCAACGAAGGGCTGGCGGTCGCCCGGGGCGAGCTGGTCGCACGGATGGATGCGGACGACATCGCCTATCCCTGGCGCCTGTCGCGCCAGGTGGCGCTGTTCGAGCGGCGGCCCGAGCTCGGCTTCTGCGGCGCCGGCGTCGACATGTTGATCCGCGGCCGCATCGCCAGGGGCAAGCCCGATCCGGTGTTCCAGTTCGGCCGCATCCCTGTTTTGGCGATGTTCTTCACGATCTTCATGCATCCGACGGTCGTCTACAACAGGAAGGTCATCGAGGATGACGCTCTCAACTACGACCCAACCTACAGGCACGCCGAGGATTTCGATCTTTTCGGGCGGCTGGCCGGCCGTTACCCGGCAGCCATGATGCCCGAAAACCTGCTCGTCTACCGCGTCCATCAGGCAAGCGTGACCAGCCGGCACAGTAACGAGATGCGCAGGACGCATTTGCGGATCGTGGCCGAGAACCTCGAGCGCGAGGACCTCGCGCAAGGCACGCGGGATCTGCGTGACATCGGCAATGCGGTCAGCCTCGATACCGTCACCCGTGCGGCGGATTTCATCGTCGCGCTGGAGGAACGGATCTGCTCGCTGCCGGCCGAGACACGGCCGAGCTTCGAGGCCGGCGCGCTCAACCTGTTCTATTTCCTTTACCAGCTCGTCGCCGACGAAAAGCAGCCCCCACTGACGCATGAACTGCTGACGCGGACCGCGAAGTGGAACGCCATCCGGCGGCGCGAGAAATATGCGCTGCGGCCGGGCGCCTGGGCTCCCTGGCTCAGCCGCGCCTCGCTGTCGGCCGGCAAGCAAGCGGACGCCGTGGAATACTTCTTCAAATCCGCCCCCGCCGCGGCGGTTCTGGCATCTCATCAGGTGGGCTAGAGGAATGACCGTCAAAGCCCACCAACCTCTGCAACGCGATCGTTCGACGGCGCTTGGCGCCGTCCCGGTAAGTCCGCGAGCGGAGCGATCAGGCCCGGAAGTCAGCTTCATCATCTGCACGCGCAACCGCGTCGCCGTGCTCGAGCCCTGCATCAAGTCGGTGCAGGCCGCGTGCCGTGCCCATGCCGGCTTCGCGGCCGAGCTCGTGGTCGTCGACAATGGCTCGAGCGACCGCACGGCGGAACGCCTGGCCGGCATCGCCGCTATGTCGGACATCCCATTCACGCCCGTCAGCGAGCCACGCCCCGGATTGGCGGCCGCCCGTAACGCCGGGTTGCGGCGCGCGCGTGGCCGGGTACTGGTCTTCGTCGATGATGATTGCGCGGTCCATAGCGACTATTTGCGAGATCTGGAGCGACACTATGCGTCCGGAGAGCAATGGCTCATCCGGGGAGGCCGTGTCGAGCTGGGCGATCCCAAGGATTTGCCGTTCACGATCAAGCGCTCGCGGGTGCGCGAGCGGCTGACGCCGGATGTTCATCCCGGCGGTTTCGTGTTGGGCTGCAACATGACGATGCACCGCGATGTCGCCGCCCGTATCGGCTATTTCGACGAGCGCTTCGGCGCCGGCGGGCCATTGCGGTCGGCGGAGGATACCGATTACCTGGTTCGGGCGGTGTTGCTCGGCATTCCGGTCGAGTATGTGCCTGACATGACGATCTTCCATCATCATGGCCGGCGCGATCGCAAAGCCATCGAAAAGCTCCACCGCGACTACAGCCTGGGCAATGGCGGGCTCTGCCTGAAACATATTCGGCATGCACCCTGGCTGCTTCGCCATTTCTATTGGGCCGCGAGAGCAGCTTTCCGGGAATTGGCGGGGGGACCTGCGTTCGACCCTGAACTCGACCTGTCGCACTGGCCGATCGTCGGCATGAATGTCCTCGGCGCGGCCAGATTCGCGCTCCTCCTGCTGGCGAGACGGCCGCAGGCCGAGCCGGTGCGGCAGGATCAACAAGCCAATGCCGAGGCACCGCTCTAATGCCATTGCTCCCGCCTAGCCTGCCGATGCTGTTCCGCGCGTTCGGAAAGCGGCAACTGCGCCTGCTTCCGGCCGTGGTGGCTCTCGGTCTGGTCGGCGCCGCGCTTGAAGGGTTCGGCATCGGCCTGATCATCCCGCTGCTGGGCATCATCATGGGACATGGCGATGCAGCGGGAATGGCCGGTTTTTCGGCAATTCTCCAGCACGTCGGAGCAGACCTGAGCGAGCGCGACCGGCTTGTCGCCATTTCGGCCGCCATCCTCGGCTCGATCCTCCTGAAGAATATCTTCGGCTTCGCCAACACGCTGCTGACGACCTTCATCTCCGGCAAGGCCAGCCATTCGATCCGCAGCGCACTGTCGGAGCAGCTTTTGCGGGTCGGCTACCCCTTCTTCCTCAGGCAGAGTCCGGGACGCCTGCTCAACATCATCTCCAACGAATCCTGGCGGGCGGCCGACGCGATCCAGATCATGCTGTCGGCGATCATCAGCGCGTCGGCCGCCATCATCCTCTTGGCTTTCCTGCTCCTGCTTTCGTGGCGCATGACGCTGCTGGTTACGCTCGGACTGGCACTCGTCCAGATCGCGCACGCCATCCTCTCGGCCAATCTGAAAGAGCCGAGCCGCAGCGTCGCTTCGCGCAACGGCCACCTCGCCTCGCAGATGCTGCATCTGGTGCACGCCGGACGCCTGATCCGCATCTTCGGCCAGGAGAGCCGGGAGAAGGCGACATTCGATACCGCGTCCGATGCGGTTCGCCGCGCTTCTTTCGTCCTGCAGGTCCGCCAGGGCGTATTGCCGCCGCTGACGGAATTTCTGCACGCCATGCTGTTCCTGGCGGTGGTGATTGGCGCCTGGCTGGCGCAAGTGAGTTTCCCGCTGATCATCGCCTTCGTCATCCTGCTCTACAGGCTGCAGCCGCATATGCGGGCCCTGCAAGGGTCGTGGAGCCAGCTGCAAGGCCTCAGCGGATCGCTGGAAGAGGTGACATGGATGCTGGACCCCACGGGCAAGCCCAGGCCGCCGCAAGGCGACGGGCCGTTCCACGGTTTGGGCAAGGGCATCAGTTTCGATGAGGTGACGTTCACCTATTCCGGCACGGACCAGCGCGAGGTCGTGCTGCATGCGGCGACATTCGACATCCGCGGCGGCCGCTCGACCGCCCTGATCGGCCGCTCGGGCGCCGGCAAGACGACGATCGTCAATCTTCTGTGCCGCTTCGTGGAACCGGACAGCGGCAGGATCCTCGTCGATGGATCCCGGCTCGACGCGATCGACGCCAGCCAGTGGCGGCGGCACATCGCGCTCGCCAGCCAGGAGTTGGAACTGGTCGATGGCACCATTTTCGAAAACATAGTCTACGGCCAGGACGCGGCGACGCCAAGTGACGCCGAGCGCGCCGCAAGACTGGCCGAAGCCCATGAATTCATCGAACGGCTTCCGCTGGGCTACGAGACACTGGTTGGCTACAGGGGCGTCAATCTGTCGGCGGGACAGAGGCAGCGGATCGCACTGGCCAGGGCGCTGGTGCGCGATCCCGATCTGCTCATCCTCGACGAAGCCACCAACGCCGTCGATGGATTGTCGGAAGCGGCGATCGTCGAGACCCTGAAGTCGAGGGCCGGCCGTCGCACGACCATCGTCATCAGCCACCATCACAGCACCATTTCGTTCTGCGACGATGTGGTGATCCTGAGCGGCGGCCGGGTGAAGAAGCAGGCCCCTTTCGGCGCCCTGGCATCGCTCTCGATGGACGAGCTTTACCAGCACGAGCCGCTCGACTGACAAGGGTTCGGGCAGCGATTCCCGCTGCGGCATCAGTCATTCGAATCAGAGGCCCGGGGACTTGCTGCTGGCACCCTGCGCGATCGCACCAATGCGCCGCGGTACACGGGCGCGCTACTGTTCTCTCGCGGCGGACCTGTCGATCCGCCCGGGCCGGTGCCCATTGGTTTACTCTCCAGATGCGGTTCCGGCCCACCTCCCGGCGTCCCCAGCAAAGCGGAGCCCGGAGGACCAGCCGAAGCGACGTCGCGCAGGCCCGGGAATGACGATGTGAGCTACGTCGCCGTGCGGAGGTTCCTGGGGATACGCCGCCTGCCCGCTGCACGTGCCTTTTCCGCCACCACGCCGGCAATCTCGACCACGCCGCCCTCGCGCTGTCTGCCGTTGGTGGCTTTGTGGAGTCGCTCGTAGGGCAGCAATTCCTTGATCCGGGCATTGAGTGACGCAATCTCGGCTTTGAGGTCGTCGCATTCCTGCCTCTGGACATCGAACTCTATCTGTTCCGACGCCTGTTGCAGCGTTAGCTGCGAGAGATTGGCATTCACTTTCGAAAGGCTCATCTTGTCGTTTTCGTTCTCACGGGTGAGAGCGGACAATCTCTCATCGGCGATTTTCTTTTCGGCCAAGGTGTCGTTCAAGTCAGTCTTGAGCCTGGCGATGTCGCCGGTGGCCTCGGTGTTCTCGTTCGACGCCTGCTCCAGTCGCGATTGCAGGTCCTCGATCTTCGAACGCAACCCGCGCATTTCCGCCTCGCTGCGAGCCAGCTCGGCTTCCCTGTCACCTTCCATCATGCGGGACGCTTCGGTTGTTTCCGACAGCTTCGCCTGTGCCGCCTCGAGCGACTTCTCTAGCCGCATCTGCTCTATCTCGCTCTTGCCGAGCGCGGCCTGCAGGTTCGCAAGCCGTGCTGCCTCGCTGGCATGGATCGTCGAGAGCTCGTCGAGCCGGTGGCGCGCCAGGGATTCCCGCTTCAGCGCCTTGTCGAGATCAAGCGACAGGCTGACATGCTGTTCCCGCAGCATCTTGCTCTCGCGCAGGCGCCTGTTGGCCTGGACCGTTTTGGCAGTCACCTGCTTGGCGATTTCGCCGAACTCCGCGTCGCGTTTTGCGGTCGCATTGGCTGTCTCAACGAGTTCCAGCCTTACCGCGGCAAGCGCTGCACGCAACGCCTCCCGGTCCTGAACCAGGCTTGCCTCGCGCTGCTGCTGCAGGTCGAAAGCGCCTTCGCGCTCGCGCAGCCTTCTCACCGCGTCGTGCAGCTTTTCCGACAGCGTTCTTTGTTCCGCGGCCAGGTCGGCATTTGCCAGCTCCAGCTCATTGGCGCGAAGAATGTCGCTGTGCAGGATGTGGAGGTATTCGCGCGTCAAATGGTGCGAAGTCGCGATCTCCGACAGCTTTCCGGTGATCTCGTCCATATAGTCCCTGGCGTCATGGAAGAGACCTTCGAAGGCACTCAACGCAGCCAGCCGGGTCTGGGTATGGGATGTCTGTCGAGGCCCGGCCTCTAGACTGTTCGTATCGTCCGCACTGTCCGAATTTGCCGCTTCCGCCTCGGGCGGCGAGCCATCAGCTCCTGCCGCCATATTCGGGCCATCGCCGCTCTCTGGCGCCTGGTCCTCGGTGCCGAAATCCGATGCCAGCGCGTCCGCCAGATCGACCTGCAGCTCCTGGAATGTGTTGTCTATCTCTTCAGCACGCTTGATCAAGCCCTTGAAGTTCATGACCGAACTCCCTTTCACAACCCTCTACCCTGTACTTAACGAATTGCTAATATGACCTTACATCCGCTGGCCGCACAGGGGAAGCCCCCCTTGGCGGAAGGCATTTTCAGGACATTCGGGAGCTGGAATGCTGCAGGCAACCATAGCGAGAGCGCGGGAAAACTTGGAGTCATCCCTAGGGGATGTGGCGGGCCGGAGGCGGGCGAGACCCGTGGCTCGCCCCGGCAATATGGCTCGGGCAAAGCCCAAGACGGAGCGGGCTCGGCCTCAAAAAAATTCAGAGGAAACCCGCCGGCACGGCAGGCCCCCTCTCCGACCGCTTCGCGGCCACCTCTCCCCCACATCCGTGGGGGCGAGGAAACCCAAGTCCTGCTAACTCACCCCACCATGGCCAGCGGCACCGCGCTCTTGTTGGGGATCTGGATATCGATCTCCAGCGTCGACATGGTCTCGCCGCGTTCCATCGACACCTGCAGGTAATCCTGGTCGATCTGCACATGCTTGGCGATGACGGCCATGATCTCCTCGCGCAGGATGGAGACGAGGTCGGGCTGGTTGCGGTTGCGGCGCTCATAGGCGAGCAGCACTTGCAGCCGCTCGCGTGCCACCGGCGCGCTGGAGCGCCGCTTGAAGATGTCGAGCAGGTTCATGCCGCCCTCCTTCCCAAAAGACGATCGAGGAAGCCCTTGCGCTCGAAGGGCACGATGACAGGCAATTCCTCGCCCTCGAGCCGCCTTGCGGCTTCGATGTAGGCCTTGGCGGCCGAATTGAGCGGCTCCGACAGCGTCACCGGCGAGCCGAGGTTGGAGGCGCGCAGCACGTCCTGGCTTTCGGGAATGATGCCGAGCAGCGGCACCGAGAGGATTTCCAGCACGTCGTCGATGGACAGCATTTCGCCGCGCGCCGCACGCGCCGCGTCATAACGGGTGACCAGCACATGCTTGGCGATCTGCTCGCCCTGTTCGGCGCGCATGGTGCGGGCGTCGAGCAGGCCAATGATGCGATCGGAATCGCGCACCGACGACACTTCCGGATTGGTGACGATGACCGCCTCGTCGGCAAAGCGCATGGCGAGCTGCGCGCCGCGCTCGATGCCGGCCGGGCTGTCGCAGAACACGTAGTCGAACACCGAGCGCAGCTTGTCGATGACTTCGCCGACGCCCTCCTCGGTCAGCGCATCCTTGTCGCGCGTTTGCGAGGCCGGCAGCAGGAACAGCGTGTCGACCCGCTTGTCGCGGATCAGCGCCTGCGACAGCTTTGCCGTGCCCTGGATGACATTGACGAGGTCGAACACGACGCGCCGCTCGGCGCCCATGATCAGGTCGAGATTGCGCAGGCCGACGTCGAAATCGACCAGCGCCACCTTCTTGCCGGTCTTGGCCACGGCCGCTCCAAGTGCAGCCGTCGAGGTGGTCTTGCCGACGCCCCCCTTGCCCGAAGTGACCACCACTACCTTGCCCATTGAAAAGCCTCCGTTGTTGTTCGTTTTGTTGTCCCGGCCGCCCTGACGGCCTTATTCAGTCAGCCGCTTCAGCTCCCAAGCCGCTTCAGCTCAGTGTCTCGACGCGCAGGCCGTCGCCGTCGAGGAAGGCCTGCACCGGCTTGCCGCGCGACACCCCTTCCATCTCCTCGGCGGTGATGTACCAGCCGTCGACCGACAAAAGCTCGGCCTCGTTGCGGCGGCAGAAGATGCGTGCGCTGGTGTTGCCCAGCGCCCCTGCCGAAGCGCGCCCGCGCAGCGTGCCGTAGACATGGATCGAACCGGCGGCGACGATCTCCGAACCGGACGCGACCGAGCCCAGCACGATGACATCGCCATGCGCATGCATGATCGCCTGGCCGGAACGGATCGGCGCCTTGATCATCAGCGTGCCCGAATCGTAGTGCGAAACCTGCGGCTCGCTTTCCCCGGTCTTGCTTGCGCCAGCCTTGCCCTTCGCAGCGATGCCGGCGTCCGCACGGCCGTCCATGCGGTGGTCCGGCGCCCTGCCCTCGGTCTTGCCCTCCGATGTGCCGGAAACCTCTTGCCCACCCTTGCGGCCAGGCAGCAGCCCATCCGTCGTCGCCTCCTTGGCGCCGACCAGCAAAGGCGGCAGTTCGGGGCCGAGCACAGCCCCGTCAAGCTCGATGGCATAGATGCGAATGCCGCGCGTACCAAGCTCCGCCACCAGCGCCGCGATCTCGCTCGGCTGCGGCTTCAGCACATTCAGATCCAGCAGCACCGGCCGCCCGGCAAAATAGCCCGGCGAATTGCCGATCCAGTGATCCAGCCCCTGCAGCCACTCCGCCATGGGCGCTTCCGGGGTCAAGGTGAAAGCGACGAAAGAGCGGGCACGAAAGCGAATGGATTTGGCCTCGAGGGGAGCGGCAAAGGTCACGGCTGGCGAATCCTTACTGAGAGGTAAACGCTAGCGAGGGAATGGTTAACGAATGGTTAATGGGAGGGTGGGTGCAGGAGCGTTGAAATTAAGGTTGCTGACAGAGCCCTGCCGACCTTTGCGGCGAGTGAGCCGGCTGCGCATTCGGTAGCCTCAACGCCACTGGCATAAAACCGCAAGTGCGACGAATGGCCAGCGCCTGTTGTCAAAAATAGTCGTGTGTAACGCACTGCCCAATACTTGTGCAAATTCATGCACTACGTAATGGTGCCGGCGGGTGGATTTATTGAAAGAGTGGGGGACTAGTGAAACGCGTTGTTTTGACAATATCGGTGTTGGCCGGCCTAGCAGGCTGCGCCACACCGCCGGAGAGGATTTCGGGAATTCCAAATTCCGGCCCCTGCACACAGGCTGATAGGGAGCGCCTCGCCGTCATATCCAACCAGCAGAACAAGGCTGCGACTGGAGATGCGTTAGGAGTGTTCTTGATTGGTGTGCCGGTGGCGTCGATGTCGGGAGGTGATCATGAGGCCGAGATCGCGGTGCTTAAGGGACGGTGTGGTCCGCCAAGAACTTAATGGCTACCCAGACACTTCACGCCAGGCGCTGATGTTGCATGGATCCCACCTGAAGGGAGCGAGATAATGGATATCGCATCTGGATTGGCGTTGCTTGCCCAAGCGACGGGCATAGTGAAAGACCTTAGGGAGATTGACAAAGGCTTCAACGTGGCCGCCCTGAAGTCGCAGATGGCTGACCTCTACGGCACGCTCGCAGATGTTAAGATTGCACTATCCGATGCTCGCGAAACAATCCATGATCGAGATCAAAAGATCAAAGATCTGGAAGAAAAGATAGCGTCGCTCACCTCAGGCGAAGCATGTCCGATATGCGATACCGGACGAATGAAAGTAATTTCTTCTCACGCGCACCCCTTTCTCGGGCCGGCGGGGATGCAGGAGCGAACCATAAGGTGCAGCAGCTGCGGCCACACGGAAGATCGCTTGCACGATCCGAACGGTCCACCAAGGCGTTAATATTCTTGGCGCTCGTGCTACGAAATCTAGGTACTTGTCCGCCATGATGGCGCCCCGACGACGGGGCCTCGCACTTTCTTCGCCTTTGGGCGCTTAGCTGACTTCTTTTCGTCTGCCACATACACCTTCACGGACTTTGCCACCGGGCGGCTCACGTCTAGCACGAACAGTTTTGTCCTCCCGTCAATTGGTCGCGGCGACAGTTCAGCCAGGAGCCGCAACATATCGGCCGCGCTTTCTGGGACCGCCTTACCAGCAAGCCTTGGGGGATTATAGTGAGCAAGTCTGCCGAACCAGACGACCAAAAAGATGCCGCGACCCTCTGCGCGATACTCGCGCACATAGTTGTCTTCTAGCTGCTGACAAGCGGCTGTCCAGACCTGAGTATGCCACTGCCCTTTAACTTCGATGGGTATGTCCATGGTGCCCGAGATACACAGCACGTCGCACCTCGTATTGTGGGGCATCGTAGATTCCGGAAGCGACCTTACCCCACGACGTTCCAGCCGATGGTGGATACCATCGATAATTCTGTCGCGGCAGTAGTTCTCCTCTTGCGGTCTTGACCCACTCCAGAATGGCTCTGCAGCTTGTGTGGTTCCGTCTTGTATCTCTCGCTGAAGCATCTCCAACTCATCCATAATGAACGCTTGTAGGTCGTCGATTGTACCAGGCGGACCACTCTGCAAAACGCTCCGTACGTCCTCCAGCGTTCGCGCCCCCCAAGATAACTCAGCAAGTATACGATCTTGAATTGCGGCGACATGCAGTGCCTCGTCCTTGTGATTACCTAGCCTCCCTTCAGAAATCATGTTTAGCAAAGTAGTATTCGCCTCGTTGGTAGGTATAGATCCCAGCCTCTTGATGAGAGATGCGATGTACTGGCCGCCATCATAGTCTGATTGGCTGCCCCACCTAGCACTTGGCATTTCTGCAAGAGGAAATAATAGCCCAAAGCGATCGATTAGGAACGTCAGCCGGGCCATGTCACCGATCGGTTGGACCTCAACCTCATATCGTTCCCGCCGATCAACATGCTGAAATGGCCAGAGGTGCTCCCTTTTCTCTATTGCAAATCGCTCAAGCTCTGAGCGAAAGCGCTCAAAATCGAGAGCAAACGCTGCCCCGTACCACAGTGCACGGTGTTCCTCAGTCGGCCACACTCCGGCCTTCAAGCGTTCGGCAATCAATTCCGTCAAAATGGCCTTGTCACCTCGCCCAATGGCGGCGTCTAAAATGTATCCGAGAATTTCGGCGGAGACCTCGGGAAAGCGCCCAAGCCAATCTACACTGAGGCGCCCGGCAAGCTCGGCATAATCGTTCTCGTGCATGACACGGTAGATGCCTGAGATCACATCCTTTTTTGCTTCCAGTAACGGCTCTAGGTCATCCCGGACGAAGCCTTCGAGATTCTGCGGCGTATCAAAGACTAAGGCTCGCAGCTTCGCTTCAAGGTCGGGAATGTGTTCCGATTCACTTGAAAATAGTCCCCAATCCAGGCCAGCAAGAGCACATTCAAGAAACGGGCGTGGAAGTGTCGCCAAGTCTCCACCCTCCGCCAGATGCAGGGCGCAGCTAGCAACAGATATTAGTTCGAGAAAATATGTCTTGCCTTCTTGCGCATTGAGTTCGGCACCAGCGCGCACGGTGGGAATATCACTACGGCTCCGCACGACCCGAAGTCCCGCCAGCGCAACGTCAACATTGGATTGGCCGACCATTTGGGCCAATCGAGTCAGAGGGGTTGCGGCTTTGTCGAGCTCTGGAAACCAGCCAAAGTAGGCGTTAGCGATAGCGTCTAGGCTGTAGAGATCTTGGCCCGAGGCGATTTCGTCGCTTGCCTTAGAGAACGCACGCCAACGACTCTTCGTCGCCTTTTCATCCTCAGCTACTCGCGTTTTTTCATCTTCGCGCTGTTCTCTCTGCCATTCAGGCTCAGGCTGATTATCCAGCTGTTCGACAAGGGACTTCAACTCTGGAACGTCATTAGCGATTGAGCGGGCATGGGCAGCCGCAATTCCCGTCGCGCTTGAAGTCTGTGCCCATTGAAAAAGATAGTGCCAACGCTCGGCCCAATCTTTCGGCCTCCTTTCACTGACTAAAAGGTCATCCATATGCACAATGAGGTCATCGTCCCGAAACGCTATCCCACGAGCTATTCGGGTCAGCTTAAAACCTACAGACCATATATCAGAGGCGGCCTTAGCCTCTTCTAGTGCGATGATCTGCAATTGCCTCCGAAATTCATTCCGTTGACCAAAATATTCGCTTGAATAAATATGCCATTGCTCATGCCGATAGGAGCGTCCATCGGTATTCTTTAGCCATCTCCAAAGTTCTTTTGCGCTAATTTTAGCGCCAGCACGAAGGTATGATTCAACAGCCTCAAGAATATTGTCCTCGACTTCACGAGAAAATTCTCTTGGTGCACGCCGACCTTCAGTAAGGATCGGCGCAACGACGTCTAGGAACTCAATTAACTGCGGCGGCGTCATACCCCGCAAGAGTCGGTAGCCTACCCCCACAATTTTGTGGTTACCTTGCGACCTGTGATAAGCAACCATCGCCTGGGCAATTCGTGTGCCCGAGAACACAGATGGCCGATCATCCATCGTTTCGAGCGCCAGTCGCGTAGACGAGATGTCGTCGAGAGCACGCAAGTCGTCAACGAGTGCGATTACAAATGTATCGTCGCTACCTTCCGCTGCTGCCTCCGCTGCCCGCAGTCGCTCGACATACGTCTCACTATTGTCAAGGGCTAGTGCGCGAAGTTGGTCTCGTATCCGGCTGGCTAACGCTGTCCCCTTTACACTCTCAAGGATGACTGTAGTTAGCTGGTACGAGGCATCCTTGTCGGCGATCAGCGTAACAATCTCGTCCTTCAACGAATCCCTAGCCAAGGATCGCCCTATGTCCAGATTCCAGTCCTCGCTACGGAAAAGTGGATCTGAGCGAGCGATTGTTGGCAGTGCACGAAGAAGCCGCTTAATCTGATCGTCAGCCAGCGACCCCGCATCACCGTATCTGAGGACGCCGTATGGGTCCGCATCGATGAACCTCTCAGAGTCGCTGGCATCCAGAACAGCGAGCCACGCATGGATGCCACGCAATGATGTAGGGACGGTTTTTGAACCCGCAGCGTAGAGTAGAGATTCCAGACGGCGAAGTGAGACACCGTCAGCAAGAGCACTAGCCAGCCACCGTGCCGCCAAATACTCAGCCACCGTGCGGTGGCAGGGTTCCAATGTCTGAGCCGATGAAACCCGCATCAGCGCTGAGCCCATAGCAGCTTCGATTTCTTCTGCGGTTACATGGTCGCCCTGCAGATCAGCGGGGCGAGGATAGAGGTCATCTAGCTGCCCGTCAGTTGCGACCCCCCGTTTTCCGGACAACAGTATCTGTGCGAATACGAAGCCTGCCGCTTTCATGATCCGTTCGCTGCTTGGCCGATTCGGTCGCAGCGACTGGTGCTGGGGATTGGCTTCGCGCGTTAGGCGCAGGCAAGCGCTTTCGTACAGTTCACGTCGTGTTTTCGGCCATCCAATTTCCGCAATGGCCTCCAACAGCAGAAGAAGTGACTGAGGATTTCGAGCTAGTTCTGTGGCCTTGTGCTCGTCAGCTTGCGCCACGAACTTCGCGCCATTTTCTTTACCCGACGAGAATACCTCCACCATCGAGGCCATTTCATCATCGCTCAGCGGCTGCAGTTGTCCAATGACCGGTTTGGTGTTGAAACGACGGACGATCTTCACTTCCGAAGTGGCATTCTGCCAATCCATGGCCCGGCAGGTGAGCACGAAGTCCTCCACCTTGTCTTCGAGCAAGCGGTTTAGAATAGCAGTTATGGGATCTTTGGCGCCATTCGCGAGTACCTCATCGACGCCGTCGACAATGACAGTCTCGTAACTGAGTTGCTCGATGGGAGCATTTGACGCCAATAGCTCGGCATGGATTGAATGCCCTGCCGAAAGCCTTTGAATTTCGGTCGCGGTGTCCGACTTTCCCGCACCCGGCTCGCCTAGAAGAATACGTGGAGTACGAATGCTGGCGAATTCCGCCTCAGTATGCTCGATAGCCGTACCGTTTTCTTGCGTGATTAGTATACGTCGCGGAACATACGCCATTCTTCAGCTTAGCCCTGACGTGAAGTAAACGTCCAGCGCTACACGGTTGTCATCGGGCACTTTCGTGATAGCTAGCGCCGAGCGGAGTTGCCGCTGCCGCCATCGATCCATGCCTCGTCGATAAATGCGCCTTTCTTATCAATTATTTATGGCAGCCCCCCTCAATGCCGCTTGAAATACTGCACCTCCCGCTCATGCTTCTCCGCCGCCTCACGCGTCTCGGCGCGCACGGCTAGCGCTTCGACCTCAAGCACGTCGACGCTGGCGATCTCGTGCGGCAGCGCGTCGTGGGCCGTCAGCGGTAGTGCGGCCTCCCTGTCGATCTCCATCGCGGCCCATTGGCGCTCGCGAAAAGCGGACACCCGATACCAAAGTGAACGCGTGCCTCAGTGCCGCTGCGCTGGCGATCTAAAAAAAGTTGAGATGCGATGTCGGATCTACGCGCAGTCAACCGTCTTAAAGCAGACGCCTGGACTGGCATCTCGACAACCAAAGGAACGATCGATGAGCAAGAAGATTTTCGTGAGCCTGCCGGTGAGCGACGTGAAGGCATCCATGGCGTTCTATGAAGCGCTCGGATTCAAGAACAATCCCAGCTTCACCAGTGAGGCGGCTGCGGGGATGGTGTGGAGCGACCACATCAATTTCATGCTGCTTAGCCGTGAAAAATGGCAGACCATGACCACGCGCCCCATCCCGCCATCAACGTCCAGCGAGGTCATGCTGGCGCTGTCCCTGGACAGCCGCGAGGCGGTCGATGCGATGGCCGCCGCTGCTGCCGCGAACGGTGGCACCGCCGACATCAATCCAATCGAAGATCATGGCTTCATGTATACACGCGACCTCGCTGATCCCGATGGCCATGCCGTGGGCGCGATGTGGATGGATTTTTCCGCAATGCCTTCCGGCGACAAGGCGGAGGAAGGGCGTAGCCTGCAGTCTTAGAGAATTGGAGGTGCGGCTGAACACCAGCTGCGTTCGCACCCGCAACAAGGAGATTGTCTTGACAGGGGCCGAGAGCCGACCCTCCGCGTTAGGCGTACTGTCTGAGATTGCAGCGCCGGGCGGACTTCGTTGCGTATTGTGGCAGGGTATCCGGCCACACATAGCTTTTGTGCCGGGATTCCGATCACATCAGGGATTTTTGCCAGCTGCCGGAACCGCTTGTTGATGGCGAAGTTCAACTCCTATCAACACAGGAGTGACTCGCCGTGAACACCTTAGACACAGACAACCTTTCGGGATCAGGAATCGCCAACGAGAACGGCTGGCAGGGCAGTGCGGGCACTGAACGTGCCGGCGACAGCAAGGAAGCGCTCGGCAAGTTGAAGACGAGTGCGGCAGAAACCGCCGCGCATCTGAAAGATGCGGCGGCTTCAGTTTCGAGCGACGCCAAGGACTATGCCGGGTCTGTGGCATCCAATGCCGCCGGCGCCTTCAAGGACGCCGTCGAGTCCAACAAGACCGCAGGCGCCGATGCGATCGCCAACATCGCCCATTCCGTGAAGGACGCGGCCGACGGCATCGAGAAGCAATCGCCCCAGGTTGCAAGCATGGTGCGCAATGCTGCCGAAGGCGTCGAGCGGATCTCGACCGATATCAGGGACCGCAATGTCGGCGAATTGCTCGATTCCGTCACCAAGTTCGCGCAACGCCAGCCGGCCGCCTTTTTCGGCGTCGGCATCCTCGCCGGCGTCGTGCTGACGCGGATCATGCGAAGCTCCGATCGGTCCTGAGAAGGATCACGCGCATGGATGACGGAATGGATCACCGGCCATTCGGGAGCGTGCTCAGCGAAGCTGTAAGTCAATTCGCTTCGTTGATGCGCCTCGATCTTCGCCTGCTCGAAGCGGAAATGCGGGCCAAGACCACGACGATCGTGTCGTCGGGCGCATGCGGCGTGGCTGCCGGCATGTTCTTTGTCCTGGCAGCATTCGCCCTGGTTCAGTTCCTCATCCTTGCGATGATCCATTTTGGGGTCGGCGCGATGTTCGCCTGCCTGATCGTCGGCGCCGTTCTGATCGCCGCAGGGATGCTATCTCTTCATTTGGCCAGGCGCGCGCTGATCGGATGGACCATCACGCCCGTAGAAACCGTCAACCAGGTGCGGACAGACCTCGCAGCCTTGAAGCAGGGCATACGCTATGGCTCAACCCAGCAATGAGATCCGGGATATCCTGGTGCAAAGCCACGCCGAACGGCAAGCGCTGTTTGGGCCGGTCAGCGAGTTGAGCCGCAGGCTCCAACCCAGGCATCTGGTGCAAACCTCCACGCACTACGCCAAACAGAAGGTGATCGGGGTCCTTGGTGGCGTCTCGGATGCCGTCAAGGAGAATGGCGGCACTGCGGCCGCTGTCGCCCTGGGCGCCGTCGCTGTCTTCGATGCCGGCAGGAGAAGCGCTGGCGGCAATGTCCCCGCCGGAAGTGCGGGCGCGGACATTGAAACACTTACCAGCGGCGGGCATGCCGATGCTGGACCAAGCCGTTACCACGCACTTCCGCGAAGTGCCGTGTCAAACCTGGAGCGAGCAAAGGTCATAGCCGGCTCCGCAGGAGGGCTCTTTCTCGGCCATCTCATCGGCCGGGCTTTTCAACCAACAGCCAAAGAGCAGGCGCTGTTCGGCAAGGCCGCCGACGAAGTCCGGGACGTGGCGGCCAGATTCGTCAGCGAGCATAAGCGCGGCGCTAAACTTGCGGCGGCGGAGTCCTTTGGCTTTGCCCGGTATAGCGCCGCCTTCTTGGCTGTCTTGGCGTTGGCGAGCGACTATTTTGTCCGCAATGAAGGCGTGCGCAATCCGCCCGACGCGTGATTGCGGCGCGAAGAGGTGAGAGGCTCTATTGCGCGGCAACGACAACGAAACCGCGGGTCTTGTTGTCGTTGTCGCTGTCGGTGGTGTTCATGGCCGTGAAGAGGTCGCTCGCCGAGACCCAGACAGGTGGATATTTATAGCGCGCGACGTCGAGGATCAGGAACCGATCCGACTTGGAATCGTAGGCTGCAAGCGGCGATATATGACCGCCCTTTTCCTGGCCCATCGCCTTACGCAGATAATTGACGATGACGAAGCGCCCCTTGTCGCCGAGCGCCGCTCGCGCCATTTTCCGGAACTCGTCCAGCGACGTATCCGTGGCGTGATGGACGGAAGCCGAGACTCCCTTCGTTGCGAGGATGCCGCCAATCTGGTCGAGCGTCATGCCGATCTCCGCCAGCGTGGCGCGGGGCAGCACCGTGTCGGTCTTTTCATCCAAAACGTTGTCCTGGGTGAACGTGCGGTAGGGCTGGTATTCCGCCACCTCGGGCGCCGGCACGCCAAGCGAGTTGAGTACCATCACGATGCTCGCCACGCCGCAGAACGACTGCGTTTTCTGGGTCAGGAAATTGCTGGCGAGAGCAAAATAGGCTTCGCGGGCGTCACTCTCGACGAGATAGGCTTCTCCCTGATCGGTGTCGAACCCGGTCAAATTGTCGGGAAGCCGCAGCGTCTCGGCCGGCGCCGATGACAGCGAAAGTGCAAAACAGCACGCGGCAAGTGCATACCGGAGATGTCGCACAACCATGGAAGGTCTCCCAAACGGTGCACGACTATCGCACATGACAGGGAGTAAGTGAACGGCCGCGCGCCAGACCTCTTCCTCGGTACGGCGCGCATCCCCTCAGGGGAAAGAACGTCCTCGCTCCGTCGAAAACGGCCGAGCGCCTTCTCGGCTTTCAAAACGGATGCACGACCCAACGACACAGGCTATGTTGCCCCGTCTGGCCGAGGTCATCGAAGGGGACATGACATGCAGGCAATGCCGATAGCGCATCAAGCCGCGCAACCCGTGGCCGGCCCCATATCCTCCCTGGCCGGCTATCCGGCCGCCGTCCTGTGCTGGCTGCTTTCGGCCGGTGTTTATATCGCGGCCAAATGGGTGGCGCCTGAAATGCCGCCCTGGGGCCTCTGCTTCTGGCGGCTGACGCTTGCCTGCGCCATCCTGCTGCCGATCGTGCACCGCCATCACGAGGCGATGATCGGGCTTTTGCGAACGCGCGCCGTGGAGGTCGTCGCCGTGGGGGCGATCGGCCTCACGCTGTGCCAGGGCATGATCTACCATGGCCTCAACCACACCGACGCCACCACGGCCGGCATCATCATGGCGCTGTCGCCTGTCATGACGATGGTGCTCGCCCGTTTCGTGCTCGGCGAGCCGCTCGGGCTGTGGAAGTCGCTTGGCGCGCTGGTTGCGCTTGCCGGGATGATTTTCATCGTTGCCCACGGCAATTTGACGGCGCTGCTGCAACTCAAGGTCAACGCCGGCGAGTTGTGGATCGTCGGCAGCGCGTTCTGCTGGGGCCTCTACACCGTGCTTTTGCGCCGTGCCAAATTCGGCATCGAACTCCTGCCGATGGTCGTGCTGCTGCTCGGCGCCGGTGCGCTGGTCGCCTTGCCTTTCCATCTGTGGGAATTGTTCAACGACGAACGCTCCGCCATGAACGTCCACAGCCTTCTCGCCCTCGCCTATCTGGCGGGTCCCGGCGGCGCCTTGATGTACTATCTCTACAACAAAAGCGTGGAAACGCTCGGCGCCAGCCGGGCAAGCATGCTGCTCTATTTGCAGACGGTGTTCGTGGCTGTGCTCGCCTACCTGCTGCTCGGCGAGGGCTTGCACGATTACGATCTGGTCGGTGCTGCCTTCATCGTCGCCGGCATCGTCCTCGCCACCGTGGTCAAACCAGCTCAACCACGCGTGGTGTAGAAATCTTGCGAGTGCGGGTACCCGGTCGCAGTAGCGTGTGGTGCGTCACCATCGCGACAGTCAAAGGCACCCCCTCAATGCCGCTTGAAATACTGCACCTCGCGCTCATGCTTCTCCGCCGCTTCGCGCGTCTCAAACGTGCCGAGATTCCGCCTCTTCCCGGTCTTCTCATCCTTCTTGCGCGAATAAAGCCGGTATTTGCCGTCCTTGAGTTTGCGGATCATCTCGCTCTCCCTCGCTAGGGTCGATCAGGATTTCCGCCTGGCCTTGAGGCTGCGGGCGGCCTGTTCGGTGGCGGCGCGGTCGGCGCCCAGGCGGTCGACCAGCGCTTGCGCCTCGTCGCCCGATATGCCGGTGCGCACGGCCAGCGCTTCGACCTCCAGCACATCAGTGCTGGCGATCTCGCGTGTTTCCGGCAGCGCGTCGTCGGCCGTCAGCGGCAGAGCGGCTTCCCGGTCGATCTCCATCGCGGCCTGGTGCCAGTGGCGATCATGGTCGCCATGAGCGCCGCCTTCTCGCTGCCAGATGGCGTAGGCGCGGTCACGGATTTTGTCGTTGCGGTCGTCGGTCATGGTGGTTCTCCCTTGGTGTGGGAGATGAACGCCGCGCCGCCGCGAATGATCCAAAAAATTTACGTGATCGCTGGTCCAGGTGGAATTGCTGGATGGCCGGGAGGACGCGAGGCGCCAGCCGGGCGCAAAATGATCCAGGCGGCGGGATCTGCCCGCCGCCTGGATGCCGACCGTGGTGGCCGATGTTAGTGGCCCCAGATGCCCTGGCCATAACCCGGTGCAGGCATGCCGGAGGTCGCATTTGCCTCGGCCGCGCTGTCGGTGATGCTCTTGGTGACGCTGTGGTCGACCGCGCCGCCGGACATCATCCAATGGGTGGTGGTCGGGTAGCTGCTGGCGGCGGGGACGAAGTCCGAGCCGAAATGGTCGCTGCCGGCAAAGGCCATGCCGGAGGCAAACAGGAACGCAGCAGTAGCCAAAATGATCTTCTTCATTTCAAGTCTCCATCTTTCAAAAGTGACATCGACCTCGACGCGCCGCCCGCATCGCATTCGTGAGGCTGTCTGTTCATGCTCTCGGGCGAAACCGGCCAACCGCGACCCTCACTGGATCTTTGCGGCTGCAGGTTTCAGCGCACGACCGTCTCTCGGTTCGTTGTTGCGCTGTTGGCGGCTTCAATAAGGGGCTGGTGTTTGTGCCAACGTGGGAATGGGCGTGGTAAGAACCGCCCGAGGAGTGGGATTTTGCGTGGAATGCGGCCGGGAGACGCGGCGAAAGCCGGTCGGGAGGGCCTGCAGCGGCCCTCAAACCGGCGGCCTCACCGGCAATTGGTCTCTACCGCAGGCAGCGCCATCTCCTGATGTCGCACCGCCGCTATTTCAGAGAGGCGGAGATGGCAAGCAGCAGCCTATTCGCACTGGCGCCTCGGCCCGCCGGAATAGGGCTGGTAGCTGTTGTCCTCGGGACGGTAGGAGCGATAGCGGTTGAAGCAGGATTGGACGTGGTCGTCCGAAAGSTCCGCTGCCGCAACCAGGGGCGCGGCGCCGCCTTCGACATAGCTGACTTCGGCGGGCTGCTGCGCGGCCGGGTCGGTCGCAACGGTGTCGAGATAGGGCGACACGCAGGGCCGCTGCTGTCCGCTATAGGACCTGTAGCTGTTGTCGTCGGCATTGTAGGAGCGGTAGCGGTCGGCGCACCAAGCGACATGGGCAGGTTGCAGCCTGGCTTGCTGCTCGCCCTCGTCCGGCGCCACCGCGCCCGTATTGGTCGGGTTGGGCGCCTGCACCCTGGCGGCGGCGTCGGGCGCCACGGGCTGCGCGGCGGCCACGCGCTCCAAGCGCTGCGCGGCCTTGTCGACAGGCTGTGCGTCCTTGGTCCAAAGCTGCGAGACACTGTCGGCGGGCCTTGCCTGATGCACGGGCTTGGCGACAATCAGCCAGGCAGCGAAAGCCAGCCCGCTGGCGAAAACCGCAAGGGTCAGCACGAAGCCGCCGACCAGTGCCAAAACCGCTTTCATCCCACACTCCTTGAGCCCCTGCTAATAGAATGCGGAGCGTCAAGACTGGTTCCAGCAAGCGAGCATATGGCAAGGGTCACCTGTGTTGAGTGAGAGATCGACCTGAACCCCAACGTATAGCTTCGCAAGACCGAAGAGGCGCCTGATCGCGGGGATCATGCGCCTCAATCTGAGTTATAATGTGCACAAATAGATTGTCGGTTCAGCGCCTAATCATTCGCGCGACTGCAATCAAAATACAGGCACCGATGAAGCCTGCGACTAAATACCCAAGCCAGCCGGCCATCGATACGCCTAACAGGCTGAGGAGGAAGTTGGCGACGATCGCGCCCACGATCCCCAGAATGATGTTCATGAGCACGCCCATATTGCTTTTCATGAACATCTCTGCGAGCCAGCCGGCGATACCGCCGATCACGATAGCAGCTATCCAACCGACACCTGGATTTTCCATATTTTCCCCTTTCCTGAACCGAAATTGGTTCGGCGGCAAAACGTGCGATAAACCAATAAAGTTCCTCGGGCGAATGCTGAGCGGCAATCAGGCTCGTCGGCGGCCAACTTCGACTTTACCAAGGTGGCGGCGAAGCAGCGTAATGTTGCGATTGTTGGACTTGAAATACACGTCGAAGATCGAGCCCAGAACAGGGATGCTTCCTACAACCGTATCAAGCAATACGTTCCCCAACATTCTGGCGACCAAGATCTTTCCAGCGCCGCAGCTTCGGGCTCGCAACACGATGTAAGCCGAAACGATACCTGTCGCCACATCTCCGAGGACGGGCACCAAGCCCACGAGGGCATCCAGTCCAAAACGAATTGAGGTTCCCGGAATGCGCCAACGGGAATCAAGCAGCGCCGCCAACAAATCCAATTCGGCCACTACGCTTGCTGCCCTGGTGCCCTGAAAGCCCAGTCCAGTCATCCTGACGGCCGAGCCTGTACGCCCCGGCAGGTCTTTCTGAGATATGGCAGTCATTCTAGACATCGTTTTGCCCGGTTGATTTGGCTTGCGGCCTATGTGGCGGCACGTCGTCGAGCAGGGTGGCCTCACCCGAGAGCTTCGTTGGCTCGGGCGGCAGTGCACCATTTGGCGTCATCTTGTCGACCGCCTCGGGCAAATCCCGGGTGATCCTGGTGATGAGCTCCTCGCGCGAGAGGCCGGTCTGCATCGAGAGGGACGTCAGCGTGTGTTCGTCTATCGCCGCTTCCACATCATTTCGTTCGATCGGTTGGTTCGGCCCGGTGCCGACCCAAGAATCGACTTTCGATCCTGCCCCCGCACCTCTGAATCGATCTAGGATATCACCAAGCGCCGTACCCGAGACGCCTTTGGAAATCTGATCCATAATTCCGCCCTGCGGGTCGTTTGGATTGTGATCTCCGGCCCCACGGATCAATTCGCCGATTTTGTCGCGGTTTTGGTATGCCAGGACGCCAAGCATCGCGATTGCCAATCTTCCCAGATTTGCCATTCTCGTCTCCGTCACGGTTCAAATGGAGGAGGCACAGCTCCACCTGAGGAAGCACTCAGCTCAACAAAAGTTCCGTGAGCGACGATGCAATGTTGGGTATCCTGCGGCGCTGTCCGGAGGGTCGATTAATCTACCAGACAGAGATGTGAGGGCCGTTCCGAGGTCCCGCTTGGCTAAAGCCCTGAACCCAATGCCTTGGGTCCACGGAACCAAATAGGTCGTGCCGCGTCATTAGGCCGTTTGCGCCCGGAGTGACCTCGATGATCAGGCTCCTTGTTGTCGCCGCAGTGTTCCTCGTCGCTTTTGGCGGCGCCGAAGCGGCTAAGCAGGACCTAGCAGATGCCGTCAACCAGGCGCAATTCGCATCCGGCCCCCAAAGGGCTTCATCCCAGCCGTACTGAAGGTACAAATTCTGTTTGACCGCGCGCGCTTTTCGCCGGGCCTTATCGACGGCCCCTTGCCGAGAGCTTCAGCAAGGCGGTCAGTGCTTCCAGACGGCGGTCGGATTACAGTCCGATGGCCAGCTCACTCAAGAGACGTGGGCGCCGATCTTCTTGCCATGGCGAAGGCCTTAGGCCTCGGGCTTCTTCGTTGTCAGCACCGTACGCCAGTAGGCTTCTCGAACCGCGCTTCCTCATGCCAAAACAGCTGCCGGACGATATGAGGTTCTGCTGATCTTGGCGATGCGCTCTCGGCAGGGCGTGGCGATTCAGATTTGGTGGTTACTGAGCAACGTTGCCAAGACTATCGGCAACCACAGCCCCTCGCTGACCCATGGGGAGTGGCGCGCCTACAGGCCTACACACCGCTCTGAGGACCGGTGGACGAACGTCTTGTGAGTGCCAATACGTACACCCGACAAGGCCCTCAACGTGTTACATTATTCAGGCGATCGGAGGATCGAGAGCGTCTCGTCTTGCGCGCACCTACCCTGATGGGCAGATCCCGCGAACAGACGATCGAAAAACGAAAAGACGTGGCCCGCGCCTAAGGAGCGCGGGCCACGTTGGATTCTACTGGCCAACAATGATCCGCTGCTTGTCGCGATTCTGCGCGTAGGTGCCCTTGTCATAGGCGGTCTGCGCCTCAAGCTGAGCCTTGGTGAAGTTGGTGTAGAGATACCGGTTGCCGTCCTTGTCCGACATGAACTTCAGTTTCTCCAGGCCAATGGCCACCTGTTTTTCCCCCATGCCAAGGAACCCCCCCACGTCGACGATGACGGCATCGACCTTCTTGTCGCCGGTCATAACCACGTCGCCGATCTCACCGACTTTTGCGTCGTCGGCGCCGTAGACGTTGGTGCCGATGAAATCCTTGGTGCTGATTTTATCCATTGGCATCTCGGTCAGCGAAGACTTGTCGATTGCCGCTGTGGCCGTCTTGTCCGTGGTGGTGGCTGGAGCCGCTTCATTGTTAGCCGGGGTCGCTGCGACATCATTGGTGTTCGACGCCGCTGCCGTGTCGTAAACCTTCAGGTCAAAATCCTTTTGCGCCTGAAGGTCTTCCTTGGTGGTCTTGGCGACCAGCCAGCGATCACCCTTCTTCTCGACCCACTCGGCCTTGTTGAAATCGTAGGCGACGTTCTTTTCACCCAGGCCCAAGAATCCGCCTACGCCGATGATAATGTACTTGGCTTTGCCGTCCTTGGAGAGGACGATGTCTTTGACGTCGCCGATCTTCTCGGCATTGTCGGCGGCGCTATCGTAGACGTTGGCGCCTATGATCTTGGTGACGAGGCTGCCGTCTGCACTAACCGCCGGCGCCGTTGCCGCAGTGGTCGTAGAAGCGGCAGGTCTGGTGGCATCTTCAGCGGCTGCCCCCGATACCCACAGGCCAGACGACAGCAGGGTTGCTATTGCTGTAGTAGCCAAAAGTTTGCCAATCATGGTACGTTTCCTTGTGCGTTAGTGTTGATGCACGCCGCGTTCGGCCGAACCATTGCACGGAGGCTGAACGCGGCACAGTTTGCGACGTCACAACGGCCCGCACGATGCGAAGTTCCCTTTGGAATTCGGACGTTGCGCGAGAGAGCTGGGATGACTACCGATAACCGCAGCGGAGTTGTGGGCATCCGAAACCCCACATCAGATTCGCTTCTGCGACTCGCATTTTTCTGTGCGTAGACGGGGCTGTATCGCGGGAAATTTGTTGGACCTGAACGTTCCCCTGCCGAACAGTTTGCGGAGTCCGCCCTTGGAGCGGAGACGTTCCACGTAGGCGGCAAGGCCATGGTTCGAAAAATCACTTGCCGCATTTTTTCTCCGGCCGATTAAGGCTTGAGATGAGGACCCATGAATAGACACTGCTCATTTTGAGCCTGCTGATTCCGCGCGTGCTCCCGTACCGAACAAGGCGCCGCCGTCGGTGGCTTGGGAGGAGCCGCGGTGGCCGGCGATCCGGTACAAGTGCTGTCGTTGGTGGCGCAGTCGGCGCGATCCCGGTGCGGTGATCGGACACGGCGGGCCAACGCCGATATCGAGATGGTCATGGCCAGGTTTACATTGCCCGATGCCAGGACGGTTACTGATCTTAAGGCGCGTGTTCTGTTGCGATCACAAAGGTAAGAGCAATTGGATCGATCAACGTCGGACTTATGTGCGCACTTTCGGCCGCACCAATCCCAGCGCAGACGATCACCCATTCATGAGCGCTCGATATCTCCAGTCGCATCGATAGCGTACTTAAAGCCGGTGGCCGCTCGATCGCCGCAGAAAGAGCCGTAGGCTCGCGGGTGAAGTACCCGTCGCTCCTAGTTGGACTAAAAGCGACGGGCGGTGTTGCCTGAAGATGCGGAACTGCTACTTTAGCCGCAAGCGGGATGCTAAAGACGGACGGTAAATGAACTCTTAAAAAGCCCCCGTCGGGGTAGCAGATAGCACCATGGTCTGGCAAGGGTCTCGCAAGTCGGCGAGCTTTACCGACTTGCGAGTTTGTCGGTCAGTTGGAACTGGCGACAGGCGCCACAAGGGGCGTGATGCGGCGGATAGCGACACGGCGGTTCTGTCGTTCGGGCCCTGTCGTGTTCACCTTGAGATAGCGTTCACCGTAGCCTTGGGTCGTCAGGTTCTCCGGCGCGATGCCAAAGGCATTGGTGAGGGCCTCGGCAACTGCCTCGGCTCGCTGGTCGGACAAGGCCAGGTTTGCATTGTCGCTACCGACGGCGTCGGTGTGGCCCTCGATCAAGAAGGTTTCCGCCGGGTTCTGCTTCAGCAGCCGCTCCATTGCGTCCGCAACGCCTTGCAGCTTTTTGACTTCGCTGTCCGAGATAGTCGCCGAGCCGGAGTCGAAATTCAACGTGTCGAGATCAACGCGCCGGGCGATGTCGCGCACACGCGCCGAGCGTTTGACCTCATCGACCGAGTAGAGGCGCTGGACCTTTTCCACGGGCGGTTGCTCAAGGAAGGTGTAGTAGTCGCCAGGATCCTCTACCAAATCCGACTCCAGGATGTATTGCTTGCGCGGGATGGTTAGCCGCATCGGCGGCAAGTCATCTCCAGGGTCGCGCCAATCCTGCACGTCCTGGTAATACCGCTCGTCGACATAGCTCAACACATACTCGCGCCCGTCGGGCGTGATGCGGGAGCGCTGGATGACGTCTCCATTGCGGTTGCGGATGGTGACGATTTGGTTGCCGTTGTCACGAACGACCGTCTCGCGGGTGCGGCCGCCCGGCAGATCCTCGTAATACACGTCCTTGGCACCACGGTTCATGCGCGGCGCTTCGTTGCTCTCGACGATCGTCTGGTGGTTGAACTGGATGATGACCCGGCCGCCAATTTCCGTGAGGACATCGGCGCCTTTTGGACGCTCCGGCGCTTGGGTGTCGGGCGCCTTTTCACGGCGAGTGCCCTTTTCGTTCGTCACCGGAACGATCTTCTCCGGCTTGATCTCCTGCTGCGCTGACTTGTCGTCGGCAGGCGGTGGTGCGGCATCTGCGGGGGCGGTCGCAGGCGCGGTGACCTCATCGCTGCCGCTCTGCGGGGCGACCTTGCCATCCTTGCCCGGACGCTTCGCGTCCTTCTGGCTGTCCAGGATGGGGGCAGCGTTCGGATCGGCTGGCGCCTCGCCCTGGACTGGCTTTTCGCTTTGGGCGGGCGCGGCCGGCTCACCAACGGCTGGTTTTCCGCTGGCGGGGGGCTGCTCGGTTGAAGGTGGGGCTTTTGTCACGGGTTGGTTTGCAGGCTGCTCGGCGGCAGGTTTTTTCTTAGGTTCCGCCGGCTGTTCGCCCTGCGCAGGGGCAGGCTTAGCGGTCGCAGCAGGCGCCTGGGGAGCCGGGCTGGGCAAAGGCGCCTGATCCGCAGGTGGCTGGGCTTGCTTGCCTGCCGGTTCGTCTGGAGCCTTATTGGGGGCAGGCTCGGCTTGCGGCGCCGGCTCGGCCGGTTGAGCAGGCTGTTGCTTCGCGGACGGTTCAGCCGGTGCGGTGGGTGCTGGAACGGGAGGTGCCTCAGACGCCGGGGCTGCCTGTTTTGGCTGCTCCTGCGGTTTAGAAGCAGGCTGTGCTTCGGTCGCTGGAGGTGGAGCAGCGTTTTCGGACGGAGCCTGCTGCCTTAGCGCGCAGGCTTCGGCGGACTCGCCCTCCTTACATTTCAACTTGATAAAAATCGGCGGTGCGGATGCGACGAACCGTGCCGCGCCGAGTGCTGAACTGTCGAGCGGGGACCCGAACGGCGCTGAGAAGAGCAACCCGAGTGCGGTGCTGGCCAAAATCATTGGTCGGCGTGTCATATTCATTCTCCGTGGCGTGTCCCGTCGCTATCCAAACTGGGCACTGGCACATTGGTTCCCCGTCAAGATCGAATGGCGCGCTTGCCAGCAGACACGACAGGCGGATCAATCGCTACTCCCTCTGATTGGTACTAATTGCTGCTATTTCTATCTGGTGTCAGCGATACCGGCCCGGCCGCCTCACAATATCCAGGTAAGCCCATCTGAATCCTACAGGTGCAATCCCGCTTGCCGCACTAATCCTTGGCATAATAAACAGCAATCTCGCATCCTAGGCATGCGCGGCTGGGAGCCAGTGGTCTGCAAATGCGCCTAGGCGACTTTGAAGCTCGTCGCTGCCTGATCGTGATCGAGCTCGCTGAGATCACGCGGCTTACCGTCCATAAATATCGGCCCGCGTCGGCGCATGCCAATGAGCGGCCAATGAGCGTGAGACTCTGGCGCGAGGCAAAGGCCCGCAGCCGATGAATGACGTTGCAAATATCGGGCCTCCAATTGAACGGAAGCACGACAGCGACCTAGCCGACGAGCGGAGGCATTTCTACCGCTTCCAGACCTGCGACAAGTCGGTAGTCATGCGCGACCGTCGCCAGGTCAGATTTCATGAACGCTGGGCACAGTCTGATATCGACGGCGATTTTCGCGACGCTCCAAAAGCTGACAGCGGCACGGCGGCGGCCAGAGACGCCGGGCGTTAAGTCAGTTCACGCCTCATATATTAGCAACCCTTGACGAATAGATATGCTGCTCCAGGATTCTATGGATGGCTCGGCAGATCAACATCGGGGACAAGGTGGCGATTGTCGCCACGGTTGGCGAGCGCATCAAGGATCGCGTGGCGCTGCATATTCCGACCGCTCTGCACCCTTACTCGACCATCGATCCCGCAGCGAAGCCTGGCGACAAGATGAGATTCGAAGGGGAAGTTGTTCACGTTGATGAGGATCTAGAAAGGGTCACAGTGCAGGTGCTGGGGCGCGTCACGGTCGGTATTAGCACGGTCAAGTTGGTCACAAGATATCGGCCGCCGACCCGCAACGGGCCGCTGCGTGAAACGGTGGCAAAGCGTTAGAGGTCCTGTCTCTAGCGCATCGCGTCCCGTGGCCCTAAGTTGCGAGTTTCGCCCGCGGCTTCCTCGCCACTTATGCGGGAGGCGGGCTTACCGGCGAAGTAACGTTCCTTGGTGATATCGGCAACCGCATTTTGGTCGAGCAACGTGATTTGATTTGATTCAATGCGGGTTTATGCTCCAGTCCCCATCACGTCGTTTCGCGTTTCCGGCAGCGCGATAATTAGCTCACTCAGGTTGGTGCGATGGCGACGGTGTCGCGATAGCCATGGATCAGCACGACACCGAGTTGCACCTCTGCTGCGTACAGTGGGGCACTCCTTGAGCGTAAATGTACCGTTGGGTGGGATGACATCCCGAGTTCGCGTCGGCATATCCCGTCTTCGCCCTCGACGGCCTTCACCGCGATCTCCGCCCAGCATGCTCCTTTGGTGCACAAACGAGTTCGTAAGGCCCCGTGTTTCGGCGGGTCAAATGCGCGGTCTATTGTGCAAAGGCGCCCGCTGGCCGGGAGCCAGCGGGCGACGGACCTTGCGGCCCTATTGACCGCCTGAAGGGCATGGGCGCGAAAATGGTTGAATTTGCGCCGCAATCTGAGCTTACAGGCGGGATCTTCAGTCAATTGCCGAGGCTGGAAGCAAACATGCGGGTGCTGAAGACCCTCAACGGCCTCACTCCTCACAATCTTCAAAAACCTGGGCAAAATAGCCCTATGACTTCACCCAGCCGAAAGTAAAACACCTACTGGCAACCGTCCCTCCCGTCGGTCACGCCTTTCGTTCCACCCCATTTCGAGCACACGCGGCTGTGTCACCCTGATCCTTCCGGGTCCGGCCCCGGCCCAGCCGCACACAGAGAGGCTTTGACTGCGCGATGGCCAAAACCGAGAAACATTCACGGCGACACGTTCTCGTCCCCACAGCAGGTATGGGCGTGAAATTGTCGGACCTTCAAGAAGGCGCGCCGTAGTCACGGAGGTCAATGCGATAGCGGGAGGCCTCCGCGCGTCCTGTAGATCGTGCCCTAGTCGATGAGAAGGTTTGTCAGCCGGCCAGCTTGGCGCTGCATGATCGCTTCTTTGACAGCCACGGAGGCAGCATTGCAGCGCGGCCGGGGTGGTGCATGAAGATTGAGAATGACCGTCGCAGACTGTCCCGGACAGGCCGTGCTTCGTTGGGAGATCATCTAAAGGGTACTGGCCCGTCCGCTCCTGGGACCTCCTGCCCTGCATTGCGCGTCCTCGATAGCGAGGGTGGATCGACGCTCACAAAATTCGCCCGCATCGCGACCAACGTCAAGACCGTAGTCGGGCCGGCTTGCTGTAGCGGTAATCGACTAACGTCAATCGACTCGCCCTCTATTGGAGAAGGCGGGTTATCCGACCATTATATGCACCAATCTGGCCCTTTCGTATATCGGGCGGGTCAGACCGCCGAAATGCTTTCCGCAGTGCCCCGAAGACAAAAAGCTCGCATCGACGAGCTTTCTTACAGACTGACCTCATCAGCCAACGAGGGTTCGATCCTGACGCGTCCGGATGTACTTCCAATGCTCGCAACTGCGCAATCTTCTCTTCGGTCGAAAGCAATCCGTTTTCGGCTATCTGCTGAGCCTGGCTCTCGGCGAACATCACCATACCGAAATGACCTCGAGTAGAGATCAGCGCCAACGTCAATCTCGTAAGGACGTTCCACCGCCGAGGTCAAAAACGACGACATCAAATGACGTAACGGTCCTGCGCTGAACCGAGAAGCCTGAACTGGTATGTGCCCCGTGATCCCTTGGCTGTCACCACGAAACAGGAGGAAATAGTAGGGACGTTGCTCCCGGAGGGAACAAATCATCTCGCGGCAAATTCGTATTAGGCCTGGCTGAATCGCTTAATCGAGGAGGAAATGATGGGATTCTTCGGCAAGTATTTTTCAGGGCTCTTGAGGAAAAAAGAGCAGCCAGAAAAGCGCAGCGGGGACATGCGTAAGGCGACCGGGGCGGGCCCTGCGTTGGCAGCTCACTCAAAGGACGCAAAGACTACTGCCCCCAGCGGTCAAAATGCGAACGCAGCGAGGAAGAAAGCTGATGGCTGAGCCAGAACCACTCCCTTGTGCCAGCGATCTGCTGTGGAACGAGCGGTCATCGATCATGACGCATCCACTCCAACCAAGCCTTCACAGCGAAGTCATGACGGCCCAAGCAAGATTTTCACCGCTCCATAGGTCCTCAGGGTTGAATCCAAGATGAGAGCCGTCCCGGCACCTGGTTCGGTCGTCTTTGGAGACCTCGGCGAGGTCGAGCCCATAAGCCGGAAATTCGGCGGCGATCGCGGCATGCCGCTTGACCGATACTACATCGAGAGTTTTCTGCGGCGCCATGCGCAGGATATTCAAGGGCGTGTCGCGGAAATTGGCGACAATGCCTACACGTTCCGTTTCGGACTGGAGCGGGTTGTGTCTTCCGACATTATCGATTCGCCGGAGAGTGCCAATCCTAACGCCACAATGCGCATCGATCTTCAGAACGAGAATGCCGTGGAGGGCGGGCGCCTTGACTGCATCATCGTGACCCAGACGCTGCACATGATCTACGACGTGCGGGGTGCACTTGCCACGATCCATCGCGCCTTGGCGCCAGGAGGCGTTGTGCTGGGGACGGTTCCAGGCATCACCTCCATTGATGCTCAAGACGGGCCAGAAAAGTGGTTCTGGGCCATGACTCAGAGTGCTGCACGACGCCTGTTCGAGGAAAGGTTTGGCTCCGCCGCAGTGGAGGTGCAGCAATTCGGCAATGTTCTGGCCGCCACAGCCTTTCTGCAGGGCCTCGCTTTCGAGGAGATCGACCGCGCAAGCCTCGACGTTGTTGATCCCCTATACCCTGTCATTACCGGGATCAGGGCCACCAAATTCTGAACCTTCTGTGGTCGTGCTTCCTTAAATTCAGGGAACCGAGTGAAGGCGCGCTTTGTCGGCACGCGATCCTAGCAACTGCCGGAAAATATGACTCGTCAGGGTCGCCGACTGGCGGATATCGAAGTTGGCTTGCGCCCGCCTCACGCTCGCACCAGCCATCGATTTTAACCTGGCAGGATTGGATAACAGCGAGAGTGCCGCCAGCGCGACGCCCTCCCAGTCACCGGGATATTCCGACACGATACCGGGCCACTCCGTGGTCCCTATAAGAATTCCCGTCTCGCCCGTCGCGACGATTTCCGGTACGCCGCCGACGCCGATCGCCACGACTGGCACGCCAGATGCCATGGCCTCCAGGATAGTGAGCGGCATCGCGTCCGCGCGCGACGTATGCAACAACAAGTCCAGCGCCGGATAAATCCGATATGGTTCGCGCGCAAGCCCCACGATATGGATGCGCGACTCCAGTCCCGCACGCCGAACCGTGGCGGTGAGATCCTTTTCCATTGACCCGGTGCCAACCATTGCGAAGTGCACCTCAGGCCGCCTTTGCAATATAAATTCGGCTGCCTTGATGAACTTGTCAGGCCCTTTTTCCCAAGCCAGCCTACCAACGAACCCCACCAACATATCGGCAGGGCCGACGTTGATCGTTTGGCGGAACTCCGAACTCTCAGCCGACTTCGGGTGATACACTGCGATATCGACCCCATTGGGAACGAGGCTTACAAGCTCAGGCGCCAACCCCACGGCAAGTGCCTGTGACCAGGCTTCGCGGCACACCACTATGGTGTAGTTCCCGGTTGTGCGCGTCACGCTGATTTCCTGCGGATGCAGGCTCATGCCATGCAACGTGGCGACGGTCGGCGTCCCGCTCAATCGGCCGGCCATTGCCGCCACGGTATGCGCGTTCATCAGGTGAGCGTGGAGCAGATCGACCCCGGTTTCACGGACGAGTGTGCAGATCAGTTCGATTGTCTTCCAAGGCGGATCGTCACGCAAGGGCGCAATATAGACATCTCTCCCTTCGGACCGTAACAATGCGGTATACGGGCTCTCAAAAGGGCACAAGAGCGAAACTTTAAACTCCTCCGATGGCAGGTTCGCAGCCAGGTTCCGCACATAGTTTTCCATGCCGCCGACAATGGCGTTGCCCAAGACCTCTAGGACATGGGTGCGCTCATCGGTCTGGCCACTTGGCAGAACACGCGGAGTCCGAGCCATCACTTTCCTCCTTGCGACCGGTGGAGCCTCAGCCAATCCATTGCTGTCCCCGACATGATCGCCTTTCGGTCATCGCCTGCGACCTCGAGTTGATCGAGAATTGCCCCGA
Organism: Mesorhizobium sp. P3_A8; assembly: GCF_056402995.1. Lineage (NCBI taxonomy): Bacteria > Pseudomonadati > Pseudomonadota > Alphaproteobacteria > Hyphomicrobiales > Phyllobacteriaceae > Mesorhizobium > Mesorhizobium sp. P3_A8. The sequence continues at coordinate 55,870 of NZ_JBFUGI010000015.1, read as the reverse complement.
CCTCGTCTAAAGCAGCGCGAATGTGCGCACCGCTGCACGGCAAGAAGCGGTCGCTTCCGAATTGCAGCGAGCGTGGGCCGATCACGTCGATTGCCTTGCGAAAAACCTCGTCGCGGTAGATGGGAGGTGGTCCGAACGACAGGTCGAAGCGAAACTGGCTTTCGGCTGGGTCGACACCATTGATCCGATCGATAACACCAACCGCGTTGGCTTCGTCACACCATGGCCAGCCAAGGTGAGCTAGGGTGACGCGAAGGCCGGGATGATCGCGAACCGCCTCGTAGAAGGACGGCCTGCAGAACCTGCCGGACCGGCCGTCAATAAAAATTCCGCTGTGGAACAAGATGGGGAGGTCGAGCCTCGCGGCGACCGCGTAGACGCGATGCGCGCACTCATCATACGGATACCATCCGGTCGGAACCATCTTCAGCGCGCGAATGCCGGGAAGTGCAGCTGCCTCCTCAAGATCGTCGGCTGCTTGCGGATTGAGCGGATTCACCACCGCGAATCCGACCAGCCGATCCGAGCGGCCCTTTACAAGCTCGGAAAGGTACCGGTTGCCGGCGCGCAGCGACTCCCGGTCATTCAGCGAGTAGGGCGGCGTCAGGAAAGGCGCCAGCAGGAAGGCGATATCCACCCCTGCATCGTCAAGCGTCTGTAGCACATCTGCCGTCGTTTCTCGGCCCGATGTATGAAGGTGTGCATCAACAATCATTGGCGCCTCCCCGCGGACAACTTACGGAGGTGATGCCCGTTCCCGCCATGACAAGAAAATCGTGGTTCGTTGATCTCCGGTGACAAAGACAAAATTCCGCGTCGCCATGGAACCCGATTTGCGAACGGAGCTTGATCCACCACAAGCCAACCCGAATGCGGATCTTTGCAATGGATCAGACTGTATCCAACCCCATGCTCGTGCCTTTCGATAACCCACTTCTGATTTGTTTCTCCCACTTGCGGTGGGACTTCGTTTTTCAACGCCCGCAGCATTTGATGACGCGCGCCGCGGCCGACTACGCCGTTGTGTTCTTCGAAGAACCCGTCTTCGAGACTGTCCAGATACCTCTTCTGCGCCGCAAGGCGGTTGCGCCAGGCCTGGAAGTTGTGACGCCGATACTGCCGCTCCATCAGTCCGGGAATGATGTCGACACAGCCATCGCCGTTCTGCTTGAGGATCTGGTGGCGGGCATCGGACACGACCAGTTGGTGACCTGGTACTACACGCCCATGGCATTGAAGTTCTCGCAAGCGCTGCAGGAGGATGTCTGCGTCTACGACTGCATGGACGAACTTTCTGCCTTTAGAAACGCACCTCCCGAACTCGAGCGACTGGAAGAAAAGCTCTTCGCCAAGGCCGACGTCGTGTTCACCGGTGGAATGAGTCTTTATGAGGCCAAGCGCAGCCGGCATCCCTCCGTCCATGCGTTTCCAAGCAGCATCGACACGGCACACTTCCATCAGGCTCGCCGGCCCCAAGCAGACCCCCCAGACCAGCTGAGCATTGCCCATCCCCGCGTGGGCTTCTTCGGAGTGATCGACGAGCGGTTCGACATCGACCTGGTGGCTCGAACCGCTGCGGCGATGCCTACGGTCCAGTTCGTCACGATCGGCCCAGTGGTCAAGATCGACCCGGCCACGCTGCCCGCCGGCTCAAACATTCATTGGTTGGGCGCCAAGCGGTATGCCGAATTGCCCAGATACATGGCCGGTTGGGACGTTGGATGGATGCCCTTCGCCCTGAACGAGGCGACGCGGTATATCAGTCCGACGAAGACGCCTGAGTTCCTCGCCGGCGGACTGCCGGTCGTCTCGACTGCAATCGTCGATGTGGTGCAAACCTACGGCCGTCGCGGCCTAGTCGAGATTGCAGATACCGGCTCGATGCCAGCCGCCCTCAGCACCGCTATGCGCAGGGGTCGCGGTGACATGGCCAAGGTCGACACATTCCTCTCGGGAACGTCTTGGGACACGACCTGGAGCGCAATGCACGATCTACTCAAGCCCGCGAAGGTTTTGCGTCATCCTGGTTTCAGGAGCTTGGTCGACCATGTTTGATTGGCTTGTCGTCGGCGCAGGCTTCGCCGGAAGCGTATTGGCAGAGCGCCTGGCCAGTCAGCGCGGAGAGACGGTGCTTGTCGTCGACCGTCGCAGTCACATCGGCGGCAACGCTTTCGATTGGTACGATGAAGCCGGCATTCTTGTGCACCGCTATGGGCCGCATATTTTTCACACCAATGCCGAAGCCATTGTCGCCTATTTGTCTCAGTTCACCGCATGGCATCCTTATGACCACCGTGTTCTGGCCAAGGTCGACGGTCAGTTGGTGCCAATTCCAATCAACCTCGACACCATCAATCGTCTCTATCGCCTCGACCTCACCTCCGAGCAAATGGAGCAGTTTCTGGCGGAACGCAGAGAGAGAGTGGAAGAGATCCGCACCGCCGAGGACGTCGTCGTGGGGGCGGTCGGACGCGAACTCTACGAGAAGTTCTTCCAAGGCTACACGCGAAAACAGTGGGGAGTGGATCCCTCGCAGCTGAGCAAATCAGTGACGGCGCGCGTGCCGACACGAACCAATCGCGATGACAGGTATTTCGCCGACGCCTTCCAGAGCATGCCGGCGGATGGCTACACACGCATGTTTCAACGGATGCTAGCCCATCCCAATATCAAGGTGATGCTGCAGACGGACTATCGTGAGGTTCGAGAGGTCATCCCCTATCGGCGTCTCGTCTATACCGGTCCAATCGATGAATTTTTCGATTTCAGGCTCGGAAAATTGCCGTACCGATCTTTGCGATTTGAGCACCTGACACTGGACATGCCACGGTTTCAGCCGGTCGCCGTCGTCAACTACCCGCAGACCGAGGCCTTCACCAGGATCACGGAATACAAGCATATGACGGGACAGCAGCACGCTCAAACCAGCCTGACCTACGAATATCCGACGGATGACGGCGATCCTTATTATCCGGTGCCCAGGCCGGAGAATGAAGTGCTTTACAAGCGGTATGAGGCACTCGCTGCTCAGCAAACCGATGCGATTTTCGTCGGTCGGCTGGCAACCTACCGGTACTATAATATGGACCAGGTGATTGGCCAGGCGCTGGCCGCGTTCAACCGCATTCAGAAGACGGGCGTACCAACGTTGTCCCTTGCCAAGGGCGCGGCTGGATAGTCATGGTGGAAGTTTGGGGCGGCATTGAGTGCAGCGTGGTTCGTGTCGGGGGCGTGATCCGCGATCAGCTCGCCGAAACCGGACATTCAAAGCGCATCGAGGATTTGAATCTCGTCGCTTCCCTCGGCATCAAAACGCTTCGATATCCTGCGTTGTGGGAGCACGTCGAGGCTGTTGAGGGCATGGGTGACTGGGGCTGGTTGGACCAGCGGCTCCAACGGATGCGCCAACTCGGCATCACTCCAATGGCTGCCCTTGTCCATCATGGCAGCGGGCCGTGCTGGACGTCCGTTCTCGCCCCGGATTTTGCCGAACGTTTAGCCGCGTTTGCCGGTCGGCTCGCAGGTCGATACCCGTGGATAAAGACTTTCACGCCAATTAACGAACCGATGACGACCGCCCGTCTCAGCGGCCTCTATGGATTCTGGCACCCACACCGCACGGACGAGCCAAGTTGCCTGCGGCTTCTGGTTGCCCAATGCCGTGCGATAGCGATGACAATGTCGGCCATCCGCAAGATCATCCCCGATGCGCGTCTACTGCAGACCGAGGATTTCGGAAAGATCTTTGCCACGCCAGAGCTAGCATACCAAGCTGAATACGAGAACGGCCGGCGATGGTTATCGCTGGATCTGCTTTGTGGCCATGTCGGTCAGAGCCATCCTTTCTATGACCGTCTCCTCGACGCTGGGGTCCATCCAACCCACTTGGCAGAGTTGGAGGGGGCGCCCTGCACTCCGGACCTGATCGGCGTTGATTACTACCTCACCAGCGATCGGTTCCTCGATCATCGGGTCGAAAGGCACCCTCGAGAACCGGTCGGCGGCAACGGCATCGATTCTTATGTCGACATCGCCGCTATCCGCGCCGACGCGCCAGCCTGCGAACTCGGATTTACCTCGCGCCTGCGCGAGGTGTGGCGCCGCTACGCGCTACCAATGGCAATGGGAGAAGTGCACAACGCCTGCACCCGTGAGGAACAGCTGCGGTGGTTCATGGAGGGATGGGAGGCCGCCACTGAATGCGCGGCTGAGGGTATCGACGTACGTGCCGTCACCGCTTGGTCAATGTTCGGCGCCGTGGACTGGAATTCCATGATGATGCGCCAAGATGGATACTACGAATGCGGGGTGTTTGACGCTAGGGCAGGCCTTCCGCGCAGTACAGTTATGGCCGATGCCATTTCGGCCTTGGTCAATAAGCAATCGTTCGACCATCCCGTGCTTGCGCAGACAGGCTGGTGGCATGCGCCGCGCAAGAGGTTGGTAAAATCGCCTACGATCCAGCTGCGAGGATTTGACCGGCGACTATCGATTCTGGGGGAGTGTTGCAGTCGCCGTCGACTTCCAGCCCACGCTGCACCCCAGCATACAGGATCGCCGGATGAATGGGTTCAGCTAAGCATCGGGTACACCGGAGACGGCTCAGTAGCTGTCTTGTATGCCGACTATTGCCAAGGCACGAACTTCTCGCTCGCGGTGTCTGACAGTGTGGACTGGGTTGCCGGCTGCAACGCATTCCTCGACCTGGTGATCGACGGCCTTACCGGGTCCTATGAGCTGGTTTCCGCACATCCCGACAACCAGTATCGGGTTGCCAAGCGCCCAGCCCCAAATACCGCTGCCATGTTACGTCAGCGCTGATGCAGGATGATCTCGCTGGCCCGTCCTATTGACCGACAAACCAAAGGCGGCGGCAGGGATCGGCGACGCACGCCTGGGAATTTCATGCTGCTTGGCGATTTACACCGGCGCTGGTCAGCGCGCATCTCGCACCATACTGAGGTAGGTCGGATCAAATTCCGCGATCTCCTGCAGGCGCTCCCAGTCGATGATTGTCAACGACTGATCAGCCCAAGTGATAGCGCCAAGTTTACGAAGTTCGCCTACGACACGGTTCATATGGACCACCGACAGTCCCAGCACGTCGGCGAGTTCGGCCTGAGTTATAGGTAGACGGAAACTTAGGCCGGCCGTGCGATTTACCACCTTCAATCGGACATAAAGTTCGCAAATCAGATGGGCTAGATGGGAGATCTTGGATCGACGCCCCATAGCGACGATCCATTCCCGGTGGATCGCCCCGTCGACCAGGGTGTCCAACCACAGAAGGCGCGTAAGGTGAGGCGCCGTCTCTGTAATCTTTCGGAGCCGATTGTGATCGGCAAAAAGCACGCGACAGGCCGACAAGGCGATAATGCCATGGTCCATGGTCTTGAGCAGGAAAGCGTGAAGGTCGACGAAATCTCCCGGCACCTGAAGCGACGTGAATTGTCGACCGCCGTCCTCAAGCACTTTGTAGCGCGCTGCCAGTCCCTCGACCAGCAGGGTGCTATAGGTTGGACGGGATCCCGCAGACACCAAATCCTGACCGATGGCGAAATCACGTCCGATTGAAATCGTCTGCGTTAGCAAAGCCCGTTCGGTCTCTGAGAGAACATCGTGTTGTTCCAGCTGCAAAAAAAGCGATTCAAGCATTGCGCATCCCGAAGGTTGTAGGCGGAGAATCGCTGACTGCCCTGGCGGATTAGCGAGAAGAGCTGCAAGTCCCCCCAACTCAAAATAAGCTCGCCGGCGCAATCTGATATATTTTCTAACGAAACGCCAGGAGTGAAGGAACCACGATTCGTCGAGCAGATTTAGTAATCTGACGTCCTGGGGTGATCTTAATGGACCGATATTTTTTCGATGTTTACAACAGTGATGGCCAGGTTCTCGACGATGACGGCCAATTTTTCGAGTCGCGAGATCGCGCACGCGCCGAGGCGCTGCGGATCCTGCATGACATAGCTCGAGATGAAATGCCTGATCGCGACCTTGTCAAGCTCACTGTGAAGGTTAGGAGTGACGGAGGCGCACAGATGTTCGAAGCATCGTTGATCCTGACATCAGGCTGGAGCGCATAGACATAATGGTCCAGCTTTTTCGAATAAGGCCCACGGCGACTTTCAGCTAGGACATCGCCCCAAACTATCAAAGATATAGATAAGAGCGGCATTGATCGACGTGTAAGGGCAGCGCAACGGGAAGAGCGCCGCGGCGCCGTGAGCAGCGCAATTCACAGCCTTTCTGCTTTCCTAGAGCTGGGGCAGCAAGTGCGGAGGTGCGCGGGCCATTCGGACACAGCGCCACGCGACCTCGCGCGCACCTCGGTCGATATACGCGCGGGATCAAAGTGCCATCGAAAAACGCGCCGAATCCTAAACCTCATCACCAACATGGGTTACGACGTGCATAAAGACTGTCGTAGGGTCATCATCGTGCAAACAGACAGTTTGGAAAAATCCAAGCGTATACAACGCGACGGGATCGCGTGGAGCGACGACGCGAAACGATGGTGCTTGGCTTCGCCATATGACGCGATCTGTATCGGTGCCAAAAATCGCGCGGAACTCTGGGCCAAGTTCCATCACCGAACAGGACCACCTCGGATAGACAGGCATCGTCGCTAAAGGAATACAGAATGGGCAGGTCGATAAGTTTCTTTATCTGGCAGGACTCTCGGGATACATGGGCAGCTTATGATCGAGATTTCTGTCTCCAGGCTGATCACGGCGGTAAGCCTTGCGGGCTCAAGCGCGACGAAGCTGAGCGCTTTGCAGCAATGGCAAACGAGGAAATATTGAGCTGGAGGTCCGGTTCCAGGCAGAGCGGTTCAACCCCGGACCGGTGAGACCAAATACCGTGCGCCACAGCACTAGCGGCATCGAGGGCCTTTCCCGTGACGCGCGGCGTTCCCCTAGCGCTCCTGACCGCCTTCACGCCTGCCCTACCGAGACGACATCGTACCGCTTTTACCTGACTTCGACATACTGCTCGACGAGCATGTCCAGCTAGCGAGTGGTTTGATTATGCGCATCATGTGTTCCTCCATTCCGGTCGAGACCCACCGTGCTGAACGGCGAGTTGCTGGCCGAGGCTCGGTGGTGGATTAAGCTGCGGCCGACCGCCAGGGCCTGTCCTCCACAAATGCTTTCGCATCCTAGTCCCAGAAGAACTGGGCGATCATCACAAGGGCTGCGACCGCCATGACGGCCGTCGCAGCCCAGCCGACGGTCCTCATCAACCGGGGAACAGTTGCCTTGCCCATGATGTCGCTTCGCGCCGACATCATCATCATCACTGCCATGACGGGGACGGCGACCACGCCGTTGACCACCGCGCTCCAGTAGAGTGCCTTGATCGGATTGACGGGGGTGAAGTTCAGACAGGCGCCCAACAGCGTTGCGACCGCGATGGTCACATAAAACGCTTTGGCCTCCAGCGGCTTGCGATCGAGGCCGGTTGGCCATTTGCGGGCTTCGCCCAAGGCATACCCCGCAGACCCTGCCAGAACCGGGATCGCCAGCAGGCCGGTGCCGATCACGCCCAAGGCAAAGATTGCAAACGCAAACGCGCCTGCCACCGGCTTCAGCGCTTCGGCGGCCTGGCTGGTCGACTCGATGTCGGTGATGCCGTTGGCATGCAGCGTTGCACCAGCCGTAATCATGATGGCCAAGGCTACAAGATTGGAGAACGCCATCCCGACATATGTGTCGAGCCGGATGCGTTCGATCGCATTCTCGGCCTGCTCCGGCGCCTCCTTGAGGGGCTTGCGCTCCGGCTTGGCCTTCTGGTCTTCCACTTCCTGCGAGGCTTGCCAAAAGAACAGATATGGGCTGATGGTGGTTCCGAGGATCGCCACCACCGATGTCCAGAAGCCGGCGTTCACGGTCAATTTCGGGATGAAGAGACCGCGAGCGACGTCACCCCATGGGACATGCACGACCAACACAGTGCCAAAATAAGCGAAAAGGGACAGGGTCAACCATTTCAACACCGAGACGTAGCGGCTGTATTTGAGCAAGACCTGCAGGACGACGGACACCACCCCGAACAGGATGACATACGCGAGATGCGGCCCGCCGATAATCAATTTCAGGGCGTCGCCCATGGCACCGAGGTCGGCTCCGATGTTGATGGTGTTGGCGATGAGGAGCAACACGACAACCGACTGAAGTAGCCAGTTCGGATAATAACGGCGCATGTTCCCGGCAATCCCTTGGCCGGTGGTGCGCCCGATCCGTGCACTGATTTCCTGCACCACTGACATTAACGGATAGCTGAACAGCAACGTCCATGTAAGGCCGAAGCCGAACTGCGCACCTGCCTGGGAATAGGTGGCAATGCCGCTGGGATCGTCGTCGGACGCTCCCGTGATCAGGCCAGGTCCCAGGATGCCAAAAAACCGGGGCTTCGACGGGCCAACAACCGGATCGTTCTTTTCCATTCTCACAGCCTCCCTCCGCTCCGAGCGAGGTAACTTGCCGCCGTGGCAAAAGCTCCGTCATGAAGAAAATTATTCTACGTTTGCCGGCGAGCGGATGCAGGCTGCGCCATTTTCGCCGGTGGAATGTCCGGTCCCCGGCCTGACGCTTCGTCATGGATATCGAATGGTGGACGGGGACGGCGTAAAAGTGGCCGCGATGCGAGCAACTCCCGGACTCGAACGTCCTTGCCTGTGTGGCGGGAATCATCGCCGTGCTCAACGACAATGAGCACAATGCTCTCCCGGAGGCGCACGACGCACGGACGCAATCGGTTGCAAAGAGACCGGGATCTCGGAAGAGCAGGCCCGTGAGTTCACCGGCTGATCGCAACGTATCGCTATTCGCTGCTAAGAGAGGCGCGGCAGCTTCTCCGTCAGCGTCCGCGCTGGGAAGGACGGGTCCCCTGATCTCCACATCGAGTTTGTTCCCTATCGATCTGAACGCGCCAGTCTTGGAACGAACGGCCAGGTGCTGCGTTGCTGTGTGTTTTACTGTATCAGGAATCCCGGAATGAATGAACTGCCGCAGGCGAACGTTGTCGCCCTCAACAACCCCGGAGGGCCCGTAGAGGATAGCCTCGAATTCGATTATCGGGATTTTTTCGAGAATGGCGCCGTTGCCCTCCATCTCATAAGCGCGGAAGGCTTTATCCTGCACGCCAACAAAGCCGAGCTGAACCTGCTTGGCTATCCTGCGGAGGATTATGTCGGTCGCCATATCGCCGACTTCTACCCGGACCGGGACATGATCGACGACATTTTAAGCCGGCTCACGCGAGGCGAGAACATCGCCCGACATCCGGCGCGGTTGCGGGCCTGCGACGGGTCGATCAAGCATGTCGAAATCACCTCGAGCGGCCATTTCCGCAACGGCAAGCTGGTCAACACCAGATGCTTCACAGTCGACGTGACTGATCTGGAACGGACCCGTACGGAACTCAGGCAGCACGACAACACCTATCACCAGATTCTCGACGGCCTTCCGGTCGCCATCTACACGACTGATCAGCATGGCACCATTACCTATTGCAATCGCGCTGCTGCCGATATGGCAGGACGGGAGCCCGCGATCGGCAAGGACAAATGGTGCGTGACGTTCAAGCTGTTTACGGCCGACGGCAAGGAACTGCCGCATGACGAGTGCCCCATGGCCATTGCACTGAAGGAAAACCGGCCGGTCCGAAACCAGCAGGCCGTTGCGCAGCGTCCCGACGGATCCTTTTTTCCGTTCCTGCCCTACCCCACGCCGCTACGGGATGAGCATGGCAATCTGATCGGTGCCGTGAACATGCTACTTGACCTGACCGACCGCCAGCGTGCCGAGGAGGCCAGGCAGCATCTGTCAGGGATTGTTGAATCCTCGTTCGATGCAATCGTCAGCAAGGATCTTAACACCATCATCAAGAGCTGGAACCAAGGTGCCGAACGCCTGTTCGGATATACCGCCGACGAAGCAATCGGCCAGTCGGTGACGATACTGATCCCGCCTAATCATCAGGACGAGGAGCCCCGCATCCTCGAGCGCATCCGACGTGGCGAGCGCGTCGACACCTACGAAACGATCCGGCAGCGCAAGGACGGAAGCCTAGTGCCGGTCTCGCTGACGATATCGCCGGTGCGTAATGCGACTGGCCAGATAGTTGGAGCATCGAAGATTGCCCGGGACATTACGTCGGCGAGGGAAAGCGAGCAACGCATCCGCATGCTGATGCGCGAGGTCAACCATCGGGTGAAAAACCAGTACTCGGTCATCCTGTCGATGATCCGCGAGACCAACAAGCGATCGGAGACGCCGAGGGAGTTTGAATCGCAGGTACGGGAGCGCATCATGGCGCTATCGAGATCCCACGACCTGCTTGTATCCGCCGATTGGAAGGGCGCCAGTATCAATGAACTCTTGGCGGCCCAAGCCCAGCCATTCCCGAGGGGTGACGTGATCGAAATGTCCGGCCCATCGTTGGTACTCGGGCCCAATGCGGTCCAGTATCTTGGCATTGCCTTCCACGAACTCGCGACCAACTCGGCGAAATATGGCGTGCTCTCAGGGGATGACGGCCAGATTTTAGTCACATGGACCATCACCGGTTCCGGAGCATCGCGGCGCTTTCATCTCACCTGGGCTGAAACAGATGGGCCGCACGTCCAGACCATCGGAAAGGGCGGCTTTGGAACCGTGGTCTTGAAGCGGGTTGCGCCCGCAGCGGTGGGTGGGCAGGGAAACCTTGAATACGGTCCCCATGGGATCACTTGGAGCTTGGAAGCGCCGTTGGCAGGCGTGGATGGTTCTGTTCCCAATCAGCACTAGAAGCACAATTTGCCGACAGTATTCGTCACTCGATTCGCTTGATGCGGCCCTTGTCGAGCCGGAAAACCCCCGTGTTCCCGCCCTGCTTTTCAAAGTCGGTCTGCAGGTCGTCCCACGTCCCCAGGAATTCGCCGCAATCGCTGCAGACGATCCTGGTATCGGGCTGGGCATCAGCCGGTATTCTCAGCCGGATGGTCAGGCAGCGCGGACATTCAAGGTTGTGGTTGAGGTATGAGGTGGTCATGGCAGAGGGCAATTTACGCAGCAATGGGCCGTTTGCAAGACCGCGACCAGCGGTCCGCTATGGACCCGCTTGGCGACTTGGCGCACAGTTCGCGCTCGGTGCTTGGGAGCGTCATTATGCTCAGGCGGCGTCTCCTGCCCGACAAACTGCTGATGGTGTCGTGGCTGTGGAAGTGCGCAACCACAATGTCACCAAGCCGGGCGTCAGTGGTGGTGTCGACAACGGCGGCTGAAATGTGCCGACACTGGTGCTCGGCCCGCTGGCGTCGTTAGCGCCTTCTCGGCTTCGGCGCAGTCCTCTATTCTCGGGTCAGTCTGGTAAGTTCGAAAGCCCGCGCCCCTCTGGGAGCGCGGGCCGATCGGAGGCCCGATCTTCAGCAGGCGATGGAGGGCACCAACCTGCCGCGCGGGATAACCTTTAGAGGTGGCTAATGTTCCATCAAGCCAGATGCAGGCATGCTACGGTCCTGACCGGCGCGAAGTTTCGACAGCTATCTAGCCACATGGGCCACGTTGCCTACCGCCCTGGGTCACCGTCAGAGGCTCATGAAGAAGCGCCCAACACGTTGTGTATGAACCGCCGATGTTGGGTTTTCCTTTCTGGCTGTCATTCTGGCGGTAGACCGCACCGCGACAGCAAGACCATTCGACACGGTGGAGGATGCCGCGGCGTTTAACCGGCTGATGGCTGGTATTGAGCACCCCGGCAACGCGGGGAATTGACTCGCTAACCGACTCGCGGAAGAGGACGTTTCTTAAGTCGCCCGGCTCGAACGCATTTGAAGAGTCCATCACGCTTTCGCCCGGTCAGGGAATATGCGAGATGACCATTCGTGCAACGACGGACGAAATACAGTTGGCAAAGCTCACTACAATTCTGGATGGCTATTGCGAGCAGGCAGAGCGGGTAGGCATCCGGCGCGGCCGCACTTTGCGCTTCGGCTTATCGCCGTTTTCAGCGGGCGTATCGGCAGTCCAGACGATATCAGAGCGGCCCTTGATAGGGGCATCGAATGGTTTACTGACCAATCAATATTGGAGGGCTGCCCAGCCTCATTCGAATTGCTTGGGTTCAGAGGGCTGCGCTGGCCATCGCGGCCCTGGAACCGGGGAGCAGCAGCCGGCGACGCGCACCGGCGGTTTGGCAGGCCGGCTGTAGGGGAGCGACGACGCTTTCCATCAGGCTCGCTCATCAACCCTTCGGCGCGTCCCGTTCAAGATGCAACTCAATCTCTTCATGCTCTTCGATTAGCAGCAGCTTACCTTTCAGCGGGTTGCGCGAAATGATCACCAAATCGTCATCCTGATAGTCGGCTTCCCTCGCCATGCCTTCCTCAATCGGAACCTAATGTGCCGGCACAGCTTATTGGGGCATGAGCACTCGCGGAATCAACTTCCTCGACCGATGGTTGGCCAACAACGTTCCAGAGACGACGAAGGACGATGTCATCTCGGTCGATGAACTTACGCACAAGCTGATCGCCGACGCCAAGGCGCTCGGCATCAAGCGGGGCGAGATCGACGAAGAGGTCGACAGCCTCTACCGCACGATCCTCGACGCGATTGTGCATTACAATCCGGGGTTACCCGAATAGCCCTTGCTACCGACATTAAGACGAGCACATGTTTCCTTTATTTCGGCGAACATGTCGCAAATCGGAGATCGCCAAAACAGATCAAAACCTTTTCTCGCGTGTAGAAGCCGACGCTGTCTGGGAGGGCGGAAGTTGCACCTAGCCATATCGCATATTGGGGCCACTACCAGGCAACAACGCGGGTCCTGCAAAGCGGGCACTTGCTGGAGTGTTTGGTCGCCTCGTTAGGCCGGCAATGCAAACGCTACGTCAGGAAAAACTGTGCAAATAGCGATCGACCGAGGTTCAAGAGTTCGCTGGGCTTGTCTGCGGTGAAGTGACAGGCGATGAGAAACCCTGCCGCGACTGAGGCGAAAATGCCCGCGGTCTTAGCCAGCGCGTTGCTCGACGAACCTCATGGTCAGGGGCTGAAGGCGGAGGCGGCCTGCCGTGACAGCGATAGCGGTACTTCTTCGTCAGTGCAGATTTTTGGTAGTCTTCTTCATTTCGCGCTGCTCCTCGCTTTTCGGTCGGATGAAAACTGTTTGCGTTGGTGCGCCCTGTCAACTGCCGTGCTTAACGATGCCTTCGGAAGCCTCTCATCCCGATCCAGACTATCGACGAGGGCGACGACAGCTCTCGCCGCTTCTGACTTGCAGGAATAGTAGCGGCGCGCACCATCCGCGCGTGATTCCACAATCCGCTCCCCAGTCAGAAGCCCCAGGTGCTGTGAGGAGGCCGTACGGGAGAGCCCGATTAGCTTGGCCAACTCCCCAACCGTTTTTTCACCGTCTATCAAGTGAACGAGAATCAAAAAACGCTTGCCGTTGCCCACAATGCCAAGCCATCGCGCAACATACTTCGTGTTGCTGCGCAAGCCTAGGCGCGTCGCTGGCCGGCGCTGCAACGCAGGATTTGCCTCAATCTCGACGAGCCGCTGTCTGACATAAGATCCCATCATCGACCTTCGGGATTGCGTCGTTGGAAAAAGCCCGCCACTACAGAGGCAGTGACGGGCTCTTGTTTGTTCGCCCGGCCGAGGGACAACCGGGCAGACGATGAACTTCACTGACCGCGATCGGTTCCAACAAAAAACCGCGACCTCCGGCAAGCGGCCTTGTTGCTAGGGCAGGCATTTTCGGGGAAGGGTTGCGCTAGCCCAACAGGCAGTTTTTTCGGTGGCCGCGCGCGGCATGTGCAGCGGCATGTGCAAAAGTCGGCGGGCAAGCGTTAGCGCCGCACGCTGTAAGCAAACACTCGCTTCTGGCGAGAAATCTCTGACACCTGATCCACTCCTCTTCCTTGTAACGAAGCGTTACGGGCTTCCCGCAAGTGCTGGGATCAACCAGCCTCGGTCACGCGCAAGGAGTTGGTTGCTTATCCAGGAAGCCCGCCACCGACAGGGCGGTGACGGGCTCTTTGCGGTTCGGTCGGCGACCAGGTCGGTCGCATGCCTGAAGGAGGGCTGAACGTCAGTCGTAGATTTTGACGATTTTTCGGGTGCTCGGATCCACGAGCACGGTCCGGTTGTCGACCACGACATAACGGTATTTGACATCGGGAACTTCATGGAGTTCGACCGTGTCGGGAAGAGCAGTACCGATATTGAGTTCGACGCCGGGGATCTTCACCGAAGCGAGCGGCTGCTTCTTCACATACGTGCGCACAACGGTGTCCTGTTCCGGCGTGATGACAACATCCTGGGCCGCGACGGCGCCAACGCCAGCCATCAACAACAACGCGGCGGCAGCTCCTGTGAGGTGAAATTTCATGATGATCTCCTTTGTAAACGGGCCTCCGACAGGATTTCGAAGGCGGGTCCGAAAAACTTCAGCAGGTTGAAAACGTTCCGCAGGCCGGACTTCGGTCGCATTGCGTGTGGGACCTTGGTCCGAGCACCCGCTGCAATGGTCTTGGGTGAGGCGTCGACCGGAACCGAAACCGCATTGTGACTTTTGTGATGGAGGCTTTCGCGGGAGGAATAGATGGACAAGAGTATCGGACAAGCGCGCTGGTTGCTCGCACCGGTCTTTGCAATGGCCCTCACATTCCTGGCGATCGGAGTAGCGTTGGGATGACCCACGCATCACAGATCGGCGCTGGTCCGTCCCTTCCTGCGCCGATAGGGTTCGCCCGCATTTTCGTGTCGCGGGCGAACCCTGACCATCTCACAACACCTTCGCATCGAGATTGAAGAAGTGTAGCGACAGCGAGACCCGCCTTGTCGAAGTATGCTGCTCCATTAGCGAGAACGCGCGAAAGCGCGCGCCGCTCGGTTCGCGCCAGCCGCAGCGGGAGATGGGACAGCCCGCCCCGAGCATTTGCCGGCGCCACGAGACGGGCTGCGGAAGCTCGAACCCCCGTCCGCGACGCTTCCGACCTTCAAACTTCGAAGGCGAACAGACGTTCCATTAGCTTCGACTTAATAAATCACCGCCGGTCGTGGAACCTGCGTGGGGCTCGCCTCGCGGGCGGCGAAGTGAGCCAAGCCAAAATGTTGCAGCGTTGGCCAGCAGCGAGGAGACTACCGTCAAAGGAACGAGCCTGTTGAATATCAGGTTCGCCTTATCCGCAAAGCGCCCGCTTGTTCTTGGGGGCATTGAGCAGACAGGTCTGGAGGAGATGCCAGAATCAAACAACGCGCAGTCGGTCCAGTGGGCCCGCGACGATCCATCCGACAGGAGACGACCTGCTCAACGGAACCACGAGAACACCGGCGGAATCCACTTTTCAACCAGCCCCATTTGAGCGACGGTAGTGTCGCGGTTGGCGCACCAGGCTGAGATGCTCTCGGCGCTTACGCCGACGGCCATGGGGCAAAGAACCGCCAGCGGGTCGGCTGCCGAAGGTACACCTCTGCGCAGGCGCATTTCAGGGGAATCGCCCTCGCCGGAGGGCTGGATTCACCTCTCATGTCAAAGCTGGATTTCAGCGCCTGCCTGTTCGTCGAACACAACTGGGCACCCGCGCGCAATCGCCACCGCGCAGAGGGCGTTTGCCACCATATCGTCTGGCGACACGAAATCACCGGTTAGCACCCGCAACTCTTCCACGCCCTCTGCCATCGAGACAAAATTGCCGACCACCCGATCGCGCTTACAGGCCTCTACCACGCAAAGCAGATCGACCATTTCGAAGCTGCGCATATCTAGACTCCATAAAAATTGTCCCTTGCAGGGTGATGAAACGCATTGGCTGAATAATGTGTTCCGGGCCCTCGAAGGGACCCGCTCGCGGCTGCGGCCCCGCCGTTTGCTGAACGCAACCGGCGGCTCGATCCTCAGGTGCCCTCTTCAACTCTGCGAAGCATCATTGTCGCGTTCGACCGCTAGGCGAAATGCCAATTTGCGGAGGAAGATCGTTGGCGTTGTGGGCGCGCCCTGCCTGTTCGCGCTCGGCATTTCAGACTGCTAACCAACAACGGCCAAAAAGGGTGAGTCCTCGTCAACGGTAGTGACTTCGGCGTAGTCGATGGGCGCGGCAAATGCTTTCTGCGCTTTGACCCCTGCTAGTCGCAAGTGCGCCAGGGAACCCGCGCCACCGTTGCAAGTTCATGAGAGATGGCAAGTTGGCCTGCCGCGATCATGCTCACCTCGATAGGAGCAGGGGCCTCCTGTTGCGCACATGTCTGATGCGGGTGGCATGTGGTAGCTATACCGGCAAGGGAAAGTGCGAATGAGTTGCGAGGTCCCCGTCGCTTCGACGTTAGACGCGAAAGCGAGCGGGTTCAGACGTTTGCGCGGGGGGCTCGTTTATGTGGCCGTCGCCGTGATCGCCAGCTTACTGACTCTGCTCGCCATAAATCTGAAGCCAGAACCCCGCGCTTTGCGAGCGCTCGTTCCCCATCGTTTCGACGCCTCGGATCCGCAATTCGCCAGAACGATGAGCAGTTTCTCGCAAGGGCACATGTTCAATTCGAATGCCGTCCAAACCCTGGTCAACGGAGACCAGATTTTCCCATCGATGCTGCAATCGATCCGAGCGGCCCATTCAACGATCGATATGGAAACCTACATCTACTGGTCGGGTGCTGTCGGTCATGAGTTCGCGACATCGCTTGCCGCAAAAGCGCAACAGGGCGTTGAGGTCCGCGTCCTAGTCGACTGGGTCGGCAGTCTTCCTTTCGATGACGACCTGATCCACATCATGACAAGTGCCGGCGTGAAGTTCGAGCGCTATCGACCCCTCCACTGGTATACGCTTGACCGCGTAAACAATCGTACTCACCGTAAGCTGCTGATCGTGGATGGACGGGTCGCTTTTACCGGGGGCGTCGGCATCGCCGACAACTGGAGAGGAAAGGCGCGCGGCCCGGATGAGTGGCGTGACACGCACTACCGAATCGAAGGACCGGCGACATCCAGTTTCCAGGCGGCATTCGCGGAAAATTGGTTGGAGACAACCGGGGAGACGTTGCTGGGTGGGAAGTTCTATCCTCCACCCGAACCAGCGGGAGCGCTTGACGCCCAGTTGATACTTTCTTCGCAGCCGAATGGATCGGAGGCCATGGAACTGATGATGTTGGCAGCGATGGCTGCTGCCAAGGATCACCTGCGTATTGGGATGGCATATTTCGTGCCGGACGACATCGCCCTCCAGCAAATCCTGGATGCCAGGAAACGCGGCGTGTCGGTTGATGTCATCGTCCCCAATTCGCTGACCGACGTGCCGCTAACGCGAAAGGCGTCGCGCTACTTCTGGGGCACATTGCTCAAAGCCGGTGTTCGGATCTTCGAGTTTCAGCCGACAATGTACCATCCCAAACTCTTGATCGTTGACGATGTCTGGGCGAGCTTCGGTTCAGCAAATTTGGATCAGCGCTCCTTACGTCTCAACGACGAAGCCACGCTTAACGTTTACGGCAAGGATTTTGCAAAGACGCAAATCGATTTGTTCAATCAAGATCTTCAGCGGTCCAGGCAGATTAGCCTGGAAGAATGGCAAGCGCGTCCCCTGAATGAGAAGCTCACAGACTGGTTTGCCAGCCGGTTGGGGTCACAACTTTAACTGGCGTCTGCTCGCGCCCAAACCGGAGAAGCCGCAACTGTCATGAATTCGCCCATTCATGACGAGTCCCACCGTCGCTCGCAGGGCCTGATTGACAGAGCCACCTGCGGCCAACCCCGGCGTGCCACCGCCTTCAAGGCCTCGCCTTAGCTGGCCGCCCGCCCCCCACTGGTTGCGCAACCGATACGAGCCGACGCCATCAATTTCGACTTCCGTTAGTGAACGGAAAACGAACACACATTCCGGCCGCCTGTCGCCTCGCTGCTTGGCGTCGATGGCAGACCCGCTTGAATGATTATGCGAACGGCCGATTGTCCAAGAGGTGGTCGCCGGCCACCGGAAACCCGATCTAACGCTCTTCCTTCTTTGCCTTGGCAAAGCCCCGATCCGTCGCGATAAACCTTTCCAGCATCGGCGCGATGAGGCGCGACGGATTGGCAGCGAGTTGCCCGGTCTCGCGCGCAAGGATTTCTGCGTACTTCGCCAGGTCACGATGCAGGGGCGCCGGCAGTTCCACCGTAACCTTTACCGGCTTATCGTCGGCGATCATTGCAAGCTTCAATTTGGCCATGTCAACCTCCGTATGGCACCAGGGCGAGGTCACGGGTAACGAGGACACGAACGGGAAACCCAGGTCGGATCGTAAGGGTTGGGGCGATAGCGAGTTGCCGTTGAACCACCTGTTGGCCTACCTGGCTGACGCTATCGGAAGCGCCGCTGCGCAGGGCACGCACGATGTCGCTGTCTTGATCCGAGGAACCGGCCTGCGCGCCGATGCTCAGAACCGTCGACAACGCCGCAGCCTTGAACAAGTCGCCCCAGTGGTAGTCGACTTCGTCCTTCAGGCCGGCATAGCCCTGAGCATCGGCGCCAGGCTGACGCTCCAGAACGATGGAACGTCCGTCGGGAAAGATCAGCCTGTTCCAGACAAGCAGGACGCGACTCTGGCCCGAACCAATTCCGTTGTCGTACTGCCCGACAATACGAGTGCCTTGGGGAATAAGCAGCGAGCGGCCGGTGGGACTGTCATAGACGTTTTCGGTTACCTGAGCGCTGATCTGGCCGGGCAGGTCCGACCGGATGCCCGTAATGAGCGCGGCTGGAATCACGGCACCGGCCTGAAGCACATAAGGCGACGCCGGAGCCGTGACGTGATCTGGCGCGACTGTACGCCGGTCAGCGGCGGCGGACAGGAAGGAAAGCTGGCGATCCCCGGCATTTGGCTGACCGACCTGACTGGCGAGGTCATTCATGGCGGGCGCGGACGCTTCGGCGGTCCTGGCGTCTCCTTGCCCTGTCTGGAAAAGGACCTGCGAGGTTCTTGCCGCTTCCTCCTCAGCCCGCCGGCGTTGCTCGGCTTCGTCAATCGCGGGGCTTGCGATCGAGGGAGGCACGACGGCCTGTCCCTTGTTTTGGGCATCGAGGATCGGCCTGCCGAGATCACCAGGTAGCGGGGGTCCAAGGACCGGGCCGGCATAGTCGCGCGGCAGGCGTGCCAGTCCGTCAGCGGGCGGCCGATTGGAGGTAGGGTAGAGCTCTTCGCCCTGCTTGATCGTATTCGCGTCCCGCAAAGCGTAAATCAGCGCGCCCCCGATACCGAGCGAGGCTACGAAACCGATGCCTGCGAGCATCTTGCGCGACAGACGCGTCACGCGCGGCGGGTCGGCGCGAAGGCGCATGGGTTCGGCGGCCATATCCTTCTCGTTCATGGCTGCATCGCTCCCCTTTGCGTTGCGTTCGGCGCATTCGACGCTGCGCCGTCGCTCAGCCTCCGCCAAAACCCATCGGCTCTTCGTCCGTCGGTGCGGACGATCCTTACCGTCTGCTGCCGCTTGGCGGCGCCAAGACGCAGTTCGGCCGCACCAAAAAGGCGGTCGACGATCAGGACGTTTTGATAGACGCGGCTATTGGTGATTTCAGCCTGGCCGTCCGGACCGATGACAAAAATCGGCGGCATCTCGCCCTGCACGATGCCGCGCGGAAACTCGACATAGACCCTGCGGCCGTCGTCATAGGCGCTCACCGGCTTCCAGGGCGGGCTGTCGCCGGTAAGGCCATAGCGATAGTTGCGCACAGTAACGTCCGGTATCACCGGCGTTGTGGCAACGGTCTTCAGGGACCCCGCTTTCAGAGCCGGATAGGACCACGCAACGGCAGGCATGTATGGCTTCGTGCCTGCCCGGAGCTCAAGCATATAGCTGCGCCGGTCGGTGGCGATGATGAGGTTCGTTGTGATGTCCGCCCGCGAGGGTTTCACCAGGACGTGGACGCGCCGGGCAATGCCGGAGCCGCTTTCGGTGTCGCCGATGATCCAGCGCGCGGTATCCCCGGCGGCGATCGGACCGTCTCCGGTCAGGCTCTCGCCCGGCTCAAGCGCGATGTCCGTTATCTGGCCAGGCGCGGCATAGACCTGATAGAGCGCTCCTTCGCTCCATGGATAGATCTGAATGGCATTGTAGTAGCCCTCCCGGCGGGGCTCCACGCGCGCCGCAACGTTTGCGTTCTCGACACGCGCGGCCGGCGTTTCGCCGATGGCGCCTCCTTGCGCGGGAGCCCAGCCTGGCGGCACACGAAGGGGCTTGGGCCTTTGGTCCGTCGCGGCGACTGGTGCCGACGGCAAAGGCGGAACATAGGCATCGTAGCTGATCGTCGGCGGCTTCTTCAAAGGCGTGGCGCAGCTCGCCAGCAGCGTCGTCCCCGAGACCAGCATGGCCGATAGCAGGTAGCTTGAGAAAATCGTGCCGGCAGCAAGCCGCGATGTCGGGCTCATTGGCTCATCTCCCGCGACCAGTTGATGGCGTTGACGTAGATGCCGAGTGGATTGGCGCGAAGACGTTCGGCGTCGTCCGGCATCTGCGTCACGATTGTCAGGATCGCGGTCCAGCGCTCGGTGCCGGAAAGCTGGCCGTTTTCATAGTGACGCTCGATCCAGGCGACACGAAAGGAGCCCGGCGAGGCCCGGATGACCGAAGAAATCTCGACCGCGACCTGCTGCTTGCCGACCCTGGAGAAAGGGTCGTTGGCGCGAGCATAGTCGTTGAGCGCCGCAGCGCCCTGATCGGTGGTCCAATCGTAGGCGCGCAGCCAGTCCTGGCGCAGGATGATCGGGTCGGCGGGGATAGAGCGCACCTGTTCGACAAAGCGGGCGAGATGCCACGCTATCTGAGGATCGGTCGGCTTGTAGTCGGCGATCGCGGGCGCGGTCGCTTGAGCCTGGCCCAGCGCATCGACCTGCACGACCCAGGGCACGACAGTACCGCGGCCCAATTGCCAGACCAGTGAAGTGGCGAGGCCTGCCGACAAGATGAGCGACCCGAACGCCATGGCGCGCCAGTTGCGTGCCTGCACGCGAGCAGAGCCGATGCGTTCATCCCAGATCTGCTCCGCCTTTTGATAGGGGGTTTCCGGTCGAGGGGTCTTGCCGTAGTGGACGGCAGGGCGCCTAAAGATATTCATCTTGTCATTTGCCTTCAGAAAGAGAAATCGAAGCTCCGCCGCCATGGCTGTCGCCGGCGCGCACTGCGTGGGCGGCGGTCTGGGCGCCGTGAGCGAGGCGCTGAGAGCGCTGCAAGCGTCTGGCCCATTCCGGCTGTCCGTGAGTGCCGGATGGCTTGCCCGCGCCGGACGCAGGAGCCGCGGCTGCCGACGCGGCATCGCCGATCGTTCCCGAACTGGCGCCGGATGCGAAGCTGGACTTAAGCGATTGACCGGTGTTTGCGGCTGCGCGCTTGAGGGGGGAGGCTGCCGCCGAAGCGCCAGCGCGCGCAATGCCGCCCAAACCGGAGGCGATGCCTGCCACGCCAGCTTGGCCGGCGGCGCCACGCGTATAAGCGGCCGAGACGCCGCCAGCCAGTGATGTCCCGCCACGCGCGGCTGACATCGCGCTCGATAATGCGGCTGTCTCACCTCGCGCCGCCAGGCCGGCTGCGCCATGGCCCGCAACCGCCATGCCGCCCGCAGCAAGGCCAGTGCCGACGGCCGCACCGGCGCCAAGCTGAGGTCCACCCGCGACGAGGCCGTTGGCGATGCCGGGACCGAAGATGCCGAGGCCAAGCAGCGACAGCGCCGCCAGCACGATCGCCATGGCCTGGTCGATGGTGGGGCTCTCACCGCCGAAGCCTTGGGTGAATTCGCCGAAGAGCGTCGATCCGATGCCGATGACGACGGCAAGCACCAGAACCTTGATGCCGGACGAGATTACATTGCCGAGCACGCGCTCGGCCATGAAGGCAGTCTTGCCGAAAAGGCCGAAAGGGATCAGCACGAAGCCGGCCAGCGTCGCCAGCTTGAACTCGATCAGCGTCACAAAGAGCTGCACCGCCAAGATGAAGAAGGCGAGCAGGACAAGCGCCCATGCAAAGAGCAGGCAAGCGATCTGGATGAAGTTCTCAAAGAAGGAGACATAGCCCATCAAACCGGAGATCGCCTCAAGCAATGGTCGTCCGGCGTCGAGGCCGGTTTGCGCCACCTTGCCGGGGTGCAGCAGGTCCTGTGCCGAGAAGCCGGTTCCACTCGCCTTGAGACCAAGACCGGAGAAACTCTCGAACACGATTTGGGCGAGACCGTTCCAGTTGGAGATCAGGTAGGCGAAGACACCGACGAACAGCGTCTTCTTGACAAGCCGAGCAAGGATGTCGTCATCAACGCCCCAGCTCCAGAAGAGCGCGGCCAGCGTCACGTCGATGACGATCAGCGTGGTGGCGACGAAGGCGACCTCGCCACCAAGGAGGCCGAAACCGCTGTCGATGTAGCGGGTGAAAGTGGCCAGGAATTGGTCGATGACACCTGTATTGCCCATACCTATTTGCCCCAGCGCATGGCAGCATCTGGAGACTGCAAAGCGGCCGGATCGCCTATCGAACGGCCCGATGGCTCTTTGAAACCGAGGAAGCGATCGCGCTGTTCGGCCCACAGCCGCGCACATCCATCGTCACCCAGGGCCGCCTCGCCGAGGGCCTGGCAGCGGCGCAGACCTTCGCGAAGCGGATTCGGCATCAAGCCCGCGGTTGCGTGCGCGCCCTCGCCCGCCGGCTTGTTCTCCTTCCGGCTCATACCGACCGCGGCCGCCGAGAGGGCGGCCGCGACAAGGATGACCGCCACCGTGCGAGCTAGGGTTTTGCCGTCCATGGCCATCGACCTCAGCGGTTGAACATTTGGGCCGAGCCGGCCTCGTAGCCCGAGCCGGGCGTGAGGAAGCGGCGGCGCTGCTCGCGGCCCTGATCGACCGCGGCTGCACGTTCGGCCTCAGTCAGCGCCTGGGCACGGCCGTTGGCGGCGACAACAGCGGTCAAGTCCGCGAGCTGCTGGCCCTGAAGCGCAAGAAGCTGATTGCCAGCTTGTGTCGCCTGCAGCGCTCCGGTCGCCGATTGGCTGGCGCCGACCAACGCCGACATCTGCGCGCGGCCGGTCTCGATGTTTCCAACGACGCCCGCCTGGACGCGCATGGCGTCCTGAAGGCCGCCCACCGTGTTTTGCCAGCGCGAGCGCGCATCCGTGACGAGCTGGTGGTCCGATGCAGAGAGCGAGACGCTGCCGTATTGCTGCTGAAAGGCCTTGTCGACCTGCTGGACGTCGAAGGCGATGTTCTGTGCTTGCCCGAGAAGCTGTTGCGTGCGTTGCACCGACTGTTGCAGTTGCTGCAGCGAGGACAAAGGCAGGCTCGCCAGGTTGCGCGCCTGGTTGATCAGCATCTGGGCCTGGTTCTGAAGCGAGGTGATCTGGTTTGTGATCTGCTGCAGCGAACGCGCGGCCGTCAGAACATTCTGGGAATAGTTCGATGGATCAAACACGATGAAGGCATACGCTGGGGCAGTCATCATCGGCGTGATGGTGACCGGAGCGGCGAGCATCGCCGCGACGAGAAGCAGGGCGCGCGGGCGGCTTTGACGAACAGTCATGGTTGGGGATCCTTTTCAGACTCAGGGACGGTGAGGTTGGGAATGAGGTCGGCGGCCCAGCCGACGTGGCGGGCGCGCAGCCAGGCCGCCAGGAAGCCGTGGCGGCCATGCTCGGCGATGATGCTGCCGATCAGGGCTTGATCGCTCTTCGAGGACGCGGCGCAAAGTGCCAGCCCGACCTCGGACAGGCCGAGCTCGAAGAGACGGTCGCCGCGACGGGACTGGCAGTAGTAATCGCGCTTGGGTGTCGCTCGTGCCAGGATTTCGATCTGGCGGTCGTTCAGGCCGAAGCGCCGATAGATGGCGGTAATCTGCGGCTCAACCGCGCGCTCATTGGGCAACAGCAGCCGGGTTGGACAGCTTTCGATGATCGCCGGCGCGATGGTCGAATTGTCGATATCGGCAAGCGACTGGGTGGCGAAGACGACGCTGGCGTTCTTCTTGCGCAGCGTTTTCAGCCACTCGCGCAACTGCCCGGCAAACCCCTCGTCATCGAGGGCAAGCCAGCCTTCGTCGATGATGAGCAACGTTGGACGCCCGTCGAGCCGGTCGCCGATGCGATGGAACAGATAGGACAGGACAGCCGGCGCGGCTTGCGTGCCCACCAATCCTTCGATCTCGAAGGCCTGCACGGATGCCTGTCCGAGGTGTTCGGCCTCGGCGTCGAGCAATCGGCCGTGAGCGCCTCCGACACAGTACGGGCGCAATGCCTGTTTCAGGTCATTGGCTTGCAAGAGCACACTGAGCCCGGTGATGGTGCGCTCCTCGACGGGAGCCGAGGCAAGCGACGTCAGCGCCGCCCAGATCTGCTCCTTTGCGTCCGGTGTGATCTGGATGCCCTCGCGCATCAGGATCGCGACGATCCAGTCCGCCGCCCAGGCACGCTCGTATGTGTCATGAACCCGGGCGAGCGGCTGCAGCGAAACGGAGGCGTCCATGCCTTCGGTGAGGTGCCCCCCGAGATCGTGCCAGTCGCCACCCATGGCGAGCGCCGCGGCGCGGATGGAGCCGCCGAAGTCGAATGCGAAGATCTGAGCCTTGCGGTAGCGGCAGAACTGCAGCGCCATCAGCGCGAGCAGCACCGACTTGCCGGCGCCGGTGGGGCCGACGACCAGCGTATGGCCGACATCGCCGACATGAAGGACCAACCGGAACGGGGTCGAGCCTTCGGTCTTGCCGTAAAGCAAGGGAGGACTGACAAGATGCTCGTCCCGTTCCGGCCCCGCCCACACGGCAGAAAGAGGCATCATGTGGGCGAGATTGAGCGTTGAGATGGGCGGCTGGCGGACATTGGCGTAGGCGTGCCCGGGCAAGGAGCCGAGCCAGGCGTCGACGGCGTTGACGGTCTCGGCAATCGCCGTGAAGTCGCGGCCCTGGATGACCTTTTCGACAAGCCGCAATTTCTCGTCGGCGACGCGCGGGTCGCAATCCCAGATGGCGACGGTCGCGGTGACATAGGCCATGCCCGCCATGTCGGCGCCGAGCTCCTGCAGCGCCGTATCGGCGTCGGCCGCCTTGTTGGCGGCGTCGGTGTCGAGGAGGGCCGAGGCTTCATTGGTCATCACCTCCTTGAGGATCGAGGCGATGCTCTTGCGCTTGGCAAACCATTGCCGCCGTATCCTGGTCAACAGGCGGACAGCGTCGACCTTGTCGAGCAGGATCGCGCGGGTCGACCAGCGGTAGGGGAAGGCCAGCCGATTGAGGTCATCAAGCAGGCCGGGTGTCGTGGCGGTCGGAAAGCCGACAATCGAGAGCACGCGAAGGTGCTTGTCGCCAAGACGCGGTTCGAGCCCGCCGGCCAGCGGTTCGTCGGCCAGCAGCGCATCGAGATAGATCGGCGTCTCGGGGACGCGTACCTTATGGCGTTTGGTGGAGATCGTCGAATGCAGGTAGGTGAGCGTTTCGCCGTCATCGAGCCAGTGGCATTCCGGCATGAAACCGTCGAGCAGGGACAGCACGCGCTCTGTCCTGTCGACAAAGGCGCGCACGATCTCGCCCGGGTCCGCGTCCGACTGGCCGCGACCCTCATAAAGCCACCCCTCGGCGCGCGTGGCGTCTTCGGGCGGTGGCAAAAACAGGAATGTGAGAAAGTAGCTCGATACGAAATGAACCCCCTCTTCGTCGAAATCGGCTTTGCGCTCGGCATCGAGCAGGCTGGAGGCCGCATTGGAAAACTGGCTCTCGGGATAGGAGGCGGCTTCGTGCCGCTGCGCTTCGACAAAGACGCTCCAACCCGAGCCGAGGCGACGAAAGGCATTGTTTATGCGCGACGCCACTGCAACCAGCTCTGCCGCGACGGCGGAGTCGAGATCGGGGCCGCGAAACCTCGCGGTGCGCTGAAAACTGCCATCCTTGTTGAGCACGACGCCCGGCGCGACCAGTGCTGCCCAAGGCAGGTAGTCGGCAAGGCGAGCAGCGGTGCGGCGGTATTCGGCAAGGCTCATCATGGCGGCGCCCTCAAACCGACAGATGCCCGGGAAGCCGCAGGTGTCGGCGTCCAACCTCAAAAAACAGCGGATCGCGCCTGGCGGCCCATACCGCCGTGAGATGTCCGATTGCCCAGATGAGGAGACCGACCAGCCACAGCCGCAGCCCAAGACCGACAGCGCCCGCCAGCGTGCCGTTCAGGATCGCCAGTCCGCGCGGCGCGCCGCCAAGCAGGATCTGCTCGGTCAGCGCCCGGTGGACGGGCACCATCCACCCCGGCACTGCATCAAGCTGTTCGAAAGCGGTTTTCATCAGATCAACGCTCCGCCACCGAACGAGAAGAACGACAGGAAGAAACTCGACGCCGCAAACGCGATCGAGAGACCAAAAACGATCTGGATGAGCCGCCTGAAGCCGCCCGAACTGTCGCCGAAGGCCAGTGTCAGGCCGGTGACGATGATGATGATGACGGCCATGATCTTGGAGACCGGTCCTTCGACCGACTGCAGGATCTTTTCGAGCGGCTGTTCCCACGGCATCGAGGAGCCCGACGCATGGGCGGCCGGAGCGGCCACGAGATTGAAGGCAATTGCGACGCTGGCCGCAGCCAGGACGGCGCGGCAGCGTGAAAGCAGGCAGATCATGAAGTTTCTCCTGTGGTGATCGGGGTGGCGTCAGCAATGCGGTAGTCGCCGTCGGGGCCGAGACCCTCGACCCTGACCAGTTCGACAAGCCGCCGCGCGTCGCCGCGTCCGGCGAGCACAGCGACAAGGCCGATCGTGTCTGCGATCAGCGCACGCGGGACGGCGGCGACGGCTTCCTGGATAAGCTGCTCAAGACGGCGCAGCGCCCCCATGCCGGAGCCCGCATGAAGGGTTCCGATGCCGCCCGGGTGCCCGGTGCCCCATGCCTTCAACAGATCCAGGGCTTCAGCGCCGCGCACCTCGCCGATGGGGATGCGGTCGGGCCGCAGGCGCAAAGACGAGCGAACCAGGTCGGCGAGCGTGGCGACGCCATCCTTGGTGCGCATTGCGACTAGGTTAGGCGCGGCGCACTGCAGTTCGCGGGTGTCCTCGATGATGACGACCCGATCCATCCCTTTCGCCACTTCGGCGAGCAGGGCGTTGGTGAGGGTGGTCTTGCCAGTCGATGTGCCGCCAGCGACAAGGATGTTCGCGCGACCGGCAACGGCGGCGCGCAATATCGCGGCCTGACCGGCGGACATTACGCCTGCCGCGACGTAGTCATCGAGGGTGAACACGGCGACGGCGGGCTTGCGGATCGCGAAGGCGGGTGCTGCGACGACAGGCGGCAGCAAGCCCTCGAAACGCTCGCCGGTCTGCGGCAACTCGGCCGAGACGCACGGGGAACGGGAATGGACCTCGGCGCCGACATGATGGGCGACCAGGCGCACAATGCGCTCGCCAGCGGCCGGTGCCAGCATTTCCCCCGTATCGGCCAAACCCACCGAAAGCCGATCCACCCAGATACGGCCATCCGGGTTCAGCATGATTTCAACGATCGCGGGATCGTCGAGAAACCGGGCGATGGCGGGTCCGAGCGCGGTGCGCAGCATGCGCGAACTGCGCGCGCGTCCCTCGGTATCGTTGTGCGATATAGCCATCTTGTCCCCGTTTGAGCCGGGAACGCGTCAAACAAATCGCCCGGTCGGGGACGATCAAAAGAGCCCTGAAGCGGTCCGATTCAACGGGTTTCAGCCGTCATCGTAGCGTAGCGTGCAATTACCGGCCAACGACGGTGCCGACGACAGCGGCACTATAATATGTACTTTCGCAATAATATATCTATGTTTATTGACACGCGACTCCCGCCGGGTTTATGAGAGAACCACCGATGGCCTGCTCCAACAGGTATCGTTCTTTCCACCGCGCGGAGGGTTTCATGAGGTCCGGTCCGGAGGGCGCGATTTCCCGGCGCGAAACCGCCCTCATCAGGCACGCCGAAACGATACTGACATCGTCGCCGCCCGTCTCGACAAAGAGTGGTGGCACCCAGTGAGCATGCTCAAGATCTGGCTGGGCATTCTGCAAGGGCTGGGTATCACCGCAGAGGTCACGGCCTATGGCCTGGTCTTTGCGGTCCCCTTCGCGCTCGTCTTCGGCGTCGCGCAGTTTCAGACCACCGGCATTACGCGCTTTCTGGTTACCGCCGTGATCGAATTCTGGCGCAGCTCAGCGGTCGTCGTCCTGCTCTTCTTCTTTTATTACGTGCTGCCGGTGATGGGGGTCACTCTGTCGGCGCTGACCGTCAGTGCATTGGTGCTCGGTCTCAACACCGGCGGCTATGCCAGCCAGGCGGTTCGCGCCGGGCTGCAGTCGCTGCCCGCCGGCCAGCGCGAGGCGGGCATGGCGCTCGGCCTCTCGCGCCCGGCGATCCTGCTCCTGATCGAGCTGCCGCAGGCGCTGGTCGCGATGAGTCCGACCTTCGTCAACAACCTTATCCAGCTCGTCAAGGCAACTTCCCTCGTCTCGCTGGTCACGCTGACGGACATGACCTTCCGCGCCAAGGAAATCGCGCAGACCGACTACGACCCCGTCGCGATCTATTCGGCGCTGCTGCTGGCCTTCTTCGTCGTGTGTTATCCGATCGCACTTGCCGGCCGCTGGCTCGAGGCGCGGGTCAGTCCTGAAAGAGGAACACCGCGTGGGATTTAACTTCGATTTCGCACTAACGACGGTCCCGACGATCATAAGGGGGATTGGCGCAACTCTGCTCGCAACGGTCTTGAGTTGCGTCGGCGCTTCGGCGCTTGGCTTCACTTTCGAAATGATCCGCCGCGGCGGCGGTGCGACTGGCCTCGCCGTCCGCTTCCTGATCGACTTCATCCGCTCGACGCCGGTTCTGGCCTGGCTCTATTTCCTGTATTTCGTCCTGCCCTTCTACGGCATCCGGCTTGGCGCCATGACGGTCGGCATACTGGGGCTGAGCCTGTATTACAGCGGTTATTTGGCGGAGGTGTTCAAAGCGGGCATCGACTCGATCCCGAAAGGCCAGCAGGAAGCGGCCAGAGCATTGTCGCTCACCCGCCGCGACACGGTCGTTTTCGTCATCGCGCCGCAGATGTTGCGCAACGTGGCTGCACCGTTGGGCAACTATCTTGTGTCGATCCTGAAGGCGACGCCCTATCTCGCAATTCTGGCCGTGCCCGAAATGCTCGGCCGCGCCTTCGATATCGCCTCCGAAACCTACCGCTATGCAGAGCCGCTGACCGTCGCCGGTATTCTGTTTCTCGCACTGGCCCTGCTCATCTCTTACGGCGTGAAGCGCATCGAGCAGCGCCTGCTTGCATCTGGACGTCGCTGATGCTCGCTCAAGCCCCGCTTCCAGTCTTCACCGTTCAAGCCACGCCGCATGTCCGGGTCGATGGCCTCAATAAATGGTTCGGTGCGCTGCACGTCTTGAAAGACATTGATCTGGCGATCCGTGCGGGCACACGCATCGTCGTTTGCGGACCATCCGGCTCGGGCAAATCGACCTTGATCCGCTGCTGCAACGGTCTCGAACCTTTTCAAAAGGGAACGATCCAGCTCGACGGGATAGCACTGGGAAGAAGTGTCCGGGACACGACGGCGGCGCGCCAGTTGACAGGCATGGTGTTCCAGAGTTTCAATCTCTTTCCGCATCTCACCGTGCTCGGCAACTGCACGCTCGCGCTGCGCCGGGTTCTCCGGAAATCCAGGCGGGAGGCCGAAGAGATCGCCATGCAGCATCTGACGGCGGTGCGTATCCCCGAAAAGGCGCAGGCCTACCCGGCCCAGCTCTCGGGCGGCCAACAACAAAGGGTGGCGATCGCGCGCGCGCTTTGCCTCAATCCCCGCATCATGCTGTTCGACGAACCCACCTCCGCGCTGGACCCGGAAATGATCAAGGAAGTCCTCGACGTCATGATCGCGCTCGCGGAAACGGGCATGACCATGGTCTGCGTGACGCATGAAATGGGTTTTGCACGCGAAGTCGCCGATGAGATCGTTTTCATGGACGACGGCCGCATCATCGAGCGTGCCTCTTCGCAAGAGTTTTTCTCTGCGACCGCTCACCCACGCGCGCGGCTGTTCCTGGACACCATCGTGAGCCATTGAGATGAGACGCGTGTCGACCAGCATGCCGGCAACACCGCGCCGGACGGGTGCACGGTCGGCAGATCACCAGTCCGGCGCGAACGCGTAGCCAGCCGAGCGGACGGTCCGGATCACATCGCTTCCCACGGATGCACGAAGCCTCTTGCGCAGTCTGGCTATATGGACGTCGACGCCCCGCACGTCGGTTGCGGCGGCATGTTCAGGCCATGCGGCCGTGACCAGCTCTTCACGGCTGAAGACTTTGCCAGGCTGCGCCAAAAGGCTGCGCAAAAGCTTGAACTCGATCGGTGGCATTACGATTTCTTTTTGCTTGAAGAATGTCCTGTGGGTTTGTCGCTCCAGCCGGAAATTGCCGTGCACCAGCTCACCCGAATGCGTTTCGCGCGATAGCTTCACAAGGCCCGCTTTGCCATGAAGCCAAGCCAGAAGCTGTTCGGGGGCGAACGGCCGGGAAAATATCTCGTCTACTCCAGCCTTGATCAAATCGAGATGCAGCTTGCCGGAACGCGGGGCAACCAGGCTCGCGACCGGCGTCGCTTTGGTTGCGGCGGTGGACTTCAACCAGCTGGACTGCTTGACGATCGCGCGGTCCCCTGGATGACAATCCATGATTATGGCAAGCGGGGCTGCCGCCGCGATAGCACGTGCTATTTCCCGGTCTCCCGTGATCAGCTGCGTTTCGAAACCAGCTACAGAAAGTATGTGCCCGAAGACCAGGAAAAAATCCGGATCCTTCGAGGCGATCAGGACCAGTGGCTTCATGAGTCCATCAATCGATTTCGAAACATTATCGGTGCGAGGGCCAGTCCGTGGCCTAGGTTCTTCGCCATTTGCTCATTCACTTCAAATCGGCAGAACCTGCCGGGTGGACACGAGTGTACGCCAGAATACGAGTCTTTACGCCACGTTTCGATCTCCAGCGCAAACGGAGCGCACAGCATGCGACACGCCCTGGCATTGCAAGCGATCCCTTTCCTGTAGTCGCCTCCGCAAAGCGTACGCGCGATCGGCTTAGAGCACCAGTCGCACCCCCATCGAAGCCCCGTTCCTGTACACCGCTTCTGTGCCTGAACACCTCGAAGCCCCCTAGCGAAACGTGTAAAAACTTAGCCGGGGCTATCGTTGGAGAGGTGGAGGCGCGCGACGTCGCGGCTATAACCGGGCATGCAAACCACTGCGACTTACGATTCGGGGACTGGCACTTTCACAATCGTGAAAGACAAATGGCGCGGGACCTTTCCCATCGCCGAGTTGCCGACGTGGCTCGCGTTTTACCGCCAGCAGCGCCAGCGATATCCAGCCCACGCCGCCTCCTATGACAGTGACATTCAGGCGTTGGAAGCAATCGCCACGGAGTTGGAGAAAAGGTAAGCCCGCTGCCTGGCGGGTAGCGTAGGGCTTCGGCAGCGGGCATTAAATTGGCTTTCGACGGGGGGACGCGCGTGACGTCGCCGACCTGTTCCAGCGATCCGCCCGCACCACGTCTCCCACAACGAGCGCTCCTGCGCGAGCACGATGACCAAGCCCCATAACTGGAGCTAGCGCGCTCCCGCGTGGCGAGTGGCGCGCCGCCGGTTGGCTTGCATCGCCAATTCGAACACAATACATAAACGCCAAAGCAATCAGGACGCACAATAAATGCCGGACACGACAGACCAGAACGCCGTCGATCTTATCGAATTCACCACCGATATTGTTTCGGCCTTCGTGAGCAACAATTCGGTGCCTGTCTCAAACTTGGCTGATCTGATCTCCTCGGTTCACGCGTCCCTCTCTTTAGTCGGCAAAGACATGCCACGGCCAGCCGAGCCCCTTACGCCAGCGGTCAATCCGAAGCGGTCGGTGACACCTGATTTCATCATCTGCCTGGACGACGGCAAGAAGTTCAAATCGCTGAAGCGTCACCTGGCCCAGCTCGGCATGACGCCTGACGAATATCGCGCAAAGTGGAACCTGCCTGGCGACTATCCAATGGTGGCGCCGAGCTATGCCGCACAGCGTTCGGCGCTCGCGAAATCGATTGGCCTTGGGCAGAGAGCAGCGCCGCCGAAAAAGGCTCCGGCTAAGCGAAAGGCCAAATAGTACCGTGCTTGGTGCGAAAGGCCCGCGTAGCTCTTCCGCGATCACACCATGCCGGCGCCTCGCCGAATCGGTCATTTAAGACTGGCGGCGGATCTGACGTCCGCTTGGCCGGCGCCACACATCCCACAGCTCCCAAACTGGCGCCGGCCATCTTCAATTCGATCGACTGCCTGTCTGTGCTGGCGCGCGATCCCATTAACTACCTTAGTGAATGAGGTGGACCCAAAGCTCGGCATGGCCGTTGGGTTGTATGAAAAGTCACCAGCACAGATTCTACTGCCATATCGAAGCCGACGGATCATAGGGCGTTTGGGATTGCGTCGCCAACAGGCCGGCCAGGTTGGGCGGCGGCGACCTTCTGGGATGCACACTACAAAGAGCCGAAGTTGCGGAGATTGTACTGGCAAGAATCTACACCAGCGGCCTAGATGCACTTGCCGTTCGCATTGCTGGCATAATTCACTAGCGACTCTTCGACTTCGGCGGGATTTCTTCTGCCTGCACCTTCGCAGGGATCCTCGTCAGGGCCGGCCCGGTACATCTTTTTTAAATGTCAGCACCCAATCCGCCGTCATATAATGCCCGACGTTGCCCATTGCTTTCCAAGGAAGCCGTAATGGATTGCGTCGAGACGAACAGTAAGGTTCACCCTTGCGTTGAAGTGGTCGAAGCCTGCGGCGAATGGTACGTCCGGGTTGTCGAAGATGACCGAAAAAGCACCCTGACATTCGAACTGGAATCGTTCGCTCTGGCGTATGCTGAAGGCCAGCGGGCTCGTCTCGGCCTTGCCGAAGTCACGCGCCTATAGCGCTTCGCGGGTAGCCCCGTTAACATGTACGATGAAAAGAAACCGTCGTATGCCGTATACAGCCCGCCACTGCTGGGTCTGCCATACTTGGCTGTTATTCTCACAGTGGACGGGACGGCGAAGGCAACACCGTTTGGCACCGCAGAGGACGCTGCCGTCTTCAATAAGCTGATGGCCGACGCGGAACACCCTGGCAAGGTCAGGAACTGAGCTGATTGCGGCTGACGCTTTTTCAGCAACCGCGCTTCTCGCACCAAGGAAGCCCAATCGAGCCCAAGGAAGGCGATAGGCTCGCGTGCTTGTTGTGCAATGCCAGTCGCATCGACTGAGGGCGATGGTGCCATCAGTCTGCGGCTTGCCTGCTCATCAACCATCGACTGTTCCCACCCCGACCGAGCGGCCTCGACTGAAGCTTTCCCCGTCCGGCAGCAGTGGACCGACGACCACAAGGCGCATAACTCTCCTATGGCGCCTCACGCGCCAGACCTCGCCAACGACAACGCAAACCGGAAGATATCTAGCGACCGTCGCCGCGGCCTTGCACAAGGCCATGCGAGGGCTGGACGCGCCCGCTGAATTGCTGGCGTTAGCCGTCGCGCCGCCTGTAAGCGCTACCCAGCGGCTGGCGGTTTGCGCCGACCCTGTCGCCTGTGTCGCTTTCCTTTTCCGATGTCACGTGCAGGACGAGCGCGATGGGTGAAATTGCAGATCCGTCCCCGTCTTTGTGCGGCATACACCCCTATGTCGGCGGAACATCAATCATACCCTCTTGAGAGCCAAGCTGCGGGGATCGCCGAGCGGCCGCAAGGGCCTCGGTAGATTGCTGGTGGCTGTCGTAACGGGTCGAATGACCGTCACGGCAATCCTTGTCGCGTTCGGCCAGCCTAGCAGCAAGCGCGGCCTCCGCAGCTTTGATCCGCGCCAGCCGCAGCAGATGCGATCCTGTAGGGCTAGCACTATGCAGCGCCTCCATCGGTCCGCGCCCGTTGCCAGCTGGTTTCGCCACAGGAACAAAATCGTGGCAGCGATGTTTAGGTGGCGAAGGGCAACTTAAATTCTCGGAGAACTGATTATGAAATCAACCCTGATTCTGGGCGCGCTGGCACTTTGCTTGGCTGCGCCTTCGATTGCCTCGGCCGATGCGATCGTTCTGACCACGAACCAGCACCGACATCATCACCGTGCGCAAGCCGTCGTCATCAATGAGGACGGCGGTCGCCTCCATCATCGCCGGCATGGCAGCGAAGCGTTCTACGACAACGGCAATCGCCATCATTGGCGCAGGCATCATCGTCACGATGTCGTCGTCATCAAGCGTTCGGACGACCGCCCGATGCACCGTCATCGCCACGTCGTCATCCAAAACAACGATTACTGATCTCCGACTCCAGACCCGGCTCTCAGATTGGAGCCGGGTCGATCGGCTGAAGGATTGGGCACATGAGCCCGACTTTTCCTTACAACCCAGAAATCGCCAGGAGCGGTCCAATCTACCGCGCTGCCAGGCTCGCGCTCCTGCAGCACGAGTTGATGCTGTGCTTCCAGGACACCGACGCTGCAGCCCAGAAGGTCGAGCGAGCGGTGGAGACGCTGGCTCACATGAACGCTTCCGCGCCGCACTAGCCGAGACCCTCTTTGGCATAGACGGAACCCTGATCGTCAACGCGCGTTGGCGTTACATGGTGCATTATCTCAAATCCGTGTTTAGGGAATTGTTGCCTGCCTGGCTCAGGCGCAAATCGATCAAAGTGGATGCGCGTATGGGTGAGAAGCCGCCGACACGCGAGCTTGTCGGCGCAGCGCCACCGCGGCGATATCGTGGTCCGGTCAGGCCGAATTCTTCTTCTTCCTTCAGAGCTATATTCTGAGCGAGTACCGAGGGGGTAAGCCTGTAGAATTTGCGCCAACGATCGACCCCTCGCGGGCTCCCCGAAAGTGCCTGGATACGAGCCTAGACGATGTCCGCAAGTATGACGCCGTTGATTTCGTACGCGCGGCGCGTCTGTTCAACAGCCTCGGGCGTGACGTCGATCAGCAACGCGATGATATCGCCGTCGGGATGTTCGAGACCGTCACCGAGCTCGGTCAGCGTCCAGCCGAGGGCGCGCAGCCGTTTCGGCCAGAACGTCTCGCAGACCACACTGATCTGCCGAACCCCCAGACGTTGAGCGATTTCGAGCAGACCGCAGAGAACCAAGCCGGCGATCGGCGACGGGCTTCCGTGCGTGCGAAGGGATGGAACGACGAAGAAACGCGTCCATTCGAAAATTTCAGCCGCGCGCGGAGGCCTGCCGCCGGCGAGAACCGGGAAGACTTCGCTCATGAGATGCGGCTCCAGCGTCGGCACGAGACGGGAGCCGCCGACGACCTTGCCGTTGGTGTCAAGCGCCAGAACATAAAGCGTATGCTCGTTGTCGAAGGCGTCGATCTCGATGTTGATGGGCCGTGCGACGGCGCGCCAACCCCTCTGCTTGACGTAAATCTCGTAGCGTAGCCGAAAGTAGCGCTCCAGAATTTTCCTGTAGTGCTTCCTGTTATCCCAAGTGACCAGATGTATACGAACCATGACGCCTCCAGGCGGAGGGTCGTAGAAAAATGGACTTGCCGTCCGTATGACGGAATTCAGGTATTGCTAAATCTGGATTTCCTGCCGTCGCAGCGCCTTGACGATGGCGTGCGCGACATTGATCGCGTCGAGCTTTGCTCGAATGTTGCGCTGGTGGCTTTCAACCGTGTTCCTGGTGACACCGAGGATACAAGCGATGTCATCGGTGGATTTGCCTTGCGCGCTCCACTCCAGGAGTTCGCGCTCACGGGCCGTCAAGGGCGTGGTTTCATCGCCGTCGGCGGGTGTTCCCAGCGCGGAGAGGCTGCGAAAGGTGTGCACGCAAAGCGTTTCGATAAGGGGCATGGCGCTTGGCGGAACGTCCATCCGGTCACTCGCCATAGTGACGACACCTGGCCCGGCCAATGGGACATGAATTGGGACGCAGATACCTTCTTTCATCCCGAACTCAGCCGCCTCGTCCATGACCAGCTTCGCGCGTGCAACCAGCCTTTCGGCGGGCAGCTCGCCCCATCGGAAAGGCTCTGGCGAGTGCCGGCACTGGGCGACACAAGGATCGTGCAAAAAATATTCCTCCGTGACATAGCGACGGTGCCATTCAGGAGACCAGCCATCAGCAAGAATTTCACGCTGCCAGTCCGTACCGTGCGGCACAGGCAGTCCGGTGACCAGAAAATTGCGCAATCCGTAGCGTTCCATGGCTAAGCGGAACGCCTGAAGGATCGCATCAGCCGACCGCGCGGTGTCGATCTTCGTGATCGCCGCAAAAAGGTCGATAACAGTTTCGTTCTCCATCGGTAGACCTCAACCACAGTCAGGCCCTACCCCGCGGAACAACCTATGGCTGTCTAGACACCACCTTCAATGGGACAAGCATCGAATGTACACTAAAGGAGTCAATCCCGCATCACAAAGACGAGATAAGTGAAAACCGGGTCAGTACAGCATTGAGGAAGTCTGGCTTCAATCCGTCGACTTTGAAGTCGCCTGCTTCGTCACCCGAATAGCTCGCTTACTTGTCGTGCTTGCCGAAACCAACTCTTGTGGCTCGACATTCAACGCCTTGGCCAGAATTTCGACTGTATCCAGCGTGGCGTTGCGTCGCCCGGCCTCGACGCTGCTGATATAGGCGCGCGTGCGGCCCGAAACGAAAGACAACTGCTCCTGCGAGAGTTTTCGCTCTCTGCGAAGCCGCTGCACGTTCAGGCCAAAAACGCCGCGAAGTTTCATCAAACAACGGATGCTACGACGCGCACTATGGTGCGACACACTATAGTGCACATTCCGCATTGACAGCCGTGCTGCGGGCTGTTTGAAACAACCAGCGAATTCATCGTTTCCTGGACAAGGAATAGCCATGACGAGCCGGCCGTTTCGCGACCTCGCGCACGACATGTCCGCGCATTCCTCAGGCGAGATCAGCCGTCCCGGGATGCACAAAAGCCGGATTCTGGAACTCGTCTGCATCCGATGCGGCGCTTCCTACCCCGCCGATGTCACAATCGACTCCAAAGGATGCGCACGGTGCCAAGACACCGCGCCGGCAAATCTTGCGCCCGTCTACGCGGCCCCACAGTCTCCCCTCTTGGCCGGCGCCGCCAGCTCGCGCTCGCTGTGGCGTTTTGCGAATATGCTGCCTTGCACGGAAGCCGAGGCGGTGAGCCTCGGTGAGGGGCTGACGCCTTTGCTTGCCGCGCCGCGCATCGGCGCGTTTCTCGGCGTGCCGGATCTTGCAATCAAGGACGAAGGCCGCAACCCGACCTGGTCGCATAAGGACCGGTTCTCGACCATCGCGGTCAGTGTGGCGCGCGCGCGTGGCGCGAAGATCGTCGCGACCGCCTCATCGGGAAACGCCGGGGCTTCGCTGGCGGCCTACGCTGCCCGCGCGGGCTTGAAATGCGTCGTCACCACTTTCGCGGGATCGGCGGGCGCGATGCTGGCGCAGATCCGCAAATATGGCGCGACGGTACTGCCCCTGGTCAGCAAAATGGACCGATGGTCGCTGCTTGAACAGGCGGCGGCCCGATACGACTGGTTCATCGCCTCGCCCTATCACGGTCCCGTCGTCGGCAGCCATCCACTCGGCATCGAGGGCTACAAGACGATCGCCTACGAGATCGTCGAGCAATCAGATGGCATGGCGCCAGACTGGTGCGTCCTGCCGGTCTGCTACGGCGATGCCCTGTCCGGTGTATGGGCCGGCTTTTGCGAGCTGTTCGCGGCAGGGTCGATCACGCGCTTGCCTCGTCTCGTCGCGGCGGAGGTGCATGGGTCGCTGGCGGACGCTCTGGCCAGCGGCGCCGATGCGTTGAGTGAACGCAAGATGCTTTTCGACAGCCTTGCCGTAT
This sequence comes from Mesorhizobium sp. P3_A8, assembly GCF_056402995.1. NCBI lineage: Bacteria > Pseudomonadati > Pseudomonadota > Alphaproteobacteria > Hyphomicrobiales > Phyllobacteriaceae > Mesorhizobium > Mesorhizobium sp. P3_A8. Next base: position 18,028 of record NZ_JBFUGI010000015.1, on the reverse strand, counting down.
CGATCGGCACGCCGCGCAGCACCTTTCAGGCGCTGAAGGCGCTGCGTGAATCCGGCGGGCACGCCGTCCCCGTCAGCAATAACGGCCTGATCGCGATGCAGGAACGCCTCGCGCGGGACGAAGGGATCGTTGCGGAATTGGCGTCGGTCACGCCGCTGATGGCGATATCGGCATTGAAGGACCAAGGTGTTATCGCAGCCACAGACCGTGTCGTGGCCGTCGTGACAGCCAGCGGTCTCAAGGACCTCGATCGGTCGGCCGGATCGAACGAACACGATCCTATCTTCCAGACGACGGACGATGCCTGGCGCTGGCTCGACAAAAACGGGCTGGATCTCGCTTCATAGTTTTTCCGCGGCGCCAACAGCCGGTGGCACGTCGCCTGCTGCCTGCGTTTTCAGCACATCGTCGAGACTGCGACGCAGCCAAAGAAAGCGCGTCCATTGCGTCTCCGCGGCCGGTGCGATGGTGGCCAGAGTCCTTGGCTCCGACAGTTCCTTGCAGGGCCAGCCAGGCAGAGCCGCAAGCCAGTCATCATTGTAGACAGTCTCGGCATGGCGATGGCCTTCGTCAGGCATGATGACCGCCACTTGCGCATCCGGAAGTGTCGTTGCAACCCATTGTGCCACCAACGCGGCTGCGCCGCTGGTCGGCCCCATGAAGAGGCCGTGCTCGCGCAGCAAACGATGCGCGGTCCTATAAGCCGGATAGGCGCCAACCCAATGGACCTCGTCGACAAGCTCATGCCTGACATTTTTCGGCAGAACGCTGTTGCCCAGGCCCCGCAGCATGCGTTTGCCGACGGGCTGTCCGAACAGGATGCTGCGATGGGTATCGACGGCAAACACCGTCAGATGCGGAAAGACAGTTCGCAAAAAGGAGGTGGTGCCGCATAGCGAGCCGCCCGTACCGACACAGCCGACCAGGCAGTCGACCTTGCCCATTGCGCGGATGAAGAGTTCGGCCAGCCGCGCATAGGCAAGCCAGTTGCCCGGACTGTCGTATTGGCGGGTCCAGAAGCCATCCGGCTCGTCGGCCAAGATTTCCTGCAGGCGCTCCAGCCGGCCAGGCTGGTTGCCGTCGCCGCGCGGATCGTCAAGGGCGATGACCGTGGCGCCGATGCGCTCCAGGCGGGCTTTGTATTTGGCATCGATCAGCGTTGAAGCGGTGACGAGCGTAAGCTGATAGTCACGCGCCGCCGCCAGCAGCGCGACCGCCATTCCGAACGTGCCGGACGTCGTTTCGACAATGTGGGAGCCTGCCTTCAGTTCGCCATCCGACGCTGCCCGATCCAGAATGTAGCGGGCCGGCATCAGCTTCATCAGCGGAAACGCCGCGGCCACGAGATTTGGCGCCAGGCGCGCAAGGCGCGGGGTCTCCAGGTCCCTGAAATAGTCCACGTCGAGGGTCACCATGTCCAGCCCTCCGCATTCACCAGATGGACCTCGACATCCTTGAAGCCGGCACGTCTTATCTGCTGCGCGACCAGGGCCGCGCGTCGCTTCAGATTCGATGCGAAGAGATCGAAAATCAGGCCGAACAACGAACCGCTATGGGCGACTTGCACCCCGCACGCTCCGGCTCGCCGGGCGATTTCGGCGATCTCGCCGAAGCTCTGTTTCGGCAAGTGCCGTTGACTGATCAGGGCACTGGCCGAGGCGGCGCGTCCGAGAAGATAGGGATCCTGAAGGCGAACCGCCCGCGCCACCAGCGCCCGCAGCACGCCGAATTCCTGGATTTCGGCACTGTCGTAGCGTGCGGGCGGCAGCTGCAATGTATCGACCGGAACCCCGCCATTTGCCTTGAACCCGACCAGAAGCAGCGGCGGCAGGGAGCCTCCGAAATTCTCGATCACCGTGCCTTCGCGTTGCGCGAAAAGCACTGCGTGATCGTCGAACGCGATCGCGTCGCTGGCGCGCTCGGCAGCCACCGCCAGACGCCCGATGCTTGACGGCCGCAGCTGGACGCTGACGGCAGCGGCGACAGCGCGAATGGAAGCGACAACGTCCGCCGTCGATGAGCCGTAGCCGTGCCCCACGGGAATTGCGCTTTGAAGTGTCAGTTCCCCGCCGCCGGTGACGTTCAAGAAATCGAGCGTAAGCCGCGCGGCGGCCGACGCCTTGACCTTGTGATCGGGGTGGACAACGACCGCATCTGCGTCGCTCCTGGCAAAGCGCGCCTCCGATCTCAAGCCGGCGATCGGCAGCGTGACGAGCCCGCGATGAAGGCGCCCGCCATCATCCTTGAAGACGCCCTGGATGAGTTCGCCGTGATGCGCAATCGCCGCCGCCGTCCCCACCGACGACCGCAGCGCTTCACGACCCATGAGATCGCCGGCCTCAGCCATTTTCATCTCCACGCGCTTGCCACACGGGAAGATGGCGCCGACGATTGGCAGCCGCCCTCAAGGAATTCAGGTATTGACGGCTTCCTGACGAACGACCCGGCCGCAAGGCGATGCTGGCGGATCGTCAGGCGGCGGAGCCAAGGTGCCTGAGCGGCCGGCCGGCCGACACCGATTGCACTGCGGCCATGATACCTTGCGCATCGATCCCGTAGTGCCGATAGAGATCCGCGATCGTACCGGTCTGGCCGAAATGCTCGACGCCGAGCGCGCGCGTGCGATGTCCATGAACCGACCCAAGCCAGGCGAGCGTTGCGGGATGTCCGTCCAACACCGTCACGATGGCGCATGAGGCAGGCAGGCCCGCCAACAGGCGCTCGACATGACTGGTCGCATGCGGATGGCCATATTGGCGCGCCCGCGCCGCGGCCGACCAGCCGGCGTTCAGCCGATCGGCCGAAGTCACGGCAAGAAGCCCGACATCGCGCCGGTCACCGGCCATCAGCCCCAATGCCTGAACCGCCTCCGGCGCGACAGCTCCCGAATAGGCGATCACCACCGCGGCATTCGGCCCGGGTTTGCGCAACCAGTAGGCGCCATCGACGATGTCGCGCGCCAGCGGATCCCCGGTCTGGCGTGTCGGCTGTTCGATCAACCGCGTCGAGAGCCTGAGGTAGACCGAACCTCCCGTCTGATCGCGCAGCCAGGTATGGTCATCGGGCTCGGCCTCGCCGGAGCGCTGCATGTAGTCGAATGCCCAGCGCAGGATGACTGCCAGCTCGTCGACATAGGCCGGCTCGAATGTCGCCAGGCCGTCCTGTGCCATGCCGATCAGCGGCGTGGCGATCGACTGATGCGCTCCGCCCTCGGGCGCCAGCGTCACTCCGGAAGGCGTCCCCGCCAGGATAAAGCGCGCGTCCTGATAGCAGGCATAATTGAGCGCATCGAGGCCACGCTCGATGAAGGGGTCGTAGAGCGTTCCGACCGGAAGCAGGCGTTCGCCGTGAAGCGAGTGCGACAAACCCAGCGCCGACAGCATCGTGAAGAGATTCATCTCCGAGATGCCGAGTTCGAAATGCTGTCCCGACGGCGAAAACGTCCAGTTGAAGGTCGAGGGAATGCGTTCTTCACGAAAAATGTCCGCCTGGTCGCCGCGCGCGAACAGACCCCGCCTGTTAACCCAGGCGCCAAGATTGGTCGAGACGGTCACGTCCGGAGACGTGGTGACGACACGCTTTGCAAAATCGCTGTCTGACTTGGCGATCCCGTGCATCAAAAGGCCGAAACCCTGCTGTGTCGACATGGAGGCCTGTGCGCTCCAGGGTATCTGTGCCGGCACGGGCACGGCTGGGGCTTTATGGCGACGGGTGGCTGCCTGCGCGAAGGGTGACGACGCCAGATAGGACCGGATCGCGGCCTCATCGTACGCAAGGCCCTCGAACATCTCCCATTCACGCCCCTGGCGGACACCCATGCCTTGCCGCAGCGTGTCGACTTGCGCCGGCGTCATCAATCCGGCGTGATTGTCCTTGTGGCCGGCGAGCGGCAGGCCGAAGCCTTTGATGGTGTAGGCGATGAAGCAGGTCGGACGATCATGGCCGCGCGCTGCCTCGAAGGCATCGACGATGCTCGCCAGATCATGGCCGCCGAGATTCGCCATCAAGGCGGCAAGGTCTTCGTCGCTGCGCTTCTCGATGAGGCGGGTGACCGGTCCCTGATCACCAAGGTCGTCCAGAAGGCGCTGGCGCCATGCGCCGCCGCCCTGGAAGGTCAGCGCGCAATAGAGCTGATTGGGGCAAGCATCGATCCAGGACCGCAGCTTTTCGCCTCCCTCTTCCTGGAAAGCCGCTTGTTGCAATGTCCCATGTTTGAGGATCACCACATCCCAGCCGAAGTTGAGAAAGATGGACTCGAAGCGTTGCCACAGGCCTTCGCGCACCACCGCATCAAGGCTTTGCCTGTTGTAGTCGACGACCCACCAGGTGTTGCGCAGGCCGTGCTTCCAGCCTTCGAGAAGCGCCTCGAAGATATTGCCTTCATCCATCTCAGCGTCGCCGAGAAGGGCAATCATCCGGCCTTCCGGCTGGTCCGCGTGCCAGCCTTTTGCCCTGACATAATCCTGGACCAGGGAGGAGAAAAGGGTCTGCGCCACGCCCAGTCCGACCGACCCGGTCGAGAAATCGACATCATCGATATCCTTGGTTCGAGACGGGTAGGACTGCGCGCCGCGATAGCCGCGAAAATTCTGCAGCTGCTCAAGCGTCTGCTTGCCGAACAGATACTGGATGGCATGGAAAACCGGGCTGGCATGCGGCTTGACGGCAACGCGGTCTTCGGGCCTGAGGATCTGGAAGTAGAGCGCCGTCATCAAGGTCGATGCGGAGGCCGACGACGCCTGATGTCCGCCAACCTTGAGGCCCTCCTGCGACCCGCGAACATGATTGGCATGATGGATCATCCAGACAGCCAGCCACAGAACCTTGCGTTCAAGTTCGGAAAGGATCGTCATCGTCGGCTCCCGTGAAATCGCGGCTCAACGATAGCGGCCAAGGTCTCTCAAAAGTGGCTATTCTTGCGCAAGCATATCAATGATATTGGCTGATCCAGCCAATAGTGACGCCCAGACGAGGGAAACGTGCCAAATCCGACGCTCGATGCAATCGACCTTAAAATCATCGCTGCGCTGCAGAAGAACGCAAAGGCGACGACGAACGAGCTCGCCGAAGCCGTCGGACTTTCGCCTTCACCTTGCGCCCGGCGCGTGCGGCTCCTGGAGAGCGCCGGCGTCATCAAGGGTTACACCGTGGTCGTTGACCAGAAGAAGCTCGGCCTGCCGATCAGCGCTTTCGCGTCGATCAAGCTTGAACGGCAACGCGAGGATGATCTCGACCGCTTCTCCCAGGCGGTGCTGCGCTGGCCGGAGGTGGTCGACTGCTATCTGATGACCGGCCAGCGGGATTACCTGATGCGCATCGTGGTGCGCGACCTCGAGGCCTATGAGCGGTTCATCAAGGACAAGCTGACGCGGCTGGACAACATCGCGTCGATCGAAAGCAGCTTCGCGCTTGGCCAGGTCAAGCGCTCGGAAGTGCTGCCTATCTAACCGACCCGGTATTCTGCGACGGCCAGTTGTCGATACGGAACTCAGATTGTGCTCGACGAAAGCAAGCTCATGCTCTTTGACAGAAAGTCCCTTAGGGCCATCGCCACCTCACTGTTACGGGATGGGGCGGCCTGTCGGGTCGATATGATAGTTGTTCCGAAAGGCAAATGTGAACCGATGCCGGTAAGCTCGATGTCGCGAATTCCTGTTGCCATCATTCTGCCAACAGGAGCGTAAGCTTTGCAGCTGCCTCCTACAAACCCGGTTTTTCATGGTGACGTCGGCAGCGATATATCCGTATATCTCATTGAGATTTAAGATTTTTCTCGTCTGTCCAGCGTCAAAAACTTGTAATGACACATCACCAAAAACTTGTATTTGCGCAGCGTAATTGACTTGCGATCACACATCTCTATATACTTGTATTTGAACGGCACCAGAAACTTGCAAGGGCACAGCCATGGCTAAGCCTCACGAAAAACTCGCGGAATCCCTCGCCATCCTTCAGGACCTGCAGGCAGGAGGGCGCCGCATTTTCAAATCTCAAGAGATCACCCGGGTCCATCGTGAACGCCTACTCCAAAACGGATTCCTCCGTGAGGTGATCAAAGGGTGGTTGATGTCCACCGGACCGCAAGCGCAGGAGCAAGACACGACGCCTTGGTATGCCAGCTTCTGGGAGTTTTGCGCGATGTATTGCAACGAGCGTTTCGGGAAGGCGTGGTACCTTTCTCCCGAGCAATCATTGCTCCTGCACGCAGAGGCTGCTGCGATCCCACCGCAGGTGGTGGTCAGCAGCCCTTACGGAGGCAACAATAAAATCGACCTGCTGTTTGGCACATCGCTATACGACCTCAAAATCAAGGATATGCCTGAAAACCTGACGGAGAAGAACGGCTTGCGCCTGTTTCCCGTCAATGCCGCCCTCGTCCGTGTGCCCGAGGCATTCTTCCAGCGTTACCCAATCGAAGCCCAGGTTGCTATGGCTTCATTACGCAGTGTCTCAGGCGTGCTAGGGCTTTTGCTCGATGGAGGCCATTCGGCTATCGCCGGGCGGCTTGCCGGCGCGTTTCGGCGCATAGGGCGCGATGCCTTCTCTGACGAGATCGTCGCCGCGTTCAAGGCTGCAAGCTATGACATTCGAGAGTCCGATCCTTTCGCCGGGCAGGTCGGCGTTACTGCCATCACGTCAGGCGCGCCGCCGATCGTGACAAGGCTCCACGCCATCTGGGAATCACAGCGCGATGCGGTGGCCGAAATTTTCCCGAAAGCACCCGGGCTGCCGTCCGACAAGGATAGCTATATGAAATTCGTGGAAGATATTTATGAGAGCGATGCCTATCATTCGTTGTCGATTGAAGGCTACAGCGTTACGCCAGAACTGATCGATCGCGTGCGCGATGGCGGCTGGAATCCAGAGATCGATGAAGCAGATCGTAAGAACCGCGATGCGCTGGCCGCCCGCGGCTACTATCAGGCGTTCCAAAAGGTCAAGGATGCGGTTGCCGCGATTATCGACGGCGCACCTGCGGGTAAACTGACAAGGGATGCGCATCGCGAATGGTATAGGGAGCTCTTCGCGCCCTCAGTGAGTGCAGGCATACTGAAAGCGAGCGCTCTCGCCGGTTATCGAAACCACCCTGTGTATCTCAAGGGGTCATCTCACGTACCGCCGCGTGTGGAGGCGGTACTCGACGGCATGGATGCGCTATTCGATCTACTAGAAGCCGAAGCAGACCCCGCAGTTCGCGCTGTTCTGGGGCATTGGCTTCTCGGCTATGTTCACCCTTATCCTGACGGAAACGGACGCGTGGCTCGCTTTCTGATGAATGCCATGCTGGCATCAGGCGGCTATGCCTGGACAGTGGTGAGAGTGGAGGACCGGAAGGCATACCTCGCTGGGCTTGAACAGGCTAGCGTTGGGATGAATGTAAAGCCTTTCGCTGAATTCCTGGCGAAACGGGTCAAATGGTCCTCAGAGCAAGCTGGCAGATAACAAACAAGAAGACGATAAACCCTACGTTCCCATCAGTCTGATCCTCGCGGGTCGAATAGAGGCGATTCTTTGAAGCCACACAGGCGCCTCTGCGCCAAGGATGGTGCGGCGCGTATTTCGGCCGCATACATCTGCGGCCCATAAAGGGAGCGATTGCTTCCTCAGGCGCCTCAACTGCCGTCAGCCCGATCCTCGAAAGTGTGCCGCAGGCCGTAGAGTTTATGCTCCGATGTCGGCAGCAGTTTCTTGTTGGTGAGCACCTTGTTGACAGGCGCCGAAGAGCGAGGCTGCCTTGTCACGATTGCGCGGGAGCCCTCTGGATGGCGTTTCGTCGCCTCCAGGGTTGGCAACGGCGACCTGGAGGAAATACGCACCAGGCCGCGTAGATCAAGGCCGCGAATTCCACCATCAACCCAATCGCAACTCACGAACAAACGTATTCCCCTCGTCGCCACGAGCGAGAGCCCTCACTGCTGATATCGCAATATTCTGTACATATTTTGTATATCTATATTGACGAATTGCCGCCTTCAAACGTAGCGTCGCGCGGCTGAGGCGGAACGCCTGCGCGCAACAACTCAATCTCACGGGAGGACTGCACCGATGAAATTTCGAGCCCGATCTGCCGCCATTGGCCTGGCCTGCATCGCCTATGCCGCGCTTGTTGGATCTCTACTACCGGCCGCGGCGGAGACCACGAAAGAACGCGTCTTGAAGGAAGGACGCATCGTCATCGGCATCCATAACCGCTCGCCGTGGGGCTACAAGAAGGAGGGAACCGGCGAGTTGCTCGGCTGGCATCCGGATCTCCTCAGAGCTGCCTTCGCCGATCTCGGCGTCAAGCAGGTCGACTTCGAGGTCACCGAGTTCGGCGCCTTGATCCCGGGCCTGATGGCCGGGCGTTTCGATGCCGTCGCATCCGGCCTGTCGATAACGCCGGAGCGATGCCAACAGGTCGCCTTCGGCGCGCCCGACCTGAGATCGGACGACGCGGCGATCGTGCTCGCCGGCAACCCCAAGGCGATCCATAGCTATGCGGATCTTGCCAAGAAATCCGACGCGATCATGGGCGGCGGCCGCGGCAGCAATGTCATCAAGAACGCCATCACCGAGGGCGTGCCGGAGGACCGCATCCTGCAGTTCCCCGATATCGAGACCAACATCGCCGCACTGCGCGCCGGCCGCATCGACGCCGCGGTGTTCTCGTCCCCGACGGTGATCGGGCTGCTGGCCGGCAACAGGACCCCCGACCTGGAGCGCGCCAGCCCGTTCACGACGGACGAGAAGTCGATCAGCTACATCGCGATCGCGTTCAGGAAGGACGATGGCGAACTGCGCGACCTCTACAATCAGGGTCTGGCGAAGGTCATGTCAAACGGCACGATCGCCACCCTCATGGCCAAGTACGGATTTGGTCCCACGGAAAACGTGCCGCCAGGACTGACGACGTCGCAATTGTGCGGAGCCGCCAACTGAGCGCCATCAGCAGCAGAACCCAGCCGGCATCAACAGAGCGGGCGCCGCCGCCCTAGCGTGGGCGGCGCCTCTGCCGACATGCCTTTCATCGTCATTCCGCATCGCTGGACGGCACAACGTCTTCGGGGATTTCCTGCCGCAAGGTCGGTCCCTTGGCCAGGCGCCTGCCAAGAGCAGAGACGAATGCATCGTAGCGCTCGCTTGCCTTGGCGCGCGCCGCCTGCGCCATCGGTTCCGGCAAGGCAGGCGTGGTCGCGAGCCAGAAGCGGATGAACACCGCCAGCGTTTCAATCGAGATGCCGACATCGCGCTCCAGCCGCGCGATCCGGCGGTCGACCCGGTCGAGACGCCTGGAGATCGCCGCCTCGCTTTGCGCGTCGGCGTCGGGCGAGAGGAAAGAGGCGATCGCCGCTTCAGCGATGAGCGACTGCGAGCGATCGCGCCGGGCAGCATAGTCGAGCAGCGCCGCCATCACGGCAGGATCAAGATAGACAGAAATCTGCACCTTTTTCTTCGTCGCCGGCACAGTCGTCACAGCTCCATGCCATCGTCCGGATCGAGCGCGATCTGACGCGCCACGCCCCGCACAAGGCCAGCCATCCGGCTGCTGCTTGCAGCGAGATCATCCGCCTCGTCAGGCGCGTCGATCTCGAATTCGTTGACGAGCGGCGGCTCCGCCGTGGCCGGGGGATCGAGTTCGGGTTGACGCCGCAACTCGGAATCCGTCGATTCCTGCTGGGTTTTCACCGCGACGGGCGCGGCAGCCATCCCCGCTGGCGGAAGCGGCAACGGAAGCGTTGTCCAATCGTCAGGCTCCGGCTCGGCTCGCGCCCTAGGTGCGGGTGGCGGCAGGATGCGCTCTCGCAACCGCGGGTCTTCAAAATAGCGCGCCTTCTTCGCGCGGATCGGCGGCGTGCCCGCCAGCATGACGATCTCGTCACCAGGCGGCAATTGCATGATCTCGCCGGGCGTCAGCAATGGCCGCGCCGTCTCCGAGCGCGAAACCATGAGATGACCGAGCCATGGCGAGAGCCGGTGACCGGCATAGTTCTTCATCGCCTTCAGCTCGGTTGCCGTACCAAGGGCGTCGGAGACACGTCTGGCGGTGCGCTCGTCATTGGTCGCGAAGCTGACGCGCACATGGCAATTGTCCAGTATGGAATTGTTCGGCCCGTAGGCCTTCTCGATCTGATTGAGAGACTGCGCGATCAGGAAGCTCTTCAGCCCATAGCCGGCCATGAAAGCGAGCGCGGATTCGAAGAAGTCGAGTCGTCCGAGCGCCGGAAACTCGTCCAGCATCAGAAGCAATCGATGGCGATCCGCCCTCGCCTGCAAATCCTCGGTCAGGCGGCGGCCGATCTGGTTGAGGATGAGACGGATCAGCGGCTTGGTGCGACTGATGTCGGAGGGCGGAACAACGAGGTAGAGCGTCGCCGGACGAGAATCGGCGACCAGATCGGCGATGCGCCAGCCGCAGGCGCGGGTCACCTGCGCCACCACCGGATCGCGATAGAGCCCAAGGAAGGACATCGCGGTCGAGAGCACGCCGGAGCGTTCGTTGTCAGACTTGTTCAGCAGTTCCCGTGCGGCGCTGGCGATAACGGGATGGGGTCCGCCCTGCCCCAGATGCGCCGTCGTCATCATCGCTGCCAGGGTCGCTTCGATCGGCCGCTTGGGATCGGAGAGGAATGCCGCGACGCCGGCCAGGGTCCTGTCCGGTCCGGCATAGAGCACATGCAGGATCGCGCCGACCAGAAGCGCGTGGCTCGTCTTTTCCCAATGGTTGCGCCGTTCAAGCGAGCCTTCCGGATCGACAAGAATGTCGGCGATGTTTTGCACGTCGCGCACCTCCCATTCACCACGGCGAACCTCGAGCAAAGGGTTGTAAGCGTCCGATCTTGCATTGGTCGGATCAAACAGCAGCACCCGGCCGTGCCGGGCGCGGAAGCCGGCGGTGAGGCTCCAGTTCTCGCCCTTGATGTCATGGACGATGGCCGAGCCGGGCCAGGTCAGCAGCGACGGCACGACGAGGCCGACACCCTTGCCCGAACGCGTCGGGGCAAAGCAAAGCACATGCTCCGGCCCGTCATGGCGTAGATAGTGCGGCCCGTACCGGCCCAGCACCACGCCGTCCGGCGCGAGCAGGCCTGCCGCCTGCACCTCGCTCCTATCGGCCCAGCGGGCGGAACCGTAGGTCACGACCTTCGTCGCCTCGCGGGCACGCCAGAGCGACATGCCGATCGCCACGGCGATCGCGATGAAGCCGCCCGAGGCGGCAATGAGGCCGCCACGCGCAAAGATGCCAGGCGCATAGGCATCATAGAAATACCACCACCAGAAGATGGCAGGCGGATAGTAGACTGGCATGCCGCCGATGACGAACCACGGCACCCCCAGTTGCTGCTGATAGCCCAGTTGCCACGCGGACCATTGCGTCGATCCCCAGATCGTCAAGAGCACAATCAGGAAGACAATGACGATCTGCCCCCAAAGGACTTTCGTTCCCGACATTGGTTCCTCCTCGTGGCGAAAAGTCAGCAAGGTTGATGCGAGATTCAACAGCCGTCTCGCACCGATCGCGTCGCGTCGCGCTGCCGGCAAGGAAGACAGGGGATCGGCAGCCCAAGATCCCCGGCGCAAGGGAGAGCGCGGTCACAGGCCGAGACCAGGCTTGCGGCCGAAACTCCAATCGGTGCCGCCATCAGCGCGGACAACACCGGAGACGTGATTGCCGAGATGGCGCTCCAAAGAAGGCGTCCAGGGCACAAGCTGGAAGCCGAGGCCGTCATCGATCATCGCGAAACGGCCAGATGCGAGCGCAAAGCGCTGGCTGTAGGTGCCGGACACGAAGTCGCCGCTGCCGGCACGGTTGAACGACCGGCCACTTTGGGCTGCCAGCCTGCTTCCGAGCGCGTCGAGTTCCCGTTGTCGCAGCGTGCCGATCAAGTTGCGCGCAAAGACTGTTCCGCCCGGCTTCCGCTCAGCCAGCCCCAGTCCGACCAGGTGCTCGGCGCGCCTTTCGAGCGCCAGGCGGACCTCGGCGCCGAAGCCGCCATCCGATAGTGCCGCCGCGGGACGCGCGAGCGCCTGCCGGTCGAGCCAGGTCGCCCCGTCCGCATCGACCTGTCCGCCGATGTCGAGATCGGAGCGCACGGCAAGCGCCGCCCGCCGGCGTCCCTGGGCGTCCTCAAATGTGCGCAGCTCGACGATCGAGCCCGGCGCACCATCGCCCGCCGCCTCGATATCGGCGAGCCGGACGTGATGGCAACGGCCGTCGACGCCATCGATGACCGCATAGGCGGTGCCCTTGAGTTCGTCATCCAGTCCGCGCTCGATCAGGCGGCCGATAATCGTCTCATCAATGGTCTCGGCCGCGATTACATAACTGGCGCTCGCGCGCTCGATATCGCGGGCCGAGAATGCGCGCTGCATGCGTTTGATGATATCGCCGCGCTCACCCATCGCACGCAGCGTTGCCTCCGCGCTGTCGCTGACAACCCATTGGCCGGGACCGAGTTGCTCGGCAAGCCCGAGTGTCTCCAGTCTGCGCAGCCGCCCCACCTTGAGCACGATGAATTCATCAGGCTGGCGATCGGCATGCGGCGCGAGATCGATGACACCGTTGTCGCGTGCGTCCCGGAGCAACTGGCGGTCGAGCCCGGTCCACCGCTCGGCGTCGACCTGACGCTCGACATGCCGGCGGATTTCGAGATCGGACCGGGGGCCAAGCTCCTGCGTGACCAGGTCGCTGGCGCGATCGCGCATTCCCCGGCTGATGTAGTCGCGTGAGATCACCAGGTCCTGTCCGTCGTCGGCCCGGCCGCGCAGGATGACGTGGACATGCGGATTGTCGGTGTTCCAATGATCGACCGCGATCCAGTCGAGCGCCGTGCCGAGATCCTGTTGCATGCGACCCATGAGATCGCGGGTGAAGGATTTCAGGTCGGCCATTTCGACGGCATCCTCGGGCGAGACAATGAAGCGGAAATGATGCCGGTCGTCGTTGCAGCGCGCGACGAAATCCGGGGGCGACGCTTCGTCGACTTCTGGTCCGAACATGCGGGCTCTCGCGTCGTCGCGTGTGACGCCCTCGCGCCGCAGATAGTTGAGGTGGATCGCCAGTGGCGCGCCACGCTTCGAATGACGAACCACGCGGGCCTTGATCATGGCGACGCGGGAGCGGCCGGTAAGCAAGCGGTTGGCCTGGACGCTCGCTGCCCTGCCACGTCCGAACTGCGAGCGCTTGCCTGACCCGATCCCTCCGGCCCGCGACACGCCGCCGCCAGACTTCTGAACGGCAGCAAGAGCTTGGGCGATGAAGGGCCGCGACGATTGGGCTCGTGTCGAGCGAATGCGACCTGGACGGACGCGGAACTCGCCCTCATCGGGCATCGCATGCGCCCTCACCCTGCCAAAAGTATAGCAAATACAATGATTTGCATGCGTTCAGCACATTGCGCCTGTTCGCAGCAATGTGCGGAAAGCGGCAAGAAGCCCAGCAAATACAACCAACCGACCGCCGCGCAATGTGCGCCCTTTTATCTTGCCATCCCTCGGTTGTTGCCTTTTGCCCGGCGCGCCTCACAGGCTGCGACGTCAAAAGAGACCCCAGGGGGCGATCTGACGGAGGCTTCGTCATCGCTGCGATGTCCGCACGTCGGACCCAGTGAACAGCTGGCGCGGCTGCGAACCGGCCGCGAAAAGTTTGCGCACCGACGGTGACGACGAAACCTCGACGGAAGCGTCTTCGCCGGACGGAAGACCGGAAGCGGCCATGGACGTGGACGGCACTATGAACAGCGGCGCAGCCTTCCAGCTGACGGCCTTGGCAGGACCGGCGGTGAGCGCGCCGGGTGCATCACCGCCACCCCAAAAAGGGCGAAGCGTCGCAACATAGGCCCGGGTCTCAGCCGGCAGCGGACGGCCCTTCAAGGAGGCTTCGTAACGCCCCGGTCCGGCATTGTAGGCGGCCAGAAAGCCCGGTGAACCGTATCGATCATACAACTCGCGAAGATAGGCGGCGCCTGCAAGGATGTTGTCGCGCGGATCATAGGGATCACGGCCGAGCCGGTGACGAAGGCGCAGCTCGGCAAAGGTTGCGGGCATGATCTGCATCAAGCCCAAAGCCCCCTTTCGCGACACGGCGCGCGGGTCGCGGGCGCTTTCGAGGTGCATGATTGCCCGTATCCAGCGCTCGGGAAGGCGGAAGCGATGCGACGCCTCGGCAATGGGCGCGGCGTAAGGATCGTCCGCGGATTTGCGTGGGGCCGGCGCGGATTGTGCGAAGGCCCCCGTCATTGCGTGACAGACGATCAGCATGCCACCGATAAGGCAAAGTGCTTCTCGCCGACCAGGCAACCGACTGAGGGCGCGGCTTCCGTTCGCACAGTTCGGCGCTGATGGCCCACTCATCGAGCAGGCTCCGGCCGCGCTTTGGGCCGGATCCAGCGCAGCGACCAGGAGCCGTCGTCGGTTCGGAAGAGACCGGCGCGAAAGCGCCGGCCAAACAGCGGATCTTCCAACCGGCACGACAGATAGTCGCCGGCCGTCTGTCCGGTTTCCTTCCAGGCCGCGCCGACCTCGGGGCCGCTGCCGTCGCCGATGTGGATACGAAAATCCGGCGCTTTGCCGTCAGATATTTTGGTTGGCACGAGCACCAGCTCGGCGTCCACGAGCAGCGTTCGAATGCGTCCGGAATAACCCGAATCTGTTTTCTTGAAGACGCCGATCTCGGCCATGGATTATCTCCTTCTCTTGTTGGCTGGGCGGAATTTCAGTTCGCAGGAGCGAGCCAGGTGTAGTGGCCATCGCCCCTCTCGTCGGTCCAAAGCGGCAGCGCGCGGCCGACGATCGAGCTCGCCGGGAACGGGCCGAAATAGCGACCGTCGAGACTGTCGCCGACCTTCCGGTTCATGACGAAGATTTCGGCGGCGGCGATGGTGCGGCAGCCCTGCCAGTCCGGCAGCGCGCGCCCCTTGCGGTCACGCTCCAATGCAGCACCCACCGCAAGCCCGTTCACCGTGATGACGCGACTGAGGCGGCAGACTTGGCTCCCAGGAAGGCCCTCGATGTGTTTCAGCATCGGCACGCCGAGCGGAAGGTAGCCACGCTTGGCGGCGAACCGAGCGACCTTGTCTGGCGGTGCGATGACAGCGAGCGCGCCTGCCGTTGGTACGGCCATTTTCCGGATCGCATAGAGCCCAAGAGGCGCGCTGGCCGACGCGTTCCACAGCAGCACCTGCGGCATCTGGAAGACAGCCGGAGCGACCGTCGCGACGACGGCCGCCAGCGCCGCCGCTATGCAAGCGGCGCGGCTCATGAGGTCACCCGCTTGCGCAACAGAAAGGCCCGATGCTGCTCGAGCGAATAGACACGCGGCGTTGCGCCGGCAATCAGTCGGTTGTGGGTCTGACGCCAATAGTCCGGTGCGGCCTCGGCCGGATCGAGACCGATCGCCTCGATCGCATCGATCCGTTGGAGAACCCGCTCAACCTTGTCCCAGCCTGCGATCTTGAGCAGGATCTCGCCGCCTGGCCGGATGTAAGGCAGCGTCTGATACGGTTCAGCGGGCAACACCGCGCGCACGATGTCGATGCGCGAAACGACAGTGCCGAAGTCATTCGCCGCCCAGCGCACGAACGCAAAAACACTGCCTGGCGCAAATCCGACGACGCGGCGCTGCTTGTCGATGATCGTCTCATCGGCAGCACGTCCGAAGCGGATGCGATGCTCGATCCGCTTCTCGATCCAGATCAGCTCGACCGTCGTGAGGTTGTCGCGCGGCGTCGATTGGCTAGACGACGTCATGTGTCGTCTCCCTCGCGCCGGCCAACGCACCGCCGCCTCTGCTCCCCACCGCTATTCCGCAGCTTGCGCGCAAGACTGTTAGATTGAGAGTTAGACTCTAAGTTAAGAGCGCGATTCTCCGTTGCCGGCCCGTCCCTTAAGGCCGATCGCGGTTCCCGAAAGCACGAGGATGTGGTTCCCGATGGCACGATAGTTCGGGTTCCCGATGGCACGACCCTGTCAACCGGCGCGGGCGCCGGTTCGAACGCCAGCAACACACGGCCGCTGGCTTCGACTTCCGTGAACAGCAGATATCCCGGCAAAGGCTGGCGGCGCACGATGTCACGCAGCTCGAAGGCGAAGCGCTTGAGCGGCGAGAGGCTGCCGGACTTCTGATGCAGGTGCCGGATGTCGAAACGCCAACCGGCGCGCTGGCGTCCGCCATGCTTGCGCACCAGCCGATAGAGCCAGCGATCCAGGCCGCCCGTCAGCCCGAAATAGGCCCGGTCTATTGTCAGGATCAGCGCGTCATCCATGACGGCGCGATAGAACCAATCGGGCAGGATCAACTCGACGCCAAGCGGGCGGCCGTTTCGATCGAAGCGCTCCTGCCATTCATTGATCCATGAGAAGCGATGGCGCCGGCCTTCGGCGGGCTGGCGAATGGAGGTGACGACGCTTGTCGACTGCAGGCGATCGAGCGCCGCCTTGAGGCGCAAATAGTCTCGCTTCGAGACACCGCGGCCAACGAAGGTAAGCATTTCGTATGGCGTCGCGGCCATCAGGCGCGACGTGCGCAATCCGGCGTCCCGCGCGTTGACGATCTGGCTCGCGGCCCAGATCAGGATATCGGCATCCCAGATCGTCGCCATGCCGTGGTCGGGCATCGCTTCGACACGGATAGCCACATCGCCGGCGCGAAAGTCGATCGGCGCGATGCGCCTGGATTTGGCAAGCGAGAAGAAGGGATAGGCCATGAGGTCCTGCGCATCGCGTGGCGCGACAACACCGGGCAGCGCGTGGAACAGATCAAGCTGTCCGCGTTCCGACGGTTGGCGTGTGCGTCCAGACATAGGGAAGATCGGCGAGCTCAGCGCCTCTCGCGCCCGGCATAGGCGATCAGGCGGGCGGCTTGAGGCTTGGCTGGCAGCACAGAGCCATGCGGATCGGATGTCGACGTCATGGCGCCGCGCTGGGCCCAGGCCTGGAGGTCGTCGACGGCGTAGACGACGCGGCCGCCGAGTTTTCGATAGGCAGGCCCGGTGCCGTAGGTGCGGTGTTTTTCCAGCGTACGCGCGGAAAGACTGAGGAAATGGGCTGCTTCCGAAGTGCGCAGGTAGCGGGGCGGCAATGGCGCGGCGTCGGCATTCATGGGATGTCTCCTTGCGGCCGTTGCGGTTGAACGGCGATCGATGGCAAGGATGGAGGAGCTCGGGGACGGTGATCAGGTGCGCAATTGTGGGACGCTATTTCGCACTGCCAAGAGGCCTTCAGGGAGTGGCGCCGGCGCGCGCAGCAATTGGTGATAGCCGCGCTCGACCATCGTCACGCCATCGCGTATCAAGCAACGCATCCGACGACAGGAAGCCCGTTTACAGGGGTCGGCGGCGCGGTAAGCCTGCGCGATCACCGGCAGGGGACGCCTCGCCCGGGACCGGGCGAGGCGTTTGCCAATTCACTCGCCGTTGCGGCGGTTGGGGCGGGACCAGATGAGGCTGTGGCCCTCGCCTTCCTCGTCGGCGAAGAGGTTGGCGTAGATCGGAGCGGTGAAGCTCGGATCGTCCAGCTTGAGCCCAAGATAGTCGCGGCCTTCGTTGGAGCGCTTGGACCAGGCGGCGCCGATTTCGGCCTTGCCGACCACCACGCGGTGGCTTGGAGCGTTTTCGCCGCTGGCCCGGGTGTCGGGGACGATGCGTACGCCCTTGGCCTGGACGCTGAGGGTGACAATCTCGCCGGTGAACTCGTTCGCATTTGTCTTCTTGAAAGTGCCGATGGTAGCCATTTTCAGTCTCCGTTCTTCGTTTCCGAGCCCGCACCATGCGACCTCGATGGCGATCGCGAGGCCGAAGGCGACCGCCGCCGCATCGCTTGCGACCGAAGCAAAGCGGAGGATGGCGCAGGCGCGCGTTTCTTGGTTCCGCGAGGAATGGGCTTTGCCCAGGGGAAGAAACGCGCGACGCGCCATTGCGGCATAGGCGATCGAGGCTTCAGCCGTCCTTCGGCCAGATCAGCCCGTTCGAGAGGTCGTTGGTGCGCTCGGCGAAATGAAGGGGAGGCAACGGCGGCATCGGTGGCTCAGAGACAAACCGAATTGGTTCGCCAA